>CAYUJU010000004.1:0-82107 GCA_964445115.1 uncultured Methylobacillus sp. | reverse complement strand
AAAAACAGGCGGGGTTAGCTTAGGATGGTGTCCACTAAACCGGCAGCAGCTCAAACCGCGGCTCGTTTCCGAACGACGAATCACTGCTGAAATTGTTCTATTTGGCGCTGATGAACATCAGCCAGAAATGGACCATGCCGCTGCGCGACTGGAAGGCTGCGCTGAACCGGTTTACCATCCAGTTCGAGGATCGGATGCCAAACCGCTAACCTAAACCCCGTTTACACAAAATTCGGGACACGCTCGCATCTGAGCAGGAAAAAAATGAGTAAGAGGAATCATATGATCCATCGCTTAAAGCCATAAAAACTGAATTTTTAAAGTGTGATCTTGAATCTGATCAGGATTGGAATTTGATGGGTAACAGCGATTTCCACTGTAGGGCGGAGTTTTTGCTGAAGGTATCAGGCTTGCTAACGGGCGAGAATAGGCCGGCAATTTGGGCCATGCTCCGTAGGTCAGATTTGAAGACCTGCCGATGATGGCCATTTTAGACGGGCTAAATGTGGGCCAGAAATAGGCCATGGCCCAAAACAAAAGCGGCCCCCATTGCCGGGGGCCGCTTATTTACTGGTGGTGATGGGGGGACTTGAACCCTCGACCACTAGAATTCACATAACTCACTGAAACTTAAAGAACCCGGTCCGCAACAAGGAATGAGATTTAAGTAATTGTGCACCACCATCGGTGCACACAGTGACAGTGTAATCGGTGCCCCAGAATGATTGCAATCCTGTTATTCGCTACAAGATCGATTCTCATGGCCGATCGCTGTATGGTTTTCCCATATCAACATAGTTGACGCTTGCTTGGCAACAAGCGTTGCACGAGGTGTTCGGTCATCGCCATGATGAATTTTAAGCATACTCCGGCTGTTGGATATGCTGACGGCGTTCGCGGCACCCGTTACAATTCGCCCTTAAATGGGGGAGGTATGCCTTTGATAGAAGCGGTTGATTTATTCTGCGGAGTGGGAGGGCTGACCTGTGGATTGCGGCAGGCAGGTGTGGATGTTCGTGCAGGATATGATATTGACCAAGCTTGCCGGTACCCTTACGAGGCGAACAACGGCGCGAAGTTTATTTCCAAAAGTGTCGCCGAGATCAGTGGGCAAGATCTCGCGGAATTGTATTCCCCGAACGCCATCCGGCTTTTGGCAGGTTGTGCGCCATGTCAGCCTTTCTCTACGTTGGCCCACACCCGCGGGGTAAAAAGTGAAACTGATGACAAGTGGGGGCTACTAGGCGAATTTGCTCGTTTGGTTCGTGAACTTCTTCCCGAATTGGTGACAATGGAAAATGTTCCGCGGGTTATTAACCATGCACCATATCAAGGCTTCATAGATACCCTCAGAGAACTGGGGTATCACATTGATGCTAGACGTGTACGCTGTGCTGACTATGGTATTCCCCAAGAGCGAAGGCGCTTTGTGCTCGTCGCATCGCGACTTGGCCCCGTAAGCATTCCTAAACCATCCGACCCAATACGTACTGTCCGCGATGCCATCGGACATCTGCCGAAGTTGGGAGCTGGACAATCTTGTACCCTTGATCCCTTACATAAGGCGCGCAATTTAAACCCTATCAATCTTAAACGAATTCGTGCTTCGCATCCGGGGGGGACATGGCATGATTGGCCGGAAGAGCTGCGAGCGCCGTGTCATAAAGCTGAAACGGGGGCGTCGTATCGAAGCGTTTACGCTCGAATGAGTTGGGACAGACCTGCACCGACAATAACAACCCAATGTTATAACTTCGGTACTGGTCGGTTCGGCCACCCGGAACAAGATCGTGGCATAACGTTACGTGAAGCGGCTATTCTTCAATCCTTTCCTGGTGATTACAAATTTGTACAAGACGATAAGGAGGTTTATTTCACTCCTGTCGGTCGAATGATCGGGAACGCAGTTCCTCCAAAGCTTGGTGAGATGGTTGGCCGTGTATTGACGGCTCATGTCCAGACAATAAGAAAGAATGTGTATGAGTCAGAAAGCGCTTAATTTCCACATCGACATCAATGTCCTAAATCACCTTGGGATTGGACTTTATAGCTCAACGCCCGCAGTAGTAACGGAGATCATATCCAATGCTTGGGACGCTGACGCGAAAAATGTAGTAATTACGGTCGATCCGGATGCCGATGTAATTCGAGTTGATGATGACGGCCATGGAATGACCCATGCGGAAGTGCAGAATAAATTCCTATGTGTGGGGTACAGCCGGCGAAAACGAGAACAGCAAGGTAGTTATAGTCAGAGTGGCAACCGACGAGTCATGGGCCGGAAGGGTATCGGAAAGTTGGCCATGTTTTCACTGGCCCGTCATATTTCAGTTGTTTCACGTGCCGCTGGAGAGGAAGCTGTAGCGTTCGAAATTGACGTTCAGGAACTCAAAAATCGGATTGAAGGCCATGTTTCCGGACAAGGCGGCGAAACGCAGACTGCAACGATGGCAGGCCAGGTGCCTCAAGATGGAAGCACGGGGGGAGCCTCTGCGACGGGTGAGGAAGGTGATCGTCGGTCAGCCGATTATCCAGTGAAGCAGGTTGCCGTTCCTGCTGATTTTACCCAAGCATATGGTACCCGGATTATCTTGACCGGATTGAACAACAAAATCAACAAAACCGCAGCCTACTTGAAGCCTCGTCTCGCCCGGCGGTTTGGTGTTTTTTCGGATACTTTTAAGGTAACTCTTAACGGCGAGCCGATCACTCGCGCTGATGCTGGATATTATGATGATATCCAGTTCTTATGGTATTTCGATACCGATACGCGTGATATGGTCACTACTTTGGCTGGCAATATCGCAACATATGCCGATGAAAATCAGCAAGCTAGCCCATGTATTGATCGGATAAACAATACGATACCTTTCGATCCGGCCAGTCTCACTTTGCGCGGATTTATAGCTACTGTGGACAAGCCTGCCAAACTGGGTAAGAAAGGTGAAGAGAGCCTGAACCGCCTTTCGATCTTTGCAAACGGTCGGTTGTTCCAGGAGGATATCTTGGCCGAATTGGGAGATGCCCGGTACTTCAACAGCTATTTGGTCGGTGAAATACATGCGGATTTTCTTGACCAGGATGATGTTGACCGTGCAACAGCTAGCCGAGAGGCAATCCGCCATGACGATGAGGAGTTCCAAGCGCTCCGCAGTCATCTTCGCATCGTTCTGGATACGATTCGAGATCAGTGGGATGTTTGGCGGATCGCCCAAGGTTATGAAAATGATCCTGACAAGAATCCTGCAATCGAAGAGTGGATCAAAAGTTTTCCGGATAAGCGAGACCAAAAAGCCGCCAATCGGTTGATGGTAATGATCAGCAAAATGAAGCTGGCCAATGATGAGGCCACCGAAGCCGAAGCCAAAAGGATGCTTTACCGCAGCTCCGTCGTCGGGTTCGAGAAGCTACGAGCGCGTCACCAGCTTGATGCGCTTGAGGCTATACATGATGTACTCAGTCCGGAATTTCAAGCGATTTTCTCTACGCTGGATGATATTGAAGAAAGCTACTACATCGATATTGTTAGATCTCGGCTGGAAGTCATCAGAAAGTTCGAGGAAGAAATTGTCGATGCCAAAAAGCAGGAGAAGGTGGCCCAGAAATATCTTTTTGATCACCTTTGGTTACTTGATCCTTCATGGGATCGTGTGACGGGAAGCGAGCAATGGGAGCTTACGCTTACAGATGAGCTGAAACGCGCGTGCCCTGAAGCTGAAGTTGGAGCGCGCCTCGATATAGCTTATCGAACCACGTCTGGTCGGCATGTAATAATCGAACTCAAACGGCCTGGGCTGAAAGTTAAGGCGGATGATCTCGAGGCCCAGGGACGCAAGTATGTTCGTGCTGTAAATCAATATTATCGAGAACATCCTGATCTTGGCGGGATGAATGGTCGCGCACCTGCAATTGATGTCTATTTCCTGGTCTCTTCAAAGCCCGATACCGATCAATATCAAGAACAAGCACTGGCTGCATACAACATGCGATTTTTGACATATGACGGCCTCATTGGTAATGCAAAAATGGCTTATCAATCTTACCTGGACGTCCAAAAGGCCGTAGGAAAAATAGAGACGATATTGCAAAAGCTCTAATCAACAACATGGCTTATTGCTGGGAATTTTCTACCATCCCGAAAAAGCTCCCCAATCTGATATGCCCGACAAAATTTCAAGTGAGGCTCGCAGCCGTCTAATGGGGAGTGTCCGGAGGCAGGGAACGGCGCCGGAGTTGACTTTAAGGAAAGCTCTTTGGGCTGCCAAGCTGCACTACCGATTAAAAGCGAAAACCCCATTGCCAGGTAGTCCGGACATAATCTTTCTAGGCGCGAAAGTAGCGATTTTTGTTGATGGGTGTTTCTGGCACGGGTGCCCGTCACATGGCTCAATGCCAAAAACGCGGACTGACTTCTGGAAAGCAAAAATCGCGCGTAATCAGGAACGAGATGCTCAAGTTGACGTAAAGCTAACCAAGTTGGGATGGACGGTCATCAGAATTTGGGAACACCAAATACGTGATGCGTTGCCGGAATGCGTGAATCTTGTTCGGTTAGCTGTCAGCCCCCAATCGATTAGTATCGGTCATATGTCGTGATGTCCTTTTTTGGCTGATTGGACGAATATTGGTGACATCTGCTCGTCAAGTGATACCCCAGGCAGAAGCACATATTTGCGTTTCGCGATCAGCTTTCTCTCAGTATCCCGCAAACGTGCAGCGGTTGACCATTTGCCGTTCCGCATCTGGTTGTACCCATGCTGCTGGTCCAAAGTCTGATGGCGGCCGATCAGCTCATTCTCAAGTCGCCTGGCCTCTCCCAAAGTCTTAGTTTCTTCGATGACAGCAAACTCGAAAGCATCCTTGCCGAACGCATTCCATTCCTGCAGAAGCGCAATGTTGGTGTGATTCCCGCGTCGAAGTGCTCCACGATGACCATTCAGGCGTGATTGGCAATTGAGGCTTGAGCCGAAATAGCGCTTGCCGTTGACCAGGTTGCGGATCATGTAAACGCCGATAATTTGCTTGGCCATGGTTCAGTCCACCATGACGACGGCGATGACGGTTTTATCGCAGACCACTGGGGACACATTCTTGCCCCTGGCAACCCGACGATAAGCATTGACCAGCTCCCGCTCGCTCTGCGTCAGCTGCAAGCCGTCCAGAACGCTCTGCAGGGCCGCCAATGTGTCGGGCATATACTCGCCCATTACCTTTATCAGAAGCAGCGCAGGATCAATTTCCAGGGCTTTCGCGAGCGACCCCACCTTGTCGAGAGGAACACGGGTCTTGCCTTGCTTGAACATGGTGATGATATTGGGCTTGTCGTAGCCTATCGCACTGGCGATCTCGACCTGCGACTTGCCGGACATGCGAATCTGGCGGGTAAGAAACTCGGCAACGGTTTCGGGGTGAACAGCTTCAGTCAGCATTGACTCTCTCCAATAGACAATAACGTGCAGCACGTCGCTGCATGGTCATATTTATAGTGAGGAGGGTCTGATTTGCTGTCGCTTGGGTTGTGGCGAATTGCCCTTGCTGCATAGGGCTGAATGCAAAGTGTCACAGAAAGGTCACTGACTTGTCATGGTTTTTCACGAAATGCGGTCAACTGTCACAAAAAAGTGGGCAGTTTTAGTATCGAAATGTATTAAAGCCTTATGTGGTGCTACCGATCGCGAATTTCATGAACTGTCACTATCGACTGTCGAGCGGGTCGAGTGAGTGACAGTAGGGTGACAACTCGCATACGCGAAGTGACATTAACGCGTCTAGAAGCAAGGGCGCGATAAAAAGAAGAAGTCCTAGATGGATTCGCTGACCTTGAAGGGGATGGTGAGGAAATTTTTTCTATTTTTTAAGCGATCCTTATACATAGGATGAGAGGCAAAATGCCAGCCTCAGTAACAGGATAGACGTATCGGTTATTTTTCCCATAAAACCCGTTGCGTTTCCCATCTCTGGTCCGTAGCCTGCGCGCCTTCTCAATTGTCGCAAAGGGGTGCCTATGGAAATTTTCAAGATATTGGATGCAAAGAAGCAAGATCTGATTCAGAAAAACGCGCTACGGGAAAAGCCACCCTGTTTCTGGGATTCTGGTGTTTATTATTTCAATCATCGGCAACCGCTTAATCCGTGCAATTCGTGTGGGGCACTTAGCGCATGTAGGAACGTTTGCAGACATATTCTTGACAACACACCCGCCAAACCTTGCCTTGGTGATGGATCAGTTCTACACAGCATTATCCGTCATAAGGAGCAGTGCCCTAAATGCATGAGTCTCGGCATTTGCTATTCCATTGTGACAGAGACAGAGCGGAGTGAGTCTTTGGCCGATAGTAAAGCCATGACAATTTCAGATCCTAAAACGCGTGATGCGCTGATGACTGATGAAGAAGTCGAGGAAGCGCTGAAGATGATGGATGAATTAATCGACGACGATAGTACGTCGGCGGCGGATGCCACACGCCATGCTGCTGATGACGATCATGATCGACCGGTGACAATTGCTACACCTGATGAAGGATATCAGTTCCCAACCATGAGCAAGATTGAAGCGTTCAGGGCTACCTTAAAGTCTATGCCGTTGAATGAAATGGTTGAAAGGATGCGAAGCCTGAGCTTCGATCGAATAGGCTCTGACGGGAAAAGGCCGGATTATTTCCTGGTACGAAACGAATTATGCGCAATCAGTCTGCTCCTGAATGAAACAGGAGCAATTGCGCCACGATTTCGCCCAATGCGCTCCCTCCCCAAGGAGTCCAAGGAGTACGGGCCGGCTGAGGAAACGTTGAGCAACGATAGGCAAGTGATCGATCTGCACTGGGCTTACAGCAGAAATATGGTTTGTTCCCAGCCCAAGGGCTATACCGGATTGTGCGATCCAGCCAAGCCGTTTGATTGGGACAAGGCATCCCAGTATGTGCGTCTTGCCGGGCGGGCCACCAGAAAGGCGAGCATGCTGGGGCTTTCGGAAGATGATCAACTACAGCTTGGAATCATTCAGACCGGAGCAGTTAGTAAGCGATGGGGAAGGATTCAAAATACGGTGGAGCAGAACGTGTCGCAGATACGATCAATTTATAGCGAGCCTGGTTCGCGATTCCCCAAGCCCCGCTTGCTTGCTGTCCCGCAAATATACATGGCATTGCTGATTGCAAAGGGTTCGGCGAGCATGGCGAAGCAGATATATCCTTTGATTACAGGACGGGATGAGATCGGCCTCGACGTATTCAAACGCTGTGCGACAAAGTTGAAACCGCTTGGGTTGTTGGGGTGATTTCTACGCGAGGTAAGGACATGGCGGTAGCCGTGTAGGTCAAGTGCGACTCCCCGGCGGCTGTAGTGCGGCTGCCGGGTGGCTCGCGAATCATGTATCTAATTGATACTTAATCATAACTTGTTGCACGGATAAGGTTTTAACGTCCATAGTCACCTAATAAATAATCCAGCAAAAATATAATCAAGTATTGGGGAAACAAGTTGCTACCCAAGGAACTAAATTTTAAATCAACCCAACATGAAGCAGCCCATGCATTCAATAACTTCAAGCATCCTTATGCTGGATACCATTCGGAATTCAATAGGATGGCATCGGAAATATAAAGTGCTTGCCGGATTAATTTACAGCCTGGGCTGCGGCATGACACCTGTACTCGCCTTCGGCTCGCCATAGGGTAATCGTCGGATACTTCCCAGTTGGCGCTTCCCGATGCTGACCTGCCGCCTGCGACCCAAGGCGGCGTTCGCAGCCCCAGCGGTCGGTATGGTATAAACAAGCCTTTGATAGCAGCAAAAATAGACAATAAAGATGCACTGGATTGCCCCAACCGCGCGGGATGCCGCCACCAACACCCTGGAACAGCATCTGTGGGATGCCGCCGACCAGTTCCGCGCCAACTCCGGCCTGACGGCGGCGCAGTATTCCGCGCCGGTGCTTGGCCTGATTTTCCTGCGCTTTGCCGAGGCCCGGTTCGATAAACGCCATGCGGAACTGGAGGTCGCCAGTGCCTCCTCACGGCGCGGTAATGCCCGTGTCGATGACCCTGATGCCTACCACGCCGCGGGCGGTATCTTCCTGACGCCGGCAGCGCACTTCGACTACCTACTGTCCCTGCCGGAGGGTGCCGACATCGGCAAGGCCATCAACGAGGCGATGGCCGAGATCGAGAAATACAACCCGCAGCTGGCCGGTGTGCTGCCGCGCACTTATCAGGTGTTCACCAGCACCTTGTTGAAGGAGCTGCTCAAGAAGATCAGCGAGGTGCCGGTCAGCCTGGATTACGATGCCTTCGGGCGCATCTACGAATACTTCCTGGGCGAGTTCGCGCGTACTGAAGGCCAGAAGGGCGGCGAGTTCTACACGCCCAGTTGCATCGTGCGGCTGCTGGTGGAGGTACTGGAACCGTTCCACGGGCGCGTGCTGGACCCTGCATGCGGTTCGGGTGGCATGTTCGTGCAGAGCGCGCGCTTCGTGGCCGAACACAAGAAAAACCCCGGCGAGGAACTGTTCATCCACGGTGTCGAGAAAACCGATGAAACCGGGCGGCTGGCACGCATGAACCTGGCCATTCACGGGCTGGAAGGTGATATTCGCCATGGTGGTCACATCAACAGCTACTACGACGACCCGCACGAGGCGGTGGGCCGTTTCGATTTCGTCCTCGCCAATCCGCCGTTCAACGTCAACGCCGTGGACAAGGAGCGCCTGGCTTCCGAGGTCGGCCCCGGCCGTCGCTACCCGTTCGGCCTACCGCGCACAGACAATGCCAACTACCTCTGGATACAGCTGTTCCTTTCCAGCCTCAACGACACTGGCCGCGCCGGCTTCGTCATGGCGAATTCCGCCAGTGATGCCCGCAGCAGCGAGCAGGAAATCCGCCGGCAGTTGATCGAGGCAAAAGTGGTCGATGTGATGGTCGCCGTTGGTCCCAACATGTTCTACACCGTCACGCTGCCCTGCACGCTATGGTTTCTGGACAAGGGCAAGCAAGGCACGGCGCGCGCGGATCAGGTGCTGTTCATCGACGCGCGCCACATCTACCGCCAGATCGACCGCGCCCATCGTGACTGGAGCGAAGCGCAGATCGGCTTCATCGCCAATTTGGTACGGCTTTATCGCGGCGATGCACCGGACACCACCCTGGGTGGCACGGAAGTCGAAGCCAAGTGGCGGGAAGTGTTCGGCGAAACACCAAGTTATGCCGATGTGCCGGGGTTGTGCAAGGCCGCCACGCTGGCCGAAATCGAAGCGCAGGGCTGGAGTCTCAATCCCGGCCGCTATATTGGCGTCGCTCCTGGCGAGGAAGTTAGTGACGAGGACTTCAAGGAACAACTCGAAACCCTGAACGAGGAACTAGAATCGCTGAATGCACAGGCGCGGGAGCTGGAGCAGACCATCGCCGCGAACATCGCTGAGATTCTGGAGGCGTGAGGGTGGTAGCGAAAACCGACTGGCCAACCAAGCGCCTTAACACCCTAGCAGAGTTCCGAAACGGCGTGAACTATAACAAAAACAGCTTTGGTCAAGGGGTGAAAGTCGTCGGGGTCTCAAACTTTCAGGACTACTTTAAGCCCAGGTATACAGAGCTTGAGCAGATCAATCCAGAAGGAATTGTCACTGAGCGCAACATTCTTCGTGATGGTGACATCGTTTTTGTTCGGTCGAACGGTAACCGTGAGTTGATCGGCCGAAGTCTCTTCATTGAAAATCCGCCGGAAGAGGTAACGCATTCGGCATTCACGATTCGGTTGCGGTTTACGTCTCCTGACGTTTACCCGAAATTTTACGCTTACTGTTTCCGAACGCCGATGATTCGCCAAGCCTTGACTGCTCAAGGTGGTGGCACCAACATCAACAACCTCAACCAAGATATTCTCAACGGTCTCGAAGTTCCGCTTCCGCCGCTCCCCGTCCAGCAACGCATCGCCGACATCCTCTCCGCCTACGACGACCTGATCGAAAACAACCAGCGACGTATTAGTATTCTGGAAGAAATGGCGCGCAGCCTTTACCGCGAGTGGTTCGTGCAGTTCCGCTATCCTGGGCATGAGGCCGTGCCGCTGGTGGATTCGGCGCTTGGCCAGATTCCGCAGGGGTGGGAGGTGAGGAAGCTGAGCGACTTGATAAGTTTCAATCGTCGCGCAACCAAACCAGGGAGTCATCTGGACGAACGTAGGTACGTTCCTATCGACTGTCTTTCATCAAAGAGCCTTGCGCTGCAGGATGTAAGGCCAATTGAAGAGGCGCAAAGCAGCCTCCAGTTGTTCGAGAAAGGGGACATCCTTTTCGGGGCAATGCGGCCATATTTTCACAAGGTTGTGATCGCACCATTCGCGGGTGTTACAAGAACAACATGCTTTGTGTTCAAGCCAGCCCGGCAGGAATGGCATGCGTTTGCCACAATGACCGCATTTGAAGAAGCAACGGTCGCTTACGCAAATGCTCATAGTCAAGGTGCGACTATTCCTTATGCGGTTTGGGACGGTTCGCTCGCAGAAATGCCACTCGTACTTCCCCCGCATGCGATGCTGCAAAAATTTGAGAGTGTTGTCGCTCCTATGCTTGAAAGTATTTCTGAATCGTTCTTTAAGTTAGGCAATCTCCGCCGCACCCGCGACCTGTTGCTGCCGCGCCTGTTGTCCGGGCAGGTGAAACTAGCTGAGGTATGACGATGAACGAGGAGCTTGTTAACAAAGTTGAGTCATTAAAGGTGCTGCTGGTGTCGAGAGCCACGGGTGGTGTCGGTGATGATGTGGAATATAAGCGCCTTCGTCGTGAATTGTCGTCGTCATCACGAGTTGAAAAGCTGCTGCCTCAGTGCGTTCGCATATGTCGTGATCTTTCTGAATTCTGGGGCTTTATCAAACCAAAATTCGATACCTATGCTGCTCGACGCGAATACCTTCGCGATGAATTTGATCCCCTTCTAACCATGCTTGAAACGGAGTCTCGTACTCCAAGTGATGCTGCCATTTTGGCAACAGTGAGAACTGTTAGCTCATCATATATTCAAGAAGCCTGGCACAAGGCGCTTGACCGCAGAAGCTCCGATCCAGAAGGTGCCATTACTGCATCCCGCACACTCCTTGAATCGGTGTGCAAGCACATATTAGATGAAGCTCAGGCGCAGTATGACGATGCGGCTGAATTACCGAAACTATATGCACTCACGGCCAAACAGCTTAGCCTTTCACCAAGTCAGCACACCGAGCAATTGTTCAAACAAATACTTGGTGGCTGCCAATCAGTTATCGAAGGTTTGGGCGCATTAAGAAATAAACATAGCGACGCGCATGGAAAAGGCACCTACGGTACGAAGCCTTCCTCGCGGCATGCCGAGCTGGCGGTGAATCTTGCCGGCACTATGGCTACGTTTCTGTTGCAGACTTGGGAATCTAAAAATAAATCGTGAGTACCTATTACCCCTTCCGTTGCTGAGAGGCGTTTCTCGGTTTGTTGGGCCATGGGTCAATGGTCTCGGGTAGTTTCCTGTAATGGTGCTTAGGACTATCTCTTCGATTTCACTTGATATTAGATTTTCATCATCTGCTGAAAGTGTTGTTTTAAGTGAAATCCTGGTGTATGGTTTCACTGTAAATAATGTTTTCAACGTACGCTGAAACTATAATGTTTGATGAAACTAGTCTAGAACAGGCTGCGCAAACCAAGCTACGCGAGTTGCTTGCAAGGGTTCCTTTTACCGACGTCGGGGTGCCTGGAAGTGCACGTCCATTCGGGCTGCTTGGGCCACAGAGTCCGGATTTTATGCTGCCGGTAGCGGTAGGCAATCAACAATGGCGATTGATATGTGAGTTCAAATCACAAGCGCAGCCACGCCAGGTAAGAAATGCCGTGCTTGCTCTTAAGGATTACCTTGCCGCGCTAAATGACACGCTTTCCTATCCGGTAATAGTAGCGCCTTACATTTCTCCAAAATCCGCTGAAATCTGCCAGCAGGCTGGCGTTGGCTATGCGGATTTTGCCGGAAATTGCTGGATTACCTTTGGTCAGGTGTACATCGAGCGATCAGGCGCCAGCAACCCCAATGTGGAGAAACGCGGCTTGCGCTCGCTGTTCTCTCCTAAGTCGGCGAGAATAATGCGGGCGTTGCTGACTAATCCAAGGCGGTTGTGGCGCGTAGTGGAACTGGCGGAGGCGACTGGCACGAGTGTCGGCCAAGTGAGCAACGTGCGTAAAGCTCTGGTGGATAGGGAATGGGCAGCAATAGGTACTGATGGTTTGAAACTAACCAAGCCTGACGAAGCTCTCGATGCCTGGCGCAATGCTTATGACAAGCAGAAATCCCTTCGCAAGCGTTACTACACCATGTTGCACGGCGAGAATCTGGATGGTTTCATAAAAACTGCTCTTATTGAAGATGGCGGCAGGCACGCGCTGTTAGCGTCATTTTCAGCTGCACGCTGGTTGGCACCTTTCGCACGCTATCAATCGCAAGTGTTTTACGCAGACCGTGAAGGAGAAGCGCTGCTGCAGCAGCGCTTGCAACTGCAGCCGGTCAGCAAGGGTGAGAATATTATCATTGAGGTGCTAGAGGACGAAGGCATATTTTCTGATCGTATTGAAGCTGCGCCAGGGATATGGACAACTGGCCTGATACAAACCTATCTGGATTTAACCGCTGCTGGTGAGCGAGGCGAAGAAGCGGCGGAGCATTTGCGCCAAACAAAAATTGAGCCTTTATGGAGGGGCCTGGTGTGAGCGACCCAGACATCGCCAGAGATTATGACGAGCGCGGTTCCTCGGCTGCCCATTCGGTCATGATTGAGCTGGGGCAGGTACTTGGCGCGTATCGTGAGCGGTTTGTGATTGTGGGTGGGGCAGTGCCTTGGTTGCTGATGCCAAACGCAAAGCCAACGCATATTGGCACGCTGGATATTGACTTGAATCTCTCGCCCGAAGCGTTATCCGATGGAGAGTATGCCGGCTTGATCGAGACTCTGGAAAGGGCTGGTTATGAGCGAAACGTAGATGGCCTGAAGCCCTTTCAACTACGGCGGTGGGTGATCCCCCATGATGGAGGTGACTCCATTCCGATCATTATTGATTTGCTCATGCCGGATGATGCAAAGGTAAGGAAAAACAGGCCGCCGATTGTAGAGGGATTGCGCGTCATTGATGCCAGCGGAGGCCGGGCAGCTCTGGAGCATCATGTGACATGCCATTTAATAGGCAGAATGCCAGATGGGCGCAACAATGAAGTCGATTTGCTGGTGGCATCAATTCCGGCATTTCTTGTCATGAAGGGGTATGCCTTGATTGGGCGAGACAAGAAGAAGGACGCTTACGACATCTACTTTTCGGTCAGAAACTACGAAGGAGGCCCAACTGCCTTGGCTAATGACTGTATGGGCCTTCTTGCTGATGAATCGGTGGCCATGGCATATCGCAATATCGCGAGCAAGTTCAGATCAGAAGATAATTTCGGTCCCCAGACTGTGCGAGCCTTCCTCGCCGAGTCGGAGGCGCTAGGGGAAATGACGCCGGATCAGGTTCAGGTAGATGCCTATATGCAAGTGAGCACCTGGTTGAGGGCGATGGGGATAATGGCATAGGAACATGAGTCCGGCAGCCTATTCCGAAGATCAACTGGTCGAGCAGCCCGCCATCGCTCTTTTTGCCGAGCTGGGCTGGGAGACCGTTGTCGCTTCGGAAGAGGTGCCAGGGTTATCAAGCGTGCTGGGCCGTGAGTTCAAGTTCGAGGTGGCTCTGGTGCCGCGACTACGTGCAGCCTTGGAACGCATCAACCCCAACCTGCCCGCTGAGGCCATTTCCACTGCCATCGACGAAATCACCCGCGACCGTTCGGCGATGACACCGGCTTCGGCCAACCGTGAACTCTGGCAGTTGCTGCGCGAAGGCGTGAAGGTCTCGGTGATGGATCGGGAACGGGGCGGGCATAAGACCGAGCGCGTGCGGCTGGTGGACTGGCATAACCCGTCAGCCAACGATTTCCTGCTGGTGAGCCAGATGACCATTACCGGCACGCTTTACACCTGCCGGCCGGATTTGATCGGCTTCGTGAATGGTTTGCCCTGGATCGTGATCGAACTCAAGAAGCCGGGCGTGCCGGCCAGGCAGGCATTCGATGGCAACCTCACCAGCTACAAGCACCCGCAAAATGGTGTGCCGCAACTGTTCTGGTTTAACGCGCTGCTGATCGCCTCCAACGGCACCGACAGCCGTGTGGGGTCGCTGACGGCAGACTGGGAACGTTTCTTTGAGTGGAAGCGCATTGCGCGCGAGGATGAGCCGCGCCGGGTGTCGCTGGAAGTGATGCTGCGCGGTCTGTGCGAGCCATCGCGGCTGCTCGATCTGGTAGAGAATTTCACCTTGTTCTCGGAACACAAGAGCGGGCTGACCAAGATCATCGGCCAGAACCACCAGTTCCTCGGTGTGAACAACGCCATTGGCGCCATGCTGAAGGCACGGGAGGAAGGGCATGGTCGCGGCGGTGTGTTCTGGCAGACACAGGGGTCGGGCAAGAGCTTTTCCATGGTGTTCTTCGCGCAGAAGGTGCTGCGAAAAATTCCTGGCAACTGGACCTTCGTGATCGTTACCGATCGGGTAGAACTGGACGAGCAGATTGCCCGCACCTTTGCCGCCTGCGATGCCGTTACCGACGCCAATGCCTGCCATGCCAGAAGCGGTGCCGAATTGCGCGAGTTGCTGGCCGGTAACAACCGCTATGTGTTCACCCTGATCCACAAATTCCAGACCGCCGATGTGCCGTGTGACCGGCGCGACGTGATCGTGCTGACCGACGAGGCGCATCGCAGCCAGTACGACACGCTGGCGCTCAACATGCGTTCGGCACTGCCCAATGCCTTGTTTGTGGCCTTTACCGGCACACCGCTGATCGCAGGGGAGGAACGCACGCGCGAGGTGTTTGGCGACTACGTGTCGATCTACGACTTCCAGCAGTCGGTGGAAGATGGCGCCACGGTGCCGCTGTTCTACGAGAACCGCACGCCGGAACTGCATCTGGACAACCCTGACATCAATGATGACCTCTACGCGCTGATCGAGGATGCCGAGCTTTCCGAGGACGCTGAGAAACGGCTGGAGCGTGAATTGGGTCGACAATATCACCTCATCACGCGCGATGATCGGCTGGATACCGTAGCGCAGGACATCGTGCGGCATTTCACGCAACGCGGTTTCCAAGGCAAGGCGATGGTGGTATCCATCGACAAGGCTACTGCGCTCAGAATGTATGACAAGGTGCGCAAATATTGGCCGAAGGATGATGATACCGACATGGCAGTGATCGTGTCGGCTGGGCAGAACGAAGTCGAGCAGATGGCCAAGCTGGGCCTGGACATCGTGCCACACCGCAAGCGCATCAATGAGGAACACTTGGACGAGAAGTTCAAGGATGCCAACGACCCGCTGCGATTGGTATTCGTCTGCGCTATGTGGCTGACCGGCTTCGATGCTCCCAGTGTTTCGACTATCTACCTCGATAAGCCGATGCGCAACCATACGCTGATGCAGACCATTGCCCGTGCTAACCGTGTGTATCCCGGCAAGCAGAGCGGCCTGATCGTGGACTATGCCAACGTGTTTGCCTCGCTGGAAAAGGCGCTGGCGATTTACGGCAAGGGCAGCGCGGGCGAGACGCCGGTACGTGACAAGAAGGCACTGGCCGATGAACTGCGTTACGCCGTGAATGACGCCAATTGCTTCTGCCAGGAGCATGGTGTCGATCTGGCAGCTGTCGAGGACACTTCCACCGCAAACTTTGCTCAGGCCGGGGCCGTGAGCGCAGCCGCTGATCGGTTAATGGCGCCGGAGGCCATCAAACGTGATTTCCTGGCATTGGAGAGCTTGGTCAACAGCCTGTACCGCGCGCTGAAACCGGATCCGGTCGCCATCGAGTTTGCCCAACGCTGCGGCTGCCTCGCGGCCATTGCCAACTGTATTCGCTATGTGAGTGAGCCGCCGGATATATCGCACGTCATGCAGGGCATCCAGGATTTGCTGGATGAGTCCATTGCCGCGGAGCCGTTCACCATTCATCAGGATACGGCCATGTACGGCAGAATCGACCTGTCGAGGATCGATTTCGAGGCCCTGCGCAAGCGCTTCGACGACAAGAAGCCGACCAATACCGATGTCGAACGCCTCAAGGCTGCGGTGAAGGCGCAACTGGAACGCATGGTGCGGCTCAACAGCACGCGTACCAACTATCTGGTGAAGTTCCAGGGGCTGATCGACAGCTACAACGCCGGCAGTCGCAACATCGAGGAAATCTTCAAGGAATTGCTCGCGCTTTCGCAAATCCTGACGGATGAACAGTCACGTCATGTGCGGGAAAACCTGACCGAGGAAGAGCTGACCATCTTCGACATTCTTACTCGGCCAGCACCGGAATTGACGGCTGAGGAGCGCGATGAAGTGAAGAAGGTCGCTCATCATCTGCTGGAACGGCTGCACAAGCTATTGGTGCTTGGCTGGCGACAACGCGTATCCACTCGTGCCAAGGTGAGGCTGGAAATCGAAGATGTGCTGGATGACGGGCTGCCACGAGCCTACTCGAAAGAGCTATTCGAGTCGAAATGCGTGGCAGTTTTCGAGCACATGTATGAGAGCTATCAGGGAGACGGTGCGAGCGTTTACAGTGCTATGTAAGCATGTTCAATCTTGAAATACTATTCCCAGTCCATGCATTTTGACCATGCGCCCATATAGGCATCTTTACGGTCTGTCGCATTAAACCAAGCAAAATCTTCAATGGCATTTACCATAGGCGAGGATTTTGGGTCGCGCTCAGGCTTGGATTTTTTAGCTTGTTTTAAGTTGTAGATCATTACTGCATATTCAGCAGTAGATTCGCATTTACTTTGTTTGAGATAAGCGCTCTCATAACCATCGGCGTGGGCATCGATAACAACCAGCAACGCCAATGCTGCTGCCATTCTTTTCATATTTATCCTGTATTAAATCCAAAAATGTCACGATTAGTGCGTGGCTAATAAGTATACATTAGCGGAAATTCTCTGGGGTGAGCTTGCCCTTGAGAAAACAGTTCGGAATGCGCGTCCGTCAGCTTCGGAAGGCTGGCGATATTTCGCAGGAAGCGTTCGCAGACCGCTGCGGGTTCGCGCGCAGCTACATGAGCAGGGTTGAGCGCGGGGGAGCGAATCCTTCACTGGATGCCATCGAGACGATAGCCACTGCCCTTGGGGTTGAGGTCAAGGCGCTCTTCGACGAAGCGACGAGCTAAGGCCAATTTCCAGCGCTTTTGGCGCGTTTATTGAGCTTGGGGCAGGGGTGGTATTCCCGATTTCTCGAATCAGCTCGTCGGCTGCTTGCAGTCTCCTGAATGCACGGCATCAAGAAGTGCGGTCAGCTTGCCCAGCCCAGCCTCGACTCCCTGTTGTGAAAGCCGGACATGGTTCTTCTTGAGCTTCTCATAGCGCTCTTGGTCCGTTCCACCGTACCTGCGGCCACTGAGCGCCTCAATCAGCTCAGACGGTACACCTGCATCTCCGAGAAGTCCTGCGAAGGTGTGGCGCATCGAGTGGAAATAGCCCAGCTTTCCCTTGGATAGCAAGCCGGCCTTATCGAGCGATGTTAATTCTCGGCCGCCCCATCGCGAAATGTAATGTGACCATTTATGGATGCCTTCCTCCTCGACAATGCGTGGTTTCCAAGCAAACTCGAATGGTCGTGTAGCTCCACCATTGCGCTGCGCATCAAGGTACGAGAGGAATCCATGTCGCACCAAAGCGCTATGGATGGGTGCGTAACGCCAGCTTGTCGGTTTTTTGATTGATTTCTTGGTTTCACCATCGTCATCCGGCAATTCGTCGAACCTGAAATACCATATACCGGATGCAGCGTCGTGCACGAGGTCCGTCTCAAGATTGACCTGGGCAAGTTCTTCGAGCCGGCAGCCGAGGAAGGGCACTGCAACCGTGACCCAGTATTTATGAGGCTCTGTATCCCTGTACTGCGCAGCATTTTCGAAAAGGACTTTCATCTGATCGAGCGTAAAGCTGTCTCTGTCAGATGTAACCGGCGTTTTTCGTTTAGGTATTAGCGTCCTGGTCGTAAGCTCGGGCAGTCCGGCCCTAATACGATGCCAATTCAGGAAGCCGGACACGGTCTGGATGTATAACCCCTGAGTGGTTTCGTGCTTGATGGTGCTACGAACATGGTCAGCATATTCAACCAGTTGTTTCTGGTCGATCGTCAGTACGTCATGGGATTCTCCGAAGTAAGCCTGCGCGTGATTCAGTTTGCTTCGATTGGTCGCTTTGCTGTTCGGTTTCAGGCCGGACTTCTCATAGTATTCGGCGAATGCAGCTACATAAGGCTTGCCCGCAGGCGCGGAGATTCCGGTGGGAGGGGGTGCAGCTGTTGCGCTGGCGATGCTGCTCATGGCGGTAGCCAATGCAGAATTCACAGCATCCTGCTCATGGGGTTCCGCCTGGACAGTAATTTTGGCGGGTCTCCCAAGATCATTTAATTCGATTTCGAGGCTGAAATCGACAGATAGCTCATCGCCGGACGCTCGGTTTGCCATTTCTCGCAGTTTTATGAAAATTTTATCTGTATGCGCAGCCAGGCTGCGGGCGAGGATTATAGCCGCCCGTCTTTCGTAAGTATGCAGTGACTTGACCAGATAGGGCTTGCCAATGTGGCGACGAAGATCGTCCGGCACACGTCGCCGGAAGTAGAAAACGCTGCCGTGACGCGATTTCGAGAGGAAGCTGATGGCCATTGTGCAGCACCTTTGTGCAACACCTGTAGCGGCCCGGATAAACAAAAAGCCGTTAAACCTATGGGTTCAACGGCTTCCTGAGAGATGGTGGTGATGGGGGGACTTGAACCCTCGACCTACGGATTATGAATCCGTCGCTCTAACCAGCTGAGCTACATCACCGGAAAACCGAAGGGATCACCGGAAAACCGAAGGGCGCTATTCTATTTTCTAACCGATTCAAAGTCAAAGACAAATACGCATAAAAACGGTGTATCCCCGCCGGCCAAATCCGCACGTTGAATGATGGTCACCCAGCTTCATCATGCACACAAGGAAAAAACCATGGCCGACAATTCGATTCACCCCATCCCACCAAAAAGAACGGCCCGCATTTGCGGGCCGTTTTGCTTTGTGCGGCGTGCCGGCTACAAACCCAGCGCGCTTAGTCCGGGGTGATCATCTGGCCGGCGTCCGAGCGGCCAATGGAATTTGCGCTCTGATTCCTGGATGGCCAGATCGTTGATGCTGGCGTAACGCCGCATCATCAAGCCGAGTTCGTTGAATTCCCAGTTTTCGTTGCCGTAGCTACGGAACCACTGCCCGCCGTCATCGTGCCACTCATAGGCGAACCTGACAGCAATGCGGTTTTCCTGAAATGCCCACAATTCCTTGATCAGGCGGTAGTCGAGCTCCCTTGCCCATTTGCGTTGCAGGAACGCACGGACTTCGCCGCGCCCGACCGGGAATTCTGCGCGGTTACGCCAGCGGGTGTCTTCGGTGTAGACCAGAACCACGCGATCCGGATCGCGGGAATTCCAGGCGTCTTCTGCCAGCCTGACCTTGAGGGTGGCGGTGTCTTGCGTGAACGGAGGGACAGGGGGCCGGGTTTCCATGATGTTGGTGCTCCGATGGTCAGGGGGATGATGGTTCGGGTGAAAAGTTGAGTTCTACCGTGTGGCCGGCCGGGTCTTTGAGGACCAGTTGCGTTTGGCCGGTGAGCGGGACGGTGGCGACCTTGTAGCTGATGCCTAATTGGTCGAGTCGCGACTGGGTTTGTTCGGGTGCATCGCAGCGAAAGGCGATGTGGTCGATGACGGTGCTGGTGTGGGTGGCGCGTTGTTCGTCAGGCGAGGCTTCGATGAGGTGCACGATGTCTTGCCCGCGCGCGTAGAGCCAGTAACCGGAACGGGCGAATGGCGGGCGCGGGCCTGGCTCCAGACCGACTACCTGGGTGTAGAAGGTGTGGAGTTGGTCCAGCAGGGGGCGCTGCGCGCGCAGGTTGACGTGTCCGAAACCCAATGTGGCCACCGATTGCCTCCTGTCCGAATGGAATGCTCATATTAATCATTTTGTTGACGTTTGGAAGTGGCATGCATGCTGCGGTGCAAACCAAATCTGGCGAATCAGGTCACAATGCAACGTGGGGATAAGTGTTGGGGGGGCATGATGTGGAATCGATGGGCGGCTGTGTGGTTGATCGCGGGTCTGGGCGTGGGGCAGGTGTCTTGGGCGGACGAGGTGGTGGCACCGCAATTGCCGGCCCGTTTTGCGGAGCGGCTGGCGGAGGTGTATGCCGCCTTGAAACAGGCCTACGTGGATGAGCTCGACGACGAGCAGTTGTTGCGCAATGCGGCGAGCGGCATGGTGGCGGGGCTGGATGCGCATTCCAGCTACCTGGATTACGCGCAGATGCAGGACAACGGGGTGCCCAACAAAGGGCCGTTCGGTGGCTTGGGAATCGAGGTGGCCATGGAGGGGGATGCGGTCAAGGTGGTGACGCCAATCGAAGATACCCCGGCATTTGCCGCCGGGTTGCAGTCCGGCGATGCGATTACCGCGATCGATGGCCAGCTTGTGAGGGGCTTGAGCCTGGCACAGGCGATCCAGCGCATGCGGGGCGAGGCGGGGACGCGCATCACGCTGACGGTGATGCGCAATGGGCTTACGCGCAAGGTGGCATTGGTGCGGGGGGTGATCCAGAACCCGAGCGTGAAAACCCGGCTGACTGAGCGCGATTATCCGTATCTGCGCATCACCCAGTTCCGCGAGCATACGGCCCGAGATCTCGCCCAGGCGCTATTGGCGGCGCAGGAGGAAAACGGGGCGCCACTGAAGGGTGCGGTGCTGGACCTGCGTAATAACCCGGGCGGTTCATTGGTTGAGGCCGTTGCGGTGGCGGCGATATTTCTTCCGCGTGATGCGCTGGTGGTGAGTTCCGAGGGGCGCGACCCAGAAGCCCGCGCCAGGTTCTACGCCAACCCCGAGAGCTACGTGGAGGGCGGCGCTGCCAACGATTATCTCGCGACATTGCCGCCCGCGCTCCGCACCATGCCGCTGGTGGTGCTGGTGAACGGTGGGTCGGCCTCGGCGGCAGAAATCGTCGCAGGGGCACTACAGGATCATCGGCGCGCCAGCGTGCTGGGTACGCAGAGTTATGGCAAGGGGACGTACAGACCTTGCTGCCACTGAGTACCGGGTCGGCGCTGAAACTCACCGTGGCACGCTATTTCACGCCTTCTGGCCGGTCGATCGAGAAGGCAGGCATTACCCCGGATGTGGTCGTCGAGCCAGAGGCGGTTGGCGCACCCGTGCCCGGTGGCGCGCGGGAGGACGGCCAGTTCATGCAGGCATTGGCGCGGTTGAAGGCGGCCCGGCCGTCTCCATGAGTGCGCGTCAACCCAGACGCGGCTGGCCCGTTTGTCATGATTCGCGCCGCATTCCGCGTGCATAATGTGCACCGGGGGATATGCCCGGCTTAACTATGGAGAAGACAAGATGAACAAGATCGTGATCGCTGCATTGATGGGGTTCTTCGTGAGCAACGTGGCATTTGCCGCCTCGCCTTGCGAGACCAAGGCCAATGAAAAGAAGCTGGCCGGGGCTGCCAAAACCAGTTTCGTGAAAAAGTGCGAAGCGGACGCGGGTGCTGGCGGTTGTGAAGCCAAGGCTGCCGAGAAGAAGCTGGCCGGTGCGGCGAAAAACAGCTTTGTGAAGAAGTGTGAATCCGATGCCAAGAGCAACAACGCGCTCAAGGTGTGCGAGAGCCAGGCCGCAGAGAAGAAGCTGGCAGGCGCCGCCAAGACCAGCTTTACCAAGAAGTGCGTCGCTGACGCGACCAAGTAAGCCGGTCTCGTACTGACAAGATCCCGTGTCTCCCATGAGCACGGGATTTTTTCTGTCCGCAGGCGTTGCGATGCGGCGATAGTAAAATGGCATTTTTCATGCAAAGGATGACCGAGATGACCAAGCAGATTTCTCTCGCGCTGGTCGCGCTGATGCTGGCCCTGCCCGCCTGGGCGCAGCCGACCGTGCAGATCAATACCAACCTGGGGCCGATCGTGGTCGAGTTGGACAGCGACAAGGCGCCCAAGACCGTGGCGAATTTTCTGGAATATGTGAAAAGCGGCCATTACAACGGCACGATTTTTCACCGCGTGATCCGCAAGTTCATGATCCAGGGCGGCGGCATGACCAAGGACATGACAGAGAAGCCGACCCGCGCGCCGATCAAAAACGAGGCGGATAACGGCCTCCGCAACGACATCGGCACGATCGCAATGGCGCGCACGCCCGATCCGCATTCCGCAACTTCGCAGTTCTTCATCAACGTGAACAACAATGATTTCCTGAACTATCGGTCCAAGGACGATGCAGGTTGGGGTTACGCCGTGTTCGGCAAGGTGACGAGCGGGATGGACTTGGTCGAGAAGATTTCCCGTTCGCCGACCTGGCCGGGCGATGTGCCGACCCAGCCTATCGTGATCGAATCCATTGTATTGAAGTAGGGGAGATCAACATGACCCAAGCGATCCCACAAGTGCTGGTGACCGGGGCCAATCGTGGCCTGGGGCTGGAATTCGTGAAGCAGTATCTGGCCGATGGCTGGCGCGTGATTGCCTGTTGCCGCAACCCGCTCAGCAGTTCGGCGCTGATCGCGCTGACCGCGAGTGCCGGCGGGCGGTTGACGGTGCGCGAACTGGACGTCGCGGATTTCGGACAGATCGAGCAGCTGTCGGCAATCCTGGCGGGCGAATCCATCGACGTGCTGATCAACAATGCCGGTTTTTACCCGGAAGGCGAGTTCGGTCATGTGGATGCCGCCGACTGGGAAACGGCTTTCCGCATCAACACCATGGCGCCGATGAAAATGGCCGAGTGTTTTGTCGAGCAGGTGGCACGTAGCGGCCAGCGCAAGCTCGTGACGCTCTCCAGCAAGATGGGCAGCATCACCGACAACGGCAGCGGCGGCAGTTACATTTATCGCAGCAGCAAGACCGCGGTGAACATGGTGATGAAGAGCCTTTCCATCGACCTCGCCGCACGCGGCATTGCCGTCGGCGTGCTCCATCCCGGCTGGGTGCTGACCGATATGGGTGGCCCCAACGCGCTGATCAACGCGACCCAGAGCGTGAGCGGCTTGCGTCGGGTGATCGCCGACCTGACGTTGGACAACGCAGGCCGGTTCATCGCCTACGACGGCAAGGAAATTCCCTGGTAATCGCCTATTTGTAAAGCTGGTGGCTGGGGCGGCCGGCCAGGATGTTGTCGGCGCCCCAGTTGGTCACGTTGCGGAAGGCTTCCGACCGAATGAAGCTCTGGTAGGCCGATTCGTCTTCCCACTCCGACATGATGAGGTACACGCCGGGATCCTTGCAGTCCTTGTAGAGGCGTGAGTGTTTGTGCCCTTCGGCCTTGTTCAACGCGTTGGCCACGCCTTCGAAGGCGTTTTCGAATTGCTGCTCCTTGCCGGGTATGACGTGGTAGTTCATGCCGATGGTGATCATCTTGACTCCGTGTATGTAGAGTTTTGCTTGTCGTGTTGGCGCCGCATGCGCAAGAATGCGGGATCTCGCGTCAATGGGTGCAATATGAATATCTTTACCTCAGGCTGGCTGCAACGCATGGTGGACCGTGGCGCCAGCAGCCCCGAGGCACGCCTGCAGGCGCTGTTTCGCATCCTGCAGGACTGGGCCGACGTGCCGGGGTTCAGCGAACAACTGCAGCAGGCTACGCAGGATACCGGCGCGCAGCAATATCTCAAGGACTTTTTCTGCCGCATCGCCCGTGATGCCGGCGTCGGACAGCCTGATGTCATGGCCACGCAGCTACACATGATGCTGCTGGGTGGGTTGAGCCAGGAGCTGCGGATGCCAGCTCAGGGAGCCCTGCGCCATGCAGGGGATGCCGCCATGACCCTGCTGACCCTGCAACGCCCGCGTGCCCATCCCATGCGCAGGCATGCCGCCGTGGCTGCCGGACTGTTGATGATGGCCTCGGTGCTGAGCCTGTTGCTCTGGCCCGGCCAGACCGGGTCGATGTCCGAAACGCAGATTCATCTGGCGCAAGCGTCGCTCCCCGCGGCCAGTCCGGACAGGGTGTCGGCGTTGTATCGCATGCATGAGCAGGTCGCCGCGGCCGATTGCTCGTATCCGCAGGCGCTGATGCTGGCCGCCGAACAGCGCGGCCCGTTTATCGAGACCGTGGTGAACGGCAACGTCGACAACGTGCGTCTCGAGGCCATGCCCATGGTCAACCAACTGTACCAGAAAGTGAATTGCTATTACCCGCCGGCGGCCATGCTGCTCTAACCTGCATGGCCGCGCGCGCGGAGATCAGGCTGCGTTGAAGATCACCAGGCCGGCCCACACGAAGCCCACGGTCGACACGACGAAGGTGGCGGCGGTGTAGACCTTGGCCCACATGAATTGCCAGAAATCCGGTTTCAGCATGGCGATGGTGAACACGGTGGGGTTGGTGAAACCACCGATGGCGATCAGCCAGCAGGCCTCGACCGGCAATTCGATTGCGGCAGCCTTGGCGACCGCATAGAAACCCAGGTTGAGGATGGCCATCAGGATGTAATCAATGTGGGCCTTGATCAGCAGGCCGTAGTCCTTGATCAGACCGCCGTCCAGCCCCTTGATCGGGAACCAGCGGGCGAAAGTGCCGAGCCAGGCGCAGGTCAGGGAACAGAACACCAGAAAGACACCAGCCTTGAGCAGAATTTCCATGAAGCGTTTCCTCCAATTGTAGTTAGACGTTTTTTTGTTTCAGGTAGGCGACGATGTCGTCGATTTCCCGGGTCCCGACTCGATGCCAGTTCTTGCCTTCCGGCAACAGGCGGACATTCGGGCCGTTGACGCACATGCTCATGCAGAGGGAGCGTTCGACGATGGACTCCAGGCCCGCTTCCAGCAAAGCGCTTTCCAGGCGGTCGGCCAGCGCCTCGCTGCCGCTGTTGCCGCAGGAATGCGGGTTGGGGGCGTGGCGCTTCTGGGTGCAGACGAGAAGTTTCATGAGATCAACGCACGTATCCGGCAATGAAAATATGCATCTATACAGACCTGTATACTGTACAGATCTGTATAATTCTGTGCAAGCCCTGAAGGAAAGTGAATACGCGAGATGGCAACCGACATGCGTGAACGGATATTGGCCGCTGCGGCCAGCCTGTTTCAGGCCAGAGGGATCAACGCTACCGGCGTGGATACCATCGTGGCCGAGGCCGGCATCGCCAAGATGACCTTGTACAAGTATTTTCCGGCCAAGGAAGATCTGGTGCTGGAGGTGGTCAGGCGCAGGAGCCAGGAGTTTTCCGAGTGGCTGTCCCGGCGGCTGGACAGGACGGCGCGCAACCCCGAAGAAAAATTGCAGCAGTTGTTCGACGGGGTGGAAGAGTGGCTGGCCGCGCCGGAGTGTAGCGGCTTGCCGTTCCTCAAGGCGAGTGCGGAGTTTCCGCAACAGGAGAGCGCGGTCAACCGCCTGTCGGTGGAGCTTTCCAATGAATTCCGGGCCTATATCACGGGCTTGGCGGCCGATGCTGGCATTCGCGGCGCCGAGGCGCTGGGGCTGCAGTTGGCGATGTTGATCGAAGGGGCCGTGCTTTCGGAGCAGCTGGCGAAAAATTCGGGGGCGCTTGATTCGGCAAGAAAGGCCGCGCGGATCCTGATTGACTCCGCGCGGCGCTGAGAGACAACCCCAGGTGGGGAGAGGGGTTGCGGAGGGTAAATTGCCTGGCTGGAGTTACTTCGCGAAGAGCCTGTCTTCCAGGGAAAGCTCGTCGACCAGTGTCACGTTGCGTCGCCAACCGAACGCCGGTTTTTCCGGTTGCGGAGCAGTGACGGATTCGGAAGGCACCGCCGCTGCTTGAAGCCCGCTCCAGCGTGCCTGCAAGGCACGGCTGCTGACGAACCTTTTGACTGCCTCGCTTGAACCTAGTGTTTCAGTGTCCTGTTTCATGGTCGTTCTCCTCATTCCAGTGAATGACATGATGTGATTTACACACTCAGTGTAGGCAGATGCAATACTTCCAACAAACCGTATTATTCTGAATAATAGTTCCAAAATCTGGATGTATTGTCGGAGGGGGTATGGCGACGCTCAATTTCAAGCATCTGCGTTATTTCTGGATGGTGGCCAAGGCTGGCAGCATCGTGAAAGCCGGAGAGCAGCTTTATCTGTCGCCTCAATCGATCAGTGGCCAACTCGGCGAATTCGAATCAGCGCTCGGGGCGCAGTTGTTCCGTCGCGCAGGGCGTGGACTCGAACTGACCGAGATGGGGCGTCGCATCTTTACCTACGCGGATGAAATCTTTGCGCTGGGAAATGAAATTCTGGACGTCGTCCAGGACGAATCCCTCAAGAAAATCCAGCCGTTTCGCGTCGGGGTGGCCGATTGCGTGCCACGTACCGTGGCGCACCGCGTGATCGAACCGGCGATGCGCGCCGATGACAGTTTGCGGCTGATTTGCCGCGAGGGGAAATTGGCGACACTGCTGGCGGAAATGGCCGTCCATCGACTGGATATGGTGATTGCCGACCGGCCGCTGCCTGCCAATGTCAATGTGCGGGCCTACCACCATTTATTGGGGGAAAGTGCACTGAGTGTGATGGGGGCAAAGACATTGATCGGGCAATTCGGCGACCTCGACTTTCCGCAACTGTTGGATCAGGCTCCCTTCCTGTTGCCTGGTGAGGATATCGCGATCCGGCCGAAGTTGATGCAGTGGTTCGAGTCGCATCATCTGCACCCAAGGGTGGTAGGAGAATTTGACGACAGTGCATTGCTCAAGTTGTTCGGGCAGGGTGGGGCGGGGTTTTTCGTGGCGCCAGCGGCCATGAGCGACTATGTATGCGAGCGTTATGCCGTTGAGGAAGTGGGGCGCATCGAGTCGGTGAGGGAGCAGTTGTACGCCATCACGGCCGAGCGGCGTATGACGCACCCGGGCGTGCTTGCCGTTGCCGAGGCCACCAAGGAAGTCTTTTCTGTACATGGGGAGTGAGGCATGTCGGTAGCAGTTCTTGGCGAAGTGCTGGCAGACGTATTTCCCGACAAAACTGTGCTGGGTGGGGCGCCGTTCAATGTGGCACGTCATCTGCGGGCGTTCGGAGCGCATCCTGTCATGATCTCGCGTACCGGCATGGACGCGCTGGGCGCTGAGCTTCTGGCAGACATGTGTCGGCTCGACATGCCACTCTCCGGCATGCAACAGGACACCCACCGACCGACCGGGCAGGTGCAGGTCTCCCTGACAGCCGCGGGCCATGCTTTCGAGATTTTGCCGGATCAGGCCTATGACCATGTGTGTCCGGAAACGACACGACAGGTCGTGGCTGACTTGCATCCTGAACTCGCCTATTTCGGCACGCTTGCACAGCGCCAGCCATCGTCACGCCTTGCTGTGCAGGCCATGCTGGAAGCTTGTGCGTGCCCTGTGTTTCTGGATATCAATTTACGTGCACCGTGGTACGACGTCGATGTGATCGAACATTCACTGCGTGCGGCTGATATCGTCAAGCTGAACGATGAAGAACTCGCCGTGGTCGCGGGGTCGCTCGGGCTGGGGGCGGCGGATGCCGAGGGGCAGGCGCGGGCGTTACAACGACGGTTCTCGCTGCAACAGGTGTTGGTGACCTGTGGCGCTGCAGGCAGTTGGTTGCTGGACGAGGAGGCCACCCTCCACCGCGTCGGCCCGGCCCTGGTCGACGAGCCGGTGGTTGATACCGTCGGGGCCGGAGACGCGTATGCCGCCGTGATCATGCTGGGACGGTTGCGTGGTTGGGATGTGGTGGAATCGATGCGGCGCGCGACCACCTACGCTGCGGCCATTTGTCGAGTCAGAGGGGCCGTGCCCGACGATGCCACGTTCTTCGCGCCCTATCGCCAAGCCTGGGACAAATGACCGCATATTGTTGTGCGTACGGTTTTGGCATACCCTGATCGTTCTTGTCACTGCAGAACCGATCCATGAGCGAAGTACCGCAACCGCATCAGGCCTTGATCCAATTCGCCGGAGCACTGGCCGTAGCCCTCAAGGCGCGCGACGCCTATACCCGGTTTCATAGTGATCGCGTCATGCAGTTGTCGCTGAACCTCGCCGTGGCCATGGGCTTGTCCGGAGATGAGCTGACCTTGCTGGAGACGGCTTCTGCGCTGCATGACATCGGTAAAATCGGCATTCCGGACGAAGTGTTACTGAAAGCAGAGCGGCTTGGCGAGGACGAGTTCGCCATCATGCGGGCACACAGCGAGCGCGGTGCGCAAATCGTGCAGGCGTTGCATATGGAGGGGACGGATGTCGTGGCGAGGGCGATCCTGCATCACCACGAGTGTTTCGATGGCACCGGCTATCCGCATGGATTGAAGGGTGACGAGATTCCTTTGATGTCGCGCATTATCACGCTTGCTGACAACTACGATGCCATGGCGACGCGACGTGTTTACCACGAGCCAAGGACGCATGTGGAGATCATGGATGTGATGTTGTCGGAGACCGGACACAAACATGATCCTGAGCTATTTGAGGTGTTTGTCCGGCAGATCGAAACATCACCGCACAAAGTGGGATAAGCGTTTTTTTTCGCGGCAGGGTACTATGGCGTCGGGGTCCGGCATCACGGCGACACAACACGAGATTACAACGACATCTGGAGGAAGTTTCATGGCTGACCAAGCACGCGAAAAACCGTTCATCCTGCATTTTCTGACCACGCAAAAGAACATCAGTCCGTTCGATGCCAACATGGCGCGGGACGCCGGTTTTGATTCCATTTTCACCTACACCAACGTGACGCAGGACGAAATCACCGGCTTGGTGCAGGATGCGATTTTTTCGCGTGGGCCGCGCGGCGTGTGGCGTACCGGCATTTTTATCGGCGGGCGTGAGATGGATCTGGCGATGGACATGCTCAAGGCAGCCAAAAAGGCCATGTTCCCGCCGTTCGAGGTGTCGCTTTTCGCGGATCCGTCCGGTGCCTTCACGACAGGTGCAGCGTTGTCTGCCTATGTGGTGACGGCAGCCCGGGAGCATTTCAATGCCAATCTCAAGGACAAGCGTGTGGTGGTGTTCGGCGCAAACGGCCCCGTAGGTGGATGCGCTTCGATCATGTGTGCCAAGGAGGGCGCAGAGGTGCTGATGGTGGCACACCGCGACGTGGCCCGTACGCAAGCCATCGCCGACAAGTACAACGAATTGTATGGCGTGGACCTGAAGTGCGTGGACGGCACGACGGAGGAGAAGAAGGCTGCGATCATTGCCGAGGCTGAGGTGCTGTTGAGTTGTGCCGCGGCTGGCGTGCGCGTGATTTCGACCGCGCAACTGCAGAATGCCAAGAACCTCATTATCGCCGCGGACGTGAATGCCGTGCCGCCTTCTGGCATCGAGGGTATTGATGCGCGCTCCGATGCAACCCCGATCAAGGGGGCTGACTGGGCGCTGGGCTTGGGTGCGCTGGCGATCGGTAGCCGCAAGTACAACCTGCAGAAGCAGATGTTCCAGATGATGATGGATACCGAAAGCGCCGTGTCGCTGGACTTCCTGTCCGCGTTCGAAGTCGCGCGCAAGATGGGCTGATCGCCCGGTTTCTCAACCCGGTGCCGGCTTGCTCGGTACCGGGCTTTCCATTTCTCCCTCCGACGAAAACCGACGCTAGACCGGCCAGAGCGGCGGTTCTTCCATCAGCGCGATCTGTTCGCGCAATTCCAGCACTCGGTCCTGCCAGTAGCGTTGCGTGTTGAACCAAGGGAACGCCAGCGGAAAGGCCGGATCTTGCCAGCGACGGGCCAGCCAGGCCGCGTAGTGGATCAGGCGGAGGGTGCGCAGTGCTTCCACCAGATACAGCTCGCGCGGGTCGAACGCACAGAAATCCTCGTAGCCGGCCAGCAGGTCGGCCAGCTGCCTGACCATATCCTCCCGCTCGCCTGAAAGCAGCATCCACAAATCCTGCACGGCAGGCCCCATGCGACTGTCATCGAAATCCACGAAGTGCGGGCCGGCATCGGTCCACAACACGTTGCCCGGGTGGCAGTCGCCATGCAGGCGCAGTGTGGCGATGGTACCTGCACGGTCGAAGCAGTGCCGAACGCCGTCCAGTGCCTGGTCGACTACACTGCGGTAGGCAGGCTCCAGGTCGGGCGGGATAAAGCCGTGTGTGAGCAGGTACTCGCGAGGTTCTTCCCCGAAGCTCGCGATATCCAGCGTGGGCCGGTGCTGGAAGGTTGCCGTGGCACCGATGGCATGGATCCGGCCGATGAAGCGGCCCAGCCATTCCAGTGTGTTCGGATCGCTGATTTCCGGTGCCCGTCCACCGTGGCGTGAGAACAGGGCAAAGCGGAACCCGCCGGCATGATGCAGGGTCTGGCCATCGATTGTTATGGCTGGCACGGCGGGGATTTCAGCATTGGCCAGCGCCTGCACGAAGGCGTGCTCTTCGAGGATAGCGGCATCTGACCAGCGTTGCGGGCGATAGAATTTGGCGATCAGGGGTGGGCCGTCCTCCATGCCGACCTGATAGACGCGGTTCTCGTAGCTGTTCAGGGCCAGCAGGCGACCATCGGCTGGCAGGCCGACACTGTCCAGTGCATGGAGGATGGCATCCGGCGTCAACCCGGAAAATGGCGCGGTCGTCTCGTTCATGTCTGCAGTTTACAGGCCGTTCGCGGGATCTGCGGCGAGTTGTCGCTTTTCTTGTGCGGAAAGTTGCTTGATGGCGTATTCCGCCTTGGAGGCGCTGGAACGGTCGGGATGGGCGAAAGTTGCCAGCAGGCGCCGTGGCGGATGTGATCGCGTGTATTTGGCGCCTGTGCCGGCAAGATGGGCTTGATAGCGGGCGCTTACATCGACGGCGATACCGGTGTAGATGCTGCCGTTCTCACATTCGATCAGGTAGACGAACCAGGGCTTGCTCATTGTGCCAAGTGCGTCACTGGCAGCGCGCTTGCCGGCAAGTCGAGGGCGTGCAGGACCTGCAGCGCCGCGTAGGCATCGTTGGCGGCGTACAACTTCTGTTTGTCGTTCAGTTCGCGCAGCGCCCAGTTCGAGGTGGTGACGTGCTTCGATTTGTGGAACTTGCGCTGCAGGGTCATCGCCACCGCCGCGCGCACGCCGATACTCCGGTAACCCATGCCGGAAAATACCGTGTCGAGGTCGAGGATGGCCCTGGCCTCAATACCCAGTTTGCGCTGCAGGTGGCCGCGGTCGGACTTGAGATCGAAGCCCACCTTGACCAGTTGCGCGGATTCCAGCAAGACCTTCAGCACGGCATGGCACTCGCTACGACAGGTCTGGAAAAGATAGACACGTTCGTTGGTGGCCAACTGCACGACATGCGGGCCGTCCGACACTTCCCCGGGCCTGAAGGTCGGGCGGGATTCGGTGTCGAAACCGACGTAAGCCTGCTGCATCAGGTCTGCCGCCGCGGATTCGATGCTTGCCGTGTCGGTTGGCACCAGGATGCGCGATAGCGGGATGCCTTCGAACGGCTCGAGTAGCCCGCTTTCGGCTTTGGAAGGTGCCTTGCGTCGTTCGGTCATGGCGTTGTGGATCAGGTGCTAGTGACTACGCTGGCGCAGGAAGGTGTCGAACGCTTCGACAGGCATGGGCTTGCTGAATAGGTAGCCTTGCGCTTCGTCACACTGCTGGTCGCGCAGGTAGTTCAACTGGCTTTCGGTTTCCACGCCTTCTGCGATCGTCTGTAGCCCCAGGCTGCGGGCCATGTGGATGATAGCGCTGACAATGGCCTTGTCCTCGGGGTCGGTACTGATGTCGCGCACGAAGGATTGGTCGATCTTGAGCTTGTAGACCTTGAATTTCTTGAGGTAGCTCAGGGAAGAGTACCCGGTGCCGAAGTCGTCGATCGACATGCGTACGCCGAGGTCGTGCAGTTTGTTCATCACCTCGATGGCGGCCTGCGGATCATGCATGGCGACGCCTTCGGTCAGTTCAAGTTCGAGATACTCCGGTGGCAGGCCAACCTCATTCAGGATGCGTGACACCAGGTCGGGCAGGTCGGGGTGGCGGAACTGCACTGCGGAGAGGTTGACCGCCATCACCATCGGTGGATGCCCGGCATCCAGCCATCTGCGTGCCTGTTGAACCGCCTCGCGTAGCACCCAGGCGCCGATCTGCAGGATCAATCCGCTGTCTTCCGCCACAGGGATGAATTCGGCCGGCGAGACCTGGCCGAGTTCCGGGTGCTGCCAGCGTAGCAGGGCCTCTGCACCCACCACTTGGCCATCCCGGATGCCGAGTTGCGGCTGGTAGTGGACGTGCAATTGTTGGCGATCCAGCGCGTAGCGCAACGCGTTGACCAGCAGCAGGTTGCGGGCGGAGCGCGCCTGCATTTCACTGGTAAAGAACCGGAAGCCGTTGCGTCCGTCATTCTTGGCTCGGTACATGGCGGTATCGGCATTGCGTGACAGGGTCTCGAGGTCTTCGCCGTCCTCCGGATACAGCGCGATGCCGATCGATCCGGTGACGCTAAGTTCGTAGGGGTCGAGCCGATACGGCTCGCCGATCAGCTCCAGCATTTTCTGGGCGACGTGCTCGGCCCCTCGGGCATCGCTGCCCGGCAGCAGCACGATGAATTCATCCCCGCCCAGGCGCGATACCGTATCTTCTTCCCGCAGCACCGTACGCAGCCGCTTCGACAGCTCGACCAGCAGGCCATCCCCCACGCTGTGTCCCAGGTTGTCGTTGATGTCCTTGAAGTGATCGAGGTCCAGAAACATCAGCGCCAGATGGCCATTGCTGCGTTTTGCCAGGCTTAGGGCAAACCGGAGGTGGTCGTTGAGTTGCGCCCGGTTCGGCAGGCCGGTCAATGCGTCGAAATGGGCTAGGTGCTGGATGCGGATTTCGGCGGCCTTGCGCTCGCTGATATCGCGGATGAAGGCGCTGAAAAACGTATTGTCACCGCTCTGGATGTGGGCGACGGATAGCTCGACCGGGATTTCATGGCCATCGCGGTGCATGGCGTCGACCTCGATGATTTTTCCCAGCATGACCGACTGCCCGGTTTTCAGCAGCCGCTGCATGCCGTTGCTGTGGGCCATGCGGTCGCGTTGCGGCACAATGAGCTCGCTCAGCTCCTTCCCCAGCGCCTCGTCGCGTCGGTAGCCGAACATGCGCTCCGCGCCGCCGCTCCACTCCGTCACCAGACCGCGCGTATCCATGTTGATGACGGCGTCCAGGGCGTTTTCAAGCACCAGGCGTGAGCATTGCTCGCTTTCCAGCAGTTTGTTTTCCAGATGCATGCGCTCCCGTTCCAGCACGAAGCGGTCGATGGCGAAGTCGATGTCCGTCGCCATTTCCATCAACAGGTTACGCTCGGCCAGATCGAAGGCATTGGCTTTGTCGGCATAAAGATTAAAGGTGCCGATCACGCTCCCGTTGCGATGCAGTGGAAGCGCCGCGGATGCGCCCCAGCCCAGTTCTGCGCCGCGCGCGTGCCAAGCTACGGTGGCCGGGTCGTGCAGGAAGTCCTGGCACCAGAACGGCTGGTTCTGGCGGAAGGCGACGCCGCTTGGCCCCCGTCCTGTCGGATTGGTAGCGTCTACCGAAATGTGCAAACCCTCCAGATATTCGAGACCATTGCCATACGCCGCGACCGGGCTGAGCTGGTGTGTCTCGGGATCTACCAGGCCGATCCAGGCCATCTGCATGCCGCCGAACGTAACGGCATCTCGACAGATCTGGGAGAACAGCTCCCCCTCACTGCTACAACGGACAATCGCTTGGTTGCACTGGCTGAGCGCGGCGTAGAGGCGCGTCAAACGCTGGTTTCTGGATTCTGCTTCCTCGCGCTGACTGTTGATGTCAGCCAGCTTGCGCCGGGTTTCCGACAGCCAGCCCAGCACGCTGTTCTCCGCTCCGTCGGGGACCGGGATCGGGGAGACAAAATCCCCGCTGCCGAGCGCGGCGATGTGGTGGTACAGGTCGTCGGCCGATCCGCCCAGCACGTCGCGCAAGGTGCGGTAGGCCTGCATTATCAGCAACACCAGAAGCATGCCAAGCACTGCGAACACGATCCGGACGATGGTGGCCAAAGTTTCGGCTTCGTGGACAGCGGCAAGTGTGCGGGCATCCATCATGCGGATGAATTCGTCGATAGGTGCCATGATGCTTGCCTTGGCGCGATGGTAGGCATCGTCATGCAGCATCAGGCTGGCGCGTTGGCGCACGGTATCGGTCAAGGGTTGCGTGGTTTCCACCAGGCGCATGGCGGCCAGTTCGGTGTTGGTCAGGGCGTCCGAATTGGCTTTGGCCTGAGCCAGTTTTTCGAACTCCGCGTCGGTGAAGCCGGCCTCCCGCATGAGCGTCAACAGCGGAACCGCCGTGCCTGGGGTGGCGGTCGCGCTGGATTTTATGCTGGTGGTCGGAGCCCAATACTCCTCTGCGTACTCGGCTGGGCGAGGCTGTTTGCCATCGCGGACGTCGAGGATGTGCAGATATCGCTTTTTGTAGGAGGGTTCGCTCGTGATCACGTAGGTTCTGACCAGGCGGGTGAGGTCGTCCGAGGATTCCCGCAATTCGTTGGCCAGCAGGTAGGAGCGCAAGCGTAATTCGTTGGCGCGGTCGATTCGTTTCTCTGACAGTGCGTAGGCTACGAACAGCATGGCAAACATGACGAAGGCGCCCAGCGTAAGCCACAGGCTGCGAGAGAACCGAGAAAGACTGCGGTGGGATTGCATCATCGTGGGGGGGTGTGGGTCGGCATATCTGAAATTTCAGTGGTGTCGATGTCTGCCTTTGGCGACGATGTTAATCACGCATAATCAATGCGTTACGATATTTTTGCCTGAATCTGTCGCCAATCGGCGACGAGAGATCGTGTGGCGATGCGTTAATTTCCACTAAAAACGCATAAAAATCAAATGAATAATCGATGTGCCAGATTCTTGGTACAGCTTTTGCAGCGGGTCACCTTTAGATCAATGAATCAATCCGGGGGGAAGAGTGGGCTCAGGCAAACAGCGGTGGTGGGGGTGGGCGGTACTGGCTGTGGTCATGACGGTGACGACCGCATGTGCCCCGGTAGCCATGACGGCCGTCAGTGCAGGGAGTTCGACAGCGGTCTCCCATACGCTCAATGGCATCACCTATCGTACGTTTACCAAGTCATCTCCCAAGGTGCGTCTTGCCGCCCTGCAGGCGATGCGCCGGATGGAGATCAAGCTGTTGTCCGATGCGCGTGACGGTGAGGATAACGGCTGGATAATCAAAGGCAAAACCAGCGAGCGCGAAATCGAGATCCAGATCGATCCGATCAGCCCTAATATGACCTGGGTGCGAGTGATCGCGAAAAGCCATGCCATTCTGTACGACAGCGCGACTGCAACGGAAATTATTCTGCAGACCGAGCGTTCTCTGGGCAAAGCCTGACAGGTGGCCCAGCACTGCGCATCGAGTCGCTCAAGAAACGGTATCAGTCGTCGCCAGCAGTTGGTGCAAGGCGGTGATTTCTGTCGGCCGGACCAGTCGCCCCTTCTCCTGACCATCATGCAACAACACCAAAGTTGGCCAGAGCTTGACCCGGTACATGCGCCCTAGCCGTTTGCCCTTACCATCTTCAATGCGCAGGTGACGTACTTGCGGATTATCGGTGAGTGCTTCGTCGATCATGCTGCGTGCGGCACGGCAATAGCCGCACCAAGCGGCGCCGAATTCGAGCAATACCGGGCCGCGCATCGACGCGATGTCGGTCTGGCTTGGCTCGGTATTCGGTGTGTCATGCATGGGGCTAGTGTATCGCGTCCCGATGTCCGTGGAGCGGTTCATGAAAATCATGAGGTGTCTTTCATGATCACGTCGAGTTGCCTGACGGAACGCCTGCGTAGAATACGAATCATACGTTCAAGCAAACCAATGCTTGATTGATCAACCCGATAGCAAAGGAGTTCAACATGTGGACCAAGCCAGAAGTGACTGAAATGCGTTTCGGTTTTGAAGTGACCATGTACGTCTGCAATCGCTAATCGCGACTGTCACGTGATTCAGAACGGCACCTGCGGGTGCCGTTTTTGTTTTCTGACAACCCATTCATTTTTTTGTGTTTTCCCGTTAAGCTAAAGCGACGTCTTCCTTTGGAGATCGTATGCCCCTCAACACAACTCTGCAGTCTGCCGTGACGCTTGCCCTGGCCGGCGAGTGGGACCAGTCGCACCGTATCGTGCAGGAATATCACGATCATTTCGCCTGCTGGATCCATGCAGTGCTGCACAAGATCGAGGGAGATGCCTGGAACAGCCGCTACTGGTACGCCCGTACCCGTGGTCAGGACTACGAAGCGTTCGATGATCCGCGCGCCGAATTGCAGCACATCGCGCTTCTGCTGGCAGAGGCCTGAAAGGAATGAACCCCTTGCGGATCGTTGTGCTGCTGCTGGCATGCCTGCTGGGCGGATGCGACTCCTATCCGCAGGGTTGGGCTAGCGTTGACCGCAGCTGGTTCGCGACGTTCTCCCGTGATTGCCCTGACCTCTCCGGCACCTACCGGCTGTACCCCGGTGCGGCGAGTAGTCTGCGATTGCTGGAGCAGAGTTTCATCGGGCATCACGCTTCTACTTACCATGATCGCTGGCCTTGGGAGACCATGACGCTTTCCGGCAATGCAGCCGAACAGATCACCCTGACACTTGCGCGCAGCCCGGAGACCATGGCGTCCTGGCGTGCCGCGCTGAGTCATTACCAGACACGACAATATGAGGACATGATGAGCCCGGAGCGCCGTCGTGCCGAACCGTGGCGCGACATGGCGGATGATGCGTACGAAGACAATCTGCAGAAACTGTTTCTCTGGCCAGTAGAGACGATGGTGTTGAAACGGGGGCGTGATTACAGCTGTAGTCATGGCTGGGTGCACCCCCCCCAGTTGCCAGCCTCGGCCGCACGTGGGCAGCATGCCGGCGCGCGGAACGGTGAGGTAGGCGTGGCACGCGATCGCAAGGGCTTTCTGGTGGTGCACGCCATGTATCGCAGCAGGCCCGGTTTCGTCGGCTGGTGTGGCGGCAACTGTTTCGGGTTTCACTTGGGCGGCGCGGTAGCCCATGACTGGGGGCACTGGGCACCGACCCAACCTGCTTGGGTCGGCGATGTTCCCAGACCCTGGGCCGTGAAGCCGGAAGAAACTGCCAAATCGCGAACCGATAAGGCCCGCAGGCCATCGAAAGGCCACCGCCTCCACTAGGCGCGGCGGCTAAAGCCTCAGCTGAGGAGATCGAACAGATCGCGCGTCTGTCCAGTAGGTGTGGCTGGTGGCACGCGGATTTCCAGCCAATGTCGCAGCACGGTCACGACATAGTCGATTTCGGCGTCGGCAAGCGATTTCCCTGCAGGAATGCGGTGCCACTTCTCCAGGCAGCCGCGACAGCAACAGGCCGTTGCATGCTGGGCGACGAATACCGGGTGGCCGCGAAAGGGTGTCTGTTTGCCATCGTTGGAGATGAACCCCGGGGCGAGTCGCTTTTCGATGAAGTCTCTGGCGTGCTCAAGCACGAGGACAAGGCCCTTGTCCTGCAGGTACCTAAGATCTTTGCCCTTCAATTCAAAGCTGCGGCGGAAGCCGGAGCGGGAAAGTGCGGCAAACAGCGAATCCAGATCCCGCATGGCACAAGGGGCACTACCAGAGCGTGCTGGGGTCGTTCAGGCTGTCGCTGGTGGAAAGGTTGTCGGACGCGTTGGGGTCACCCAGCCAGAAGTGGAAAAATTCCCTTACCACAGCGATGAACAGCTCCGAGGTTTCCTTTTTCAGAAACACCGGCAGCATGGACTCGACAGCCAAGCGATAGACGTGACCATCCTTGCCCTCGGTCTGACGGAGTTGCAACAGCAGCAGTTGTGCTAGCTTAGCGCGCGTGTCGACGGCGTTCTGCTCGATACCTTCGTCGCGCAGGGCGGCCTTGTAGGCGTTGATTGGCCATTTCTCGGACAAGCTGAATTTCTGCGTCGCGAGGGATTCCCACAGGGTTTTCAGATTGCCTTCAGGGGGCTTCGGGAGCGTCGGGTTGACCTGGAAGCTGCCGCTTTTCTGCATCGCGGCGATGGTCTTGAAATCGTTGATCCAGAAATAGTAGAAATCCCGCACCACGGTCATGAAAAACGGCCATTCTGTCTTTTCGATCAGCGGGATGGCCTCATCGACCGCGTTGCGGAAAAACTCGCCTTTGACCGGACGCTGGGCCAAGAAGGGCATAAGCTTCGCCAGTAGCGCTTCACGGCGGGCGATGTTGTCCGCATCCGCCCCGTTCTTTTCCATCAGGGCGAGATAGGCGTCTACTGAGGTTTGCTGTCTTCGCAGCACGGTCATGAGTCGGGTTTCCTGTATCGGGTCGGCGCGCGCCGGGAGGGGCGCATGCTTCAAACTGCCAGCGCAAGCCTACCTGAACAGGGGCGCGTGTGACAACTCTGATCTGCATCAGGGCAGGTGCCCCACACCTGCCATCCGCATTACAATCTGCACGTTGTTTGAACTTGGTGTCCGATGCCCCGACTTTTTCTGCTGCTGTTGAGCGTTTTCCTGCTTCCATGGGGAGCCAGGGCCGCGGAGCCCCTCGCTCCGGAGGTACAACCGACCATCACGGTCTACGTGACGGTCGATTGGGAGGGCTTGTCGCTGGAACCCGAGAATCTCGAGGCGATGCAGGCCTTTCGCCTGCGCCATCCCGAGATTCCGATGTTGCAGCTGTTGAACCCGGCTTACTTTGTGCGTCCCGGTACGGATGTCATGACGGTGACGCGCAAGATTCACAGCGCCTTGCTGCCGGAAGATGCCCATGGCCTGCATCTGCACGCCTGGCGGTCGCTGATCGAGGCGTGCGGCGTCCCCTACCAGCGCGGGCCACTGATTACAGACGGGCCGGAACCCTGCCCGCACGGGGAGTGCGGCTATACCGTCAGTCTGGAGTACGCGTATACCGAGACGCAGCTGAAGCAACTGGTGGGCTGCAGCACAGAGTTGCTCGTGCATCAGGGTTTCGACCGTCCACGCATGTTCCGCGCCGGCGCCTGGCAGTTTGGCCCCAAGCTGGCAGCTGCATTGCGTGCCAATGGTTTCAGAGTGGACAGTTCGCGTACCGATCCAGGATTTCTGCGGCAGAAATGGGGCGAGGCCAGCCCCATCGTCCGCATGATCGGCGAACTGCATCCAGGCAGTTCGGTGTTGGATCAGCCCTATGAACTGCTGCCTGGGCTGACGGAGTTGCCCAACAATGGCAGCCTGGCCGATTACACCAGTACCGCGCAGATCGTGGAGACGTTTCGTACGCTGCTGGCGGAACGAAAACGCGTGATGGTGCTGGGGTTTCACCAGGAAACGGCGTTCGATTTCCTGGACCATCTGGAAGCTGCCATTCCGCAGATGGAGGCGGCGGCGCAGGCCGCCGGAGTGAGGCTGGAATGGGCGCGTTACCGGGGCGTGTCGCTTAGCGCCGGTACTGGCGGCAAGCCGTAATTGGCCCGCGCCCGCGTGCACTGGTCGTTGATCTCGCCCGACAAAGTATAGGGCTGCATGTCGTGGCAGGTGCTGGGGCGCTGCGGGTAGATACGGCACAGCGCCCCGGGTACGGCGCCTTCCAGTTGGTCGCAGCGCGGCGACGCGGTGTTGGTGCCGCGCATGCAGCGCAGGTGGGCGTTGAGCTTTTCCGTGGTGTCCGCCGGGACCCAGCCGCCGGGGGCGTCGTCGGCCTCACCCCAGTAGAACGAGACGCGAAAGCTGGCGCAGCAGGCGCCGCAGCCATCGCATACGGAATAAAAGGTTTCGTCTTGCATGGGGCCTGATTTTACTGAAATTTGTGCGGAAGACGGGGCTATCGCTGGTAACATCTCGGCTTTTTGCTACTTACAGGAATTTTCGCATGAGCCAGATCATCGTCGAACACAACCCCGCCACTGCCCGCCTGGAAAGCCTCAACGTTTCCAAGTGGCCCACCTGGAGCAAGGAAGTCTCCGTGTTCCCGTGGACGTTTCACGAGCAGGAAATCGCCTACATTCTGGAAGGCGAATGTGTCATCACCCCGGAAGGCGGTGCCCCGGTCACGTTCGGCAAGGGCGATCTGGTGACGTTTCCTGCCGGCATGAAAGCCAGCTGGGAAGTGCGCCAGCCACTGCACAAGCATTACCATCTGGATGGCAATGCGCTGACGCAGGCCCTGCGTCGCATTCGCGCCCTGCTGCCGGTCTAATGTAAGTGTTTCAGGTCGAGCTGGCGCAATTTCGGCGCCAGCCTGGCTGTGACGCTCACCACGCCCAGCGTCATCAGGCCACCGAAGATCACCGAGGGTACCAGCCCCATCAGCCGTGCCGCCAGCCCGGATTCAAACGCGCCGATTTCGTTCGATGAACCGATGAAAATGCCGTTGATCGCCGCAACACGGCCGCGCATGGCATCCGGTGTCGCCAGTTGCATGATGGTCTGGCGCATCACCACTGACACGCCATCGCACAGTCCCGACAGCAACAGGCAACAGGCTGCAACCCAGAAATGCGTGCTCAGCGCGAACGCAATGATGCACAAGCCGAATCCGGCGACGGCACTGAGCAGCCAACGTCCCGCATGCCGGTCGATGGGGTGGCGTACCAACCACAGGCCGATCAGCACGGCGCCCACGGAAGGTGCAGCGCGCAGTATGCCCAGGCCTTCCGGGCCGTAATGGTAAATGTCATGGATGAAGGCGGGCAGCAAGGCGACCGCGCCGCCGAACAGCACGGCGAACATGTCCAGCGACATGGCGGCGAGCACAATCTGGTTGCCGTAGACGAATTTCAGACCTTCCGCGATGCTTTGCAGCACCGGTGCGCCAGCAACTTGTGGTGGCTCATCGACTTTCAGCGATAGCAAGGTGGCCGCAGCTGACAGGCATAATACTGCCGCGATAGCGTAGGCCAGCGTAATACTGCCCCACCCCACGACGATGCCGCCGATGGCTGGACCGATCACCAGTCCAAACTGAAAGGCTGAGCTGCCCACGCTAGCCGCGCGCGCGAACTGGGTGCGCGGGAAAATCAGTGCGAACATGGCGCCGTAGGTCGGCGCGATGAAGGCGCGACTTACGCCGATCATCATCATGGAGCCATAAATCCACCAGAGTGGTTCACCACCCAGCCAGCCGGCAGAAACGGCCGTCAGACCAGCCGAATTGAGAAACAGCAAGATGGCTGAGAAAACGCCGAACAGGCGGCGTGAATGGTGATCAACGGCGTAGCCTGCAAACAGGGCGAAACAGAAGTACGGGATGGCCTCGGCCAAACCGACCAGGCCCAGCGACCAGGGGTTATGGGTCAACTCGTAGATGTGCCAGCCCACTACGACGGCGTTGATCTGGTAGGCGAGTACCAGCAGCATGCGGTAGCCAAGCAGGCGCAGAAAGCTGTGCTGCTTGTGAGCGAGCAGTTGCAGCAGGGTCATGAAATTCCTTCTTGAAGCAATGTCGCATAGCCGGCCCGGTAATCCGGGTAACGCAGGGTAAATCCGGTCTGCAGCATACGCGTATTGGACAGGCGTTTGCCACCCGATACTTCGGTTGCCGCTTGGTTTTCCAGCCCCATCTGGTTTGCCAGCCAGTTCAGGACGTTGTGTTGGGGGACGGGGCAACTGTCGGTCACGAGGTAACAGTCGTCAACAGCCTTACCCGCCAAGGATTGCTGTACCAGCCAGGCGATAAAACGCGCAGCATCATCGCGATGGATGCGGTTGCTCCATGCGTTGGCGGGCCAGCGTTCCGGCTGGCGGGCAAGTTGAACCATGCGCAGCCGTCCCGGCCCATAGATGCCGGAGAGGCGTAGCACGGTATGTCGGACCGGCAGTGCTGCCAGCAATTGCTCGGCCTCCAGCAGGCGGACGCCCCCAAAATCCGCGGGCCGTGCCGGGTCGACCTCACTAAGCAGGGCCTCGGTTTTTTGGCCGTAGACGCGGGTGCTCGAGACGAAAAACACATGCCGCAGACGCTTGGCGTGGGCCGTCGCATCCAGCACATTGCGCAGCCCTTCGACATAGTGGGCGCGATAATTGTCATCGGACTGTTCGGTCGCGGCGACGCAGTACAGCAGGATATCCGGATTGCAATCCTGCAGTGTCGTGAGAGTGGCTGGGCGCGTGACGTCGCCGGTGCGCATGATGGCATTGTTGGGTGAATGCCCACTTCTGTTCAATCCCACGACAGACCAGCCCTCAGCCAGCAGCAGTCCGCCGACTGCCTGGCCCAGGTCGCCGTAGCCTGCGATCAGGATTTGTGGGCGGACGTGACGCGGTTCAGTGTCCAAAGGCAGCCTGCAGCACGGTGGTCATATAGCTGTGGTCGAGCACGCCGGCAGATTCACGCAGGCTGTGCATGGCCCACATCGGGCAGCCGACATCGAGGCTGGGGATGCCCAGGCTGGCGGCCAGGATGGGGCCGATAGTGCTGCCGCAGCCGAGGTCAGTGCGATGGGCGTATTGCTGGTATGGCACGCCAGCCTGCTCGCACAACAGCATGAAACGCGCCGCAGTGTCGGCATTGGTGCTGTAACGCTGGTTGGCGTTGGTCTTGATCACCGGGCCGCCGTTGACCAGTACCTTGTGATTCGGCTCATACCCCGCCGGGAAGTTGGGATGATAGGCATGCGCCATGTCAGCACTGATGAACAGGCTCGTGGCGTTGGCGCGCAGGCGGGCTTCTTCGTCCAGCCCCAGCCCGTTGCCGATGCGGTGGAGGATGTCGGACAGGAAGCTGCCATCCGCGCCCACGGCGCTGCCGCTGCCAACTTCTTCGTGATCGAACAGCGCACAGATCGCCGTTGCATCGGGTTGTTCGGTCGCCATCAGCGCCGTCAGCGCCGCGTGGCAGGATGCGAGGTTATCCAACTGGCTATCGGCGAGGAACTCCTGAGCCGGCCCCCAGAAACTGCCTTTCTGGGTGTCGTACACGTTGAACTCGGTATTGAGGATATCGCCCGGTTCGACTTCCAGCGCGTCGGCGATCTGCCGGGTAAAGGCTGCATCGGCGGCCAGTCCTTCCTGCAGGCGGCTCAGCAGCAAGGGGAGTTCGTTCTGTTTGTGCAGCTTGAGACCTTGTTCGTTGACTTCTCGATTCATGTGGATGGCGAGGTTGGGCAAGCGCAGCAGGGGTTCGCTGAAACGGAGCAGCCGGGTCTCGAAGCTCTGTCCGTGACGCAGATTGACCCGTCCTGCCAGGCTTAGGTCGCGGTCGGTGAAGGTTGCCAGGATAGGCCCGCCGTAGATTTCTACACCGAGGCGCAGGTGCCCTTCGCAGGCGTGGGCCGCCTGCGGTTTGAGGCGCAGGCCCGGGGAATCGGTATGGGCGCCCACGATGCGAAACCCTGCTTCGACCAGCGGCCGATGCCCGACGACGAAAGCGATCAGCGACGACCCGCCACGCACGACGAAGTATTTGCCGCCGATTTCCAGCTGCCAGCGCGCGGATTCCTCCAGTTTGGTGAAGCCGGCGGCGATCAGATGGGTGCTGGCGGTGGCGACGGCATGCCAGGGGCTGGGGCTGGCGTCGATGAAATCCAGCAGATCCTGGGCGTGGCGGTGCTGTGCGGGGGTGATGGTCATGGGTTTGCCGAAGAATCGAAACAGACTGCAAGGATACTGAAAGCAGGGGCATGCTGCCAGTGGGGTTGGCGGGTAGAATGGCGGGGTTAGTGCCGAGAATAAAGCAGTAGGGTGGTGGCTTGCCGCTGCCTGATGAGCCCTCATTGACCTGGTGTGAGCCTGCTGAAATAGATCAGGCGCACTAACACATTGTTTTCGCAAAACGGCTTGGGAGTCGTCTGGCATACGACCTTCCTCGCGACGTTTTGTATCGACTTGATGCTGGAATTTCCATGTTTCGCTGGTTCGAAAAACTGCTGAATCCTTTCCCCGAAGCGACGATCACGCCGCCTTCCCGGGGCTTCTGGTCGTTCGCCTGGTCGTGCACGGCGGGGCTGCGTGGCCCCATGCTGGCAATGACGCTGCTGACCGCCACCATCGGGGCGTTCGAAGCCCTGTTGTTCGGCGTGCTGGGCAAGATGGTGGACTGGCTGAGCCGCGTACCGCCGGATCAGCTGTGGGTCCAGGAACGCAACCGCCTGCTGATGCTGGTGGCCGTGCTGGTGGGTAGCGTGGTGCTGGTGGCCCTGCAGACGCTGATCAAGCATCAGTCGCTGGCGGGGAATTTCCCGATGCGCATGCGCTGGAACTTCCATCGGCTCATGCTCTCGCAGAGCATGGGCTTCTATCAGGACGAGTTCGCCGGCCGTGTGTCCGCCAAGGTGATGCAGACCGCGCTGGCGGTGCGCGACATGTGGTTCATCCTGGCCGACATCCTGGTGTTCGTGACCATCTACTTCGTGACCCTGCTGCTGATCGTGGATCACTTCAGCGGCTGGCTGATGCTGCCGTTCTTCGGCTGGCTGACGTTGTATGTAGGCGCGTTGTGGTACTTCGTCCCCCGGCTGTCCAAGGTTTCCAAGGATCAGGCGGATGCACGTTCCATCATGACCGGGCGCATTACCGATGCCTACACCAACATCGCCACGGTCAAGCTGTTCTCTCACGCCGGGCGCGAGGCCGCCTACGCCAAGTCGGCCATGGAAGAATTCATCGGCACCGTATACCGGCAGATGCGCATGGTCAGCAAGGTCGAGATCATCAACCATGTCCTGATCATGACGCTGATCATCTCCAGCGCCGGGATCGCCCTGTGGCTGTGGAGCTGCGGCGAGGCTGGTCTGGGCGCGGTGGCGGCGGTGACCGCCATGGTGCTGCGCCTGCACGGCATGTCGCACTGGGTCATGTGGGAAATGACCTCCTTGTTCGAGCACGTCGGCACGGTACAGGACGGCATCAACACCCTGTCGACCTCGCAACTGGTGCAGGACAAGCCCGAGGCGCGGGCGCTGCAGGTCACGCAGGGCGATATCCGTTTCGAGGAGGTGGATTTCGCTTACGGCGGCCAGCGCAAGGTGCTCGACGATTTTTCCCTGCACATCCGACCGGGCGAAAAGGTGGGGCTGGTCGGCCGTTCCGGCGCCGGCAAGTCCACCATCGTCAACCTGCTGCTCCGTTTCTACGATGTGGAGGCGGGGCGTGTCCTGATCGACGGACAGGATGTGTCCGCCGTCACCCAGAACAGCCTGCGCGCCAATATCGGCATGGTGACGCAGGACACCTCCCTGCTGCACCGCTCTGTGCGCGAAAACATCCTGTATGGCCGGCCGGAGGCGGGCGAGGCGGATATGATCTCGGCGGCCACCCGTGCCGAGGCGCACGACTTCATCCAGACCCTGCGTGACCCCAAGGGACGGGCCGGGTATGACGCCCACGTCGGCGAACGCGGCGTGAAACTTTCCGGTGGCCAGCGCCAGCGTATCGCCATCGCCCGCGTGATGCTCAAGGATGCGCCCATCCTGCTGCTGGACGAGGCGACCAGTGCGTTGGACTCCGAAGTCGAGGCCGCGATCCAGCATAGCCTGTACCGGTTGATGGAAGGTAAGACCGTGGTCGCGATCGCGCATCGCCTGTCCACCATCGCCGCGATGGATCGCCTGATCGTGCTGGATAACGGCCGCATCGTCGAAGAAGGCAGCCACGAGGCGCTACTGGCGCGCGGCGGTCTGTATGCCAAGCTGTGGTCGCATCAGAGTGGCGGCTTTCTGGGCGAACTGGACGAGGCCAACGGCGCATGACAGCCGCTCCACGCAAGGGCGCTCGCCGCATGGCGGAGATTCCGCCGGACGTGCTGCGCGAACTCAGCACCGGTCAACTCCCGACCGTCAACCTGGTGGAATTTCTGGCGGTCGATCTCGAACTGCTGCTGCGTTCCGTGGCGGCGCAGATCGGGGTTGATCCGCAGCATGCCGTGCTTGACCAGGTTCTGCGGGAGTTGCCGACGCTGAAACCCATGCGTCGCCATTGGGCGATTTCGGCGGCATTGCAGGAGGCGATCGCGCAAGATCAGGCGGCGGCAGACAAACTGGCAGGACATCCCAGCGACATTGCCCGGCAGTGGGCGGCGCTCATGGTCGGGCTGCGAGCGGAAGATACGCTGGTTTCACGGTTGCAACGTATCCGGCCGTTTGCGGCCGACCCGCATTTCGGTGTGCGTGAGTTTGCTTGGATGGCGGTCCGCGATGCCGTGGCGGCGGACGTGCCTCAGGCGCTGGCATTGTTGCAGCCCTGGGTGGCAGAGTCCGACCCCAACCTGCGCCGCTTCGCTTCCGAGGTGACCCGCCCCCGAGGGGTCTGGTGCGCACACCTGGAGTTGCTCAAACTCGACCCACAGGTGGGGTATCCGCTGTTGCATCCCTTGCGCGCCGATCCCAGTCGCTACGTGCAAAACTCCGTCGCCAACTGGATCAATGATGCTGCCAAGTCTCAGCCGGACTGGGCGCAGCAGTTGTGCGAGGCTTGGGGCGCCGAGTCGACCTCCCGCGCTACGGCCTACATCTGCAAACGGGCCTTGCGTTCGCTGACCACCGCATGAACCCGGACCGGCATGCCCTGATCGAGGCGCTGGCGTTGCACGATTACCCCGCCACCTTCCCGCTGGCGAGGTCGCTGAAACGGCAGCTCCATTTTCATTTCGGCCCGACCAATTCGGGCAAGACCTACGAGGCCTTGCAGGTCCTGCAGCAGGCGGCCTCCGGGGTGTACCTCGCGCCGTTGCGACTGTTGGCCATGGAAGTCCGCGACCGCCTAATGGACGCCGGTGTGCCGTGTAATCTCGTCACCGGCGAGGAGCGTGTACTCATTCCCGGTGCGCGCCACACTGCCAGCACCATCGAGATGATGCGGTCGGACCACGAGGTCGAGGTGGCGATCATCGATGAAATCCAGATGCTGCAGGATGAGGCACGCGGCCACGCTTGGACGGCGGCCCTGATCGGCGCCCCGGCAAGACATGTGTATGTGTGCGGCTCGGATGCCGTGACGGCCCCTTGCATCCGGGCTGTCGAATCCATGGGGGAGCCGTATGACATCACGCGGCTGGAACGCAAGACGCCGCTGGTGCTGGAAACGGACAGCCTGAGCGGGGCGCGTTACAGCCGCTGGAAGCTGAAAAAGCACATTCAGCCCGGCGATGCGGTGATCGCCTTTTCTCGTAAGGATGTGCTCACTCTCAGCGCCCGCATCCGCCAGTGGGGATTCGGTGTGGCGAGCATCTACGGCGCATTGTCGCCCGAGGTGCGGCGCACCGAGGCGCGCCGCTTCAGCAGCGGCGAAGCGCAGGTGCTGGTGGCGACCGACGCGATCGGCATGGGCCTCAACCTGCCGATCCGGCGGGTAGTGTTCTCCAGTACCCACAAGTTCGATGGCGTGGCTCCGCGCGACCTCAACGCCACCGAGGTACGCCAGATCGCTGGCCGAGCGGGCCGCTTTGGCATCTACCCGGTGGGTTACGTGAACGCTTTCGAGGATGACGACCTGCGGCATCTCGATCATATGCTGACTACCTCCGATACAGCGGAGATGACCCGCTTGCCGGTCACGCCCAACCTGTTTCACATGCAGACGTTGTCGAATGCCCGTCACAGCAACCGTATCGGTGAACTGCTGGCCTATTTTGCGGAACGCGTGCGTATGGCGAGTGATCTGTTCGAGACGGCTACACTGGGGTTACATGAGGCGCAGGGACACCTGATCGACGAAGTCGCTCCGGACTTGCCGTTGTCACACAAATATATTTTCTCCTGCGCACCGGTGTCGCTGGATAAATCGCACGAACGCGATTATTTCCTTGCCTGCCTCAAGAGCTTTGCCGAGCAGCGCCCGCGCGGGCTGCCTGTGGCGCCGGAATGGTTGACCTCGACCAGCCCGCGTCATCTGGAAGAGGCGGAAAACCTGAGCAAGGATCTGAGTCTGTATGCCTGGCTGGGGTTCAAGTTTCCCCCGGTGTTTCCTCAGGGGGAGGCCGTGCCAGAGCTGCGTAGCCGGGTCAGCCGCTACATCGAGCAGGCCCTGCTGACACAGGCAGGCTTCGGAGACACCACCAAGGAAGCCTTATACGGGTATCGCTAGTACCAGCAATCCCGTCGTCGCAACCCGGTATCGCAGTCTTTCGACACAGGCAGTTCTGAGTTGGTCGAACAGGTGGTCCGGACGGAACCTCGACGTGGGGAGCTCAACGAAGGCATGGAACGCGTGGGCCGCCAGCATGCTGAGCCCCCAGAACGTCACGAATCCCGTGGCGGCAGCCCATGGCCCGGTGAGGTTCCACTCGAAGAAACAGGCGTTGACCAACATCAATACGGGGAAATGCACCAGAAACAGCGCGTAGGCGCGTTGTCCCAAGGCGTGCACCATTGGCCACGGTGCTTGCAGGATCCTGCCGGGCAGGCGGTGCATCAGGCTGAGCGATGTCGCGATCACTAACGCGATCGACAGGCGCCAGCGGAAATCGATCACCAGGGCGAGCATCGCCAGCAAGGCCAACAGGATGAACCAGCGCCTTTCTCCCTGGCTGGCCCACCATGCGGCGACGCCCAAGCCGTAGGCACCAAAAAAATACGGTGCCCAATCGTCCAGTGCCGGCATGGTGTTGAACCAGAATAGCGAAAGTCCCGAGAGCAGGGTCAGCATCAGCATGAACGGTAACGCCGACGCGCGATGCCAACGATGGCCTAGCCAGGCCAAGGCGGCGAGTATGGCAAAGAGCTGAAAGTCGATCGCGACGTACCAGGCGCCTGCAGTGAGCGCGTCCTGGTCCAGCACGCCCTGCATCAACAACAGGTGGGAAATGACCTGCCACCAGGTGGGGGCGTCGGGGATGAACGTATCGTCCATCCAGTGCCTTGCCACCATGGCGCTGATAATCGCGACCATCAGCGCGCCGGCAAAGGGCAGCGCCAGGCGCATGTGGCGTTGCAGGGTGAGGTGCACCAGTTCGGCAAGCCCCTTCACCGGCTGTTTCGCCAGGCTGCGCGCCGCCAGGAATCCTCCAATGACCAGGAAGACTTGCACCGCCATGCGCGCGTTGTCGTACAACCAGCTGGCCAGTGCTGGCGCGGCTGTCGCCAGGGCGTCAGAGAGTGGGCCGTACGCTGAAAAATGATGTAGCACAATGCATTGTGCCGCGACCACTTTCATCAGGTCGATGACAGGAAAACGTGTAGCGAATTTCATGGGGCCGCGATTATAGCTGCAGTAGATAGGGGTGAATCAAGCAAAGCCTGTTCCAGCGACACCGCAAGCGCAGGGCGCCTTAGCGAGAATCTCTTGAGGTTGGCGATGCAGACGGGAGGGCGCTATCCCGATTTGACGCGAGGTCGCGTAGCTAGTTGGCTGCCTTGCAGATGCCGACGAAATCCTCGGCCTTGAGCGAGGCGCGTCCGATCAGGCCACCATCGATGTCGGGCATGGCAAACAACTCTTGGGCGTTGCTGCTGTTGACGCTGCCGCCATACAGAATACGGACACGGGCGGCGACCTCAGCGTCGCAGCGGGCGATGCGCTTGCGGATGAATTCATGCACTTCCTGCGCCTGCTCTGGGGTGGCCGGATGGTCGCTGCCTACGGCCCACAGCGGTTCGTAGGCCAGCACCGCTCTGTCCAGCACATGCGGGCCATAGCGGCGGATCAGGGAATCCAGCTGGCGACCGACGATGTAATCAGTCCAGTCCGATTCGCGTTCCTCGGCGGATTCGCCCATGCAGAAAATCGGCGTCAGTCCGGCTTCCTGGGCGGCCAGGAAGCGCGCCGCCGCTGTGTCGTCGGATTCGTTGAACAACTGGCGTCGCTCGGAGTGGCCGATGATGACGTGGGTGCAGCCGAAGTCGGCCAGCATGGTCGGCGATACGGCCCCGGTCAGTGCACCGTCCTTGGTCGAGCACAAATTTTGTGCGCCCCAGGCGATGTTGGTGCCACGCAGCAGTGATTGCGCCTGGCCGACGTAGGGATACGGCACGCACACCACGTAATCGGCGTTCTGCAGATCACGCACGCCGGTCTTGACGCCCTCCAGCAGGGTTTCGTTGGCAGCGATGCTGCCGTGCATTTTCCAGTTACCGACCACGAGTTTGCGGCGCATGATGTATTCCTGACACGATTGTCCTCAATGGTAATCGGCGGGGCGGTTCAGGTAAAGCGATCGGCGGGAATTTCATATTTCTGACATGAAGCCGATATTAACTTTGCCTAGCCGGCATGAACTTTGCTGCCGATCAAGCGTCACAGGCGTCGCGGGACACAATCCTGCATTGTTAACTATCACTCCCAAAAGGAAGAGGCATCATGCAACACGTTTATTCTGTCGTATCCCCCAACCCCAATGTTCAGCACGTTTCCTTGCTGGGCCTGATGTACGGCCAGCAATACCTGCCGCAACCCGAGTCTGCCGAGATCGAGGCACTGGATCAGGAAGAACTGGTCGGCCATATCGAGGACCTGTGCGACTGCGTGTAAGCCCCGGTAATCCCTGACCGGATTGTGGATGGGTGCGTTGCACTTGGCGGTATAATTCGCGCTTTTCGACGCGAGGAAGATTTTCCATGAAAAGCTACCGCAAGGAACTCTGGTTCAACGCCCCCGCCCGCATGGCCTTCATCAATATCACCGACGAAGTGGAGCAGTGCCTGCACGAGTCTGGCGTGAAGGAAGGCCTGGTATTGGTGAACGCCATGCACATCACCGCCAGTGTGTTCATCAACGACGACGAATCCGGCCTGCACCACGACTATGGCGTATGGCTGGAAAAGCTTGCTCCGCACGAACCGGTGAGCGGCTATCACCACAATCGCACCGGCGAGGACAACGCCGACGCCCACATGAAGCGCCAGGTCATGGGCCGCGAAGTGGTCGTGGCGATCACCAATGGTCGTCTGGATTTCGGCCCGTGGGAACAGATTTTCTACGGTGAATTTGATGGTCGGCGCCGCAAGCGCGTGCTCGTCAAGGTGATCGGGGAATAAATGAAAAAGCCTGAACTGCTGGCGCCAGCCGGTGACCTCGAGCGCATGCGCGCCGCTTATGATTTCGGTGCGGATGCCGTTTATGCCGGCCAGCCGCGCTACAGCCTGCGCGCGCGCAACAATGACTTCACCCTGCAGAACCTGAAGCAGGGGATCGACGAGGCGCATGCCCGCGGCAAGCTGTTCTTCGTGGCCTCCAACCTGATGCCGCACAACGCCAAGGTCAAGACCTACCTCGCGGACATGGAGCCTGTGATCGCCATGCGCCCCGACGCGCTGATCATGGCCGACCCCGGCCTGATCATGATGGTGCGTGAAAAGTGGCCGGAAGTGCCGGTGCACCTGTCCGTGCAGGCCAACACGGTCAACTACGCTGCGGTGAAATTCTGGAAAGCACTCGGCCTGACGCGCGTGATTCTCTCTCGTGAGCTGTCCTTGGACGAGATCGAGGAAATCCGCCAGCAGTGCCCGGACATGGAACTGGAAGTGTTCGTGCACGGCGCATTGTGCATCGCCTATTCCGGCCGCTGCCTGCTCTCGGGCTACTTCAATCACCGTGACCCCAACCAAGGTACCTGCACCAATTCCTGCCGCTGGGATTACAAGGTGCACGATGCACAGGAAGATCCGGCTGGTGTGATCCGCATCAGCGAATTTGATTTCCGTGCCGAACTGGAAAAATCCAGCTTGTCGGATTGCGGCAGCCTGCAGCGCCACCCGGAAGCCGACAAGGTTTACCTGATCGAGGAAAAGAATCGTCCGGGTGAACTGATGCCGATCATGGAGGACGAGCACGGCACCTACATCATGAACAGCAAGGACCTGCGCGCGGTCGAGCACGTCGAACGCCTGGTGAAAATCGGCATCGATTCGCTCAAGATCGAAGGCCGCACCAAGTCACGCTACTATGTGGCGCGCGCCAGCCAGGTGTATCGCCGCGCCATAGACGATGCGATGGCCGGACGTCCATTCAACCCGCTGCTGATGGGCGAGCTGGAAAGCCTGGCTAGCCGCGGCTATACCGATGGTTTCTACGAACGCCACCACACCGCCGAGCACCAGAATTACCTGCGCGGCTATTCCGAATCCAGCCGCAGCCTGTATGTGGGCGATGTGGTCGGGTTCGACGCAGCGACCGGGCTGGCGGATATCGAGGTGAAGAACCGTTTTGCCAAGGGAGACCGGCTGGAATTGGTACAACCGGCGGGCAATCTGGAAATTCCGGTGGAACGTTTGCTGAATGAAGACGGGGCGGAAGTCGATGCCGCACCGGGCAGCGGGCATCGCGTGAAGCTGGCCCTGCCACCCGGCGTGACACCAGAAAAGGCCTTGGTCGCGCGGTTTATCTAGCTTTTGATGTAGCTCTCGAGCTGGTCGATCAGGAAGCGCTGGTGCGCGATGGTTTCCTTGACCAGATCGCCGATCGACAGCACGCCCACCAAATGTCCGCCATCCAGGACCGGCAGGTGCCGAATGCGCTTGTCGGTCACCAGGTTCATGCAGTTCTCTACGGTGTCGTTTGGAGTCACGGTGATCAGGCAGGAACGTGGTGTCATGACATCGGCAATCGCCGTGTCACGCACGGTCTTGCCCTTGAGCTCGACTTCACGGGCGAGATCGCGTTCCGAGAAGATGCCGACCAGTTTGTTGTCGTCCATCACCAACAGCGCCCCGACGTGTTTTTCCGCCATGAGCACCAGCGCGGCGTATACCGTGGCGTTGGAAGGGATGGAGAGGATGGTGTTACCCTTGAGTTCCAGCAGCTGGCGGACCGTTTTCATGCTAATCTCCTCGGATCGTGACACGAAGTCGTAGCGCTTCTTTCGGACCAGTTTAGACCAATCCGTTTTCTTGTAAAGCCCCTGCCATGTCCCTGACTACCCCCGCCTCCCGTGCTGTTGCCGCGCTGCTTCTGCTCGCCACACTGTGGGGCTACAACTGGGTCGTGATGAAACAGTCGCTGGCTTTCATCGGGCCGTTCCAGTTCGGCGCCATGCGCACCTTTCTGGCGGGCGTCCTGCTGCTGGGAATTCTCTGGCTGCTCAAGCGGCCCCTGTCCGTCGGCCGTCGCCTGAACGTCGCCATCATCGGCGTGCTGCAGACCAGTGGATTTACCGGACTGATCATCTGGGCACTGGTGGAAGGCGGCGCGGGTAAGGTGGCGGTGCTCACCTACACCATGCCGTTCTGGGTGATGCTGCTGGCTTGGCCCATGTTGGGGGAAAAGCTGCGCGGGATGCAGTGGCTGGCGGCGTTGTCGTCAGTCGCCGGACTGGTCTGTATCCTGGAGCCATGGCATCTGCACGGCAGCCTGATGAGCAACGCGCTGGCGGTCATGGCGGGCGTGAGTTGGGCGTTGGCCGTTGTGCTTGCCAAAAAGCTGCACCATCAGGAACCTGACATGGATCTGCTGGCCTTCACGGCGTGGCAAATGCTTATCGGCTCACTGCCGCTGGTCGTCGCGGGGCTGATGATCCCGGCCGCACCGATCCAGTGGACCCCGTATCTCATCGGCGGTCTCACCTACAACGTGGTGGCATGCAACGCCCTCGCCTGGCTGCTCTGGCTGTTTGCGCTGCAGCGGCTGCCCGCCGGCGTGGCGAGCATGATCTCCCTGCTGGCACCCGTCATCGGCGTGCTGGCGGCCTGGATCGAGTTGGCCGAAGTGCCTTCCCGACTGGAACTGACCGGCATGATCCTGATCGCCTCGGCGCTCGCGATCATCGCGATCCACAGTATGCGCAAGCACGAGGAGGTCGACCCGGCGATCGGGCAAGAGTAGCCCTCGGTGTGATAAAATCCGCCCATTTTTCAGGCAATTGTATAAGGATGATCAGCCATGGCTGGACACAGTAAATGGGCCAATATCCAACACCGTAAAGGTCGGCAGGACGCCAAGCGCGGCAAAATCTTCACCCGCTTGATCAAGGAAATCACCGTCGCCGCGAAGATGGGCGGGGGCGACCCTGCCATCAATCCGCGTTTGCGCATGGCAATCGACAAGGCCAAGGCCGAGTCGATGCCCAAGGACAACATCGAGAACGCCGTCAAGCGCGGCTCTGGCCAGCTTGAAGGCGTCAACTACGAAGAAATCCGCTACGAAGGCTATGGCCTCAACGGCGCCGCCGTGATGGTCGATTGCCTCACCGACAACCGCCAGCGCACCGTGGCCGACGTGCGCCACGCCTTTAGCAAGTATGGCGGCAACCTCGGCACCGATGGCTCCGTGGCATTTCTGTTCAAGCACTGCGGTACCCTGCTGTTCGCGCCGGGCGCCGATGAAGACAAGATCATGGAAGCTGCGCTGGAAGCCGGTGCGGAAGATGTGGTCACCAACGACGATGGCAGTATCGAAGTCATCACCGCCCCCAACGACTTCGCTACCGTGAAGGAAGCACTGGAAGCGGCCGGTCTCAAGGCCGAAGTCGGCGAAGTCACCATGAAGGCAGAAAACGAAGTCATCTTCACCGGCGACGAAGCGGTCAAGATGCAAAAACTGCTCGACGCGCTGGATGACCTGGATGACGTGCAGGAGGTGTACACCTCCGCCGTGATCGAGGAGTAAAACCTGCCTCTCAATCTACTGCGCTTGCCCGAGTCGCTGCCATGCGCTGCTCGAAATCCTCACATGCTTTAAGTATGTTCCGGTTCCTGCGCTGCGGCTGGCAACGATCGGCCTGCGCTCGCGACGGTTGCGAGACAAGTTTTTTGCGGGGGATGCCATGCGTATCCTCGGCATAGATCCCGGCCTGCAGAACACCGGCTTTGGCGTGATCGACAAGGCCGGTGAAAAGCTGGCCTATGTCGCCAGCGGCACCATCCGCACCGGTTCGGGGGGTGAACTGCCGGGGCGGCTCAAGATCATTCTCGATGGCATCGCCGAGGTCATCGCCACCTATCAGCCGGAGCAGGCTGCGATCGAAAAGGTGTTCGTCAACGTCAATCCGCAATCGACCTTGCTGCTGGGGCAGGCCAGAGGGGCTGCCATCAGCGCGCTGGTGCTGCGTGACCTGTCGGTGGCGGAATATACCGCCTTGCAGGTCAAACAGTCTGTGGTCGGCAACGGCCATGCCGCAAAGGAGCAGGTGCAGGAAATGGTGAAGCGTCTGCTCAAGTTGCCGGCTGCGCCCAAGGCCGATTCGGCGGATGCGCTGGCGGTGGCGATCTGCCATGCGCACGGCGGCCAGGGGCTGGGTGCGCTGGCCACGGCGGGCTTCCGGGTCCGGGGCGGGAGGCTGGTGTGACGTCTTCCCGCTGCCCTGTAGCCATCGGATGGCTGGCGCTGATCGGTCTGTTGCCGGTGCTGGTGCTGGCGGCGACCATCCTGTTTTTGCGTAGCCCGATGGACCCTTGGGCGGAGGGGGCTGTGTGGGGCGTGACGCTGGTGTTTTTCACCATTCCTGGCGTGTTGCTGCCGCTGGTGGCAGGTGGCGTGCTCTACTGGCGGGTGCAGGGGCGCGGAGAAAGCACGGTCTGTCTGCGCTGGGCGCTATTGCCAGGTCTACTGATCGCGCTGGGTGGCCTGATTTTCCTGGGGAACCAGATGACGCGGGCGACGCAGGACGAAGCGCACCGCTGGCAAATGCGCGTGCTGGAGGTGCCGCTTCCAGAACGTGATGCAGTGAATTTGTACGCAACGGTGCTGGATCTCGCGCTGACCTGGCAAGGCGCCTCGGATGCAGTGCACGATCGCCGGCTGGCACGGCTGGTGGGCAATGCGGAAGCCTGTCTGCATCAGAATGCCTCGGCCTGGTCCTGGCACGAGCAGGTGCGGACCTGGGTGCTGGATGATCCGGACCCGGCGCAACAAGCCATGCGGCAAGCGCACTGGGTGAATCTGGTGTCGCAATACGGGGACGCCTATCACAGCCATCAGGCGGTGTGCGACCCGACGCTCAATTTCAAGACGGTGGAAGATAGGTACCCGCATGGCTGAGTCTGTCGCCCTTGAGCCGGTGCCGTCCCGGTTCGGCAACCCGGTGTCTCGCTATGTGGCCGCGACCCGCCCGCCGTTCCTGCTGGCAACGTTGGTGGCTTGTCTGCTCGGCGTGGCGCTGGCCGGTCGTGACGGCGTGGCGATCCACCCGCTATGGGCTGCCATGACGCTCTTGCTGGCGCTGCTGGTGCACGCGGCGGCGAATGTGCTCAACGATTATTACGATGCCCGCAACGGGACCGATGCGGCCAACCATGAGCGGCTGTTCCCGTTTACCGGCGGTAGCCGTTTCATCCAGAACGGCGTGATGTCGACGAGGGAAACGGCCATCTACGGTTACGCCTTGCTGGCGGCCGCGATGTTCGGTGGGCTGTGGCTGGTGTCGCAAGTCGGCGCCGGATTGCTCTGGATCGGCGCGGTGGGGTTGTTGATTGGCTGGGCGTATTCTGCCGAACCACTCAAGCTGAACGCGCGTGGCTGGGGGGAATTGTGTGTGTTGACCGGCTTTCTGGGGCTGGTAATCGGTGCCGATTTCGTGCAACGCCACAGCTTTGATGCGAGGCCCTGGCTGGTTGGGCTGCCATATGCCTTGCTGGTGACCAATCTGCTCTATATCAACCAGTTTCCAGATCGCAAAGCCGATGCTGCGGCGGGTAAGTATCACTGGGTGGTGCGCCTGCCCTTGCAACGCGCCGTGTGGGGCTACCCGCTGTTTGCACTGCTGGCCTTCGTGGTGCTGATGGCGGACGTGGTGGTGGGATGGCTGTCGCCGTGGGCGCTGCTGGCGGGCATCCCCATGGGGTTCTCCCTGCTGGCGGCCCGTGTGCTGGTGCGCTCCGGCGGTATGCCGTCACACTTGCGGCCGGCGATCCAATATACTCTTGTTGCCATGCTCGGCCATGGCCTGTTGTTAAGCCTGATCCTGTTTCTGGAGTCACGATGATCGCTCGCCTGCACGGCACGCTGCTGGAAAAAACCCCTCCTTTGCTTCTGCTGGACGTGAATGGGGTCGGCTATGAAGTCGAGGTGCCCATGAGCACCTTCTACAATCTGCCGGCGCTGGGCGAGAAGGTAGTGCTGCTGACCCATTTCGTGGTGCGCGAAGACGCGCAACTGCTCTACGGCTTTGCCACCGAGCGCGAACGTGCCACCTTCCGCCAGTTGCTCAAGGTCAACGGTATCGGTGCCAAGTCGGCGCTGGGGATTCTGTCCGGCATGTCGGTGGAAGACCTGGCCGATGCCATCGCCCTGCAGGAGGCCGCACTGCTCGTGCGCATTCCCGGCATCGGCAAGAAGACCGCCGAACGCCTGCTGCTGGAACTCAAAGGTAAGCTGGGTTTTGAGCCAAGCGCGCCGGCGTTGCTGGCCGGCGAAACCAGGCCAGTGGGCAGCGATGTGCTGAACGCGCTGCTGGCGCTGGGCTACAACGAACGCGAGGCGTTGGCGGCGGTCAAGCAGCTGCCTGCCGGGTTGGCGGTGTCCGAAGGCATCCGTCAGGCGCTCAAATCTTTATCCAAGGTCTGATGGCAATCTCACCCCCCATGATGATCAATACCAGCCAGCTCGCCCGCATCGCCGTGATCGCCATCCTGATCACGGGCTGCTTTTTCGTGCTGCGGCCTTTCCTCGCTGCAACCCTGTTCGCCGCGATCGTCTGTGTCAGTACCTGGCCGTTCTACCGGCGGGTGCGGGCCTTGGTCCGCGAGCGCGATACGCTGGCCGCGCTGCTGATGACGCTGATCATGCTGTTGGCCCTGTTCGGGCCGCTGACCTATCTGGCCGTGAATCTGGCCGACGGTGCCACGATCCTGCTGGATCAGGTGCAGGGGTTCCTGGAAAACCCGCCGCTGCAAGCGCCGGACTGGATGATCAACCTGCCCTTGATCGGCGGGCAGATCGACAGTTTTTGGCAGCACCGTGTCGCCAACCACGAAGACTTCATGAAACTGCTGGGCCAGTATTACGAGCCGATGCGCCGGTTCAGCCTGCAGGCGGTGCAGATGGTCGGCGAGGGCGTGCTGCAGCTGGTGGTCGTGGTCTTCGTCGCTTTCTTCATGTATCGCGACGGTGCCGCGCTGCATCGCGCGGTGGAAACGGCCGCACGCAAACTGGGGGGCGATCTGGGCGGCGAGCTGCTTGCGGTGTCTTCGCATACCGTGAAGGCCGTGATGGTGGGCATCGTCGGTACGGCTGCGGTGCAGGCAGGCGTGGCTTTTCTCGGGTTTATCCTTGTGGGTGCGCCGGCCCCCATCCTGCTGGCCTCGGCCACGTTTTTCCTGTCCATGATCCCGGTCGGCCCCCCCATGGTCTGGGGGGGCGTTGCCATCTGGCTGTTCGAACATGGCCAGACCGGCTGGGCCTTGTTCATGCTGCTGTACGGCTTTTTCGCTATCAGTAGCGTGGATAATGTCGTCAAACCCATGCTGATCAGCCAGGCGGCCCAACTGCCGTTCTGGCTCATCGTGCTGGGCGTGTTCGGCGGCATCCTGTCCTTTGGCTTCGTGGGGATCTTTGTCGGCCCCGTGCTGCTGACACTGGGACTGGCGCTGGCGCGTCACTGGATCGAAATGAATGCAGAAGCAGAAGAGGAATCCGAGGTGGTGACATGATTGAAACGGACCGCCTGATCGCCGCCGAGCCGATCGGCCGCGAAGAAGAGGCGCAGGAGCGCGCACTTCGCCCCAAGGTGCTGGACGAATATATCGGGCAGGAAAAAGCACGCGCGCAGTTGGAAATTTTCATCAACGCCGCGCGCGGCCGCTCTGAAGCGCTGGACCACGTGCTGCTGTTCGGGCCGCCGGGGCTGGGCAAGACCACGCTGGCGCACATCGTCGCCAAGGAAATGGGCGTCAACCTGCGCCAGACTTCCGGTCCGGTGCTGGAACGTGCGGGCGACCTCGCTGCGCTGCTGACCAACCTCGAACCCAACGATGTGCTGTTCATCGACGAAATCCATCGCCTGTCGCCGGTGGTCGAGGAAATCCTGTATCCGGCGATGGAAGACTACCGCCTCGACATCATGATCGGCGAAGGGCCGGCGGCCCGTTCGGTGCGGCTGGATCTGCCGCCATTCACGCTGGTCGGCGCCACGACCCGTGCCGGCATGTTGACCAACCCGTTGCGTGACCGTTTCGGCATCGTGGCGCGGTTGGAGTTTTACACCCCTGACGAATTGGCACGGATCGTGCACCGTTCAGCGGGTCTGTTGGGCGTGGAGATGGTGGCGGACGGTGCGCTCGAAATCGCCCGCCGCTCGCGTGGCACGCCTCGCATCGCCAACCGTCTGCTGCGCCGTGTGCGTGATTTTGCGCAAGTGAAGAGCGACGGCACCGTGTCAGCAGAAATCGCCGATGCCGCGTTGAAGATGCTGGATGTGGATAAGCTGGGTTTCGATCTGATGGATAGAAAACTATTGCTGGCCGTGCTCGAAAAATTTGGTGGTGGCCCGGTCGGACTGGATAATCTCGCCGCCGCGATCGGCGAGGAAAGTGACACCATCGAGGACGTGCTGGAACCCTATATGATCCAGCAGGGCTACCTGATGCGTACGCCGCGTGGCCGTGTGGCGACGCAGATGGCTTACCAGCATTTCGGGTTGCCACTCCCCCGCGCGATGGCGAGCGGAGAGTTATGGAGTGAGTGAGTCTGCCGCGACCTTTTGCTGGCCGGTGCGGGTGTATTACGAGAACACCGATGCGGGCGGCGTGGTCTACCATTCGGAGTACCTCAAGTTTTTCGAGCGTACCCGTACGGAATGGCTGCGTCACTTGGGGTTTGAACAGGTGGCGATGCGTGAGCAACTCGGCGTGCTGTTCGTCGTACGGCGTGCCGATGTGCATTTTCTCAAGCCCGCCCTGTTCGATGATGCGCTGCAGGCCACGGCAAGCGTGATCAAGCTGGGCCGCAGCGTGATGGAGTTTGCACAGGAGCTGCGTCGTGGCGACGAGGTGCTGGTCTCCGCACACATCACCGTGGTGTGCGTCAGCGCCAAAGAATTCAAGCCGGTCTCGTTGCCGGTACAACTGCGTAATCAAATTCAGGAGTTTGCATGAACGTTACACAAGACATGTCCGTGATCAGCCTGATCAGCGGCGCCACGCTGCCGGTACAGCTCGTCATGATGCTGTTGCTGCTCGCCTCGCTGGTGTCGTGGTGGTACATCTTCATCAAGGTGACCATGATCAACCGTGCCGACCGCGAGGCGGATGCCTTCGAAAACGCTTTCTGGACCGGCGGTGACCTCAACAAGCTGTATGAAAGCGTGACCACCGGCCGCCGCAGCGCGCAGGGCATGGCCGCCATCTTCGAGGCAGGCTTCAAGGAATACGCCAAGCTGAAGCGGCAGGGCGGCATGGAAACCAGCGATGTGATGGAAGGTGCCCGCCGCGCCATGCGTGCAGCCTTCAACCGCGAAATGGACGAACTGGACGCCCACCTGCCGTTCCTGGCCTCGGTTGGTTCGGTCAGCCCCTACGTTGGCCTGTTCGGTACGGTCTGGGGCATCATGAACTCCTTCCGCGGCCTCGCCAACGTGGCGCAGGCCACTCTGGCCCACGTGGCGCCGGGGATTTCCGAAGCGTTGATCGCCACCGCCATGGGCCTGTTCGCCGCGATTCCCGCCGTGATCGCCTACAACCGCTTTACCTCCAACGTGGACCGGCTGGCGGTGCGATACGAGAGCTTCATCGAAGAGTTCTCCAATATCCTGCAGAGGAAAGCCTGATGGCTGGCGTCTCCCGAGGGCGCCGCGCCCGTCGCCTCAAAAACGAAATCAACGTTGTGCCTTACATCGACGTGACACTGGTGCTGCTGGTGATCTTCATGATCACCGCGCCCATGACCAACCCGGGCGTGGTGGAACTGCCCAAGGTGGGGCAGGCGCTCAAGCAGCCGGTGGCCCCGTTGGTGGTCACGGTCAAGGCCGATAAGTCTCTCGAAATTGAAGGTAAACGTCTGCAGCGCGATGAGGCCTTGTTCGAGGTCCGCCAGCGAGTTTCTAAGGTGCCCGATCAATCGGTGGTGATTGCAGCCGACGAGAACCTGCCTTACAAGGAGGTGATCGGGGTCATGGACATGCTCAAGCAGGGCAAGGTCGAAAAGGTCGGTCTGCTGTTGCAGCCTGCGCAATAAGGTCGTCATGACGCATATCCGCCCCCGCGAAAACCAGGTGATGTGGCAGGCAGGCGCCCTGTCGTTGCTGGTACACGCCGTGTTCTTCGGGTTGCTGGTGATGACGTTTACCCTGAAAAGCGTACAACCCATGCAGGTCGCAGAAGTCGAGCTGTGGGATAGCGTCCCGGTTTCCAAACCGCAGCCGACGCCCCCCAAACCTGAGCCTGTGGTCGAGCCCAAACCCGAACCGCAGCCGGAACCCAAGCCCGAGCCGCCGCCCCCGCCTGAGCCCAAGGCGGAAATTCAGGTCAAGCCCAAGCCGCCGGTCAAGGTGAAGCCCGAGAAAAAACCCAAGGAAGAAAAACCGAAAGAAGTGAAGCCCAAGGTCGATCCCAAGGAACAGGCGAAGAAAGAGGAAGCGAAGCGTCTGGAAGCGTTGAAGCGGGCGATGCTGGAAGAGGATGACCCCTCTCAGGCACAGGATAGGGAAGTGCGGCAGATTGCTGCCGCGAAGAATGCGCAGGCGCAAGCCGCTGCCGGGTCCAGTAAGGCGCTGGATGCTGCTACGGCAAAAATTGTTGCCCAGATCAGGAGCTACGTGAATCCTAAAGTTTGTGGTAACGGCAAGCCAGTATTGGAGGTTGAAGTGAACTTGATGCCAACTGGGGATGTGATAGGGGATCCGAGAGTGAAATCAGGGAGCGGCATTCCTCCTTGTGATGATGCGGTGGTGCGCGCCATTTTAGCCAAGCGATTGCCTGTGCCTGCTGATCCGGAACTTTTTGCCCATTTTCGCGAACTTAAACTGAAGTTCCGCCCCAACGACTAATAACCAAAACAGTCACAACCCCTGACTTTCCTGCGTCGGGTGTTTTACCTAGGGTTCTGATTTATAATGACGACCATGCTGAAAAACGCACTTCTCTCTTCCCTGATGCTGTTGGCCGCATTCTGTGGTCGTGCACAGGCTGCGCTGGACATCGAAATCGTCGGTGGTGCGGCCCAACAGATCCCCATCGCTGTCGTGCCTTTTGCACAGACACAGACCGAGAATCTGGCAACCATCATCAATGCCGACCTGCGCCGTAGCGGCCTGTTCCGTGCGCTGGAAACCCGTGGCGTGGCCAACCAGCCGCATGACGTGGCGGAAGTGAAATACCCCGAATGGGCCGCGCTGCAAGCGCAGGCGCTGGTGGTGGGCAAGGTGGAACCGCGTCCGGGCAATCGCCTGAAAGTCACCTTCCGTTTGCTGGATGTATTGAAGCAAACCACGCTGGCGGGATTGGAATACGACATCGCGCCGAACCAGATGCGCACGACCGGACACAAGATCGCGGACGTCATCTACGAAAAACTGACCGGTGAAAAAGGCGTGTTCGACACCCGCATCACCTACGTGGTCAAGCAGGGTAACCGTTTCCAGCTGCAGGTGGCGGACGCGGACGGTGCCAACCCGCAAACTGTGCTGGCTTCGACCGAGCCGATTATTTCGCCGTCATGGTCACCCGATGGCACCAAGCTGGCCTATGTGTCGTTTGAAAAGAAAAAGCCTGTCATCTTTGTTCAGTCCCTGGTAACCGGTCAGCGTACCGTGCTGGCGAATTTCAAGGGCAACAACAGTGCCCCGGCCTGGTCGCCTGATGGCAGTCGCCTCGCTATCGTGCTGACCTACGGCGCCAACTCGCAGGTTTACCTGATCAACGCCGATGGCACCGGGCTCAAGCAGTTGTCGCGCAGCAGCGCGATCGATACCGAGCCTGACTGGTCGCCTGACGGCAAGTGGGTTTATTTCACCTCCGACCGTGGCGGCAGCCCGCAGATCTATCGGATGTCAACATTGGGCGGCGATGCGCAGCGTGTGACGTTCGAAGGCGCCTATAATGTCAGTCCGCATGTATCGCCGGATGGTAAGCTGTTGACATATGTGCGGCGTGAGGCCGGCAAGTTCCGCGTGGCGCAGCAGGAACTGTCCACCGGCCAGGTGCAACTGCTGAGCGAGTCCGCGCAGGACGAGTCCCCCAGTTTTGCGCCCAACGGCCGCATGATCCTGTACGCGACCAATGTCAATGGCCGTGGCGTCATGTCCATCGTCTCTGCCGATGGGCGAACCAAGCAACGCCTGAGCGAAGCCGGCGGCGACGTGCGCGAGCCCTCCTGGGGGCCGTGGACAAAATAATGTCTGTTGCATCAACCCGGTACCGATTTTTTTGATTTTTTAGAAGGAGAGTAAAAATGAACAAGAAACTGATCATGAGCGTGGCCCTGGTGTCCCTGCTGGCGGCATGTTCCAGCAAGCCGGTGAAGGAAGAGCCGAAGGCGGCCGTCGAGGACAAGAGCCCGGCAACCCAGACCGCCCCGCAAGCTGCTACCACCGACAGCAGCGCAACGTCTTCCGCAGCGACGACCTCCAATGTTGCAGTCAACCCGCTGACCGACCCGAACAACATCCTGTCCAAGCGCAACGTGTTCTTCGACTTCGACAAGGATGAAGTCAAGGCCGAGTACCGTCCGCTGGTGGAAGCACATGCCAAGTACCTGGTCGCCAACCCGAACGCCAAGGTGTTCGTGCAAGGCAATGCCGACGATCGTGGCAGCCGTGAGTACAACCTGGCGCTGGGTCAGCGTCGTGCCGCAGCAGTGAAGAAGGTGATGAACCTGAACGGCGCTTCCGACAAGCAGATCGAAACCGTGAGCTACGGTGAAGAAAAGCCGCGTTGCAGCGAGCAGGCTGAGTCCTGCTGGTCGCAGAACCGTCGCGCTGACTTCGTCTACGCTGGCGAGTAATCCATGCGCCTGCTGCTTCCGCTCCTGCTGCTGATTTTCTGCGGCACCTCTCAGGCGGCTCTGTTCGCCGACAACGACGCGCGTGACGAAATCGTCAAGCTGCGCAAGTATGTCAAGGAGACGCAGGATCCGCGGCTGACGGAACTGCAGGCCAAGCTGGAGGCTTCCGACAAGGCACGCCAGGCGCTGGAGCAGCGCCTGAATGATCAGAAGAACCAGACGATTGACCTGCTGTCGCAGATTGATCGTCTGAATGCCGAGATCAGCAAGCTACGCGGCCAGTTGGAAGTCAACAGCCACGAGATCGAGCTGGCGCAGCAGCGCCAGCGGGATCTCTATGCCGACCTCGATGGTCGCATGCGTAAGCTCGAAGGTGGCGCCACGGCAACCAAGCCGGCAGATGCCTCGGCGACGGCTCCCGCGACAACACCGGCCGCGACAGCCCCGGCGGTTGATAGTGCGGCGGAACTGAAGAGCTACGAAAGCGCGCTGGAACTTTCCAAGGCGGGCAAGCACAAGGAGGCGGTCGAGGCGTTCGAGAAATTCCTCGAGACCTATCCGTCCAGCAAGTTTGCCGCACCTGCGCAGTACTGGGTGGGGTACTCCTATTTTTCCCAGAAGAATTTCAAGTCAGCCATTGCCGCCCAGCAAAAGCTGATCAAGCAGTATCCGGATAACCATAAGGTGCCGGACGCCATGTACAACATGGCGAATAGTCAAATTCAATTGTCCGAAATCGATAACGCCAAGCAGACCTTGCGCGAGATCGTGTCCAAATATCCCTTGAGCGATGCTGCGCCGCTGGCGAAGAAGCGCCTGGCGGTGCTGGAATCGGTCAAGTCCAAGAATTAGTCGCTTCAGTCTTGCTCAAGGTTCACGAAATATTCCACTCCCTGCAGGGAGAATCGTCCCGTGTGGGCTTGCCCACCGTGTTCGTGCGTCTGACCGGGTGCCCGCTGCGCTGCGGCTATTGCGACACCGCTTATGCGTTTCAGGGCGGCGAGAACATGACGCAGGAACAGATCGTCGAGCGGGTGTCGGGCTTCGGGGCCAGGTACGTCACGGTGACCGGTGGCGAGCCGCTGGCGCAAAAGGAATGTCTGCCCTTGCTGCAGAAATTGTGTGATGCCGGCTTCGACGTGTCGCTGGAAACCGGCGGCGCCATGGATATCAGCAAGGTCGATCCGCGCGTTTCCATTATCCTCGACATCAAGACGCCCGGCTCCGGCGAGGTGGAGAAGAATCTCTGGGGCAATCTCGACCATTTGCAAGCCAAGGATGAAGTGAAGTTCGTGCTGTGCGACCGCGCGGATTATGACTGGGCACGGCAGGTGCTGGCTGAGCGCGGCGTCGCGGACAAGTGTCGCGTGCTGTTTTCGCCAGTCTACAGTTCGCTCAAGCCCACCGACCTCGCGGACTGGGTGTTGCAGGACAAGCTGCCGGTGCGCATGCAGGTGCAGTTGCACAAAATCCTCTGGGGCGAGACGCCGGGTAAATGAAGAAAGCTGTCGTACTTCTCTCGGGTGGGCTCGACTCGGCCACTGTGCTGGCCATTGCCAAGAGTGAGGGCTATGCCTGTTACTGTCTGAGCTTCGATTATCACCAGCGCCACGTCGCCGAACTGGAAGCATCGAAGCGCGTGGCCAATGCACTGGGTGCAGCCGAGCACCGGGTATTTCAACTGGATCTTTCCACGTTTGGCGGATCGGCGCTCACCGATACCAGTATCGCCGTGCCGGAAGCGCATAGCGAGGGGATTCCCGTGACCTACGTGCCCGCGCGCAACACCATCATGTTGTCGCTCGCGCTGGCGTGGGCCGAGGTGCTGGGATCGAACGACATTTTCATCGGCGTGAACGCGCTGGATTATTCCGGCTATCCCGATTGCCGCAAGGAGTACGTCGAATCTTTCGAACGCATGGCCAACCTGGCCACCAGGTCGGCAGTCGAAGGGCAGCGATTGCACATTCACGCGCCGTTGATCGATCTCAACAAGGCGGAAATCATCCAGCGCGGCCATGCGCTGGGGCTGGATTACGGCATCACGGTGTCGTGTTATCAGGCGGACAGTGCGGGCCATGCGTGCGGCGTGTGCGATTCCTGCCGATTCCGCCGCGCCGGATTCGCGGCTGCCGGGCTGGCGGATCCCACACCCTACCAGCACCCGTCACGATAGATTTTTCGCGTCGGAATGGGGTCTGTGTGTGGTATGCAGTAATGTCTTGCCAACACACTAAAAAATAACGTAAAATCCGCCCCTTTCTGTTAATTTGCTAAAGAGATAACACTATGGTGATCATTCGTCTCGCCCGCGGTGGCGCGAAGAAATCCCCCTTCTACAGCGTGGTAGTGGCTGATTCGCGCAATCGTCGCGACGGTCGCTTCATCGAGCGCGTAGGCTTCTACAACCCGACCGCTGCCGAAGGCCAGGAAGGTCTGCGCCTGAACAGCGAGCGTATCGCTTACTGGCGCGACAACGGTGCTCAACTGTCTGACCGCGTTGCGCTGCTGGTCAAGCAAGCTGCCAAGGCTGCGTAAACCCCTTGTCGCCGCCTGAGTTGGTGGTGATGGGACGGGTTGCCGTCCCATACGGCGTGCGTGGATGGGTGAATATCCATCCCGATACTGAAATGCTGGATGGGTTGTTCGACTATCCGGTGTGGTGGGTGCAAACCGAAGCTGGCTGGCAAGCGTTTTCCGTCAAGGAAGCCAAGGTGCATGGCGATCATCTGGTCGCCAAGTTCGAAGGTGTCGAGGATCGCGACCAGGCTTTCAAGCTCAAGGGCAAGCCGGTCGCGGTGCCGCGTGATGAATTGCCAGCCACCGAGGAAGACGAGTATTACTGGTCGGATCTGGTCGGGCTGGAAGTCGAAAATCTGCAGCAGGTGAAATTCGGCCGAGTCGCCGAGTTGTTCGCGACGGGCGCCAACGATGTGATGGTGGTCAAGGGCGAGCGTGAACGCCTGATACCGTTCATCGATCAGGTGGTGCTGGAAGTGGACTTGGCGGCCAAGCGCATGCTGGTGGACTGGGATGCGGACTTTTGAGTCAAGCGACACCCGGCATGCAGTTTGATGTGGTAACGCTGTTCCCGCCGATGTTCGAGGCGCTCTCCCGATATGGGGTCACCTCGCGCGCGCTGGAAAAAAAGATTTACGATCTGACGTTGTGGAATCCACGGGATTTTACGATGGACAGTTACAAGACCGTGGATGATCGACCCTACGGTGGCGGCCCGGGCATGGTGATGCTGGCGGAGCCGTTGGAAAAGGCGATCAACGCAGCAAAACTGCGGCAACAAGAGGCAGGTGTAACTCACCCTAAGGTGATCCACCTGTCCCCGCAGGGCAGACCGTTGACGCATGAGGCTGTGCTGGCGCTGTCCAAAGAGCCTGGTTTGGTGCTGTTGGCGAGCCGCTACGAGGGCGTGGATGAGCGCCTGTTGCAGCGTGTAGTGGATGAAGAATACTCGATCGGAGACTATGTGTTGTCTGGCGGTGAGCTGCCGGCCATGGTGCTGATCGACGCGGTGGTGAGGCAGTTGCCTGGAACGCTGGGTGACGCAGATTCGGCGGTGGAAGACTCCTTCGTGGATGGCTTGCTGGACTGTCCGCACTACACGCGTCCGGAAGTGTATGAAGGTATCAAGGTGCCGGATGTGTTGATGTCCGGACACCATAAAGAGATCAAGCGCTGGCGGTTGAAACAATCGCTGGGGCGGACCCGGGACAAGCGCCCGGATTTATTGGCCGTAAGGTCGTTGACGAAAGAGGAATCTCGGCTGCTCGCGGAGTATGAGCAGGAACAAGATCCTCACAATTAAAAGGAACTGAGAAATGGCAAACATTATCCAGATGCTGGAGCAGGAAGAAATCGCCCGCCTCGGCAAGAACATCCCTGACTTCGCCCCGGGTGATACCGTGGTCGTCGGCGTGAACGTGGTGGAAGGTACCCGTAAGCGCGTCCAGGCATACGAAGGCGTGGTGATCGCCAAGCGTAACAAGGGACTGAACTCCTCCTTCATCGTTCGCAAGATTTCTTCTGGCGAAGGTGTGGAGCGTACTTTCCAGACATACTCCCCGCTGATTGCCAGCATCGAAGTGAAGCGTCGTGGTGATGTGCGCCGCGCCAAGCTGTACTACCTCCGCGAGCGTTCCGGCAAGTCCGCACGCATCAAGGAAAAGCTGCAGGCACGCGAGAAGGAAATCGCTGCAGAGTAAATTGCAGTGGTATGACAAAAACCCCCAATGCTTTGCGGCTTGGGGGTTTTGTTTTTTGTATCGTACTGAACGCAACGTGCCATATGATTCAGGTAACATGACCGCGTGAAACCTCTGCCCTCCAGCTTCGATGCGGTATTTGAAACGCCCTTTGGCGCGCTGGGTATCTGCGTCGATGCGACAAGTGTGACCCGTCTGGAATTCCTCGGGGACGATGCCGTTCTGATGAATTCCTCGCATCCGCTGGTCGCGCAATTGAATCAGGCCCTGCAAGCCTATCTCCGGGACCCGCGCGCCTCGTTCGATATCCCCTGCGGCCTGCAAGGAACGCCCTTCCAGCAGCGCGTCTGGCGAGCGATTGCCGATATCCCGGCAGGGCGCACGCTGACCTATGCGCAGTTGGCGGAAAAAGTGGGTTCCGGGCCGCGTGCCGTTGCCAATGCCTGTGGAGCCAATCCCTTGCCGCTGATCATTCCCTGTCATCGGGTCGTGGCCCGTACCGGGCTCGGTGGCTTCATGCGGGGGCGGCGTGCTGCCGCGCTTTCGATCAAGACATGGTTGCTCAGACATGAAAGCGCCTCCGGAGCTGCTTGATACCTTTATCGACCGGCTATGGCTTGAAGAGGGGCTGTCGCGCAATACGCTCGAAAGTTATCGGCGTGATCTCGCCCAGTTCTCGGTGTGGCTGGATCAACACGCTGGCAAATCGCTGTTGGCGGTCGAGCGGGTCGATCTTGAGCGCTACCTCGCGGCGCGCTTCCCGCAGGTGAAGCCGCGGAGCGTCGCGCGGTTGGTGGCCAGTTTGCGGCGTTTTTACCGAATGATGGTGCGGGATGGGCAATTAGTGCACGACCCGACGCTGCAGTTGGCATCCCCCAAATTGCCACGCAGTCTTCCCAAAAGCCTGAGCGAGGAAGAGGTCGAGCATTTGCTGGAAGCGCCCGACACCGAGCAGCCGATCGGTCTGCGGGATCGTGCCATGCTGGAAACCCTCTATGCCACGGGGCTGCGCGTGTCGGAACTGGTGACGCTAAAGGTCAGTGAAGTCAGCCTGGACATGGGGGTGGTGCGGGTGATGGGCAAGGGCAGCAAGGAACGGCTGGTACCGCTGGGAGAGGAGGCGCTGGACTGGATCCGGCGTTACCTTGCCGAGGCGCGGCCGATGATCCTGGAACGGCGTTTGTCGGAAAGTCTGTTTGTTACGCAACGAGGTCAAGCGATGACGCGACAGGCATTCTGGTACCTGATCAAGCGCTACGCGCGGCAGGCCGGGATTCTGAAACCTTTATCCCCGCACGTGATGCGGCACGCTTTTGCGACACACCTCTTGAACCACGGGGCAGATTTGCGGGTGGTGCAGATGCTGTTGGGGCATGCCGATATTTCCACGACGCAGATTTACACGCATGTGGCGCGTGAGCGTTTGAAGCAGTTACATGCGATCCACCACCCGAGAGGGTGAACAGGGGTTTCAGTGGGCTTGGGCGGGGGCGTTGAGTCCTGCAATGAAAGTGTCGACCAGATTGCTGGCCATCTCGTCGAGCGGAAAGAGGTTCGGATTGAGTGTCCAGTTGACGACCAGACCATCCATTAATGCCATCAGGCCTATGGAGGCTCGGCGTGGGCAGGCGTTCTTGCCGAGATATCCGCGTTCCAGGGCGAGTTGCAGGGCCTTTTCCATGATATCCAGGAAGCGGTTGCCGCATTCCATGTGCTGGTCACGGATGCGTGCCATTTCGCCAACGTATTCACACTTGTGCCATGCAATTTCCAGGACGCGGAAATGACGCGGGTCGTGAACAAGATCATGCAGAATAGACAGTACCAAGTTACGAACGAATTCGAGCGGGTTGTCCTGCTGGTGTTGCAGCAATTCTTCGAGGCGTAATTCAAATGGGGCGATGATGCGCTGGATCATCGCGTCGTACAGGTCGACCTTGTGCTCGAAATGCCAGTAGATGGCACCGCGCGTGACGCCGGCCTCGGTGGCGATGTCAGCCAGCGAGGTACGGGAAACCCCGTTGCGCTGGAACACGACCTCGGCTGCATCGAGGATGCGGTGACGGGTTTCCAGTGCTTCTTCCTTGGTCTTTCTCGCCATGTGCGCGATGCTCTCCGGATAAAACCTTAAATAAAACAAGAGCATTGTAACATATGTCTCTTACATACACTCATGAACGTATGTATAATCCGCCGCTATCAGGATTGCAGTCGTATTTCCGGCTGCCGTATCACGCCGACGCATGGCGTGAAATTATGCGGGGAAAACTCCATGTTGGCTTATCGTCGTTTCGACCACTCCTTTACACGCGCCGCGGCTGCACTGGCGTTACTGGCCATGCTGGCCGCCTGTTCCAAGTCACCTGAGGAAGGCGCGGGGCATGGGATGGCCAGCATGCCGCCGCCGGAGGTGGTGGTGTCGGAAGTCAAGGTGGGCACGGTTCCCGTCACGTATGAATACGTCGGTCAGACGGTCGGTTCGCGTGAGGTTGAAGTCCGCGCCAGAGTGACTGGGCACGTCGACAAACGCTTGTATGAAGAGGGTACGTTGGTCAAGGCGGGGCAGCCGTTGTTCCAGCTGGATCCGCGCCCGCTGGCACTCGCGGTGTCCAGCGCAAAGGCTGCCGTCGTGACGGCGGAGGCGGATATCGCGCGTGCCGAGGCCACGGCGGCGCAGGCCCAACGCGAGCGGGACCGCATGACCACGCTGGCCGAGGCAAAAGCGATCAGCCGTAAGGAAGCGGATGATGCGACTTCTTCGGCACAAGTCAGTGGCGCGGAAGTACAGGCGGCCAGGGCGCGTCTGGAACAGGCGCGCGCGCAATGGCGCGAGGCGCAGTTGAATCTGGAGTACGCCAGCGTCAAGGCGCCGATCAGCGGGGTTGCAGGCAGAGCGTTACGTCAGGAAGGTTCGCTGGTGAACGTGACGGGTGATAGCCTGTTGACCACGCTGGTGCAGTTGGATCCCTTGTATGTGACCTTCAATGTGCCGGATGCGGAGCGCCAGCGTCAGGAAAAAGAGATTGCCAGTGGCGAACTGGTGCTGCCAGCCGGCGGCTACCAGGTGAGGCTGCTGCAACGCGACGGGACGCCTATTGGCGTGACGGGAAAAGTGAACTTTACCTCGCCGACGATCAGTGCCCAGACCGGTACGATGGAATCGCGTGCGGAGTTGTCCAATCCCAAGGGTGAGATCAAGAGCGGCCTGTTCGTGCGCGTGATTCTGGAGGGTGCGACACGCCCCAACGCCATGACTGTGCCGCAACGTGCCGTGATCGAAGGCCCGAAGGGCAAGATGGTCATGGTCGCGGTCAAGAACAAGGAGGGTGCCACGGTGTCCGAGCCCCGCCCGATCGAGGTGGGCGAGTGGGTCCTGGATGCGGCTGGCGAACGGATGTGGGTGGTGCGTAGTGGGCTGCAGGCTGGCGATCAGGTCATCGTCGAAGGCTTGATGAAATTGCGTCCCGGTGCGCCGGTCAGCTTGGCGAAGCCTGCAACTCCGGCAGCGACGCCGGCCAGTGGCAGTTAAGCGGGGCAGATCATGAATTTTTCGAAGTTTTTCATCAATCGCCCGATTTTCGCGGCGGTGCTGTCCATCTTCATCGTGCTGGCGGGGTTGGCTGCCATGCGCAGCCTGCCCATCGCGCAATACCCGGAGATCGCGCCGCCGGTGGTGACGGTGCGTGCCGTGTATCCCGGCGCTTCGGCCGAGGTGCTGGAGCAGACCGTCGCGGCACCACTGGAGTCGCAGATCAACGGCGTCGAGCACATGATGTACATGCACTCGACCTCGGCCTCCAGCGGCGTGCTGGAAATTCAGGTCACATTTGATATTGGTACGGATGCCGACCAGGCGGCGCTGAACGTCAATAATCGCGTCAAACAGGTTGAGACACGTCTGCCACAAGAGGTGAGACGGCAGGGCGTGACCGTTGAGAAGGGCTCATCCTCTTTCCTGCAGGTGATTGCGTTTACTTCGCCTGATGGCACGATGGACGATCTGGCCATCAGCAATTACGTCACGTTGAACGTGCTGGACCGCATCAAGCGTATTCCCGGCACGACCAACGTACAGATTTTCGGGGCCAAGGACTATGCCATGCGCATCTGGCTGAAGCCAGACCGCATGAAGCAGTTGGGGGTCTCCGTCGGGGAGGTCGCGAGTGCGATCACTAGTCAGAACGCACAGTTCGCGCCGGGCAAGATCGGCCAAAGTCCCAATGGCGGTGACCAGGATCTGGTCTACACCATTACGACCCAGGGTCGCCTGAGCGACGTGAAGGCCTTCGAGGACATCATCGTGCGGGCCAGTGCGTCAGGGGCCGAAGTGCGCCTGAAGGATATCGCTCGAGTACAGTTGGGATCGAAGGATTACGATTTTATCGGTCGGGTGAACGGCAAGCCGGCGACGCTGGTGGGGGTATTCCTGCAACCGGGTGCCAACGCGCTGGGCGTTGCGGAGGAGGTCAACCAAACCGTTGCGGAACTGGCTACCCGTTTCCCGGCCGGGCTGGAGCGCGCTGTGGTGTACGACACGACCCGTTTCGTGAAGGTCTCCATCCGCGAGGTCGTGAAGACGCTGTTCGAAGCCATGGTACTGGTGTTCCTGGTGGTGCTGCTGTTCCTGCAGAACCTGCGTGCGACACTGATTCCGACGCTGGCTGTGCCGGTGTCGCTCATCGGTACGTTCGCCGGACTGTATCTGCTGGGGTATTCCATCAACACCCTGACCTTGTTCGGGATGGTGCTCTCGATCGGGATTGTGGTGGACGATGCGATCGTGGTGCTGGAGAACGCCGAACGTCTGATGCATGAGCATGGACTTTCCCCGCGCGCGGCGGCGATCGAGGCGATGCGCGAAGTGACCGGACCGGTGATCGCCATCATGCTGGTGTTGATCTCCGTGTTTGTGCCGATCGCTTTCATCGGCGGTCTGGCTGGCGAGTTGTATCGCCAGTTCGCGATCACCATTTCCATCTCGGTGATGATTTCCGGCGTAGTGGCGCTGACGTTGACGCCCGCCTTGTGTGCGACCATCCTCAAGCCCGAACACAAACAGGTCGGCCCCTTCTTTCAGTGGTTCAACCGCGTGTTCAGCTGGATGACCCGCCATTACACGGCCGGCGTGGCCTGGATGCTGAAGCGCGCCGTGGTCGGCGTGCTGTTGTTCGTCGGGATGGTGCTGGTGACGGTCCAATTGTGGCGTGCCACGCCGACCTCGCTGGTGCCTGACGAAGATCAGGGCTTCTACATTGCGGCTGTATTTTTACCGGATGGTGCGAGCCTGCAGCGCACCGACAAGGTGGTGCAGCAGGTGACGGAGGCGATCAAGTCCAATCCGGCCAATGAGTTCGCCGTGGCCTTTACCGGCATGGATTTCCTGGGAGGGTCGTTCAAGAACAGTGCCGCAACGATTTTCGCTTCGATGAAGCCATGGGAAGAGCGCGACCTGCCTTCGGGGGCGCTGGTCGGCGAGTTCTACGGCAAGACGGCCGGGATCAAGGAAGGGCTGGCCCTGGCGTTTAACCCGCCCGCCATTTTCGGGCTGGGCAATTCGGGCGGTTTCGAGGTCAACATCCAGAACCGTGGCGAAGGCGGTACCCAGCGTACCAACGAAGTGGTGCAGGCTTTCATCGCCAAGGCATCGCAGGACAAGATGTTCGCCTTCGTGCAGACCTTGTGGCGCGCCCAGACACCGCAGTTGTACGTGGACGTCGATCGTTCCCGCGCGGCGGCACTCGGGGTGAATCTGGAAGAGGCGTTCAATACGCTGTCGGCCACGCTGGGGACCTACTACGTCAACGACTTCAACAAGTACGGCCGGACCTGGCAGGTGCTGATGTCGGCGGATTCCGAGTACCGCAAGCGGCCGGAGGATATCGGCGCGCTGCACGTGCGGGGCGCCAACAACCAGATGGTACCGCTGTCAGCCTTCGCTACGGTGAAGTACAGCACCGGGCCTGAGACCTTGAACCGCTTCAACAACCTGCCCTCAGTCACGGTGCTGGGGTCGGGTGTGCCGGGCGTGTCTTCAGGCGAAGTGCTGGCGCGTGTGGAACAGATCATGAAGGAAGTGCTGCCGCCGGATTTCTCCTACGAATGGAGCGGGGCGTCCTATCAGGAAAAACGTTCGACTGGGGCCTCTGGCTTGGCGCTGGGTATGGCGGTGGTGATGGTGTTCCTGATTCTCTCGGCGTTGTATGAGCGCTGGACGTTGCCGTTCGCCGTATTGCTGGCGCTGCCGTTCGGCCTGTTCGGTGCGCTAGCCATGGTCTGGGTGCGTAATTTGGCGTATGCCGTGCTGCTGCCCGGCGTGCCGATTCCGCCGCTGACGAACGATGTGTATTTCCAGATTGGTCTGGTCACATTGCTGGGTCTCGCAGCAAAGAACGCCATCCTGATTGTGGAGTTCGCGATCATGAAGCAGCACGAGGATGGCATGTCGGCCTACGATGCGGTGCTGGAGGCAGCAAGGTTGCGCTTCCGGCCGATCCTGATGACTTCGATGGCCTTTATCCTTGGCGTGCTGCCGCTGGCGATTTCGACCGGTGCAGGGGCAGGGGCACGGCAGTCGGTTGGCACGGGCGTGATGGGGGGTATGCTTGCCGCAACCTTCCTGGCCATCTTCTTCGTGCCGCTGTTCTACAAGCTGATTGCACGCAACGACAAGAAAAAAGAGGAAATTCATGCGTAAATCCATACTCGCTATTGCCGTAACGGCTGCCCTGTTGCCGGGGTGCAGTCTGCTGCAGACGACGCACGAGCGCCCCGAGCCGCTGGTGCCTGCAAGCTGGAGCAGTGTTGAGGGCGCGCGTCAGGCCAGTGAGGCCGGTGAGCGCTGGTGGACCCTGTTCCAGGATCCGGTGCTGGATCAACTGGTCGACGAAGCCCTGCAGCATAACCACGATGTAGCCGTGGCGGCTGCGCGTATTCTGGAAGCCGAAGCCACGCTGGGCATCGCCGAGGCCGACCGTTATCCCGTCGTGTCTGCGAATGGCGCAGGCAGCCGTACCGGCATTTCGGAGGTGACAGCAACGCCCATGTTCGCCGGCATGCAGCGCCAGCAGAACAATGCGCGCGTGACCGTGAATGCTAGCTACGAGTTGGACGTGTGGGGCAAATTCCGCCGCGCCAGCGATGCGGCCCGTGCCCAGCTGCTGGCAGCGCAGGCGAGTCGCGATACCGTGCGACTCACCCTGACCGCGGACGTTGCTCAGCAGTATTTCAACCTGCTGGCTGCAGATGCGCAGGTCGCCGTGATTCGCGACGTTCTGAAAAGCCGTGAGGAGGCCCTCGCGCTCCTGAATGTCCGCCTCAAAGCCGGTGTTGGCTCCGAATACGACATTCGTCAGGCTGAAGCGGAAGTGGCGGCGGCTCGCGCCCAGTTGTCCGGCGCGCTCAAGGGCCAGGAAAATCTGGAATCGGTGTTGGCCATCCTGCTGGGGCGCTCGCCGCGCGAGGTGATGGAAGGCAAGATGGCACGCGGCAGCATCGCGGCCATGGAAGCGCTCTGGGTGCCGGATGGCTTGCCGTCGGAAATGTTGCTGCGCCGACCGGATATTCGCGAAGCCGAGCAAAACCTGCTGGCCGCGGACGCGCGTATCGATGCGGCACGCGCCGAGTATTTCCCGGCGATTTCGCTCACCGGCTATCTGGGATTTGAAAGCGCGACGCTGGCCAAGCTGTTCACCAGTCCGGCCGGTATCTTCCAGTTTGCGCTCGGTCTCGCACAACCGATCTTCAACGCCAAGCGGCTGGATTTCAACGTCAAGGGCACGGAGGCGAGACGTGCGCAGGCGCTGGCCAACTATCAGAAAGCCATCGCCAACGCTTTCGGTGACGTGCGCAATGCGCTCAACGCGCAGGTGGCGGGACGGGATATGCTCAAGGCGGAATCTGCACGCGTGGCAGCCTTGCTGGAAACGCAGCGCCTCGCCAACGTGCGGTATGAGGGTGGTGTTTCCAGTCGCCTCGAAGTGCTGGATGCCGATCGTCAGGTCTTGCAGGCGAAGCTGGCCAGTATCGACGCTGAAAATGCCCAGCGTGCTGCGGTGGTGAGCCTGTTCAAGGCCTTGGGGGGCGGGTGGTCTCAGCCCTCGGCGGGGTCTGAGACTCAGAGTTCAGCGCAATAAATCAACAAGCCGGCGATTGCCGGCTTGTTCGTTTTCGGGAGTGGCCTTATGCAGGCCGTGCGCCTCTTTCGATCACCACCCCCAGTTGTCTGACACCCGGCAGGATGCCTGGCTTACCTACCTTGATCTTGACCCATGGCGTACCGAATTCCTTGAGGATCAGTTGGCAGGCATGTTCCGCTAGCGCTTCTACCAGTTGGAAACTGTGTTCTGCCAGGGTTGTGCGCAGGCGTGACACGATCTGCCCGTAGTCGATGGTGTCGTCGATGGCATCCGTCTGACAGGAGCGGCTGTGCGGCATGGCGAGTTCGATGTCGAGCACGATGGTTTGCGGTTTCAGGCGCTCCCATTCGGGCACGCCGAGGCGGGTTTCGACTTTGACTTCGCTGAGAAAAATAATGTCCATATCGCTTACAATCCAGTTTTGATCAATTCTAGAGTATCTGAGATGAATGAGTGGGGTTTTGTCGTTGGGGCCTACCTGCTGGGCTCCATCGCCTTCGGGATCGTCGTGAGTAAACTGTTTGGCCTGCCCGACCCGCGCACCGTGGGGTCTGGGAACCCTGGCGCGACCAACGTGATGCGTAGCGGCAAAAAGGCTGCGGCACTGCTCACGCTGCTGGGTGACGCGGGCAAGGGCTGGCTGGCAGTCTGGGCGGCGCAGCACTTCGGTCTGACGCAGGCGTGGGTGTGTGCCGTCGCGCTGGCGGTGTTCATCGGCCATCTGTATCCGGTGTTTTACGGTTTTCAGGGCGGCAAGGGCGTGGCGACGGCCGCTGGGGTGCTGTTGGCGATCTCGCCGATGCTGGGGTTGAGTGTGCTGGCGACCTGGATTCTGGCGTTTGCGATGTGGCGTGTGTCGTCACTGTCCGCGTTGATTGCCGCTGGGTTCGCCCCGGTGTATGCCGCCATTTCAGGTTTTACCATCGTGACGGCGACCGTGTTCGTCATTTCGCTGCTGCTGGTGTGGCGTCACAAAACCAACATCCGCAAGTTGCTGGATGGTACCGAATCCGGTTTCAAGAAACCGACGCCGGGCGACCAGCCACCCAAATAATCCTCAGGGGGCGGTGAGTTCAGCCAGATCCCAGCGAGGCCTTACCGTGAAGGCGTGGTTGTCAGCCTCGAGGTGCTTGAGGCGCATCGCTCCGGCAAATGCGATCATCGCGCCGTTGTCAGTACAGAACTCCAGTCGCGGGTAGGCGACACTGAAGCCGCGACGCTCCGCTGCCTGGTTCAGCGCCGCGCGCAGTCGCCGGTTGGCGCCTACGCCGCCGGAGACGATCAGGCGTTCCATGCCTGTTTGATCTAATGCGGCCATGCACTTGGCCGTCAGCACCTCTACTACTGCCTCCTGAAAAGCGTAAGCGATGTCGGCACGGTCCACGTCCGTTTGTGAGGCGGTCAGCACGGCGGTTTTCAATCCACTGAAACTGAAATCGAGGTTGCCGCTGTGAAGCATCGGCCGGGGTAATCTCAGGTTGCCGGGTTTGCCTTGTTCTGCCAGTTTCGAGACAGCCGGTCCGCCCGGATATTCCAGTCCCAGCAGTTTGGCGGTCTTGTCGAAGGCTTCCCCGGCGGCATCATCCAGCGTGTCGCCCAGCAGTTCGTAGGTGCCGATGCCGGAAACGCGCATCAGCTGGGTGTGTCCGCCGGACACCAGAAGGGCTACGAAGGGAAACGCGGGCGGATTGTCTTCCAGCAGCGGCGCCAGCAGATGGCCTTCCAGATGATGGACGCCGATGGCGGGGATGCCGAGCGTGAATGCCAGTGATTCGGCCACGCTGGTGCCGACCAGCAAAGCCCCGGCGAGCCCCGGGCCCTGAGTGTAAGCGATGGCGTCGATGTCCTGCAGCGATAGTCCGCTTTCCAGTAGCACTTTGTCGGTCAGCGGCAGCACGCGGCGGATGTGATCGCGCGAGGCAAGCTCCGGTACTACGCCGCCATATTCGGCGTGCATCTTGATCTGGGAGTGCAGCGCATGGGCCAGCAAGCCGCGTTCGGTGTCATACAGCGCGATGCCGGTTTCGTCGCAGGAGGATTCGATGCCGAGAACTAACAAATGACTTAAGCCTTGAAAATGATTGATTAATTGGAAACTGCTGGATAGAATAGCAAACTTTTTCGTTGTCTCTCAAGGAGAGAAGGTTTCAATGACTACCGTACGTGTAAAAGAGAACGAGCCGTTTGACGTTGCCCTGCGCCGCTTCAAGCGCATCATGGAAAAGACCGGTCTGCTGACCGAACTGCGCGCTCGCGAGTTCTACGAAAAGCCGACTTGGGAACGCAAGCGCAAGGCTGCTGCTGCTGTGAAGCGCCAGTACCGCCGTCTGCGCAACCAGACCCTGCCGCCGAAGCTCTATTAATTCCACTGTACTGCCGTGACATTAAAAGTTCGTATCTCTGATGATATGAAGGCCGCGATGCGCGCCAAGGACGCTCCGCGTCTGGGTGCGATCCGGCTGCTGCAGGCTGCCATCAAGCAGCGTGAAGTCGACGAGCGCATCGAGCTTGACGACACGCAGGTGATCGAGGCGATCGAGAAGATGCTCAAGCAGCGTCGCGATTCGATCAGCCAATACGAAGCAGCCAATCGTCAGGATCTGGCGGATGCCGAAAAGTACGAGGTCTCAGTGCTGCAGGAGTATCTGCCGCAGCCGCTGACCGAGGCGGAAATCGCCGCGCTGCTGGACAAGGTGGTGGCTGAGACCGGTGCTGTTGGCATCAAGGATATGGGCAAGGTGATGTCCATGTTGAAGCCGCTGGTGGTTGGGCGTGCCGATATGGGCAGCATGTCCGGCTTGATCAAGGCGAGGTTGGGTGCTTAGTACGCACGCTTCCACGCCGAAACGAAAAGGAGCTTAAGGCTCCTTTTTTGTTTTATATTTCCCGTCATGGCCATCCCCGATAGTTTTATTCAGGAACTGCTCAACCGCGTCGACATCGTGGATGTGGTGGATGCCAGCGTGCCGCTGAAAAAGGCGGGCGCCAACTATTCTGCCTGCTGCCCGTTCCACAACGAGAAAACCCCCTCCTTTACCGTCAGCCCGACCAAGCAGTTCTATCACTGTTTCGGCTGTGGCGCGCACGGGACGGCGCTCGGTTTCATGATGGAGTATCAGGGGCTGGGCTTCGTCGATGCGGTGCATGAACTGGCCAAGCGAGTCGGCATGACGGTGCCGCAGGAAACCCGCAGTGTCGAGCAGATTGCCGCACAGAAGGCGGCACTGGGTATGCATGAAGTGCTGCAGACCGCTATGCACTACTACCGAGGTGAGCTCAAGAAATCCGAAAAGGCGATTGCCTACCTGAAGGGGCGCGGCTTGAGCGGGGAGATCGCGGCGCGCTTCCAGATCGGCTACGCCCCGTCGGGCTGGCAGAATCTGGAAACCGTCCTGCCCGACTACCAATCCGAGGCGATGAACCAATCGGGGCTGGTGATCACCAGCGAGCAGGGCAGGCGCTATGACCGTTTTCGTGATCGCATCATGTTCCCGATTCACGACCAGAAAGGCCAGGTGATCGGCTTTGGTGGGCGCGTGCTGGGCGGTGAGGGCGACGATGCCGGCCCCAAATACCTGAACTCGCCGGAAACGCCGCTGTTCCAGAAGGGGCATGAGCTCTACGGCTTGTTCATTGCGCGCCGCGCCATCCGCGAAGCCAATCGCGCCCTGGTAGTCGAAGGCTACATGGATGTGGTGGCGCTGGCGCAGTACGAGATTGGTTATGCCGTGGCCGCGCTGGGGACGGCGACCACGCCGTTCCATATCACCAAGCTGATGCGGCAGACCGATGACATCGTGTTCTGTTTTGATGGCGATGCGGCCGGGCGCAAGGCGGCCTGGCGGGCGGCGATGAACAGCCTGCCGGCGCTGACGGACGGGTTGAAATTGAGTTTCCTGTTTCTGCCGCCGGAGCACGACCCGGATAGTTACGTGCGTGCACACGGCAAGGAGGCGTTCGAGCGCGCCATGCAGGGGGCGATGCCGCTGTCGCAGTACATCGTCGAGAAGTTGAGTGAAGAGAACGATCTGCAATCGCAGGAGAGTCGAGTGCGCTTTCTGAACGAGGCCGAACCTATCCTCAAGCAGATTCAGGCTCCTCGTCTCGGGCTGTTGCTGCGCAAGCGTGTCGCCGAACTCGCCGGCATGTCGCTCGAAGAGCTGGAGAGTTCGCTCGGCCTGCGGCAAACCGCGGTGCGGCGAAACAATGGCCCGGCCAAGGCGAGCCGCACTCCGCCGACACTGGTGCGCCGTTTAATGCAGATGCTGCTGATGCGTCCTGCGCTGGCGAGTCGGCTGGAGATGCGCTTGCTGGTCGGCAAGACGCCTGAGGACGAGTTGCTGCGCCGTATGGTGGAGTTAGCTGCGAGTACACAACTGAGCCCGGCAGCGTTGCTGCATGCGGTGCAGGACAATATGCCGGATGCGTTGCGCCGGGAATTGAGCGCCTCCCTGATGGAGGCGGATGACGGGCTGGAGTTGGACGAGGAGTTTGCCGGGGCGCTTCAGCAACTGCAGGTGCTGTGGGAGCGACAGGTGTCGACGGCGGCGGAGCTGCTGTTGCTGGCGCAGGAAAAAGGCTTGCAGGCGCTCACGCCGGAGCAAAGGGCGCTGTTGCAGGAGAGTCGCTGGGGGCACGCGAAGCGCTAAGGCTCTCGCGCGGCATGAAGTTCTGGCGGCCTCGAAGGGGCCGTTTTGATATATAATACAAGGTTTTCCCATCAACCTGTTTTGGGGTCGAGCATGGCTGAAGAGCAACAAAACGAGAAGTCTGAAGTCCAGTCTGGCAACGATGCCGATGTGCGTCGTTCGCGCCTGAAATCCCTGATCGTGCTCGGTAAAGAGCGCGGTTACCTGACTTACGCTGAAATCAACGACCACCTCCCGGATGATATCCAGGAGAGCGAGCAGATCGATGGCATCATCGGCATGATCAACGACATGGGCATCCAGGTTTATGAGGAAGCCCCGGATGCCGAAGCGCTGCTGATGTCCGATGCGCCGCCGGCCGTGACCGACGAAGATGCGGTCGAAGAAGCCGAACAGGCCCTGTCGACCGTCGATTCCGAATTCGGCCGTACGACTGACCCGGTGCGTATGTACATGCGCGAAATGGGCACTGTCGACCTGCTGACCCGCGAAGGCGAAATCGAGATCGCCAAGCGCATCGAGGACGGCCTCAAGCACATGGTGCAGGCGATCGCCGCTTGCCCGACGACCATTGCCGAATTGCTGGCGATGATCGACAAGGTGCAGACCGACGAACTGCGCGTGGATGAGGTCGTGGACGGCCTGATCGACGCCGATGTGGGGGTCGCCGAAGCGATGGCTGCTGGCGAAGAAGGCGAAGAAGAGCCCGAACTGGAAGACGAAGAGGAGGAAGATGACGAAGACGGCAGCAAGGCCGCCGCCATCTCCGCTGCTGCGCTGGCCGAGCTGAAGGAAGAAGTGCTTAAGCGTTTCGCCGTGATCCGCGCCGCCTTCGAGAAGCAGCAGGAAATGCTGCAAAAGCACGGTTCCCAGCACAAGAACTACAAGGCGTTGCAGGATGAAATCCTCAACGAGCTGATGGCGTTCCGCTTCTCTGCCAAGCAGGTCGAGGCCCTGTGCGACAGTGTGCGCAGGATGGTCGAAGAAGTGCGTACCCACGAACGCAAGATAATGGATTTCTGCGTGGATCAATCCGGCATGCCGCGCCAGCACTTCATCAAGGTGTTCCCTGGCAACGAAGGCAACCTGGAATGGTTCGAGGGCGAAATCGCCTCCGGCAAGGCCTACGCGGAGAAACTGCAGCGTCATCGTCACAACGTGATGGATCGCCAGCAGCGTCTGCTGGACCTGCAAGCCAAGGTCGGCCTGCCGATCAAGGAACTGAAGGAAATCAACAAGCAGATGTCCACCGGCGAAGCCCGTGCACGTCGTGCCAAGCGCGAGATGATCGAGGCCAACCTGCGTCTGGTGATCTCCATCGCCAAGAAGTACACCAACCGCGGCCTGCAGTTCCTGGACCTGATCCAGGAGGGCAACAT
>CAYUJU010000003.1:12327-108521 GCA_964445115.1 uncultured Methylobacillus sp. | reverse complement strand
TCAGGCTGTGCGGGGTCATGGCTTCCTTGCCGTAGCCGATGCGCTTGCCGATCACGAAAGCACCCACCAGCGCCGCAATACCGGCGTTGATGTGCACCACGGTACCGCCGGCAAAGTCGAGCGCACCCTTCTGGAACAGCCAGCCGGAGCCAGCGACTGCCGCTTCAGCTGCTGCTGCATCAGTGAAGGCATCCGGACCCGGCCAGAACCAGACCATGTGCGCGATCGGCAGGTAGGAGATGGTGAACCACAGCGCGGAGAACAACATCACCGCAGAGAACTTCATGCGCTCGGCGAAGGCACCCACGATCAGGGCGACAGTGATCGCAGCAAACGTGGCCTGGAAGGCGATGAACGCAAACTCAGGAATCACGACGCCCTTGGAGAAGGTTCCAGCATTGGCCACCGCACCAGTTTGCGGATCGAACACGCCCTTCAGGAACAGGCGATCAAAGCCACCGATGAAGGCGTTGCCCGGCGTGAACGCGAGGCTGTAGCCGTAAATCGCCCACAGCACGGTGATCAGGGCAAAAATCGAGAACACCTGCATCAGCACCGACAGCATGTTCTTGCTGCGGACCAGGCCGCCGTAGAACAACGCCAGGCCCGGGATGGACATCATGATGACCAGCAGCGTGGCCGTCATCAGCCAGGCTGTATCACCTTTTTCCGGCACAGGGGTTGCTGCCGGCGCGGCAGGGGCTGACCCTGCCGGAGCCGCCGCGGGTGCAGCAGGTTCGGCCACCGATGCGGATTCTGCCGGCACAGCGGCAACGGCTTCGGTTGCCGCTGCGGGTGCAGCAGCCTCTTCCGCCAACGTCGGGCCGCTGAAACCCAGCACGCCCATCAACATCAGAGCAGATAAAAAGCGCTTCATGATCGGCTCCTTAAAGGGCTTCCGGACCGGTTTCACCGGTGCGGATGCGAATGACTTGTTCAACATCGAACACGAAAATCTTGCCGTCACCGATCTTGCCGGTGCTGGCGGATTTTTCGATCGCTTCGATGACCTGGTCGAGCATGTCGTCCTTGACGGCTGCCTCGATCTTGACCTTGGGCAGGAAGTCGACAACGTATTCGGCGCCACGGTAAAGCTCGGTGTGGCCTTTTTGGCGTCCAAAACCTTTGACTTCGGTGACGGTGATGCCCTGCACGCCGATGGCGGAGAGTGCCTCACGCACCTCGTCAAGCTTGAACGGCTTGATGATGGCAGTGACGAATTTCATGAAAGTCTCCTGACTTAAGTGTTGAGAGGCGGCGGCCCGGGCGCTGGCCCGTCACGCCGCCGCTGGCCGCTTTAGAACGCCTTCTGCACGAATACGGTGAACTGGTTATCGCCCAGGTTCTGACCGGACGCATCGGTCCAGACGGCCCGCTTGGCGTTCGTATCGGTGTAGTAACCGCCGACGTTGATCCCGTTGCTGAAGGATTTGCTCAGCCCCAGCTTCCAGTCCGTGTAGCTCAGGCAATCATTGTCATTGCACCCCAGCGCGGCGGCGGACAGGCTGGTCGGGCTGCCGCCGTCAAATTTCTGACGACCGATGTGAGCAATCACAGTGAAGCCGCTCTCAGCGATGGGGACATTGGCGTTCAGTTCGGAATACCAGCTGCCGTCGGCATCCGTCACCCCCCACGCATCATCCGACACGACATAGGACACTTTGCCCTGCAGCCACTTCCAGCTCAGTGCGCCGTAGACTTCGGTGGTTTCGGCATCGTCAATCGTCGCCGCGGCCACCTTGTCGCCCGGATAGAGGTACTGCAGCAGACCTACGTCGTAGCCGATTCCGGTCTCGCCGAAGGTATTGCGGTAGCCGCCATAGATATCCAGTTCCAGACTGGAGTTCTTGTATGCATTGCTGTCTTCCAGCCAGCTGATGTTGGAAGCCCAGGCGCCGGCATAGAAACCACTGGCGTGGGAGTAATCGACGCCACCCTGCAGTGCCAGTTCCTCTCCGGTCTGGGTCAGGCCGCGGAAGATGTACTGGCTAAACAATCCGATGTTGTAAGTGAAAGTGTGCGGAGATGCCGGTTCTGCCGTTGCCTGGGCGACAGCTTCATCTGCAATTGCCGCATTCGACAACGTGCCCAATACGAGCAGACCTATCAGTTTCTTGTTCATCCTCTTTCCTTTCGTTGCATAAAAAATAAGGTTTGTGAAATTAAGGCATGCACACTCAAGCAACCCTCGTGCCAGGATTATTTAATGATATTTTTCATCATGTTACACAACAAACCTTCACAACATCACCCTGCCCGGCACTCATGCAGTGCATCTGCCGCACCCACCGCACCACACGAGTGCAGCCGCTCATCCGCACGCACAGAACTGGGCTCTTTGATAAACTGCGATTTGTTTTCAGAATCAGGAGTTCGCCATGCTGGACAGCAAAATCATCGACGACATCAGCCGCCGTATCAGCGGGCTAATCGCGGAATCTCCGGTCGCCGACCTCGAGAAAAATCTGAAGCCCCTGCTGCAAAGCGTTTTCGCCAAGCTCGACCTGGTCACCCGCGAGGAGTTCGACGTGCAAACCCAGGTGCTGCAACGCACGCGGGAACAACTCACGGCGCTGGAAGCCCGCCTCGCGGCGCTGGAAACGCCCCCCACCGATCAAGACTGACGTCCGATGTCGCTCGCCGTGCTGCACAGCCGGGCTCTCTCCGGCATGGATGCCCCGCTGGTCACAGTCGAGGTGCACCTCGCCAACGGCTTGCCCAGTTTCCAGATCGTCGGCCTGCCCGAAGCCGAGGTGAAGGAAAGCAAGGATCGCGTACGTGCCGCGCTGCAAACGTCACGTTTCGAATTTCCTGCGCGACGCATCACCGTCAACCTGGCACCGGCCGACCTGCCCAAGGAAAGCGGTCGCTTCGACCTGCCCATCGCGCTCGGCATTCTGGCCGCCAGCGGGCAAATCCCGCAGGACCGGCTGGCCCAGCACGAGTTTGCCGGCGAGCTGGCGCTGACCGGAGAACTGCGTCCGGTGCGGGGAGCACTGGCCATGACGCTTAAGGCCAGCCGCGATGGCCGCGCCTTCATCCTGCCCACCGAGAGCGCCCACGAAGCCGCGCTGGTACAACACGCGGACATCTACCCCGCGCGCTCCCTGCTCGAAGTCTGCGCCCACCTCGCCGGCCACACTCCGCTGGCAAGGCAGGCAGCGCTGGTCACCAGCGGCATATCCAGCTATCCGGACTTCGCCGACGTCAAAGGGCAGTTGCTACCCAAACGCGCACTGGAAATCGCCGCGGCCGGCGACCATAGCGTGCTCATGGCCGGCCCACCGGGCACCGGCAAGTCAATGCTGGCGGCGCGCTTCCCCGGCATCCTGCCCGACATGACGGAAGACGAAGCGCTCGAATCCGCCGCCATCCAGTCGCTGGTGGGCGGTTTCACGCAGGAGCGCTGGAAGCAACGCCCCTTCCGCAGCCCACACCACACCGCCTCTGGCGTCGCGCTGGTGGGCGGCGGCAACACGCCCAAACCGGGTGAGATTTCCCTGGCGCACCACGGCGTGCTGTTTCTGGACGAACTGCCGGAATTTTCCCGATCCGTACTCGAAGTCCTGCGCGAACCGCTCGAATCCGGCCACATCACCATTTCCCGCGCCGCACGGCAGGCCGATTTTCCCGCCCGCTTCCAGCTAATCGCCGCCATGAACCCATGCCCGTGCGGCTATCTCGGCCACCACAACCAGAAGTGCCGCTGCACGCCCGATCAGGTGCACCGCTACCGCGCCCGCATTTCCGGCCCCTTGCTCGACCGTATCGACCTGCATGTCGAAGTCGCAGCGCTGCCAGAAGCCGAACTCACCACTGCCAGCCGCGGCGAATCCAGCGCGACCATCCGCGCCCGCGTTGAAGCCGCCCGACAGCAGCAACTCGCACGTCAGGGCAAAGCCAATGCCCAACTCGCCGGACAGGAAATCGAACAACACTGCACACCGGACGACGCCGGCATGACCCTTCTGCGCCAGGCCATGACTCGCCTCAACCTCTCCGCCCGCGCCTACCACCGCATCCTCAAGGTGGCGCGCAGCATCGCCGACCTGGCAGGCACCAACGTCGTACAATCGCAACACATCGCGGAAGCCCTGCGCTACCGCCGCCATGAAGAGACCTAAGGATCATCATGCACGCCCTCGATAGCTGGAAAGAAGAAAAGCGCTCCGCCTACCTGTACCGCATCATCTCCGATCAGGAAAGCGGCACGCCCAAACAGTTGCTGTTTCTTGAGCTCGCCAAGGAAGCTGACCACCAGGCCACCCTTTGGGCGACAGAACTGAAAAAATCGGGGCAGTCTGCACCGGACAAATACACACCCGACACCCGCGTGCGCGTCGTTGCCTGGCTGGTGAAACGCTTCGGCCCACGCAAAGTCCGGCCCATTCTCGCTGCGATCAAGATTCGCGGCCTGTCGGTATATTCCAGCCGGCACCCGGGTGGCCACCCCATGCCCACCTCGCTGGACGAAGTCGGCGCCAGCCATCGAGGCAGCAGCGCCTCCGGCGGGCTGCGTGCCGCCGTGTTCGGCGTCAATGACGGCTTGGTCTCCATCGCCTGCCTGGTCATGGGCGTCGCAGGGGCCGCCAGCGACCATGGCGCGATTCTGCTGACCGGCGTGGCCGGCCTACTGGCAGGTGCCTTCTCGATGGCGGCGGGGGAATACATCTCCATGCGCTCGCAGCGAGAGATGTTCGAATATCAGATCTGTCTCGAACGCGACGAGCTGGCCCAATACCCGGAAGAAGAAGCGGGAGAACTCGCCCTGATCTACAGCGCCCGCGGCATGCCCGAAGACGAAGCGCTGGCGATGGCCCGCCGCATGGTCGCCGACCCGGAGATGGGGCTGGACACCCTGGCGAGAGAAGAATTAGGTCTGAACCCGGATGAACTCGGCTCCCCCTGGGTCGCCGCAGTGTCATCCTTCTTTGCGTTTGTCGGCGGCGGCGTGATTCCACTGCTACCGTTTTTGTTGGAGATGCAGCACCAGGCCATGCTGGCCTCCGTCACCCTGACCGCAATCGCCCTGTTCGCCATCGGTGCCACCCTCTCGCTCTTCACCGGCCGAGGCGCCGTGCTGGGCGGCATGCGCATGTTGCTGATCGGCACGGTAGCCGGGGCCGTGACGTATTTGATCGGGGATTTTTTGGGAACGGCCATTAGTTAGCTCGCACCCGCTTGAATTAGTACAGAAAAGCTAGAGTGGCTGCTCTTCCACGGTAAACAAACGGCGATACTCACGAATGGCGTAGCGATCGGTCATGCCAGCAATGTAATCGGCCACGGCACGCGGCTTGTCGGCCTTGGCACGGTCCTGAAACTCGTCCGGCATCAGGGTGGTGTCTTCCATGAACACGGCAAACAGTTCGCGGATGATGCGTTGCGCCTTGCTGCTCATGCGGTTGACCCGGTAGTGCCGGTACAGGTTGGCGCGCAGGAACTGCTTCAGTTCGCGTTGCTGGCGTTGCATTTCCGGGCTGAAAGCGATCAGGGGGCTGGCAGCCCGCACATCGTCGATGCGCTGCGGATTGGCCTGCGCGATGTTCTCGCCACTCTGACGGCACAGGTCCTGCACCAGCGCATTGATCATACGCCGCACGGTTTCATGCACCAGTTTGCGCTCGCCCAGTCCAGGGTAGCGGCTTTTCACTTCCCCCAGATGCCGGGCGAACACCTCGACATCCGACAACTGGGCCAGCGTAATCAGCCCTGAACGCAGACCGTCATCGACATCGTGGTTGTTATAGGCGATTTCGTCCGCCAGATTGGCAACCTGCGCTTCCAGCGACGGCTGGGTCTTATCGAGGAAACGCTGCCCAACGTCACCCAGTTGTCGCGCGTTCTGCAGCGAACAGTGCTTGAGAATGCCTTCCCGCACCTCGAACGTGAGGTTCAGGCCATCAAACTCCGCATAGCGTTGTTCCAGCACATCCACCACCCGTAACGACTGCAGGTTATGTTCGAAGCCGCCATAGGCCTGCATGCATGCGTTCAGCGCATCCTGTCCGGCATGGCCAAACGGGGTATGGCCAAGATCGTGCGCCAGCGCGATGGCCTCGACCAGATCCTCGTGCAGCCCGAGGTTGCGGGCGATGCTGCGACCAATCTGCGCGACTTCAATGCTGTGCGTCAGGCGCGTCCGGAACAGGTCGCCCTCGTGATTCACAAATACCTGGGTCTTGTATTCCAGCCGCCGGAATGCCGTCGAATGGATAATGCGGTCACGGTCGCGCTGAAACTCGTTACGACCCTCGGGCGCCCCTTCAGCCAGTGTTCGGCCACGGGATTGTGCGGGATCGGCAGCGTAGGGGGCGAGCGGCATCATGCGCGGGCCAGCGTTTGGCGCAGCACGTCCTGCGGATAATCCCCAGTCATGAGCGACTTGCCGATGCCCTGCAGCAGGATCAGGCGAATCCTGCCATCGGCCACCTTCTTGTCCAGCCCCATCAGGTCCAGATAGGTGTCCACGCCTAGGTCCGGCGGCACCGTCGGCAAATTCGCCGCCTTGAACAGGCGCTCGGTACGGGCAACATCTTCCTGCGTCATCCAGCCCAGACGGCAGGACATCTCGGCCGCCAGCATGGTGCCAGCCGCGACGGCTTCGCCATGCAGCCAGACGCCGTAGCCCATGCCGTTCTCGATGGCATGGCCGAAGGTGTGCCCCAGGTTGAGCAAGGCACGCTCGCCGCTCTCGCGTTCGTCCGCCGCGACGACTTCCGCCTTGTTTTCGCAAGAGCGATAGATGGCATAGGCCAGCGCTTCCGGATCTCGGGCGACCAGACGCGCCATATTCGCCTCCAGCCACTCGAAGAAGGGCAGGTCGCGAATGAGCCCGTACTTGATGATTTCCGCCAGACCGGCCGACAACTCGCGATCCGGCAAGGTATTGAGCGTGCTGGTATCGGCCAGTACGACCTGTGGCTGGTAGAAGGCACCGATCATGTTCTTGCCGCGCGGGTGGTTGATCCCGGTTTTGCCGCCGACTGAGGAATCGACCTGCGACAGCAGGGTGGTCGGCGCCTGGATGAAGGGCACGCCGCGCAGGAAGGTCGCCGCCGCGTAACCTGTCATGTCACCGATCACGCCGCCCCCCAGCGCCACCAGCGTGGTATTGCGCTCGCAACGGTGCTCCAGCAGCGCGTCGTAGATCAGATTTAACGTTTCCGCGTTCTTGAACTGCTCGCCATCCGGCAGCACGATGGGCAGCACGGAGACACCGGCATCCCGCAACGGCTGGGCAAGAGCCTCCAGATAGAGCGGGGCCACGGTGGTATTGGTCACCACCGCCACCTGTTTGCGCTTGAGATGCGGCAACAGCAACTCGGCATTGCCCAGCAGGGACTGGCCGATATGAATGGGGTAGGCGCGGTCGCCCAGATCAACCTTAAGTGTTTGCATAGTCGTTCAGTAGCGTTTCAAGTTGCGACACGATGGCGCTGACGGACTGGTCGCCTGTGTCCACGATAATGTCCGCGATTTCACGATAGAGCGGATCCCGCTCCTGATAAAGCTTTTCCAGCCGGGCTTGGGGGTTATCGGTTTGCAGCAACGGACGATTTTTGTCGCCGCGCGTGCGATGAAACAATTCTTCCGGCTGGGCGCACAGGTAAATCACCGTACCGTTCTGGCTCAGGTTTTCCCGATTCTGCCTGGCCAGCACCGCACCGCCGCCAGTGGCGATCACCACATCCCGCAACTTCACCAACTCCTCGATAGTCGCCGTTTCGCGCTTGCGGAATCCGGGCTCCCCTTCCAGTTCGAAGATCAAGGGAATGTTGACCCCGGTGCGATGCTCGATCTCATGGTCGGAGTCGTAAAAGGTCTTGTGCAAGTGCTTGGCCAGCACCTTGCCGACCGTCGTCTTGCCCGCCCCCATCAGCCCCACCAGAAAAAAATTGCCCGTCACTTTCATGACGGGCATTTTAGCTGAAGCGGCTTGATTCCTGAAATTTACAGGAATTCCTGCATGATCTTCGGCGTGATGAAAATCAGCAATTCGTTCTTGGTCGTGTCGTCGATATTGCGCTTGAACAGATGTCCAAAGACCGGGATGTCCCCGAAGAACGGCACCTTGTCTTTGGTCGACGTTTTGGTTTCTTCGTAAATGCCACCCAGCACCGCCGTTTCGCCGTTACCCACCAGCACTTCGGTCGTCACCTTACGAGTATTGATCGATGGCACACCGTTGAACACATCGCCCACGGAATCCTTGTGGACTTCCAGCTCCATGCTGATCTTGTCGTCGGGCGTAATATGCGGCGTCACATCCAGCGTCAACGTTGCCTTCTTGAACGACACGTTGGTTGCGCCGCTGCTTGACGCCTGCTGGTAGGGAATTTCCACACCCGAATCGATGGTCGCCTTTTTCTGGTCGGCCGTGATCACGCGCGGGCTGGAAATCGTCTTGCTCTTGTTGTCCGCTTCCGATGCCGAGAGCTCCAAGTTGATCAATGCGCCAAACGGCAACTTGAACAGGCTCAGCGCCACCTGCCCCAAACCGGCCCCCGTCGCAGGCAGATTCACGTTCAGGTCGTTACTGCTACCCAGCGTGGCACCAGCACTCCCCTGCACGTTCGTCAGTTTGCGTGCGGTATCCATCGTACCTGCCACGCTCATGGCACCGCCACGCTTCTGGATGCCGAACTTGGCGCCCAGGCGCTTGGACAGACTTTCATCTGCGATCACGATACGGCTTTCGATCAGTACCTGACGTACCGGCACATCGACCACGTTGAGGATGCGCTGCACCTCTTCCAGATGCTTGGCGGTATCCTGCACGAACAAAGTATTAGTCCTCGGATCGATCACCGCGCTGCCGCGCTTGGAGAGAATCTTCTGCTTGCTGTCGGTCAGGATGTTCTTGAATGCTTCGGCCTTCTGGTACTTCAGCCCAAACACTTCCGTATGCAGTGGTTCCAGATCCTCGATCTGCTGGGACGCCTCGAGTTTCATCTTTTCCTTCGCGGCAAGTTCTTCCGATGGCGCCACCCAGATCACGTTGCCCGTCTTACGCATGGCAAGACCCTTGCTCTCCATAATGATGTCCATGGCTTGATCCCATGGCACATCCTTGAGACGCAGGGTCAGGTTGCCGTTGACCGTGTCGCTGGTGATGATGTTGAAGCCGGTAAAGTCGGCAATCACCTGCAGCACGGAACGCACCTCAATGTTCTGGAAGTTCAGGGAAAGCTTGTCTCCCTTGTAACCCTGGCGAGAACCTTGCACCAGTTTGGTCGGGTCCTCGATGATGGGCTTCACGTCGACGATGAACTTCTTGTCAGCCTGGTAGGAGGAATGCTCCCACTCGCCCTTGGGCTCGATGATCATGCGCGCATTCTTGCCCTGCTTCATGGCGTCTACATTCAATACCGGCGTATTGAAATTCACCACGTTCAAACGACGCTCCAGATTCGCAGGGATATCGGCGTTGATGAAATCGATCACGATATTCTTGCCTTGGCGCTTCATGTCGATACCGGTCGTCGCATCGGACAAGTCCACCACCACGCGTCCCTCGCCATTCTTGCCGCGCATGAAATCGATGTTCTGCACGACGTGTCGCTGATCCGCCAGTCCTGACTCGGCGAAACGGGTCACCGTCGCCTGCTGCGCGATCGTCGACACTTCCTGAGGCTGCACCAGAATAGACACTTCCCGACCGCTAATACTCGTCGTATAGGCCGACGTTTTGCTGAGATCCAGCACCATGCGTGTGCGACCCTTGCCCTGGGCAAGGCTCACGCTATTCAGCATGCTCTGGTCCACCTTGATGGTGCTTTTGTTGGTGCCGTTCGCCACATTGGGAAAATCCAGCGCGATACGCGGCGGATTATTCAGGGAAAAACCTGCCGGCGGATTCTGCATCGGTTCCGTCAACGTCACCCGGACATTGACCTTGCCCCCGGCCAGACTGGAGAAATCGACGCTCTCGATCTTGTTGGTCAACTGGCCATTATCCACAACTTCGCCAGCGGCGAACGCCGTCTGGCCCATCATCAGGCCCAGACAGCCGACCACCACCATACTGAATTGTTTGAATAATTTACCCATGCTCATGACTCCAGTATTTATTCCTGCAAACTAAGACTCGCCGGGCGCTCCACCCAGTCTCCCGAGAGCTCGTCCTGAACGATTTCCTTGATCTTGACTTCGTTGTCCGTGATATCGACCACCATGCCCAGATTCTGACCCAGATAGTTGCCGATCGTCAGTTGATTCACTGCATTATCGGGCGCTTTCACCAGCGCATATTTGAGCTTGGCCTTGTAGATGCTCCCCACGTACTTCAAGCTCTCCAGGGGATACGCCTCCATCGCCTCGCGGGGGCGATTCAAATCCGGCTGCAGGCCACCACCCTTTTTATCGGTGTCAGACTTGGCCTGGCGAGGTCTGAATGGATCGTTCAGTGATCCATCCGCATTGAACTCGACAGGAACGAAAGGCGTCACTTCCGGCAACGGGTCCACCTTACCGCGGAACTCCTTGCCCGATTCCTTGATGAACTTGTCCAGATCATCCCCTTCTTCACCGGAACACCCGGTGAAGGCCAGCACGGTGACCAGCAAGACACCCCACTTCATCCGACGATGCGGTTCACGCCACCAGATCATTCTGCGTTCCTCCGGCCCTTCTTCTCTTTCTTCTTGGGCGCCATTTCGGCTGCATCCAGATAGCGGAAGGTTTTTGCCACGGCTTCCACCGACAGCAGCCCCTCCTTCCCATCCTTGGCAGGAATCGGGGTAATCTTCAAATCGTTCAACGTCACGATACGCGACAACTTGGAAATCCCGGTAGCAAAGGCGCCAAGCTCGTAATAGCCACCCGTGACCTTGATCGAAATCGGCATCTCCGCATAGAACTCGGAAACACGCTCCTGACCGGGCTTGAACAATTCAAATTCGAGTCCGCGTTCCAGGCCGACCTGATTGATATCCGTCAGCAGGCCGTCCATCTGCGACTTGTTCGGCAACTGACGCAGCAACGAACCAAACGTGCGCTCGATATCCACCATCTGCTGCTGGTAGGCGGGCAGATTCACCGCTTCTCTTTTCTTGGAAAGGAACGTCTCCCGCAACTGGAGCTCCCTGGCCTTGGCCTGGTCCAGTTCCTCGATCGCGGGTTGCCACATGAACCAGTAACCCGCCCCCACCAGGAACAGCAGGACAAAGCCCAGCACCACAGCCTTCACTGCCGGGGGCAGACTCCCCATGTTTTTGGGGTCTATGCGATTGAAATCTTCGAGATTCATGCCGGCTTAACCTTTCCCTTTGGCAGCATCATGATCAACAGGCTTGATCACCTTTTGATTGACCTTGACGGTAAACGCGCTCTGCTTCAGGTTTTTTGAACTGGCCACCGCCTTGATTTCGATCAGGATCGGCGATTCGAGATAAGCGGAATTTCCCAGGTTACGCACCAGCGTGGCCACGCGCGCATTGGTGTCGGTCACGCCTTCAAGCGTGATTTCCGTCGCTGTCTGCTTGATCGACTTGAGGAACACGCCTTCCGGCAGTTGCCGTGCCAACTCATCCAGCAACACCACGGCCTGGCTGCGATCGTTCTGCAGGTTCTCGACCACCCGCTTGCGATCCAGCACATTGCGAATCTGCTCCTTGAGTTTCTTGATGTCCTCGATTTCCTTGTCCAACTGGGCAATCGCGGTTTCAAGCCTGCTGTTGCGACTGTTCTGGTTGTCGATCTGGGTCGTGATGTAGGTCTGGCCGGTGAAGACGATCGCAGCGCCGGCGACCAGCGTAGCCACCAGCATCAGATTGAACTGGCGCTGGCGCTCCGCGCGCTTGATCTGGCGGTGAGGTAAGAGGTTGATGCGTATCATTCGTCAAACCTCCGCATGGCCAGGCCGCACGCGATCATCAGCGAGGGGGCGTCCGACGCCAGATTCTGTTGCTTGATCTTGCTCGACAGCGTCATGTTGACGAATGGGTTGGCAACGATCGTGTTGACCTGCGTACGCTCGGCCACGGCAAGGTCGACCGCCGGGATGGACGCGCATCCGCCGGCCAGCATGATGTGATCGACCCGGTTGAACTGGGTCGAACTGGTGAAAAACTGCAGGGCACGCGCCACTTCCAGCGCCAGCGACTGCACGAAGGGTTGCAGCACTTCCGATTCGTAGCTGTCCGGCAGCCCGCCCTTGCGTTTGGCAATTTCCGCCTCTTCGTTGGAAAGCCCGAACCGGCGCTGGATTTCTGTCGTCAATTGCGCGCCGCCAAAGCTCTGTTCGCGAATATACACCGACTGGTTGTTGTGCAGCACGTTGATATGCATCATCACCGCGCCGATATCCACGATCATGACGGTCTGGTCACGCCCGGCGTTCGGCAACTGGTTCGCTGCGAGGCGGTAGGCAGCCTCCGTCGCATAGGTCTCGACGTCCATCACGACCACCTTGAGGCCTGCGGCTTCGGCAGCCGCTTCGCGATCCTGGATTTTCTCCTTGCGAGAAGCGGCGATGATGACTTCGACTTCCTCCGGGTTATTGGGCGCATCCCCCAGAATCTGGAAATCGATATTGACTTCGTCCAGCGAGAAAGGGATGTACTGGTTGGCCTCGGCCTCGACCTGAAGCTCCATGTCCTCCTCGCGCAAGCCTTTCTGCATGAGGACCTTTTTGCTGATCACCGCAGCGGCCGGCAATGCCAGCGCAACGCGACGTTCGCGCGTCCCGAGCATCTTCCAGGCACGCTTGACGGCATCGCCCACCTGCTCCAGCCCGGCAATGTTACCGTCCACCACGGCATCCTTGGCCAAGGGCGCGATGGCATAACTTTCGATACGATACCCGCCCTTGTTTCCCTCCATCAATTCCACCATCTTGACAGAGGCGGAGCTGATGTCGACACCGATCAGCGGTGGGGTACGCTCATTGAAGAAGTCGAATTTCAAACTGAAATTCCCTTTCTGTATTGGTTAGTTACGCGCAATACGAATAATTTACGTTAGATGCTAGCAACAACTATAAGTCGTGTAAAGCATATTTTTGTTTTATAAAATATCGCTCCGGGCGCTTATAATGCCCGTTCACCCAAACCATTTCGACCGAACCAGACCCATGTTTCTCAAAAAGTGGTGGCAGCTGTTGTTGCTGTCTTTTCTTGTCGCGGGACTGGCCATCTCCGCACTGGTTGCACTGGCAGCCATCCTCATCTACCCCGACCTGCCCTCGCTCGAGGCGTTGACGGACTACCGTCCCAAGGTCCCGCTGCGCGTCTACACCGAAGACGGTTATCTGCTTGGTGAATTCGGCGAGGAGCGCCGCGCCGTGGTCAAAATCCACGATGTTCCGGTCAAACTCAAGCAAGCCATTCTCGCCGCCGAGGACGAACGCTTCTACCAGCATGGCGGTGTGGACACCCTGGGTATCCTGCGCGCGGCCCTGGCCAACGTCAGCGCCGGAGGCGCCAAGGAAGGCGCCAGCACGATCACCATGCAGGTCGCACGCAACTTCTTCCTTTCCGGCGAAAAAACCTTCAAGCGCAAGCTGAGCGAGGCTTTGCTCGCGATCAAGATCGAACACTATCTGACCAAAGACCAGATTCTGGAGCTGTACATCAATCAGATTTATCTGGGGCAACGCGCCTACGGCTTCGCCGCTGCGGCCCAGGTGTATTACGGCAAGCCGCTGGAAAAATTGACAGTGGCCGATGTGGCAATGCTGGCCGGGCTACCCAAGGCGCCGTCACGCTACAACCCGCTGGTCAACCCCAGGCGGGCAGAAGCACGGCAACGTTACGTCTTGCGGCGCATGCACGAACTGCGCTATATCGACGACAAGCAGTACCAGCAGGCGCTGGATCAACCCAGCCGGGTCCGCCAGACACGCCAGGTGCGTGAGCTGATGGCGGACTACGTGGCGGAAATCGTCCGGCAAACGATGTATGACCGCTACCAGGACGACATCTACAAGAGTGGGATGAAGGTCTACACCACGATCCGCAAGGATCAGCAGGAAGCTGCCAATGAGGCGATCCTGCAAGGCGTCATAAGCTACGACAAACGCCATGCCTACCGCGGCCCGGAAAAGCAGTTCAAACTGGAACATAGCGAACAGCCTCTGGAAGAGTTCCTGGACGACACGCTGGCGGATATCGACTCGGTGCATGGCCTGGTTCCGGCCATCGTGCTAGAGGCAACCCCCAAACTGCTCAAGGTATGGCGCAAGGATGGCGGCATCACCGAGATCTCAGGGGAAGGGCTCGCGCGTGGCCAGAAAATGCTGGCGGAAAAGGATCCAGCCAAACGGCTGCTGCGTCGCGGCGCGCTGGTGCGCGTAGCGGAAACCGATGGCAAGTGGCAATTGAGCCAGTTGCCGCAGGTCGAAGCGGCATTGGTGGGCATCGACGCCGCCAACGGCGCCGTGCGCGCACTGGTGGGCGGGTTCGATTTCAATCGCAACAAATTCAATCATGTCACACAGGCCTGGCGCCAGCCCGGTTCCAGTTTCAAGCCTTTCATCTATTCTGCCTCGCTGGAAAAAGGTTACACCGCTGCCAGCGTGATCGAAGACGAGCCCTTGGTGCTGTCCGCAGAAGAAACCGGCAGTGGGCAAGCGTGGGAACCCCATAACTTCGACGGAAAATTCGAGGGCAGCATGCGCATGCGTACCGCGCTGACCAAGTCCAAGAACATGGTCTCCATCCGCATCCTGCAGGGCATCGGCGTCGACTACGCGCAGGACTACATCACGCGCTTCGGCTTCTCCGCCAAGGATCACCCTCCCTACCTCGCCATGGCGCTGGGCGCCGGCTCGGTGACCCCCTGGCAGATGGCGGGGGCTTATGCCGTGTTCGCCAACGGCGGCTTCCGGGTCAATCCGTATCTGATCAACAAGATCGTCGATAGCAACGGCAAGGTGGTCGAGCTGGCCAAGCCGGTCGTCGCCGGCAGCACGGCACCGCGCGCCATCGACGCACGCAACGCCTTCATCATGACCTCGATGATGCAGGACGTCGCGCGCATCGGCACGGCCGCCAAGGCGCGGGAACTTGGACGCTACGACCTGGCCGGCAAGACCGGCACCACCAACAACCACATGGATGCCTGGTTTGCCGGGTACAACCCCAATCAGGTCGCCGTCGTCTGGATGGGGTTCGACCAGCCCAAGGCGCTGGGCGGACAGGAGACCGGCGGACACGCTGCCCTGCCGATGTGGATACGCTACATGTCGCAGGCCCTCAAGGGCATCCCAGACAAGCCAATGGCCGCACCCGAAGGCGTGTCCTCGATCAAGATCAACCCGTCGACCGGTGAACGGGTCGCCGATAGCGACAGCGGGTTTTACGAATATTTCTACAGTGAATTCCCCCCGCCGGACAGTCTGTCCGGCACACCCAGCGAACCGGACCAGGGCGCCAAGGTTGGGGAAGAGCTGGAACCTGATCAACTCTACTAAGCATGTCCGCTCCCCCTCGTGCGCAACACCTGCGCCTGATGATCGCCCAGCAAGCCGCACGCATGATGGCGGAAGAAGGGGCGCAGGATTATGCCTACGCCAAACGCAAGGCGGCGCGCCAACTCGGTGCGACGGATGACCGGTGTCTGCCGACGAATGCCGAAATCGAACAGGAGCTGAAGCTGCATCACGCCCTCTACCGCAGCGAGGAGCAGCCGCAGCACCTGCAACAGTTGCGGCTGGAGGCTCTAGCAGTCATGCGCAATCTGGAGAAGTTCAACCCACATCTCGCCGGTGCAGTATTGGACGGCACGGCGGGGCGATACGCCGAAACTGAGATTCACCTGTTCGTCGACAGCCTCAAGGATGTTGAGCTCTATCTGCTCAATCACCAGATTGATTACCAGATGGAAGAACGCGCCCTACGCGTTGGCAGTGAGCGTCGCCGCCTTCCCGTTTTTGCATTGGAAGGGCGACATGGCACAATACGCCTTTGCGTTTTCGAGAACGATGATTTACGCATCGCGCACAAGCCGGGCAGCCATACTGGCGGCCCAACGCGCGTTCCGATCGCGGCCTTGGCCGCCATGCTGGACGAATCAACCCCTGCAATGACATGAGCGATCTTACTGACACCAACGTCAGCTTCGAGCTGGCGAACTCCCCTGACGACTCGCGATTCCTGGTTCACAACCGGCTGGAAATCATCCGCATCCTGCGAGGCTTAGCGCATCGCAACGAGAAAGTCAGTGCATTCTTCAACGGCGGCAAAGAGCTGCTGTTGACCTCCCTTCTGGAAGTCGACGCAGACAAGAACATTGCGCTGCTGGATTTCGGGTCCAACGAGGTACTCAACCGCCGCATCCTCGCCAGCGAGAAAATCATCTTCGTGACCTCGCTGGATCAGGTCAAGGTACAGTTCGTCACGCCCGGCGTCACGGAAACCACATTCGAAGGCCGAAGTGCTTTCCAGATCCACCTTCCGGAGCAGGTTCTGCAATTGCAACGGCGCGAGTACTACCGATTGACCACGCCTATCATCAACCCGCTCAAGTGCGTGATTCCGCTGGCCGATGGCCAGACCATGGAATTGCCGTTAACGGATATCGGCGCTGGAGGCATCGGCGTGCTGATCGGCAACCCGCCGGGGGAAACCCTGAAGGCAGGAGAAACGTTTCCGGGGTGCAGAATCAATCTGGCGGGCATCGGCGTGCTGGAAGTTACCCTGCGCGTGCAGAGTACTTTTGAAGTCACCATGAAAAACGGCAGCAAGACCTTGCGGTCCGGCTGCCAGTTTGTCGATTTACGGCCGGCGATGCAGTCGTTGATCCAGCGCTACATCATCAAGCTGGAACGCGAGCGCATCGCCAACAGCCCGCACTAGCGGCCCTAGTCAGCCTTTGAGCCAGCGCGCCACGTCCATGGCATAGTAGGTCAGCACACCATTCGCCCCGGCGCGCTTGAACGCCAGCACCGCTTCCAGCACACAGGATTTTTCATCCAGCCAGCCGTTTTGCGCCGCCGCTTTCAGCATCGCGTACTCGCCGCTGACGTGGTAGGCAAAGGTGGGCACGCCGAATTCCTGCTTCACGCGCCGCACGATATCGAGGTACGGCATACCCGGCTTCACCATCACCATATCCGCACCTTCTTCCAGATCCAGCGCGACTTCCTTCAGCGCCTCGTCCGAGTTGGCCGGGTCCATCTGGTAGGTGAATTTATTGCCTTTACCGAGGTTGGCCGCCGAGCCCACCGCATCGCGGAAAGGGCCATAGAACGCGGACGCGTACTTGGCGGAATACGCGAGGATGCGGGTGTGGATATGGCCGTCGAACTCCAGCGCCTGACGCACCGCGCCGATACGGCCATCCATCATGTCGGACGGCGCCACCACGTCTGCCCCGGCTTCGGCATGGCACAAGGCCTGACGCACCAGCACCGCCACCGTTTCATCATTCATCACGTAGCCGTTGTCGTCGATCAGGCCGTCCTGCCCATGGCTGGTGTAGGGATCGAGCGCAATGTCGGTGATGATGCCGAGTTCCGGATAGGCCGCCTTCAGCGCCTTGATGGTGCGCGGCACCAAACCGTTCGGATTGTAGGCTTCCGCCGCGTCCAGCGACTTGAGCGATGGATCGATCACCGGGAACAAAGCCAGTGCGGGGATGCCCAGTGCCACGCATTCGCCAGCGGTTTTCAGCAGTACGTCGAGGCTCTGGCGACGCACACCCGGCATGGATGCCACGTCTTCGATGCGGTTTTCCCCTTCCAGCACGAACACCGGATAGATCAGGTCGTTGGGCGTGACCACGTTTTCACGCATCAGCCGACGGGAAAAGTCGTCACGCCGCATGCGGCGGGGGCGGGTGGAGGGATATTTTCCGAAAACGTTAGTCATGATGGTTCCTCAATCAACCTTAAAAGCCTGAACCACGGAGCGCACAGAGAGCACGGGGGACAAAGCATATCCAGGTCCTCTCCGTGCCCTCCGTGGTGAAAAGGGTTTAGGCGAACACCCGCGCAAGTTCCAATCCTGGATCCGGTTGGCGCATGAAAGCCTCTCCGACCAGGAAGGTGTGGACATCGTTGCGGCGCATCAGCGCCACGTCCTCGGGCGTAAAAATGCCGCTTTCCGTGACCACGATACGGTCCTGCGGAATGCGGGCAAGCAGGCCCAGGGTCGTCTCCAGCGTCACCTCGAAGGTGCGCAGGTTCCGGTTGTTGATGCCGAGTAGCGGCGTGTCCAGTTGCAGCGCCAGATCCAGTTCTTCGCCGTTGTGCACTTCCACCAGCACGGCCATGCCCAGATCGTGTGCGATGGTTTCCAGTTCACGCATACGCGGCAAACTGAGTGCTGCGGCGATCAGCAGGATGCAATCCGCTCCCATCGCGCGGGCTTCATAGACCTGATACGGATCGATCATGAAGTCCTTGCGCAGCACTGGGATATTGCAGGCGGCACGAGCCTGCCTCAAATAATCCGGGCAACCCTGAAAATACTGCGCGTCGGTCAGCACCGACAAGCAGGCGGCGCCGTGAGCAGCATAGGTCGCCGCGATCTCGGCAGGACGAAAATCCTCGCGAATCACGCCCTTGGATGGGCTGGCCTTCTTGATTTCGGCGATCACAGCGGCCTGGCCGGCAGCAATTTTGGCACGAATGGCCCCGACGAAATCGCGCGGTGCCGGAGCCTCGTCGGCTTCGCCGCGCAGCAACACCAGCGGCTTTTCAGCCATGGCCGCCGTCACTTCGGCGTGCTTGGTATTCAGGATTTTTTTCAGGATATCGCTCATGTCGTGCTACCAAATTGTTGCGTGTGGCGGACGAACTCGTCCAGCTTGGCGCGCGCGGCACCGGAGGCCATGGCTTCGCGGGCACGCCGGATGCCTTCGGCGATGGAATCCACCAGGTTGGCGGTATACAGCGCAGCACCGGCGTTGAGGGTAACGATGTCACGCGCCGGCCCCGGCTGATTGTCCAACACGCCGAGCAGGATGGCGCGTGATTCTTCCGCGTTTTCCACGCGCAAATTGCGGCTGCTGGCCATGGACAGACCGTAGTCTTCCGGGTGGATCTCGTACTCGCGTACCTCACCATCCTTCAGTTCCGCCACCATGGTGGCGGCACCCAGGCTGATTTCGTCCATGCCGTCGAGGCCATGCACCACCAGCACGTGATTGGCGCCGAGGCGCTGCATCACGCGTGCCTGGATACCCACCAGATCCGGGTGGAACACGCCCATCAGGGTATTGGGCGCACCGGCCGGGTTGGTCAGCGGGCCGAGGATGTTGAAGATGGTGCGCACGCCCAGTTCGCGCCGCACCGCGGCGACGTTTTTCATCGCGCTGTGGTGGCCGGGAGCGAACATGAAGCCGATACCGGTGGCGGCGATACACTCCGCCACCTGCTCCGGCGTCAACATCAGATTCACGCCCAGCGCTTCCAGCACATCGGCGCTGCCGGATTTGGACGACACGCTGCGGTTGCCGTGCTTGGCCACGCGCGCGCCGGCGGCGGCGATAACGAAGATGGTCGCAGTCGAAATGTTGAACGTGTGCGAACCGTCGCCGCCGGTGCCGACCACGTCGACAAAGTGATCGTGCGGCGGCGGCACCTCGACTTTGGTCACCAGTTCACGCATCACGGTGGCCGCGGCGGTGATCTCGCCGATGGTTTCTTTCTTGACGCGCAGGCCGGTGAGGATGGCTGCGGTCATCACCGGTGACACTTCGCCCGCCATGATCTGGCGCATCAGCGACAGCATCTCGTCGAAAAATATCTCGCGATGCTCGATGGTGCGCTGTAGCGCCTGTTGCGCGGTAATCGTCATGGGCTTGCTTTCAGTTCAAACAGGTCAGGCGCGACCTAAAATCAACGGGTATTTTCGAGGAAGTTACGCAGCAGTTCATGACCATATTCGGTCAGGACAGACTCCGGGTGGAACTGCACGCCCTCGACTGGCAATGTCTTGTGCCGCACGCCCATGATCTCGCCATCTTCGGTCCAGGCCGTAATCTCGAGGCAATCCGGGATGGTTTCGCGCTCGATCACCAGCGAATGGTAACGGGTCGCAGTAAACGGATTGGGCAGCCCCTTGAACACACCGATGTCATGGTGAAACACGGGGGAGGTTTTGCCGTGCATCAACTGCTTGGCGTGGATGATTTTGCCGCCGAAGGCCTGGCCGATACTCTGGTGGCCGAGGCACACGCCCAGAATGGGAATCCTGCCGGCGAATTCGTGGATCAAGGGCACGGAAATCCCGGCCTCGTTGGGTGTACAGGGCCCAGGCGAAATCACGATATGGCGGGGGTTGAGCTTGCCCACCTCCTCCACGGTGATTTCGTCGTTGCGGAACACGCGCACGTCCTGCCCCAGTTCCCCCAGATATTGCACCAGGTTGTAGGTGAAGGAGTCGTAGTTATCCAGCATCAACAGCATGATGTGTCCTTACAGCCCCCGCCTGGAGAACGTGAGCGTCGCATTGGTGCCGCCGAAACCGAAGCTGTTGGACACCGCGGTCTGGATGTTGGCGTTGTCGATGCGCTGGCGCACGATATTCAGGCCCTCGGCCGCCGGATCCAGCGTTTCGATGTTGGCGGACGCGGCAATGAAGTTGTTTTCCATCATGATCAGGGTATACACAGCCTCGTTCACGCCCGCCGCGCCCAGCGCGTGACCGGACAGGGACTTGGTCGACGCGATGGCCGGGTTTTTGCCGGCGAACACCTCGCGAATCGCTTCCAGCTCCTTGACGTCGCCCACCGGCGTGCTGGTGCCGTGGGTATTGATGTAATCCACCGGGCCTTCGACCCCTTGCAGGGCCATGCGCATGCAGCGCGCCGCGCCTTCGCCGGAGGGTGCCACCATGTCGTAGCCATCGGAGGTCGCACCGTAGCCCACGATCTCGGCATAAATTTTGGCGCCGCGCGCCTTGGCGTGTTCGTACTCTTCCAGCACCAGAATGCCGCCGCCGCCGGAAATCACAAAACCGTCGCGGTTCGCGTCGTAGGTGCGAGAAGCCTTTTCCGGCGTGTCGTTGTACTTGCTGGACAGCGCCCCCATGGCGTCGAACATGAACGACAGGGTCCAATGCTCTTCTTCCGCACCGCCGGCGAATACGATGTCTTGCTTGCCAAGCTGGATTTGCTCGACACCGTTGCCGATACAGTGCGCGCTGGTGGCGCAAGCCGAACTGATGGAGTAGTTCACGCCCTTGATCTGTGCGCCGGTAGCGAGGCAGGCGGACACGCCGCTGGCCATCGCCTTGGTCACCATGTAGGGCCCAACGCGACGCACGCCCTTCTCGCGCAGGGTATCGATGCCTTCCAGAATGCTTTCGTGGGAAGCCCCGCCCGCGCCGACGATCAGACCGGTGCGCAGGTTGGAAACCAGTTCCGGCGGCAGGCTGGCATCCGCGATGGCTTCCTGCAGCGCCAGCCAGGCATAGGCGTGGCCCTTGGCCATGAAGCGCATCAGCTTGCGGTCGATCAGGGATTCGACCTCGAGGTTCTTGATCGAACCGGCCACGTGGGATCGCAGTCCCTGGTCAGCATACTCCTGCTGGAAGGTGATGCCGGAGCGCCCGGCACGCAGGCTATCCAGCACTTCGGTTTTGTTGTTGCCCAGGCTGGAAACGATCCCCAGCCCGGTGACGACGACGCGACGCATGATCGTGTCCTCCTAGAAATTATCAGTACGGGTAAACAACCCGACACGCAGATCATTGGCCGTGTAGATTTCGCGGCCATCCACTTCCATGCGCGCATCGGCGATGCCCATGACCAGCTTGCGCATGATCAGTCGCTTGATGTCGATGATGTAGGTCACCTTCTTGGCGTTCGGCAGCACCTGGCCGGTGAACTTCACCTCCCCAGCACCCAGCGCGCGACCACGGCCCGGGCCGCCGCTCCAGCCAAGGAAAAAGCCCACCAGCTGCCACATGGCATCAAGGCCAAGGCAGCCCGGCATGACCGGATCGCCTTCAAAGTGGCAGCCGAAAAACCACAGGTCAGGCTTCACATCCAGCTCGGCGATGATCTGGCCGTTGCCGTACTTGCCGCCGTCGCTGGTGATCGAGACGATGCGATCGAACATCAGCATCGGGGGCAGCGGCAACTGCGCGTTGCCCTCGCCGAACATGCCGCCACGACCGCAGGCAATCAACTCCTCGTAGGTATAACTATTCTGGTTTTGCATGGTATTTGGCCAATATTTTGATTTAACCGCTATTTTCGCCGGAAATGGCCGCCAGCGAAAGACCCAGCCGACGATTTAGGAAGTCGGAAACAGCATTTCCAATTCGGAAACGGAGACCGGACGGCCAAAGAGATAGCCCTGGAACTCGCGGCAACCGTTGCGCCGAAGGAACTCAAGCTGCACTTCCGTTTCCACGCCCTCGGCAATCACGTCCAACCCCAGCGTACCGGTCATGGCAATAATGGTCTGCACGATCGCGGCATCGTTGGCATCCACGGCGATGTCGCGGACGAAACTCTGATCGATCTTGACCTGGTCCAGCGGCAGGCGCTTGAGTTGTGCCAGCGAGGACTGCCCCGTGCCAAAATCGTCCATCGAGAAGCGCACCCCGATTTTCTTCAGCGCTTGCATTTTTTCGACGGTATCCGCCACATTCTCCAGCACCAGGCTTTCGGTCAACTCCAGCTTCAACATCTCCGGGCGTGCTCCCGTCTGCTGCAGCACGTGACGGACCTGATCGACGAAATCACCCTGACGGAACTGTCGCGCACTCACGTTGACGGCCAGCTGCAAGGTGCGGGCAAAGGGATGCGATTCCCACTGCTTTAGCTGGCTGCAGGCCATCTGCATCACCCACAAGCCGATCGGAACGATCAGCCCGCACTCCTCAGCCACGGGAATGAACTGGGCCGGCGAGATCATGCCGCACGCCGGATGCTCCCATCGCAGCAGGACTTCAGCGCCGACGATGGTGCGGGTATCGTCCACCTGAATCTGGTAATTGAGCAACAACTGTTGCTGCGGGAGCGCTTGTCGCAAATCCTGCTCGAGCCGAATCCGCGCCTCCAGCGCGGACTGCATCGCAGGGTCGAAAAAGCGGATCGTGTTACGGCCGGACTGCTTAGCCTGATACATCGCCGCATCTGCGTGCTTCAACAGATCGTCCACGCTTTCCTGCTCGCCGAGGAACAGGCTCACCCCAATGCTCGGCGTGCTGTGATGTTCGTACCCCTGCAGCACGTAAGGCTGCCCCAGGGCCTCCAGTATCTTGGCACCCACCATGTCGGCATAGGTGGCTGCCTGCCCAGGCTCGTGGCTCAGGCCCTCCAGCATTACAACGAACTCGTCGCCCCCCAGCCGCGCCACGGTATCCTCGGCACGTACAGCACCCGTCAATCGCTGTGCCACCTCGATCAGCAACAGATCGCCGATATCGTGACCACGGGTGTCATTCAGCGTCTTGAAATTATCGAGGTCGATGAACAGCACCGCACCATGCCGCTTGCTACGTACGGAAGCGGTCAGCGCTTGCTTGAGGCGATCCAGCAACAAGCGGCGGTTGGGCAGATTGGTGAGATGGTCGAAATAGGCCAGGGTATGGATCTCAGCCTCGGCCTCCTTGTACAGGCTGATGTCCGAGAACGTCCCGATGTAATGGGTGATGCTCCCCTCGACGTTGCGGATGGAGGAGATGGTCAGCCAGTGGGGGTGATCACGCCCATCTTTGCAACGGTGCCAGACTTCACCCTGCCAGTAACCTTCCTCAGCCAGCTTTTGGCGGCGCTGCTGGTAAAACAATTCATCATGTCGGTCCGATCGCATCATGGCGGCAGTATTGCCTACCACTTCTTCCGGTGCGTACCCTGTCAACCGGGTAAAGGCACGATTCACGCGCAGGATCCTCTGCTCCGCATCCGCGATCACGATACCTTCCTGCACGTCGAACGCCGCCGCAGCGATCTGCAGCTCTTCTTCAGCTGCGCGGCGTTCCGTCACGTCACGCCCGATCACCACCAGCGCACGGCGATGGCCATCGTGGCCGAACAATGGCATTTTGCGGACTTCAAAATCACACAAGCGATCGTTTTCATCCGCGAAACGCTCCTGAAACAGGGTCAGCTTGCCGCTCCCCCAGGCAGCCTCATCGTCGACATGGCAACTTTCATGCGTTCTCCGCAAGTCCGGGCGCATTTCCGCCAGCTCCAGATCCGTTCTACCACGCCACTTGAGGCCGTGCAGCCGGAACACCCGTTTGGCGGGCTCGTTGGTAATCAGCCAACGCCCCTTGCCATCCTTGAAAATAATCACATCGGGAATCGCTTCGATCAGGGCGGTCAGGCGCTCCGTCAGCAGGCGCAGGTCAGTATCGCGTTGCTGCAACATCGTCTTGCCATGCTCTGCCTGCCCACGCAACGCAATGTTTTCCTGCAAGTTGCGCTGCTGACGGCGAGCGCTCGCGAGGATAAAGACCAGAAACAACATGGTCATGATGGCCATCGTGATCCCTGTGCGATCATTCTCCTCGAACAAACGCCACATCAGCGGCAACATCAGGGGCGCCACGTAAAGGCCTGTCGAGATGCGGTCTACCCCATAGGAGGCAATGGCGCCTGCAGTGACCCCGGCCAGCGCGAATGAGAGCGTTGCCTGATGGGGAAGATCGTTGGGTGGAAACAACAGCAGGCTGGACATCCCCCAGCAACACCCGGCAGCAAAGGCACCGAAACGGAAGCGACCCAGCCAGACAGCAGCGGACGCCAACGGCGACAAGGTACTACGACGCCACTGCAGGTAAAGCACGACGCGCAACAGGACGACGGTCTCGATCAGCAGCAGCCAGAGCAACGCTGAAGACTGATGAACATAGGGAAACTGCACGTAGGTCAGCAGCAACGCCAGCAATCCGCTGGCGCCCAATGACGCCGGCTTGCCGGCGTATAACTGCCTCACCTGCTCAGCGCGTATCGCATCCTGATATTCGGAGCGGGCTGGCAGTTTCATGGTGCCTAGGGGTTATCCAACCCTGCCAGCGCCAGTTCGGCAGCTCGTATGACTGCCCGCGCCTTGTTCTGCGTTTCCATCCATTCGCTCTCGGGAACGGAATCGGCCACGATCCCGGCACCTGCCTGGACGTAAAGGGTCTGGTCCTTGATCACGGCGGTACGGATGGCAATGGCCACGTCCATATCACCGTTGAAGCCGAGATAGCCGACCGCACCGGCATAGATCCCGCGCTTGGAGGGTTCGAGTTCGTCAATGATCTCCATCGCCCGCACCTTGGGCGCCCCCGACACCGTCCCGGCGGGGAAGGTAGCCTTGAGCACATCGATAGCATCCATGCCAGGCTTAAGCTTGCCTTCGACGTTAGACACGATATGCATCACGTGGGAATAGCGCTCGATCACCATGTTGTCGGTCACGCGGACTGAACCGGTCTCGGCCACGCGGCCCACGTCATTACGGCCGAGGTCCATCAGTTGCACGTGCTCAGCACGCTCCTTGGGGTCCGCCAGCAGTTCTTCCGCAAGCGCCAGATCCTCTTCGCGGGTCTTGCCGCGCGGGCGCGTCCCGGCGATAGGGCGAGCAGTCACGGTATCGCCTTCCAGCCGCACCAGGATTTCCGGCGAGGACCCGACGATATGGTGATCCCCCATGTCGTAATAGAACATGTAGGGTGAGGGGTTGAGGCTACGCAGCGCGCGGTACAGCGACAAGGGCGATGCTGCGAACGGTTGCGACATGCGCTGGCTGAGCACCACCTGCATAATGTCGCCATCGAAAATGTAGCGCTTGGCCTTTTCCACAGCAGCCTTGAAGTTGGATTCGCCAAATTCAGAGGTGGCTGCTGCAGGCGCCATGGCCGGGGCAGCAGGCACGCTGGCAGGTTCGCGCAGACGATCGATCAGTGTCTGCAGACGCGCCTTGGCCGCCTGATAGGCCTGCGGCTGGGACGGGTCGGCGTAAACGATAAAGGTCAGCTTGGATGCCAGATTGTCGACCACGGCCAGCTCTTCCGTCAGCAGCAACAGCACGTCCGGCGTACCGAGCACATCCGGCTTCCGTGTACCGGCCAGACGACGTTCAATGTAACGCACGGTGTCATAGCCGAAATAGCCAGCCAAACCGCCGGTGTACCGCGGCAGTCCATGTAATGGCGCCGGCTTGAACCGCGCCTGATAGGACTGGACGAAGTCCAGCGGATTAGTGTCATTAACGCTTTCGACCACCATGCCATCACGTTCCACGCGCACATCGCGACCATTCGCGATGATGCACGTTCTGGCAGGCAAGCCGATGAAGGAATAGCGCCCGAAACGCTCCCCCCCCTGAACCGATTCCAGCAGGTAGGAATAGGGTTGGTTGGCAAGCTTGAGGTAAAGCGAAAGCGGGGTATCGAGATCAGCGTAGATCTCTGCCACCAGAGGGATACGGTTATAGCCCTGGGCAGCGAGTTGGTTGAATTCTTGTTCGGTCACACTGTGCAACATGTCATTACTCCGGATTCTGGTCAGGTAGGCGGCGCACTTCGCACGGCGCCGGGCGCTAGTCGTCGTTCAGCGCCACCATCGCCAGGTTGTTCTGCCAGAATCGAAGAATTTTGGGGTCATCACGTTAATCAGTTGGCCGGCACGATCAGCTGGCTCGCTTCCAGTACGCTGGCGACCACACGGTCCAGGTCCAGCGACTCCACAGGTTCGCCGTGATTATAGCCATAAGGCACACAGAAAATGTGGCAACCTGCCGCACGGGCAGCCTGCGCATCGTTCATGGAATCGCCGATCAGCAGCAATTGGTCTGGCACGATGCCGAACTGCTCGCAGGCATGCAGCAAAGGCAATGGGTCCGGCTTGGTCCTGGGGAGCGAGTCGCCAGAGAGAATCAGTTCGAAATAATCGTGTAGCCCGGTATCCTTGAGCAGCGGCAGAGTGAACTTGGCCGCCTTGTTGGTAATACAAGCCAGGCGATAGCCGGCCGCCTTGAGCGCCTCGAGCCCTTCTACCACGCCCGGAAACGGTCGGCTGTAAAGGCTAACGCATTCCAGATAGTGACGCTCGTAAATCGGCTTGGCCTGCGCCATCAGCGCAGCTTCGGGCTCGGCGTACATTTCACCGGTGAGCACACGCTTGATCAGGCGCTCCACGCCGTTGCCGATGTAGGTCATGATGACCTCCAGCGGCACCGACGGGCGCTGCATTTCCGCCAGCATACGATTGGCTGCTTCTGCCAGGTCAGGGGCAGTGTTCAGCAGTGTGCCATCCAAGTCAATCACCACGGCCTTGACCGGGAGGGGATAAGTTTTCGTCATCGAGTTCAGTGCTTGGGTTTTTCTTCAGCCGCGGCATCCGCAGCCTTCTCGTCTTTCTTGCCGTCCGCCTTGGCATCGGCTGCTTCGCCATCCTTCTTGTCGGCTGCAGCCTTGTCCTCCGCCGGTTTGTCTTCGCCTTCGGCCGGCTTGGCTTCGCCCTCCGCGTGAGACGATACAGCGTTGCTCATGCTCGGGTCCAACTTGCCGCTCTTGATGTCCTCGTCGGCGGATTTCCAGCCATCCAGTACCGACGAAGGACTTTGCGCCTCGTTCTCCTTCATGCAGGCCTCCGGGGTCTTGCCGGACACGCGGCAGGCAAACCCGATAGCCTCTGCATCCGCGATCTTCTGATCCGCTGCACCAGTCAGCTTATCGCAACCGGCAAGCATTAGCAGGGCAAGGAGAAGCGGGGCGCTTCGCACGATCAGACCTTGGCCAGCTCGGCACGCAGCGCGGCGACGATGGTGTCGTAACGGTGCGGGTCGGTATCCTTGGGGGCACCAAACAGGGCAGATCCTGCCACGAAAGTATCGGCACCAGCACGGGCGATTTCGGCGATATTGGCAGTATTCACGCCACCGTCGATTTCCAGCCAGATTTCACGGCCGGTCTTCTCGGTGTAAGCGTCGATCTTGGCACGGGCTTGCTTCAGCTTTTCCAGCGCTTGCGGAATGAACTTCTGACCACCGAAGCCCGGGTTGACGGACATCAGCAACACCATGTCAATCTTGTCCATGACGTGGTCCAGGTAGTCCAGCGGGGTGGCCGGGTTGAACACCAGACCGGCCTTGCAGCCGTTGTCCTTGATCAGCGCCAGGGAGCGGTCGATGTGCTCGGAAGCTTCCGGGTGGAAAGTAATGATGTTGGCACCGGCCTTGGCAAAGTCCGGAATGATGCGGTCGACCGGCTTCACCATCAGGTGCACGTCGATGATGGCGTCGGTGAGCGGACGGATCGCGCTGCACACCAGCGGGCCGATGGTCAGGTTGGGCACGTAATGGTTGTCCATCACGTCGAAGTGGATGATGTCGGCGCCAGAGGCGATCACATCGGTAATTTCCTGGCCCAGCTTGGCAAAGTCGGCAGACAGAATGCTTGGGGCGATGCGGAATTGCTTGCTCATTGATGACTCCATCAGTAATTCGCGAAAAAGTGCATTTTAACCGCATTCAGCAGGCAGGAAACCCCCTAACGCTCTGAAATTGTTGCTTAAGCCTCGATGATCACGGAAAATTACGTCATGCATCTGTTTGCCTTCGGCGTGAACCACACGACCGCCCCTCTCTCCATCCGTGAGCATGTCGCTTTCCATCAGGAAAGTCTCGGCCAGGCGCTGCACGACCTGACGGCCCATCATCCGGTGAAGGAAGCGGCCATTCTGTCGACCTGCAACCGGACCGAGTTGTACTGCAATACTGACCAGCCGCAAGCCGCATTGAACTGGATGGCGGAGTACCACCGCCTGCAGCCGGACGCGATCCAGCCGTACACCTATCGTCTCGACAGCAACGCCGCGGTCAAGCACGCCTTCCGGGTTGCCTCAGGCTTGGACTCCATGGTGCTGGGTGAGCCGCAGATCCTGGGGCAGATGAAACAGGCGGTCAAAATTGCCGAGAACGCCGGCACGTTGGGGACGCTGCTGCACAAGCTGTTCCAGAAGACCTTCGCTGTCGCCAAGGAAGTGCGCACCACCACCGATATCGGCGCCAGCTCGGTCTCCATGGCCGCTGCCTCGGTCAAGCTGGCACAACGCATTTTCGGCGACCTGAAACCGCTCAAGGTTCTGTTCATCGGCGCCGGCGAGATGATCGAGCTGTGTGCCGAACATTTCGCAGCGCAGCGCCCGGCGTCGATCACGGTCGCCAACCGCACGCTGGAGCGCGGCGCTGCGCTGGCCTCACGCCTGGGCGGCAAGGCCATCATGCTGTCGGAACTCCCGGATCATTTGGCCGACCACGACATCGTTGTCACCTGCACCGCCAGCCAGCTGCCCATCGTCGGGCTGGGCATGGTGGAACGCGCCATCAAGACCCGCAAACATCGCCCCATGTTCATCGTCGACCTCGCCGTGCCACGTGACGTGGAAACCGAAGTCGCCGATCTGGACGACGTGTTCCTCTATACCGTGGACGACCTTGCCCAGATCGTGCAGGAAGGCTTGGGCAACCGCCAGCAGGCCGCGGCGGAAGCAGAAAACATCATCGACATCCGCGTCGAGAATTTCATGCACTGGCTGCAGACCCGTGAAGCCGTACCCACCATCCGCGCCCTGCGCGACCAGGCCGAGCGTGCACGCCGGCACGAGGTGGAAAAAGCGCTCAGGCACCTGGCGCACGGCGACGACCCGCAGCAAGTGCTGGAACAGCTCAGCAACGCGCTCACCAACAAATTCCTGCATGCGCCCAGCCATGCCCTCAACACCACCACCGGCGACGACCGCGAAGCGCTCGAATCGTTGATGCGCCGGCTCTACCAGATTCTATGAAACCCACCATCCAGAAAAAACTGGCGACGCTCGCGGATCGCCTGGAAGAACTCAATCATCTGTTGGCCAGCCCCGAAGTCACGGCGGACATGGACAACTACCGCAAGCTCTCCCGCGAACACGCCGAACTCGGTCCCATCGTCGAGCAATACCTCGCCTATAAACAGACAGAGGCCGACATTGCGGCCGCGCAGGAAATGGCGGCCGATCCCGAGATGCGCGAATTCGCGCAGGAAGAAATCGAGGCAGGCAAGCAAAAATTGGAAGTCGCGGAGTTGGAACTGCAGAAACTGCTGCTGCCCAAGGACCCCAACGACGACCGCAACATCTTCCTGGAAATCCGTGCCGGTACTGGCGGCGACGAATCCGCACTGTTCGCGGGCGACTTGTTCCGCATGTATTCGCGCTTTGCCGAACGCCAGCGCTGGCGGGTGGAAGTCGTGTCAGCCAACGAATCCGAACTGGGTGGCTATCGCGAAATCATCGCGCGTATCGAAGGTTACGGCGCCTATTCGAAGCTGAAATTCGAATCCGGCGGCCATCGTGTACAGCGCGTGCCGGAAACGGAAACCCAGGGACGCATCCACACCTCGGCCTGCACCGTCGCCATCATGCCGGAAGCCGACGAAATCGCCGATGTTGAACTCAACCCGGCTGATCTGCGCATCGACACGTTCCGCGCCTCTGGCGCGGGTGGCCAGCACATCAACAAGACCGACTCGGCGGTGCGCATCACCCACCTGCCTACCGGCATCGTGGCGGAATGTCAGGACGGCCGCTCGCAGCATTCCAACAAGGCCTCGGCCATGCGCGTGCTGGCAGCGCGTATCAAGGATATCCAGGTGCGCGAGCAGCAGGCAAAGGAAGCCGCCACCCGCAAGAGCCTGGTCGGCAGCGGCGACCGTTCAGAGCGCATCCGCACCTACAATTTCCCGCAGGGTCGCATGACCGACCACCGCATCAACCTGACCTTGTACAAGCTCGACGCCATCATGCAGGGCGATCTGGATGAACTGATCAACGCCCTGGTCGCCGAACACCAGGCGGAACTGCTGGCGGCAATGTCGGAAGAGTCACTCTGACCATGTTGATCAAGGCCGTGCTGCAGCAGGCGAAGCAGCAACTGGCCGCCCAACTGCCCGCCGACGAAGCCGCACTGGAGGCGCAACTCCTGCTCCGCCACACGTTAGGCGACGTGAGCCGTGCCTGGTTGATCTCGCATGACGAGCACGCACTTACCCCAGAACAAGCCGCAGCATTCGCGACATTGATTAGCCGACGCGCAGCGGGAGAACCGGTCGCTTACCTGCTTGGCCAGCGCGAGTTTTTCGGGCACACGCTCAAAGTGACATCCGACGTCCTGATTCCTCGCCCGGATACCGAAACCCTGGTCGAGACTGCACTGGAAAAAATCCCGATGGACGCGCCCTGCCGCATCCTGGATCTGGGCACAGGCAGTGGCGCCATTGCCATCGCCATCGCCCTGAAGCGACCATTGGCCCAGATCACGGCCGTCGACCGCTCTGCGGCAGCGGTCTCTGTCGCCCGCGAGAACGCCCAGATACTGGGCGCCACCAACTGCGAAGTGTTGCAAAGCGACTGGCTACACTCGCTGGGAAACAGAGTTTTCGACCTGATCATCAGCAACCCGCCCTACATTCCGGAGCAGGATCCGCATCTTTCCCAAGGCGATTTGCGCTTCGAACCGCGTAGCGCCCTGGCCTCAGGCCAGGATGGCCTGAACGATATTCGCGCCATCCTCGCGCAAGCAGGCCACCACCTCGCCGCCGGCGGATGGCTGATGTTTGAGCATGGGTACGATCAAGCTGCGGCAGTGGCCGGTTTGTTACGTGAAGAAGGGTTTACAGCGGTCGATCACCGGACCGACCTCGCGGGGATACAACGGGTGACGCTGGGTAGAAAAGCCTAGCGCAGCGAGGTTACTGCGCTAGTGGAGTCGATGGCGCCCGGGCATGTCGGGCATTTGCAGGCTGGTGGACTCTTCGTCGATCTCGAGCGTACGCACGGATTCGACAGCCACTTTCTGTTCGCGCTGGAACAGATCGCTCACCAGATTGAGCACCTCATCCACCGCCGGCTGCCGGAAATGCCGTGACAACAGGGTGGAAACATCGTGCAGCATCTGGCGACGCTGCGCATCGAGGATGGCCTCGGGGCTCGACCCGACGAACATGAGCTGGGTTTCGTCCTGACCGTCGTCATGGTAGGTGATGATCTCGATGGCGCTCGCCGTTTCGACGTACTTGCCCAGCGCCAGCATGCCCTTCTCGATCGCGCTCAGGAAATTGCGCCCGACTTCCAGCGTGCAGCACATCTCAAGGCCGTAATCCCGCGCGTTGAAAGCGAAACCGGGCTGATCCGGCTCCAGGCTCGCGAGTTCGTCCAGATGCTCGACATCGAGATATTCCAGCAGCGGCCGCAGCGCGCTTTCCACCTGACGCTTGCTGACGCCTTCGACCAGTTCGAGATAGCCGTGGACATGAACTTCCAGGCGCATGAGGGATTCCTTAACAAGTGACGATCAGCCGGCCATTATAGACAAAATCTGCCGAACCGTCCCGCACCGTCATCGCCAGGTGATTGTTTTAGAGCATATTTTCAGACCGCCGCCGCACTGGAAATCTGACTTGAAGGGCGCAAACACAAGGGGCAAGGCCTCCTGTTCAGCCGCCCCTTATCCGCAGAAGAATCGACCCGCCTGCTGGTAGGGGGCGCATCCTGCCCCACCCCGACCTGACGGAAGCAGCCTGAACCTAAGCGCCCACCTCGGCTCCAGTCAGATAGTGCTCTTTCAGCCGGAGGTAATGCTGGGCGGAGTAGGCAAAGTGAGCCAACTCGCCCTCTGTTAACACCCTGACCCGCCGGACCGGGCTCCCCAGATAAAGATAACCGCTCTCCAGCACCTTGCCTTCCGGCACCAGGCTGCCCGCGCCCACCAGCACCTGAGGTTCCACGATCACTTTATCCATGACGATGGACCCCATCCCGATAAGACACTCATCCCCCAAAGTGCAGCCGTGCAGGATCACCTTGTGCCCGACCGTCACGTACTGGCCTATCACCAGTGGCGCACCGCCCGGATCCCAGCTAGATTTGTGGCTGACATGCAGCACCGACAGGTCCTGAATATTGCTCCCGGCACCGATCGTGATGCGGTTGACGTCCCCGCGAATGACGGTGCCTGGCCAGATGGAGACATCGTCTCCGAGGGTTACGTCGCCAATCACGCTGGCCGACGGATGGATGTACACCCGGTCGCCAATCACCGGCATGACGTTCTGGTAGGGTTGCAGCGAAGGCGGGTAAGCAGAGTTCATCGTCCATAGTATAATCGCGCCATCATGCAAGATTCATCCTCTGTCGGCATCGTCACCCCGCAAACCGCACACTTCAGCGAACCTTTAACGCTGAAGTCGGGTGCCGTGCTGCCTGCCTACGACCTGGTCTACGAGACTTACGGCCACCTGAATGTGGACAAGTCCAACGCCGTGCTGGTCTGCCACGCACTCTCGGGCACGCACCACGTCGCGGGCAGATACCGCGAGGATGACAAGCATCCGGGCTGGTGGGACAACATGATCGGGCCTGGCAAGCCACTCGACACCAATCGCTTCTTCGTCATCGGGGTGAACAACCTCGGTGGTTGCCATGGTTCCACCGGTCCCTCCAGCATCAACCCAGCCACCGGCAAGCGCTGGGGCTCCAGTTTCCCGGTCGTCACGGTGGAAGACTGGGTCAGGGCACAGGCCCGGCTGGCAGACCATCTGGGCATTGCGTCCTTCGCCGCGGTCGTCGGCGGCAGTCTGGGCGGCATGCAGGCGCTGCAGTGGACGCTCACTTTCCCGGATCGCGTTCGACACGCGCTGGTGATCGCTGCGGCCCCCAACCTGACGGCACAAAATATCGCGTTCAACGAAGTGGCGCGTCAGGCCATCATCACCGACCCCGAGTTCCATGGTGGAGATTTTTACGAACACGGCGTCGTACCCCGTCGCGGCCTGCGCATCGCCCGCATGCTGGGGCACATCACCTATCTGTCCGACGACGCCATGGGCGCCAAGTTCGGCCGCAAACTGCGTTCGGGCGAAATCCAGTACGGCTTCGACGTCGAATTCGAGATGGAGTCCTATCTGCGCTATCAGGGTGACAAGTTCGCCGGCGAATTCGATGCCAACACTTACCTGCGCATGACCCGTGCACTAGACTACTTTGACCCGGCGGCGGAGTGCGATGGCAATCTCAGTGCCGCGCTCGCCCGTGCCAAGGCCGATTTTCTGGTGGTCTCGTTCACCAGCGACTGGCGATTTTCCACGGCGCGCTCGCGTGAGATCGTCAAGGCGCTGCTGGACAACGAGCGCGACGTCACCTACGCCGAACTGACGGCGGCGCACGGGCACGACGCGTTCCTGATGCCTGACCCACATTATCACGATGTGGTACGCGCCTATCTGGAGAATGTGGAATGACGCACGTCCCTGCACAAGCGCACGCGCACTTTACCGAAGCCGCCGCAGGCCGCCGAGACTTCACCGCGATCGCCCAATGGATCGCTCCCGGCGCCAAGGTGCTGGACTTGGGCTGCGGTGATGGCAGCTTGCTAGGTTATCTGCGTGACCAGCACCGGGTACGTGGCTACGGCGTCGAGAAGGATGACGCCAATGTGCTGGCCTGCGTCAAGAACGGCATCAACGTGATCCAGATGAACCTGGAAGAAGGCCTCGCCGGTTTCGAAGCGCGCTCCTTCGATGTGGTGATCCTGTCTCAGACCCTTCAGGCCATGTACAACACGGAACGCATCGTGCAGGAGATGCTGCGCGTAGGCAAGGAAGCCATCGTCACCTTCCCCAACTTCGGTTACTGGAAACACCGGCTGCAACTCATCGGCGGCAACATGCCGGTCTCCAAGAACTTGCCCTACCAGTGGTACGACACGCCCAATGTGCACCTGTGCACCATCAGCGACTTCGACAACTACTGCCGCGATCACGGCATCACGATTAAAGAGCGCAAGGTCATCACGGAAGGCGAAACGGTGCATTTCATGCCCAATCTGCTGGGCAGTCTGGCCATGTATCGCTGCGGCACCTGACAAAAACCGGCCAGCAACTGGTCTACATCACCCGCCACAACCCTAGCACGCCGAACGCCATCACCAGCAAGCCGGCACCACGCCGCACCCAGATGTGCTGCAGGAAATTCTTGAGGCGAGCCGCCGCCAGCCCCATGGCCATCAGCGTGGGCAGGGTGCCAAGTCCGAACGCGAGCATGAGCAGAGCACCCTGTGCGACACTGCCAGTCGCCAACGCGGCCACCAGCACAGAGTAAACCAGCCCGCACGGCAGCCAGCCCATCACAGCGCCCAGCGCCAACGCACGCGGCAGGGAACGCATGGGAAGGAAATGCCGCGACACCGGCTGGATATGCTTCCACAGCACACCGCCCAGCCGCTCGAGCACCAACACGCCCTGCCAGAGGCCTGCCAGGTAGAGTCCCAGCACCACCAGCATGACGCTGGCCAGCGCATACAGCAGTTGTTCCACAGGCAACACGTGCTGCATGAAGAACCCGGACGCGCCGATCGCCCCGGCCAGCGCACCTGCCGCGGTGTAGCTGGCAATGCGCCCGGCGTTATAGGCCAGCAGGAAATCGACTCGGGGACGCTGCCCCGGCAAGGCAAGGCTAACGGCACTGACGATACCGCCGCACATGCCCACGCAATGCCCACCGCCGAGCAGGCCGACAATCAGGGCGGAAATCAGGCTAAGTTCTGGCATGGCGGCATTGTGGCACAGGGCATGGGATTTCGGGTATGGTGGCGCCTATGTCGACCTCTTCTTTCAAGGCGGCGCTGTTCAACCGGCGCATGCTGATCTGCATTTTCACCGGGTTCAGCTCCGGGCTTCCACTGTTCATCCTCATCAGCCTGCTGCCCGCTTGGCTGCGATCCGAGGGCGTTAATCTGAAGGCGATCAGCGCCTTCTCACTGCTGATGGTGCCGTTCACCTGGAAGTTCATCTGGGCACCGCTGTTTGACCGCTATGCCCTCCCGATGGGGCGGCGGCGTGGCTGGCTGTTACTCACGCAACTCGGCTTGCTGGGGTCGCTGCCCCTGTTCGGGTTCCTGAATCCGCAACTGGATCTCTGGACCATTGCCTACCTCGCGCTTGCGGTCTCGTTTTTCTCGGCCTCCCAGGACATCGTGCTCGATGCCTACCGACGCGAGCTGTTACCCGATGCCGAACTAGGGCTAGGCAATGCCATCCACGTCAACGCCTACAAGATCGCCGGGCTGGTGCCGGGTTCACTCTCACTGGTGCTGGCGGATCGCATGCCGTGGAGTGCAGTGTTCGTGATCACCGCCCTGTTCATGCTGCCCGGGGTGATCATGACGCTGCTGATCCGCGAGCCAGCACTGCAGGCAGGCCGCCCAAGAACCTTGCGCGAGGCTGTCGTGGAGCCGTTCCACGAGTTCATCACGCGACAGGGGTGGCGCTACGCGGCGCTGGTGCTGGCGTTCCTGTTTTTCTACAAGCTGGGGGACAGCATGGCCACCGCGCTGGCGACGCCGTTCTACCTCGACATGGGGTTCAGCAAGACCCAGATCGGCCTCGTGGCGAAGAATGCCGGCCTGTGGCCGAGCGTGATCGGCGGCCTGCTGGGCGGCGTGTGGATGATCAAACTGGGGATCAATCGCGCGCTCTGGTTGTTTGGTGTTCTGCAGATGGTGGCCATCCTCGGCTTTGCCTGGCTGGCCTGGCTGGGGCCATTCACCGACCCCGCCGCACCGGAACTCTTGTGGCTGGCCGTCGTGATTGGCATCGAGGCCTTCGGGGTGGGGCTGGGCACCACCGCCTTCGTCGCCTACATCGCCAGCACCACGCACCCGCTTTACACCGCCACGCAGTTCGCCCTGTTCACCAGCCTGATGGCTGTCCCCCGCACCTTCGCCAACGCGGCCACCGGCTGGCTGGTGGAAGACATGGGCTGGGTGAGTTTCTTCCTCCTGTGCTTCGGGCTGGCGATCCCCGGCATGCTCCTCCTGCTCAAGGTCGCGCCCTGGGGTCAGAAAGAGGCGTCGTAATCCACGGTGAGGGGGGCGTGGTCGGAAAAGCGCTCATCCTTGTAGATCGCCGTCGCCACGGCCTTGCTGCCGATGCCTGGCGTGGCGATCTGGTAATCGATGCGCCAGCCCACGTTCTTGGCCCAGGCCTGACCGCGATTGCTCCACCAGGTGTAGCAGGCGTCGGTCGCATCCGGGTGCAGGCGTCGATAGGTGTCGACCCAGCCCGCCTTCAGTAGCTGCCCCATCCAGGCACGCTCTTCCGGCAGAAACCCGGAATTCTTCTTGTTGCCTTTCCAGTTCTTCAGGTCGATCTCCTGATGCGCGATGTTCCAGTCGCCACAGATCACCACTTCGCGCCCGCTGGCCAGCAACTGCTGCAAATGCGGGGCAAAACGTTCCATGAAACTGAACTTGACCGCCTGCCGCTCCTCGCCGCTGGAGCCGGAAGGCAGGTACACGGAAATCACGCTCAGGTTGCCGAATCGCGCCTCAATGTAGCGCCCTTCGGCGTCAATATCGGCAATGCCCAGTCCTTCGATGATGGCATCCGGCTGCTTGCGGCTATAAATGCCGACCCCGCTGTAGCCCTTCTTCTCGGCATAGTGGAAATAGCCGAACAGGTTGTCCGGCTGCAGCATCTCGCGAGTCATGTCCGGCGCCTGCGCCTTCAGTTCCTGCAGGCAGATGACATCGGCGTTCTGTTTTTCCAGCCAGGGGAAAAAGCCCTTGCTGGTGGCGGAGCGGATACCGTTCAAATTCGCGGATATAATGCGGAGCATAGTTCGTTCTACTTGATTGATTGAAAATGACAGATTTCAGACACCAGTTCATCGAGTTCGCCATCGCGCAGCAAGTGCTGCGTTTCGGCGAGTTCGTCACCAAGGCGGGCCGCAAGACACCTTACTTCTTCAATACCGGCCTGTTCGACGATGGCGACAGTCTGCGCAAACTGGGCCAATTTTACGCGAAAGCCATCCTGGAAAGCGGACTGCAGTTCGACATGCTGTTTGGCCCGGCCTATAAGGGCATCCCGCTGGTGGCCAGCATCGCCATCGCCCTGTCGGAAGCCGGCCGCAACGTGCCGTTCTCTTTCAACCGCAAGGAAGCCAAGGACCACGGCGAAGGCGGCACCATCGTCGGCGCACCGCTCAAGGGCAACGTGCTGATCGTAGACGACGTCATCTCTGCCGGCACCTCCATTCGCGAATCGGTCGAAATCATCCGCGTCAACGACGCCACACCTTGCGGCGTTTTCATCGCATTGGACCGTCAGGAACGTGGCCAGTCGGCGCTTTCCGCCGTACAGGAAGTGGAGAAGAACTTCAACATCCCGGTGCGCAGCATCGCCAGCCTGGAAGTACTGATCGAATACTTGCGGAAACAGCCTGAAATGACGCAGAATCTGACGGAGATTCAACGCTATCAAGGCGAATATGGGATCGTTAAATAAACTTTTGCTGGCCACCTGCCTGCTTGCTTTCGCGCACGCCGGCTGGGCCGCGCCTGGCGCCACGGACAGCAAGGGCGGCATCGTCAAATGGGTGGACGAAAAAGGCGTGACGCACTACGGTGACTCCATCCCTCCGGAATACGCCAACCGATCCAACATCATGCTCAACAAATCCGGGCGGGTGCTACGCAAGAACGATGCCTTCAAGCCTGGCGCAGCACCGCTCTCCCCAGATGCCGAAGCCGAACGCCAACTGACAGAACAGAAGCGGCGCGACAGCGTGTTGCTGGCGTCTTACACTACCGTGGAGGAAATCGACCTCGCGCGGGAACGCAGCACGCAGATGGACGAAGCGGCGATCAAGGGCCTGGAGCAGCGATCGACCGGCGTCAAGGAACGCCTGACCATGCACGAAAAGTCCGCAGCCGCCATCAAGTCCCGCAAAAAACCGGTCCCGGAAGACTTGCAACAGGACATCGTCCAGGCCAAGGGAGAACTGGGGCGTATCGACGCGCAGATCGCCGAGAAACGCAAAAATATCGAAGTCACGCGTATGCGCTACGATCAGGACAAACAACGGTTTCACGAACTCAAAACCAACGGGGGCACCGCGAGCCTCGCCGTACCCCCCACCCCGCCGGCCAAGCCCTGACGCTTCGCGCGTCAGCGCCTCAGGCCGCTTCCACTCAACCGGCCAGCTTCTGCTTCAGAATCTCGTTGACCTGCGCCGGATTGGCCTTGCCCTTGCTGGCCTTCATGCACTGACCCACCAGGCCGTTAAAGGCCTTTTCCTTGCCGGCCTTGTATTCGGCCACCATGGCAGCGTTCGCCGCCAGCACTTCATCGACGATGGCTTCGATCGCGCCGGAATCCGACACCTGCTTCAGGCCACGGCTTTCGATAATGGCATCCGCCTCGCCTTCCCCCGCCCACATGGCCTCGAATACTTCCTTCGCCATCTTGCCGGAAATGGTGTTGTCGGCAATCCGCTTGAGCAGGCCGGCCAATTGCGCAGGGCTCACCGGTGAAGCCGCAATGTCCTGCCCGGCTTCGTTTAGCTTGGCCGCCACGGAGCCCATGACCCAGTTAGCGACCAGCTTGGCTTCACCGCCAAAAGCCTGCACTGCAGCCACGAAATAATCCGCCATACCGCGCGATGCCGTGATGATGGAAGCATCGTAGGCCGGCAGGGCGTATTCGGTCTGGAAACGCGCTTGCATGGCTTCCGGCAGTTCCGGCATGGTGGACCTCACCCGGTCGATGTCTGCTTCTGAAATCACCAGTGGCAGCAGGTCGGGGTCGGGGAAATAGCGGTAGTCGTTGGCCTCTTCCTTGGAACGCATGGCGCGCGTTTCACCCGTATCAGGGTCAAACAGCACCGTGGCCTGCTGGATCTTGCCGCCGTCTTCCAGCGTTTCGATCTGCCAGCGGGTTTCGTATTCGATCGCCTGCTGCATGAAACGGAAGGAGTTGAGGTTCTTGATCTCGCGGCGCGTCCCCAGCTTGTCCGAGCCCTTGGGGCGCACCGACACGTTCACGTCGCAGCGGAACGAACCTTCCTGCATGTTGCCATCACAGATGCCGATCCACTGCACCAGCTCGTGCAGTTTCTTGGCATAGGCCACGGCTTCTGCGGCAGAGCGCATGTCGGGCTCAGTGACGATTTCCAGCAGCGGCGTGCCAGCACGGTTAAGGTCGATCCCGGTCATGCCGTGGAAGTCTTCGTGCACGGACTTGCCGGCATCTTCTTCCAAGTGCGCGCGGGTGATGTTGATGGTTTTTTCGACATCGCCAACTTGAATCGTGATGCGCCCCTTGCCCACCACCGGCAGTTCAAATTGGCTGATCTGGTAGCCCTTGGGCAGATCGGGGTAGAAATAATTCTTGCGGGCGAAGACCGAACGGCGGCCGATTTCGGCATCGATGGACAGACCGAAACGGATGGCGCACTGCACCGCCTCCTTGTTCAGCACCGGCAGCACGCCGGGCAGGGCAATGCTCACGGCATCTGCCTGCGTGTTGGGCTCAGCGCCGAATGCGGTCGAGGCGCCGCAGAAGATCTTGGTGTTGGTTTGCAGCTGGACGTGCGTTTCCAGCCCGATGACGACTTCCCACTGCATTATTCAATCCCCTCGGGCATTCTGGTGTGCCAGTCTGTGACCTGCTGATACTCGTGGCCGACGTTCAGCATGCGTGCTTCGCTGAAGTAATTGCCGATGATCTGCAAACCCACCGGCAGTCCGTTGCTGAAGCCGGCGGGCACGCTCATGCCAGGCAGTCCAGCGAGGTTGACGGCGATGGTGTAGAGGTCTTCCAGATACATCGCGACCGGATCGTTGGTCTTTTCCCCCGCCTTGAACGCAGTCCCTGGCGCGGCCGGCCCCATGATGACATCGCATTGCTTGAACGCGTTCTCGAAATCCTGCGCGATCAGGCGGCGCAACTGCTGGGCCTTGAGATAGTAGGCATCGTAGTAGCCCGCGCTCAGCACATAGGTGCCGACCATGATGCGACGCTTGACCTCGGCACCGAAGCCTTCGGCGCGGGTCTTGCAGTACATGTCCATGAGGTCGGTGTATTCCGCCGCGCGATGGCCGTAGCGCACCCCGTCGAAACGGGACAGGTTGGAACTCGCCTCGGCCGGTGCCAGCACGTAGTACACCGGAATCGACAGCTTGGTGTTGGGCAGGCTGATCTCGACCGTTTCGGCACCCAGCTTGCGATATTGTTCGATGGCCTCCAGCACCACCTGAGCGACGCCGCCATCCAGCCCATCGGCGAAGAACTCCTTGGGCAGACCGATACGCAGCCCCTTGAGCGGTTGTCCCAGTTCGCGGGTGTAATCCTCGGTCTCGCGCTGCAGGCTGGTGGAATCTCGCTGATCGAAGCCCGCCATGACGTTCATCATCAGCGCCAGGTCTTCAGACGACTTGGCCATCGGGCCGGCCTGGTCCAGCGACGAGGCGAACGCGATCATGCCATAACGCGAGCACACACCGTAAGTCGGCTTAAGGCCGGAGAGGCCGCACAGCGAGGCCGGCTGGCGGATGGAGCCGCCGGTGTCGGTACCCGTCGCGGCAGGCGCCAGTCGCGCCGCCACGGCCGCGGCGGATCCACCGGAACTGCCGCCCGGCACACGAGTGCGATCCCACGGGTTCTGCACCTTGCCAAAATACGACGTCTCGTTGGACGAGCCCATGGCGAACTCGTCCATGTTGGTCTTGCCCAGATTCACGGCGCCGGCTGCATCAAACTGGCTGATGACGTGGGCATCGTAGGGCGCGATGAAGTTTTCCAGCATCTTGGAGCCGCAGGTGGTACGCCAGCCCTGGGCACAGAAGATATCCTTCTGGGCGAACGGGATGCCGGTCAGCGGGCCGGCATTGCCGGCAGCGATGCGCGCATCCGCGGCACGGGCTTGCGCCAGGCTCTTTTCCGCATCCACCGTAATGTAGGCGTTAATCTCGGGATTCAGGCGGGCAATCCGGTCCAGATACTGTTGCGTCAACTCGACGCTCGACACCTGCTTGCCGGCGAGCGCAGCCGACAGCGCTTTCAAACTTGCGTTGATCATTTACTCAATCACCTTGGGAACGAGGTAGAGGCCATTCTCGACGGCTGGTGCGATCGACTGGAACAGGGCACGCTGATTGGTTTCGGTAACCACGTCCTCGCGCAAGCGCTGCACCACATCCTGCGAATGCGACATCGGCACGATGCCAGTGGTATCGACGGCCTGCATCTGCTCGATCAGGCCAAGAATGCCGGAAAGCTTGTCCAGCGTGGCTTGCGCCTCATCTTCTGTTACCTCGATGCGGGCAAGATGGGCAATCCGTTTTACATCAGTCACATCTAGCGACATAACATCCATCCAACGCTTAATATTCAATGGGAATTACGGTATTATAGCGCGATTTACATGACGCCTCGCGACGCACCGTTCCAGCGCGTCCCACACGATTTTCAAGGGTTACAGCATGGGTTTTCTGAACAATTACTTTTCCAACGACCTCGCCATCGACCTGGGCACCGCCAACACGCTGATTTACGTGCGCGGCAAGGGGATCGTGCTGGATGAACCCTCGGTGGTCGCCGTACGCAACGAAGGCGGGCCGGCCAACAAGAAAACTATTCTGGCGGTCGGCGCCGAAGCAAAGCGCATGCTGGGCCGCGCGCCCACCAACATCCAGGCCATCCGCCCGATGAAGGACGGCGTGATCGCCGACTTCACCATCACCGAGCAGATGCTTAAATATTTCATCCGCCGCGTGCACGAGTCGCGCTGGTTCTCGCCCAGCCCGCGCATCATCATCTGCGTGCCGGTTGGCTCCACCCAGGTGGAACGCCGCGCGATCAAGGAATCCGCCGAAATGGCTGGGGCCCGCCAGGTCTTTTTGATCGAAGAACCCATGGCCGCGGCCATCGGCGCCGATCTGCCGGTGGCAGACGCGACCGGTTCGCTGGTGGTCGACATCGGCGGCGGCACCACCGAAGTGGGCGTGATCTCGCTGGGCGGCATCGTCTACGCCAAGTCGGAACGTGTGGGCGGCGACAAGTTCGACCAGGCCATCATCGATTACATCCGCCGCAATTACGGCATGCAGATTTCCGAGCCGACGGCCGAAACCATCAAGAAGACCATCGGTTCTGCCTTCCCGGGTTCCGAAGTGCTGGAAATGGAAGTGACCGGCCGCAATCTGGCCGAGGGCCTGCCGCGCAAGTTCACCATTTCCAGCAACGAGATTCTGGAAGCCCTGACCGAACCGCTCAACGCCATCGTCGGTGCCGTGAAGTCCGCCTTGGAACAGACGCCGCCGGAACTGGGCGCCGACATCGCCGAAAAGGGCATGGTGCTCACCGGCGGCGGCGCGCTGCTGCGTGATCTGGACCGCCTGCTGGTCGAAGAAACCGGCCTGCCGGTGATCGTCGCCGAAGACCCGCTCACCTGCGTGGCCCGTGGTTGCGGTCGCGCACTGGAAGAGATGGACAAACTGGGCAATGTATTTGCCTATGAATAATGCGGGGCTGCTCACACCGCACTCCGGCCGCCAGTTGAATTCCTTTCGCTGACGGCCCGTATGCCCACCCTGCGCAATCAACAGCCTCCTGCATTTTTCATACGTGGCCCCAGCCCGTTCGCACGGCTGATGTTCTTCGCGGCGCTGTCCATCGCCCTGATGGCGGTAGATTCGCGCCTGCATTATCTGGTTGAAATCCGGCAAGGCCTGACCGCGCTGCTACATCCGCTGGAGGCCATTTCCCACAGCCCCGTCAATGCGTGGCACGGCGCGCGCGACTACTTCCGCACGCAAACCAGCCTGTCGAACGAAAACAAGGCCCTGCAAGCTCAGCAATTGCAGCAAAGCGCCGATGTCCAGCGTTTCAAGGCGCTGCAGGCCGAGAACGACCATCTGCGGCGCATGCTGGGTGTCGTGCCCACGCTGCCGCGCCGCGCCACCATGGGCGAAATCATCCATTCCGGGCGCGATCCGTTCTCTCGCAAAGTCATCGTCAATCTCGGCAGTCAGCAGGGCATTACCGCCGGACAAGCCGTCATCGACGAAGACGGGGTGATCGGTCAGGTCACCCGCACCTACCCCTTCAGCGCGGAAGTCACGCTGGCGACGGACAAGGACCTCGCCCTGCCGGTGCAGGTCGAACGCAACGGGCTCCGCGCCATCGCCTTCGGCAACGGTCGCGAACAGGTCATGAACCTGCCCTACCTGCCGGTGAACGTGGACATCCGCGAAGGGGACAAACTGGTCACCTCCGGCATGGACGGGATTTACCCGGCAGGGCTCGCCGTGGCCATCGTCAAACGTATCGAACGCAAGGTGGATTCTCCGTTTGCGCAGATCACGTGCACCCCCACTGCGGGTATCGAGAGCCACCGCCAGGTCCTGCTGATCGCGGCGCCCGACAACCTGCCCGCCCTCCCGCCGGCATCACCCGCCACGCAGAAGCCTCGCCAGACACGCCGCCATGCGCAACGTTGACCTGAAAATCATCCCCCTCTCGTTCGTGCTCGCCTACACCGCCTACCTGTTGCCGTGGGCGGGATTCGGTCTGATGCTGCGCCCGGATTTCGTGCTACTGGTCACGATTTACTGGATGTTGCGCGCGCCGCAGTATTGCAATGTCGGCACGGCGTGGATGCTGGGGCTGCTGATCGACGTGAGCAGCGGCAGCCTGTTCGGACAAAACGCACTGGCCTACACCGTCACCGCCTTCATGGCCGTGGCCTACCAGCGCCGACTGGTGCTGTTCAATGACTGGCAGCAGACGGCGTACGTGCTGCTCCTGCTGGTACTGAACCAGGGTGTGCTGCTGATTCTCAAGCTGTTTGCTGGCGACCCGCTGCCCGGCTGGAGCTACTTCCTGCCCAGCGTTACCGGCATCCTGCTGTGGCAAGTGGTGGTCTACTCCCGCGTCCGCATGACCGGCGTCAAGGACTGATTCAATCGCCGCATGAAACTGTCGTCCGAGCTCAGAAACCCGCTGCGCGAGCAGCACCACTTCCGGCTTAGGCTGGGATTTGCCGCGCTGGTCGTGCTGGTTTGTTTCGGCATTCTGGCGGCCCGATTTTTCTATCTGCAGGTCGTACGCTACGAGCACTATCAGACGCTGGCCGAGAACAACCGCATTTCGCTGGTGCCCATCGTCCCCAATCGCGGCCTCATCCTGGATCGCAACGGCGTCGTGCTGGCCCACAATTTCTTCGTCTATACGCTGGAGATCACGCCTTCCAAGGTAGAAAACGTCGAAGCAACGATCGACGCGGTCGCGCAGTTGATCGAAGTCAATGCCAACGATCGCAAGCGCTTCAAGAAACTGCGCGACCAGAGCCACAGTTTCGAGAGCGTCCCGTTGCGCAGCCATCTGACGGAAGCCGAGGCGGCGAAAATCGCGGTCAACCGGTTCCGCTTCCCCGGTGTGGAAATTCGCTCCCGCCTGTTCCGTCACTATCCGCAAGGCTCGCTCGGCTCGCACTTGATCGGCTACATCGGCCGCATCAACGACAAGGACGTGGAAAAGATCAAGGCGGCCGGCGACGAGTCGAACTACAAGGGATCGGACCACATCGGCAAGATGGGGCTGGAGCAATATTACGAGCGCCACCTGCACGGCATCACCGGCATCCAGCAGGTGGAGATCGACGCGGACGGCCACGCGGTGCGGGTGCTGTCGAGTACCGCGCCGGTGCCAGGCAACGACCTGATCCTGTCGGTCGACAGCAAACTGCAGCAGATCGCCGAAAACGCGTTCGGCGACCGGCGTGGCGCCATGGTGGCGCTGGACCCGGCCACCGGCGAAGTGCTCGCCTATGTCAGCATGCCGACTTTCGACCCCAACCTGTTCGTTGACGGCATCGACACCGACAGCTGGAACGCCCTCAACAACTCGCTGGACAAGCCCCTGATCAACCGCCCGCTACGCGGCATCTACCCGCCGGGCTCGACCTTCAAGCCCTTCGTCGCGCTGGCGGGGCTGGAACACGGCAAACGCGAACCGCCATTCAGCATTCCCGACCCCGGCTTCTACACGCTGCCGGGCAGCAGCCACCGTTATCGCGACTGGAAACCCGGCGGCCACGGCCAAGTCGACGTCAAGCGCGCGATCACGGTGTCGTGCGATACCTTCTTTTATGGGCTCGCGCTGGATCTCGGCATCGAACGTCTCACCAGCTTTGTCAGTCATTTCGGCTTCGGCAAAAAATCCGGGCTGGACATGGAAGGAGAGCTTTCCGGCCTGCTGCCCACGCCGCAGTGGAAGGCGAAGCGCTGGAAACAGAAGTGGTATCCGGGCGAAACCCTGATCACCGGGATTGGTCAGGGTTACATGCTGGCCACGCCGATGCAGCTGGCCCAGGCCACGGCCATCCTCGCCAACAACGGCGTGGCCGTACGCCCCCACCTGGTCGCCGCGATCAAGGAAAGCAGCACCGGCACGCGCCGCCCGATGCCGATCGAAGTCATGGACCGCGTCGAACTCAACCCACAGCATGTGGAGCTGGTGAAGCAGGGCATGATGGACGTGACCCTGCCGGGCGGCACCGCCGCCAGCATCGGCGCGGGCAGCCCGTATGCCATCGCGGCCAAGACCGGGACCGCACAAGTGGTCGGCATCAAGCAGGGCGAAAAATACAATGAACACGCCATCAACGAACGCCACCGCGACCACGCCCTGTTCATTGCCTACGCCCCGGCAGAAGCGCCACGCATCGCCGTTGCCGTGATTGTCGAAAACGGTGGTCACGGTGGCTCGGCCGCCGGGCCGATCGCCCGCAAGGTGATGGATTACTACCTGCTGGGCAAGGAACCCGATGCCCCGGCGGCGCCACCTGAGGCCGTCACCAACGCCCCGGAAGAGGAGGTTGACGTGCATGATTAGACTGCTGCTCAAGCGCGCCACCGCGCATTTCGACGAATTCCTGCTGGGGACGCTGCTGTTCACCATAGCCGTCGCCCTGATCGTGCTTTACAGCGCCTCCGGCCAGAGTCTGGACCGCATGACCGCGCAACTGATCAACATCGCAGTGGCGTTGGGTGTGCTCTGGGTGTTTTCCAACATTCCCCCGCAGCATCTGCAACGCATCGCCGTGCCGGTCTACCTGCTGGGCATGGTATTGCTGGTCGGGGTATTCCTGTTCGGCGACATTTCCAAAGGCGCGCGCCGCTGGCTGGATCTGGGGGTGGCGCGCATCCAGCCTTCCGAACTGATGAAAATCGCCGTGCCGATGATGCTGGCCTGGTTCTTCTCGCGGCGCGATGCAGCGTTGCACATGTCGGATTACGGCATCGCCGCGCTGCTCCTGATCCTGCCGGTCGGGCTGATCATGAAACAACCCGATCTCGGTACCGCGTTGCTGATCAGCGCCTCCGGCTTCTACGTGCTGTTTCTGGCCGGGCTGAGCTGGCGCTTGCTGGCGGGTCTCGCCTTGGCGGGTGCCGCGGCCATTCCGCTGGCCTGGCCGCTGCTACACGACTACCAGCGCCGCCGCGTCGAGATCCTGCTCGACCCGTCGCAGGACCCGCTGGGAGCAGGCTACCACACGATCCAGGCCACGATTGCGCTGGGCTCCGGCGGCATCTCCGGCAAGGGCTGGCTCAACGGCACGCAATCGCAACTGGATTTCCTGCCGGAACGGCATACCGACTTCATTTTCGCGGTGTTCGGCGAGGAGTTCGGCCTGGTTGGGAACCTGCTGCTGTTGCTGTTGATGCTGATCATCATCGGGCGCGGCATGGTGATTGCCGCCAACGCGCAAAACACCTTCAGTCGCCTGCTGGCGGGCAGCATTTCGCTCACGTTCTTTACCTACGCTTTCGTCAACATGGGTATGGTGAGCGGTATCCTGCCCGTGGTTGGCGTACCGCTTCCCCTGATCAGTTACGGCGGGACTTCGCTGGTGACACTGATGATCGGTTTCGGTATCTTGATGAGCATCCAGACCCACAAGAAACTGGTGTCTTCCTGACCGAGGAACCACGCATGACGCACTTGCCCCGTATCTCCAGCCTGTTGCTGCCACTCCTGCTTACCCTGCTGCTTGGCGGGTGTAGCAGCGTCGGGGGCGTTTTCGGCAGCAAATCCAAGCCCTCCCCCACGCCGGAGCGCGCACCCGCTTCCTCGACCAAGGCGCCTGATACTGCCACCGCCCCGGCAGGCAAAAAATCCGGCGGCTATTATCTGGACGACGGCCCGGGCGACAACCCACCCGCCGATCTCGACGCCATCCCCGATGCCGTCCCCATGGACGAACCTCCGCTTGCACGGGCTAACCGGCCCTACGTAGCGCTGGGTGAGAACTACACCCCGATGACGCGCCCGCAACCCTACAAGGCGCAGGGCGTGGCCTCGTGGTACGGCCGCCGCTACCACGGGCAGAAAACTTCCAGCGGCGAAGTCTATGACATGTACGGCATGACGGCGGCACACCCCATCCTGCCGATCCCCAGCTATGTGCGCGTCACCAATCCGGAAAACGGCAAATCCGTGGTCGTTCGCGTCAACGACCGCGGCCCGTTCAAGAAGGACCGCCTGATTGATCTTTCGTACGCGGCAGCGCACAAGCTACGCATCGTCGGCAAAGGCAGCGGTCAGGTCGAGGTTGAGGCCATTCTGCCCGGCGCTTCGCAGCCAGTCGCGACGACAGAACCTGTCCAACCAACACTCAACATGGACAAGACGCTGGAGACTGCGCCACCCGCCAGCGGCAGTTTCGTCCAGGTCGGTGCGTTCAAGAGCAAGGACAACGCCGACCTGCTGCGCGACAAACTGCGCCAGCAGAACCTCGCCGAAAATGTCGTGGTAGAGAACTGGTATACTAATGGCATCTATCGCGTCAGGCTCGGCCCCTACAACACCCGCGACGACGCGATCCGCGCTGCCGGAGAAATCAAGCAGTCGCTCGGCGTTTCCACCCTCGTGATCACTCAGTAAAGACTCTCATGAAATACCTGTTCCTGCTCGTATCCCTGTTCCTTTCCACTGCCGTTGCGGCGAATGACATTCCGCCGCCGCCCACGCTGGCGACCAAGGCTTTCCTGCTGCGTGACTACAACAGCGGCAACATCCTGGCCCAGCAAAACGCCAACGAACGCATCGAACCGGCCTCGCTCACCAAGCTGATGACTGCCTACCTGACCTTCAAGGCGCTCAAGAACGGCCATTTGCAACTAACCCAGACGCTGCCGGTCAGTGTGAAGGCATGGAAGATCGAAGGGTCCAAGATGTTCATCGAACCCGACATGCCGGTGACCGTGGATGAACTGCTGCATGGCATGATCATCCAGTCCGGCAATGATGCCAGTATCGCCCTCGCGGAAGGCATCGGCAGTTCCGAAGAAATCTTCGCCGAGATGATGAACAAGGAGGCCGCGCGCCTCGGCATGAAGAACACCCACTTCATGAACGCGACCGGCATGCCGGACGCCAACCACTACACCACTGCGTTCGACCTGTCCCTGCTGGCCATGGCCCTGATTCACGATTTTCCTGACCAGTACAAGCGCCTGTATGCGGTCAAGGAGTACACCTACAACAAGATCACCCAGCCGAACCGCAACCTGCTGCTGTGGCGCGACCCCTTCGTCGACGGCATGAAGACCGGCCACACCGAAAGCGCGGGCTACTGCCTGATTTCTTCAGCCAAGCGCGGCGATACGCGCCTGATCTCGGTGATTCTGGGTACCCCGTCCGAAACCGCGCGCGCCGTGGAAAGCCAGAAGCTGCTGAATTACGGCTTCCAGTTCTTTGAATCCCGACTGTTCTACAAGCGCGGCCAGACCGTCAGCACCCTCAAGGTGTGGAAGGGCGCCGACAACACGCTGGCCGCCACGGTGGCAGAAGACCTGTATGTCACCCTGCCCAAGGGCCAGGCGGCGGGCCTCAAGGCCCAGGTTGTCAGCAAGCAGCCGCTGATCGCCCCGATCGCCGCAGGCCAGGAGATTGGCACCGTGCAGTTCACCCAGGATGGCAAGGTCGTGTTCGAGCGCAAACTGGTCGCGGCCAAGGAAATGCCGGTCGCCGGCATCTTCGGCCGCCTGTGGGACAGCATCAAGCTGATGTTCCAGTAATGTCGCAGACCGTCTACCTGAATGGCGCCTTCATGCCGATCGAGCAGGCCACCGTGCCGGTGCTCGATCGCGGCTTCATTTTCGGGGATGGCGTCTACGAACTGATCCCGGTGTATTCCCGCCATCCATTCCGGCTGGAAGGGCACCTGAAACGCCTGCAGCACAGCCTCGACGGCATCCGTCTGGTCAACCCGCACCCCCGCGAGACATGGACCGCCCTGATCCACGAACTGATCGCGCGTGACGCGCACGACGACCAGTCGGTCTATCTGCACGTCACGCGGGGCGTCGCCAAGCGCGACCATCCGTTTCCCGAGGGCGTCTCGCCGACCGTGTTCATGATGAGCAACCCGCTCACGACCCCGCCGGCTGCGCTGGTCGAACAGGGCGTGGCGGCGATCTCCGCCGAGGACAACCGCTGGGGACGCTGCGATCTCAAGGCGATTTCGCTGTTGCCCAACATCCTGTTGCGCCAGCTGGCCGTGGATGCGCAGGTGAACGAAACCGTACTGTTCCGCGATGGCATCCTGACCGAGGGCACCGCCACCAATGTTTTCGCAGTGGAAAATGGTGTAATCCTCGCGCCCCCCAAGGACCAGCACATGCTGCCCGGGATCACTTACGACCTGATTTTGGAACTGGCCGCCGCGCACCACATCCCGGTCGAGATCGGCAAGTTCGACCAGGCCCGCATCCGAGGCGCCGACGAGCTCTGGCTGTGCTCCTCCACGCGCGAGGTGCTGGCCATCGTCACGCTGGACGGCCAGGCCATCGGCGATGGCCGCCCCGGTCCGCTGTTCCGCCAGATGTACGACCTGTATCAGGATTACAAACACCGCGTCATGAGGGCGCCGTCATGAGTGAAGACACCCTGCTCGAATTCCCCTGCGAGTTCCCCATCAAGGTCATGGGCGAGACCCGTGAAGGCTTTGCCGAAGCGATTGTCGAAGTCGTGCGCCTGCACGCCCCCGAATTCGACGCCAGCCGCATGGACATGCGTCCCAGCAGCACCGGCAAGTACCTCAGCCTGACCTGCACCATCACCGCCACCTCCAAGCCCATGCTGGATGATCTTTATCGCGCGCTGACCTCGCACCCCATGGTCAAAGTCGTGCTGTAAGTTTCGTGTCCATCCTCGTTCGACAACTCGGGGTGACCGACTATCCGGCCACCTGGCAGGCCATGCAGGCCTTCACCGCCGCCCGCGACGACGCCACGCCGGATGAACTGTGGCTGACCGAGCATCCGGCGGTTTACACGCTGGGCCTCAACCGTAAAGACGTGCGTTCACCCTGGCGCGACGACATCCCGGTGGTGCTGACCGACCGCGGTGGCAAGATCACCTATCACGGCCCGGGCCAGATCGTGCTGTACACCATGATCGACCTGAAGCGCCGCGGCATGAGCATTCGCCAGCTGGTGGACCGCATGGAAGGCGCCGTGATCGCGCTGCTGGCCGACCACGGCATTTCGGCAGAAGGTCGCCCCGATGCACCCGGCGTCTATGTTGGCGGCAGCAAGGTCGCCTCGCTGGGCCTGCGCCTGAAAAACGGACGCTGCTACCACGGCCTGTCGCTCAACGTCGACATGGACCTGACCCCCTTCACCGCGATTGACCCCTGTGGCTATCGGGGGCTGCAAGTCACCCAGACTAAGGACCTTGGCATCGCCGCATCCCCGGACACACTTGCACCCGCCCTGATCGACCTGCTACGCCGTGCGCTGGAGACCGCATGATCAAGCTCATCCTGATCATACTGCTCGGCATCTTCTATGTCGGCTTCATGCAGCCCGATGGCGGAACTCCTGCGATGGCGGAAAGCGCCCGTCAGGTCGCGGCACCCGGACAGCCCAATGGCGGTGCCATTGCCGAGGCCTTCGCCCGGCAGCAAAGCAACGTGCAGGTGCAAGGGCAGGGCATCGTGACCAAGCTGCTCAAGGACGACAACGACGGCCACCGCCATCAGCGCTTTATCCTGCGTCTGGCCGATGGCCAAACCGTGCTGGTCGCGCACAACATCGACCTCGCGCCGCGCATCGACGATCTGAAGACGGGCGACACCGTCGAGTTCTTCGGCGAATATGAATGGAATTCCAAGGGCGGCGTGGTGCACTGGACGCACCATGATCCGCGACACACCCACATTGATGGATGGCTGAAACACCATGGCAACACCTACCAATAAGCAGAAGGGCGCGGAAAAAACCGCGCGCATCCCGATCAAGATCGTGCCGCAACCCGCGCCGCGCAAGCCGGAATGGATCCGCATGAAAGTGCCGGACAGCGCGCGTTACCACGAGATCAAGCAGATCCTGCGCGACAACAACCTGCACACGGTCTGCGAAGAAGCCACCTGCCCGAATATCGGCGAGTGCTTCAGCGGCGGCACGGCCACCTTCATGATCCTGGGCGACGTCTGCACCCGCCGCTGCCCGTTCTGTGATGTGGCACACGGCAAGCCCCTGCCGCCCGATGCCGAGGAGCCGGAAAAGCTGGGGCGCACCATCGCCGCGATGCGCCTGAAGTATGTCGTCATCACCAGCGTCGACCGCGACGACCTGCGCGATGGCGGCGCCCAGCACTTCGTCGACTGCATTCGTGCAGCACGCACGCATTCGCCGCACCTGAAAATCGAAGTGCTGGTACCGGACTTCCGCGGCCGGCTCGACACCGCGCTGGAGATCCTTGCCGCTGCGCCGCCGGATGTGATGAACCATAACCTCGAAACCATCCCGCGCCTGTACAAACAGGCACGGCCGGGCGCGGATTACGCCCACTCGCTCAAGCTGCTAGCGGATTTCGGCGCGCGCTTCCCGGCGATTCCCACCAAATCCGGCCTGATGCTGGGGCTGGGGGAAACCGACGAGGAAATCCTGGAAGTCATGCGCGACCTGCGCGCCCACGGCGTCACCATGCTCACGCTAGGCCAGTATCTGCAGCCCAGCGCGCACCATCTACCGGTGCTGCGCTTCGTCGAGCCCGACCGCTTCGCCTGGTTCGAGCAGCAGGCGCTGGCCATGGGATTCACTCAGGCCGCCTGCGGCCCGATGGTGCGATCCAGCTACCACGCCGACCAGCAGGCCCATGGCGCAGGGGTGGCATGATGGCCTGCGATCTCTGCGACAACATCGGCGGCGAACTGCTTTGGAACAGTAGTCTGTGCCGCATCGTACTGGTGAACGACCCGGATTATCCCGGCTTCTGTCGCGTGGTGCTGAACCGTCACGTCAAGGAAATGACGGATCTCGATTCAGGTGAGCGCTCACTGATGATGCGTGTGATCCTCGCCACGGAAACCGCCGTGCGCGAAGTCATGCAGCCAGACAAAATCAATCTCGCCAGCCTTGGCAACATGACACCGCACGTGCATTGGCACGTCATTCCACGTTTTCATGATGACAAGCATTTTCCCAACGCCATCTGGGGCGAAGCCCAGCGGGATGGGAAAAAGCGGGGGGTAGACGTTGAGCAGTTGCGCAGCGCACTGGAGAAAGCGCTCGCGCAGTTCTGAAGTGAAGCGCGCTAGACTTTGAGGCGCGTGACTTCGACTCCATTCATCAGATGGGACTGGATGATCTCGTCGAGATCCTGCTGGTCGATGAAGGTGTACCACACGGCTTCGGGATAGATCACCAGCAAAGGCCCCTCGCCGCAGCGGTCAAAACAGCCAGCGCGGTTAATGCGGATCTTGCCCTTGCCGTTCAGGTCCAGCGATTTGATCTTTTTCTTGGTGTACTCAAACATCGCCTCGGCACCGTGGTCGGTGCAGCAGGCTGCGCCATCCTCACGACGGTTGAGGCAGAAAAATACATGGCGTTCGAAGTAACTCATTGCAGTTCCTGTGTTATTCAGCCCCGCCCGACAGGGTATCTTCACGCGTGAAGGTCCAGGTGCGGGTAATGCTGATGATGTCGGTGTCCTTGCGTACGTCGGGCGGGAACTCGGCATAAGGGGCGGCCAGTTCCACGATGCGCTTGGCGGCCTCGTCCAGCAACTCGTGGCCGGAACTCTTATTGAGTTCGATACTCTCGATCGTGCCGTCCGCCTTGATGTTCACCGTCATGCGCAAGCTGCCGTATAGTTTCTGGGCTTTGGCTGCCTCGGGGTAATTGAGGGTGCCGACCTTTTCCACCTTCTGGCGCCAGGCTTCCACATAGGCAGCAAAGCGGTATTCCTTAGTCCGCGCGCCGATGAACTTACGCTTGGGACGCTTCTGGTACTCGTCCTGCGCCTTGGCAATCTGCGCTTCCAGACGCACCGCCTCCAGGCTCTGCGCCACGAGGTCGGCTGTATTCAGGGTTTTGGGCGTGGCTTCACGCTTGCCCTGGTCGGGTGTCGCCGCCGCGGCCGACTGCACCGGCTGGCTCTCGACAGGCTTGCTGGGCTTGATCTGCGTCATCAGTTCGCGTGTCTGCTTTTCCAGCTCGGCCACGCGTTGCTCCTTGAGTTCCACCTCGGACTTGGTGGGGGCTGCCTGCTGTGAAGACTGCATGGATTCGGCCGCCAGCTTGGCCGTCATTTCCTTGGGCTTTTTCCGGGTGACAGGCAAAGCCGATTTCATACGTCGATCCGCATCGGTATTACCGCCACGGTCAAGGTGGGCCTGTGCCAGTGCATCCGCCTTGGTAGGCACCGATTTGGTCTTGGTGTTGACCAACACCACGTCCAACGAGCCGTTGCTATCTTTAAGCGTTTTGGGATCAGGCGCCTTGAACGTGACACCACCAATCGTAATTGCGTGGAGTACGCCAGAAATGACTAAGGCCACACCCAAGAGGTGCAAACGAAGAAATGTGCGCCAGTTATTCAAGCAGCCAATCTCTCAAGCAACTTCTGGTGGATGCCGCCAAAACCGCCATTGCTCATCACCAGCACGTGGTCACCGGGGCGAGCTTCCTGGGCGATGGCGTCGATCAGGGCTTCCAGATCGTCCCGCACAATGGCCTTGTCACCCAGCGGCTGCAGTGCGCCCGCGGCATCCCAGCCGAGGTTGGCTGCGTAGCAGAACACCCGGTCGGCGGCGTGCAGGCTGCCGGGCAAGGCTGATTTCATCACGCCCAGCTTCATGGTGTTGGAACGCGGTTCCAGCACCGCCAGGATGCGCGACTGGCCCACCTTGGCCCGCAGGCCCCCGACCGTGGTCTCGATAGCGGTCGGATGATGGGCAAAATCGTCATAGACGGTGATACCGTTAACCGTGCCGCGCACCTCCATGCGCCGCTTGACGTTGCGGAACGTCCCCAAGCCAGCGATGCCCACCTCGACCGGCACGCCCACATGGCGCGCGGCGGCCAGCACCGCCAGCGCGTTCATGCGGTTATGGTCCCCCAGCAGGTCCCAGCACACCACGCCTTGCAGCTTGCCGTCGTGCAGCACTTCGAAACTGCCATCGGCTTCGACATGGCCCACCTGCCAGCCACTGTTGCCGCCAAAGCGTTCCACCGGCGTCCAGCAGCCGCGCTGCAACACGCGGTCCAGGCTTTCCTCACGACCGTTGGCGACCACCAGCCCCTGGCCCGGCACCGTGCGCACCAGATGATGAAACTGGGTTTCTATCGCGGCGAGATCCGCAAAAATGTCGGCGTGATCAAACTCCAGATTATTCAGCACCGCCGTGCGCGGATGGTAGTGCACGAACTTGGAGCGCTTGTCGAAAAACGCCGTGTCGTACTCATCCGCCTCGATCACGAAGAAGGGGGATTTGCCGCCTGGCTCCTGACGCGGCGCCCCCGGCACACGGGCCGAAACCCCGAAATTCTCCGGCACACCCCCGATCAGGAACCCCGGCGCCAGACCGGCATACTCCAGCACCCAGGCCAGCATGGAACTGGTCGTAGTCTTGCCGTGCGTCCCGGCCACCGCCAGCACCCATTTGTCCTGCAACAGGTTTTCCGCCAGCCATTGCGGGCCGGAAATATAGGGCAAGCCGCGATTGAGTATTTCCTCCATCAAGGGATTGCCGCGCGCTACCACGTTGCCGATCACGAACACGTCTGGCTGGAGGTCCAACTGCTCGACCCCGAACCCCTCGATCAACTCGATGCCCTGCGCCTCGAGCTGAGTGCTCATGGGCGGGTAGACGTTGGCGTCGCAGCCCGTGACGCGATGTCCGACCGATTTTGCCAGCGCGGCGATCCCTCCCATGAAGGTGCCGCAAATACCGAGGATATGAATGTGCATCAGTGTTCCGATTTCACTGCAGGTTTTTTGTCCGTCGATTTTTTGTCGGGGCTCTTCTTGTCCAGCTTCATGCCGGCACCACTCAACTTCATCAGGCCAGACATGATGTTGCCGGCATCGGTATTACCGTTGATGTTGGTCACCACCAGACGCCCCTGCCCCTGCTGCATGGCGTTCTGGAAGTCGTACACGGCGCCGATCACCGTCAGCTTGCCTTCTTTCACTTCGTGCTCGTATTTCTTGAGCGCAAACGCCACCTGGTTGTTCACGTTGGCATCTACCCCGCGCAGCCATTCCTCGCCCTCGTCATTCTTCGGGTTCTTCTTAGGCAGCTTGAGGGTGTCCAGCTCACGCTTGATCGGCGCCTCCAGCTTGGAATAATCGGATTGCGCGGCCTTGATCGCACCACAAGCCACATGCCCCACGATGATCAGCAGGGGGGTATGGAGATGGAGGATGCCATAATCCACCGACCCTTCGCCGGTGGCGAGCTGGTTGCCGATGTTGCGTACCATGAACAAGTCGCCATCCGGCGTCTTGTCGAAGGCATGGGTGTGCACGCGGGAATCCGAGCAGGTCACGACCGTTGCACGCGGGTGTTGCTTCTCGGCAAAAGGTTTGTAGTAATCAGCCTTGTGCGCTTTGGTGAACGCCGTATTGTCATCCAGCAGGTTCTTCACGATGCCGCGCAGTTGTTCCGCCTCATCGCCCGCAGGCTCTTCGTTTGCACGCACCGCGCCGACCGACAACATGGCCACCGCCAACACCCCGGCAATCCAGGTTTTCATCTTGTTTCCCCTTTTGTCATCCCGCCAACTACAGACTTCGCGCCCTAATCACGCAGATCCCCATGACATCATAGGCGGATTTTATCCTGATCGTGCCGACTGAGGCAGCCTTCCCTCACGATTTGCCGCGTGCGTCCGCTTCCATACGCGTGCTAAGATGTCAGCACATTGAGCTGAATGCCATGGCCGAATCCACTCGACATTCCGTACAACACACGGCGCAAACCGCGCGCAAGGCGCTGCATTTGCTGACCGAGCGCGGCCTGCCGCCTTCTCCCGAGAATTACGCCGCGGTCTACCACGAAATTTCGGGCGAAGCACTCCCGCTGCCGCTGACACAACCCTCCGAACTCACGCCGGAACAGAAGCTGGACAGCGACCGGGAACTGATCAACCTGGTGCTCAACCTGATCTCCGTCGCCAGCGAGCAGACGACGCAACTGGCCGACGATCTGGGCGAACAGAACCGCCACATCGCCTCCTCCGTGGACGCGCTGGGCAAAACGGACGAAAAACAGGAAATCCTTGGGCTGCTACAAATTATCAGCGCGACGGCGCGCAGCATCCAGTCTTCGGTCGAACACACCAGCCGCGAGTTGATCAACACGCGCAACACACTGGAAGAAATGCGCAGCGAACTGCAGGAGACCCGCTCGCAACTGATGCTGGACCCGCTCACCGGCACTCGCAACCGCTTTGGCATGGACGTCACGCTGGGGCAGGAAATCGCCCGCGCGCGACGCAGCAACAGCCAGTTTTCCGTCGCGCTGGTCGACCTGGATTATTTCAAGGATATTAACGACACCTACGGACACGCCGCCGGCGACCTGATGCTGCAGCACTTCACCCAGTTATCGCGGTCTGTGCTGCGCGAGTCCGACATCCTGTTCCGTTACGGCGGCGAAGAGTTCCTGCTGGTGCTGCCGGATACGGAAATGCAAGGCGCGGTGTTCATGCTGCAGCGCCTGCAGCAAATGCTGGCCAAGTCGCCCTTGCGGCACGAGCAGGGCCGCATCACGGCAACGTTCAGCGCCGGGGTGGCGCAACTGCAGGAGCACGACAATGGCCCGATCATGCTGCAACGCGCCGACCAGGCGCTCTACTTGGCCAAGGCCGGGGGACGGAACCGCATCGTGACCGACGGCGGCGAGGCCTCTGCCGACACCGTCTGACCGACGGCATCGGCGCCTCCGCATCCGCCAGCAGGATTCCCGTTACAGATTCGGCGCGAGCCAGCGCTGCAGGAACGCTGGCTCCACGCCGCGCCGCTGCGCCATGTCTTCCAGCTGGTCCTGACCGATTTTGTCCACGCTGAAGTAGCGCGACTCGGGGTGCGCCAGATAGAAGCCCGACACCGCCGCCGCGGGCATCATGGCCATCGACTCGGTGAGCGTGATGCCGACCTCGGCACAGTTCAACAAGCGGAACATCTCGGTCTTGACCGTATGGTCCGGGCAGGCTGGGTACCCTGGTGCCGGGCGAATACCACGATAAGCCTCCTTGATCAGCGCAGCATTGTCGAGTTGCTCATCCGGCGCATAGCCCCACAAATCCTTGCGCACACGTTCGTGCAGGTATTCCGCCAACGCCTCGGCCAGCCGATCGGCCAGCGACTTGAGCATGATGGCGCTGTAGTCGTCATGCGCATCGAGGAAGCGCTGCTCGTGCTTCTCGATGCCGAGGCCGGCAGTCACCGCGAACAAGCCGATGTAATCCGCGAGCCCCGAGGCCTTGGGGGCGATGAAATCGGCCAGGCACTGATTGGGACGCTGCACGCCGTCGATGATGGGCTTCTCGGTCTGCTGGCGCATGCCGTGCCAGGTAAAGGCCACTTCGCGACGCGACTCGTCGGTGTAAACCTCGATATCGTCGTCATGCACGCTATTGGCGGGCAGCAAGGCCAGCACCCCGTTAGCGGTCAGCCAGCGGCCCTCGATGATTTTCTTCAACATCGCCTGTCCGTCGTCATACACCTTGCGCGCGGCCTCCCCCACCACCGGGTCCTGCAGGATGCCCGGGTAGGCGCCGGCGAGATCCCAGGTCTGGAAGAACGGACCCCAGTCGATGTACTCCGCCAGCAACGCCAGATCGACGTTCTTCAGTTCTCGACGACCGATGAATTTCGGCCGGACCGGGGCATCGTCGTGGGTAAATGAAACCTGCATCCTGTTCTCGCGTGCCTGCGCCAGCGTCAGCAGCGGAATCCCCTTCTTCTGGGCATGCTGGTGACGCACGCGCTCATAATCTGCCGTAATGTCCGCAATGTAGGCCTCGCGCTGCTCCGGCGTCATCAGCGACTGCATCACCGCCACCGAGCGCGAGGCGTCCGGCACGTAGACCACCGGGCCATCATAATGCGGCGCAATCTTGACGGCCGTATGCGCGCGTGACGTGGTGGCCCCGCCAATCAGCAACGGCATTTTCAGGTTGCGGAAGTGCGCATCGCGCTGCATCTCGCGGGCGACATGCGCCATTTCTTCCAGCGACGGCGTGATCAGGCCGGACAGACCGATGATGTCGGCTTCCTCTTCCTTGGCCTTCGCCAGGATTTCGGCTGCGGGCACCATGACCCCCATGTTCACCACTTCGAAGTTGTTGCATTGCAGCACCACCGAGACGATGTTCTTGCCGATGTCGTGCACGTCACCTTTCACCGTGGCGATCACCACCTTGCCCTTGGGCTTGGCCTTGACGCCGGTGCGACGCTCCTCTTCGGCTTTTTCTTCCTCGATGTAAGGGATCAGGTGCGCGACGGCCTGCTTCATCACTCTTGCCGACTTCACCACCTGTGGCAGGAACATCTTGCCCTGGCCGAACAGGTCGCCGACCACGTTCATGCCGTCCATCAACGGCCCCTCGATCACGTGGATCGGGCGCCCACCGCGCGCCATCACCTCCTGCCGCGCCGCATCGGTATCCTCGACGATGAATTCGGTAATGCCGTGCACCAACGCGTGCTCCAGGCGCTTGGCCACCGGCACCGGATGCTCCGGCGTCCCGCGCCACTCCAGCACGGAAGCCTCCTTCTTGCCCTCAGCCTTCAGGCTACCGGCGAACTCGATCATGCGCTCTGTGGCGTCTTCACGACGGTTCAGCACGACGTCTTCGACACGCTCACGCAACTCGGGATCCAGATCATCGTAGACCCCCACCATGCCGGCGTTGACGATGCCCATCGTCATGCCCGCCTGAATGGCGTGATACAGGAAGACGGTGTGGATCGCCTCGCGTGCCGGGTCGTTGCCGCGGAAGGAGAACGACACGTTGGACACACCGCCGGAAATCCTGGCATACGGCAGATGCTCGCGGATCCAGCGCGTGGCGTTGATGAAATCCACCGCGTAGTTGTTGTGTTCCTCGATCCCCGTCGCAATCGCGAAAATGTTCGGGTCGAAAATGATGTCCTCGGGCGGGAACTGCACTTTTTCCACCAGCAGGTCATAGGCGCGCTTGCAGATCTCGATCTTGCGCTCGAAGGTATCGGCCTGGCCGGCTTCGTCGAAGGCCATAACGATGACCGCCGCACCGTAGCGACGGCACAGGCGCGCCTGACGCAGAAATTCCGCTTCGCCTTCCTTCATCGAAATAGAGTTGACGATGGCCTTGCCCTGCACGCACTTCAGGCCTGCCTCGATCACCTCCCACTTGGAGGAATCGATCATGATGGGCACACGCGCGATATCTGGTTCGGACGCCACCAGATTGAGAAAATGCGTCATGGCGGCGACGGCGTCCAGCATGCCTTCGTCCATGTTGATGTCGATCACCTGCGCGCCATTTTCCACCTGCTGTCGCGCCACGCTCAGGGCCTCGTCGTACTGGCCGTTCAGGATCATGCGCGCGAAAGCCTTGGAGCCGGTGACGTTGGTGCGCTCGCCCACGTTCACGAACAGCGAGTCGTCGTCGATGATGAACGGCTCCAGCCCGGACAGGCGCGTGGCCTTGGCTATTTCGGGTACCCGACGCGGCGCGACGTCCTTGAGCTGCTCGGCAATAGCGCGGATATGGTCCGGCGTGGTCCCGCAGCAGCCACCCGCAATGTTGACGAAACCGCTGTCGGCAAATTCCCGAACCAGAGACGAGGTGATGTCTGGCGTTTCGTCAAAGCCGGTGTCGCTCATCGGATTAGGCAGGCCGGCGTTGGGATACACGCTGACGAAGGCATCGGCGATCTGCGATAGCTCCTCGGCATACGGCCGCATCAGCGTTGCGCCCAGCGCGCAGTTGAGGCCGATGGAAAGCGGTCGTGCATGACGTACCGAATGCCAGAAAGCCGCCACGGTCTGGCCAGAAAGAATACGGCCGGAAGCATCAGTGACGGTACCGGAGATCATGATGGGCAGACGCTGGCCAGATTGCTCGAAGAAACTGTCAATCGCGAACAGTGCCGCCTTGCAGTTGAGCGTATCAAAGATGGTTTCCACCAGTAGAATGTCGACGCCCCCTTCAACCAGCGCCACCGTTTGCTCGTAGTAAGCCTTCACCAACTGGTCAAATGTCACATTGCGGGCCGCCGGGTCGTTCACATCCGGCGAAATCGAGGCAGTCTTCGGTGTCGGCCCAAGGGCGCCAGCCACAAAACGCGGTTTGTCCGGAGTGGAATACTTGTCGCAAGCCGCCCGTGCGAGTTTGGCCGCCTGCACGTTCATCTCGTGTACCAGATGCGCCATCTGGTAATCGTCCTGCGCCACACTGGTGGCACCGAACGTATTGGTTTCGACGATATCCGCACCTGCCGCAAGATACTGCTCGTGGATTTCCTGGATGATGTGCGGCTGCGTCAACGTCAGCAGTTCGTTGTTCCCCTTGACGAACAACTCGCGCCCGCCCGGCTCCCCATGTGCATGGCCACAACCGCAACCATCGCCGTTCGGGCACAGGTCGCCCTGAAAATCGGCAAATCGCCCGTTGGGGCCGCCCCGATAGTCTGATTCCGTCAACTTGTAGCGCTGGATCATGGTACCCATGGCGCCATCCAGCACCATGATGCGGCGCGACAGGATGTCACGCAGCTTCTCTTCGGTAGGCGAAATCGGCAGGGAGTGGGACACGTCTGAATTCATTGCGGTTTTCTCATCACAAGGGCTCGGCGGCACGCCGCCGGAATAATCGTGCAATTATAAAGCACATGGCCGGATTTACCCTGCATTTCCCGGTAGCAGCCCCACCCTTCAGCCCAAATTCGTCCGCCAGAAAAACCAGTCAACGGCTATAATTACGCTGTCCCCTGCTTGGCGCACGTTTGAACGTTGTACCATTTGAACATCATGCGTCGGGGATCATCGCTCAACACGGATTTCCTCATGACCCATGACCGACGAAAAGACGCTTTCCGATGCCGATCAGCAGCAAATCCAGTCGCTCCTGACAAACGGCATCAAGCTGCCTCCGCAGCCTAGGGTCCTGCTCGAGATCGAGGCGCTGACCAGTCAGCCGCGCATCAACAACAAAGCGGTCGCCAGCCTGATTTCCGGCGATGTCGGCCTGAGTGCGGCAGTGTTCAAGATTGCCAACTCGCCCGCCATGGGCCTGCGTCGCCGCGTGGACTCGATCGAAAGCGCGATCACCGTGCTGGGGCTAAAGCAGGTGGTCAATCTGTTGAAATGTTCCGCCTTGCGCAAGGCTATCGGCGATGGCGCTGCCGTTTATGAAAAATTCTGGGACCGCTCCGGCGACATTGCCAAATTGGCCGCCATCATTGCCCAGCGGCGCGTGTCAGTCTGCAACATCTTCCCTGATCAAGCCTATCTGGCAGGCCTGTTCTGCGAATGCGGCGTGCCACTCCTGATGCAGCGATTCCCGGAATACGCAAAATCGTTTCGCCTCTCCGGGTCCGGCGGCTGGCCCGACATGGGCGAAGAAGACAAGCGCTTTCATACGGATCACTGCATGGCCGGCTATCTCGTCAGTCGCACGTGGCACCTCCCCGACTTTATCAGTCTCGCCATCCGCTATCACCACGACATCGCCAACGTAAACCTCGACCATCGCGCGATGGTGGCGATGTTGCAGATGGCAACGCATCTCTACAACCTGCGCTACGAATTCTCGGACGAAAAAGAATGGGATAACTCCAAATCCATGATTCTGATGGAACTAGGCCTAGACGAAGACGGCCTGCGGGAATTCGAGGAAGAGATACTTGACGCCTTTGGCTCAGAAGGCTGATAGATACATCGCAGACCCAATAAAAAAGGCAGCCTAGGCTGCCTTTTTTCATATCTGCCGACGATCAGGCCGAAAACGAGGAACCGCAACCGCAGGTCGTGGTGGCATTCGGGTTACGAATCACGAACTGGGAACCTTGCAGGCTGTCCTGATAATCGATTTCTGCACCCACCAGATATTGCAGGCTCATCGGGTCGATCAGCAGGGTCACGCCGTCACGGTCGACCGTAGTATCGTCTTCATTCACGGTTTCCTCGAAGGTAAATCCGTACTGGAAGCCGGAACAGCCGCCACCAGTCACAAACACGCGCAACTTGAGATCCGGCGTACCTTCCTCATCGATCAATTCCTTGACCTTGCGTGCCGCGTTATCGGTAAAAATCAGCGGGCTGGGGATTTCATTGACTGCATTCATGATGGACTCCTTATTCCTTAATGCGTTGATTATCCGGATATTTAAGATGTCGGTCAATCCCGACTTTTCTAGTCAGGAATTTCCTGAGCTGCGTCGTTCAGGTAGATCAGCTTGCCCTCGACCACCGCCCCCATGTGCATTTCCAGACTCTTGTAGCAAACATCGCCCTTGACCCGGGACTTGGCCTGCAACTCGACGTATGACTGAGCGCTCACCGGGCCGACAACCTCGCCGTTGATCACGACGTGTGACACTTTGATCGCGCCCTCGATGCGCCCATGCTCGCTCAAGACCAGCGTTCCCGGCTTGTCTCCGGCCTCGCTGACATTGCCACAAATCTTCCCGTCCACGCGCAACCCGCCGCTGAAATGGATATCCCCGCTAATCACGGTTTCCGCCCCAATCAGGGTATCGATACGATTCTGGGTTTTTTGACGCGAAATGGACAACATGGATGAGTCTCCGACTGCCTGGATGGATAAGAACTAATTCGGCAAACTGACCGACTGGCTCAGCGCGGGCGTTTTGCCACCGACCGCGACGAACTGTACTTGCAGGTTCTGTGCATTGATTTGTGGAGGAAGGCTGAATACACCCTCCAGCCGCTGATAGTACTTGAAATTCACCTTCAACCCGGATTGCCCACCCGAGGCCGTCAGGTTGTGAGACACGGGCTTACCGCCTTGGGTTCCGCTCAGCACCAGCTGCAGCGCCCCCTGCACAACCTTGTCATGTCGGCCGGACTGTACCAGCAAGATCTGGTATTGCACCTCGCCCGCACGCGCGCCCTTGGTCAACTTGACGTTGTGAATCTTGAGCACCCCGCCGCCGCCTTCTGCCAGGATACTCTTGTAAAAGGCGAGGTCTTCTTTAAGCCGCATCCCCTCGTCCTGCATGGCATCCATTTCCTTGGCCAGATTGCCCTGCGCCGCATTGGCGACGCGTAACTGGCTTTCCAGCTGCACGATACGCGCCTGCAATGATCGCGCATCCTCCTGCCGTTCGGAGGCCAGCACGTCAGCCGGCAAGGCAAAGCGGCCGACGAACTGCCAGTAGGCCAGCGCGAATCCCGCTACGAACACGACCACCAGCCAGACCGCACGCCAGTACCAGGCAATCTCGGGGCGCACGGCGACATTTGCCGCCGTGATGCCAAAGTGCCTTCTAAGCGCGCGCAACCCGCGTTTCATGGCAACAGCGGCACCACTTCCAGCCCGAGATTCTCCGGCAAGCCGAACATGATGTTCATGTTCTGGAGTGCCTGTCCCGCTGCACCCTTGACCAGATTATCGATCACCGACAGCACCACCACCGTATTCCCCCCCTGCGGCCGGTGCACAGCAATACGGCACTGGTTGGAGCCGCGCACCGAACGTGTTTCAGGGTGCGCTCCCGCAGGCAACACATCGACAAAGCGTTCATCACCATATTGCGACTCGAACAACGCCTGCAGGTCTACTTCCCGCGTCAGGCGCGCGTAGAGCGTCGCGTGAATACCGCGGATCAGTGGCGTCAGATGTGGCACAAAAGTCAGGCCGACCGGCGCATCCGCCATACAACCCAGCCCCTGGCTGATTTCTGGCAAGTGCCGATGCCCCGGCACGCCGTATGCCTTGAAGTTGTCACTCGACTCCGCAAACAGGGTATGCACCTCGGCCTTACGGCCAGCGCCGCTGACGCCGGACTTGGCATCGGCGATCAGGCTGTCCGTTTCGACCACACCCGCCTTGAGCAGGGGCAGAAACCCCAGTTGCACAGCCGTGGGATAGCACCCGGGGTTGGCGACCAGACGCGCCTTTGCAATCTGGGCACGATTCAGTTCCGGCAAGCCGTAGACCGCCTCAGCGATCAGGTCCGGACACGCATGGGTCATGCCGTACCATTTCTCCCACACCGCGACGTCCTGAATCCGGAAATCGGCGGCCAGGTCGATGACGCGCACGCCGGCTTCCAGCAATTCACGCGTCTGTTGCATGGCGATCCCGTTGGGCGTCGCAAAGAACACCACGTCACAAGCCTTCAGATCTGCCTGGGCAGGATCGGTAAACGCGAGATCGATATAGCCGCGCAAACTGGGGAACATGTCGCTGACGCGCTGGCCGGCTTCTCCGCGCGAGGTAATACAGGCCAACTCCACATGGGGATGAATCGCCAGCAAGCGCAGCAATTCGACACCGGTATAGCCAGTCCCGCCAACGATACCGACCTTGATTTTATGGTTTTGCATATGCTGTGATGTCAATTGGGGTTACCGGAGCGTTGAATGTTAATCAGCACCCCTTAAAAAGGCAATCGAATTGCCCGGCGTTTCGACCCGTAAAAAACAAAAAAGCCGCACAAGTGCGGCTTTTTCTGCAGAATCCAGTGATTAACGCTTGGAGAACTGCTTTGCGCGACGTGCTTTGCGCAGGCCGACCTTCTTACGTTCTACTTCACGTGCATCGCGAGTCACGAAACCAGCGTGAGAGAGCGCGCTCTTCAGGGCTGCATCGTAATCGATCAGGGCACGGGTGATACCGTGACGCACGGCACCGGCTTGACCGGATTCGCCGCCGCCGACCACGTTTACCATGATGTCGAAACTTTCCAGGTTATTGGTCAGTTCGAGCGGCTGGCGCAGGATCATGCGGGAAGTGACGCGAGAGAAGTACACGTCTGCCGGCTTGTCGTTCACGACGATGTTGCCCTTGCCGGACTTCAGGAAAACGCGAGCCACGGAGCTCTTGCGGCGGCCGGTACCGTAATTGTATTTACCGATCATGGTGGGTCCTTAGATTTCCAGAGGTTGTGGTTGCTGTGCAACGTGGTCGTGCTTGGGACCGGAGTAGACCTTGAGCTTGCGGAACATCGCATAGCCCAGCGGACCCTTCGGCAGCATGCCCTTCACAGCCTTTTCCAGCGCACGGCCCGGGAAACGGTCCTGCATCTTGCTGAACGTGGTGGTGGAGATACCGCCCGGGTAACCACTGTGACGATGATACAGCTTGTCATCGGCCTTGTTGCCGGTGACCTTGATCTTGTCGGCGTTCACCACGACGATGTAGTCGCCAGTGTCCACGTGCGGGGTATAAATAGTCTTGTGCTTACCGCGCAGGCGGTGAGCAATGGCGCTGGCCAGACGGCCCAGCACTACGTCAGTGGCATCAACCACGAACCAATCGCGCTTTACTTCATGCGACTTAGCAGAAAAGGTTTTCATCGGAGCAACCGTATTTCGCTGAAAAAATGAAAGGGGTGGATTCTATGTCAATGTTTGACGCAATGTCAAACACTTATCGCAAATAACTTAGAAGAAGGCCGGCAAAGATGGCAGCGCCCAGCCAGTTATTGTGCAGAAAGGCTTTGAAACATGCCGCACGCTCACGCGTCCGGATCAGGGTGTAATGATACCCGGCAATGCCTGCCGCGACCAGCAGTCCGACAAAATAAGGCCAATGCAGATGCAAGCGCACCCCGACATAAGCCAGGATCGCCAGCATCGCGGCGTAACAGGCCATGATGGCCACCACGTCGTATTTGTCGAAAAACAACGCTGAAGATCGAATGCCGATCCGGATGTCGTCCTCGCGGTCGACCATCGCGTACTCGGTATCGTAGGCAATCGCCCAGAAAATGTTGGCCAGCAGCAGCCACCAGGCGATCGGTGGCACGATGCCGTTGTGCGCGGCAAAGGCCATGGGGATGCCGAAGCCGAAGGCAATGCCGAGGTAGGCCTGCGGAATGGAAAAGAAGCGCTTGGTGAGGGGGTAGGTCGCCGCCAGGAACAACGCCACCACGGAGAGGATAATGGTTAGCGCGTTGAGCATGAACACCAGGGTAAAGGCCAGCAGGCTGAGCACGGCAGCCAATATCAGGGCTTCCCTGCCGCTGACTTCGCCGGTCGCCAGCGGACGCTCGCGGGTACGCTCGACATGAGGATCGAAGCGCCGGTCGGCATAGTCGTTCATGACGCAACCGGCCGAGCGCATCAACACCGTACCCAGCAGGAAGATCCAGACGATGATCCAGTTTGGTGCACCACGACTCGACATCCACAACGCCCAGAGCGTCGGCCACAGCAGCAGCAGGATGCCGATCGGCTTGTCCAGCCGCATCAGGCGCTCGTAAGCGTTCAGTCGCGCTGCGAGCTCTTTGGTTTTGTTCATCGCGCCAACACTCCCGGTAAGAAGACTTCAGTCACCAAAATCGATGCGCGCTGCAAAGTGAAGACCGAGCGCCGCGCCCAAAGCGCCTTGGGCGGGGTTGCTCCCATGACCGCCACAGCGCGCTGATACAGTAAATGACCGGGATGTAGTTTACGATATGTCAGCGGGGTACGCACCACCTGGGGATTGGCAAACAATGCTTCGCCCAGTGGCCGCGCGCCCAGCTTCCCGATGGCGTGCCACGCACCACGCAGGCTCTGGCGCGGCAGCACGCTATGGGCGAACACGACCGGGACGCCATCACAATTTAGGCAGACTTCACGCAACAATGCCCGATGCCGAAAACGCAAGTCGAGCAGGGCCGCCTCATCCGTCTGCGGACGTGCCCAGCGCTGTGTCACGCGTGTCACGCTGAAGGCATTGCTGTGCTGACGCAGGCGTGCAGTCAGCGAGCCGGCATCGACCAGCCAGTCCCGATAGGGGCCGCTGCCCGCCGGTGCAGGCAGCCAGGCGGCGCGGGACGGGAAGTGGCGAGGGCGAACTTTCATCGGCGCATTATACTTTGACGTACTCTTCGGCCCGGCCCATCCAGCGCGCGAGATGGGCATCCACCAGGCTTGGCTGATCGGCCAACAGACGTTCGGCCACGTCACGCGCGGCTTCGAGCAAATCGGCATCACGCTCCAGATCGGCGATTTTCAACAGCGGCGTGCCACTCTGGCGCACGCCGAGGAACTCGCCCGGCCCACGCAGCTGCAAATCCGCCCGGGAAATCTCGAACCCGTCGGTATGCTCGTAGATAATCTTGAGACGCGCCCGTGCCGTTTCTGACAACGGCGTCTGATAGAGCAGGATGCAGGCGCTCTGCGCCGCCCCTCGCCCCACCCGGCCGCGCAACTGATGCAGCTGCGACAGCCCCATGCGCTCGGCGTGCTCGATCACCATCAGGCTGGCATTCGGTACATCCACCCCCACCTCGATCACCGTGGTCGCCACCAGCAACTGAATGTCGTTGGCAAAAAACGCCTGCATGACCGCCTGTTTTTCCGCTGGCTTCATGCGTCCATGCACCATGCCAACCTTCAGCTCGGGCAGAGCTGCGGTCAGTTGTTCACAGGTTTCCAGCGCCGTTTTGAGTTGCAGGGCCTCGGACTCTTCGATCAGCGGACACACCCAGTAAGCCTGCCGACCCTGATGGCAAGACTCCCGTACGCGAGCGAGCACTTCCTCACGTCGCGAGTCGGCCACCAGACGCGTCGTAATCGGTGTCCGGCCAGGCGGCAATTCATCGATCACGGAGACATCCAGATCAGCGTAGTAGCTCATGGCCAAGGTTCGGGGGATAGGCGTCGCGCTCATCATCAGCTGGTGCGGCTGTTCGCCCTTTTTACGCAACGCGAGCCGCTGGTGCACACCGAAGCGATGCTGCTCATCCACGACAGCGAGCCCTAGGCGAGCAAACTGCACCTGCTCCTGAAACAGGGCGTGCGTGCCCACCGCGATCTGCGCCGCCCCGCTGGCCACGGCGTCCAGCGACTGCTGACGCGCACCCTTGGACTGTGTACCGGTCAGCCAGGCGATCTGGACCCCCAACGGCGACAGCCAGTCGTACAGCTTGCGAAAGTGCTGTTCGGCGAGAATTTCCGTTGGCGCCATGATGGCGGCCTGCCAGCCGTTTTCCACCGCTTGCAGGGCTGCCAACGCCGAGACGATGGTTTTGCCGCTGCCGACATCCCCCTGCAGCAGGCGCTGCATCGGGTGGGGCTGCCCCATATCACGCTGGATTTCACCCCAGACCTTTTGCTGTGCTCCCGTGAGACGGAAGGGCAGCGAGGCGAGCAGCGCCTCCGTCAGTTGCCGCAACGGCTTGAGCCCGGGCGCACCAAGGGCACGGCGATGGGCATGGTGCCGCCGCATGGAAAGCTGCTGCGCCAGCAGTTCGTCGAAGGCCAAGCGTCGCCAGACAGAGTGACTGCGTTGCTGCAGACTTTCCAGCGAGACGTCGGGCGCAGGGTGGTGCAGGAAACGCAGACTCTCGGCAAACGATGGCAGATGCAGCTGCGCATAGATCGATGCCGGCAAGGTTTCGCTCAGATCGAGTTGCGCCAACGCCGTGGCGACCAGCTTGCGGATCGATGCCTGCGACAATCCGGCCGTAGTCGGGTAAACCGGCGTCAGCGCATCGCTGAGCGGTATCTCTTCACGGGCCGCCTTGCATTGAGGATGCACCATCTCCATGCCGAAAAACCCGGGACGCGCCTCGCCGAACGCGCGGATACGCGCCCCCGGCTTGAGCGCGGCTACCTGGCTGGGATAAAAGTGCAGGAAGCGCAGATGCAGCAGTCCGCCCTCCGCATCCTGCAACTGGCAGATCAGCGACTTGCGTGGTCGATACTGGGTTTCGGCGTGGATGATCTCGCCCTGCACCTGCGCCTGCTCGCCCACGCGCAAGTCGCGAATTGGCGTCAGATGGGTTTCGTCCACATAGCGCAGAGGCAGGTGCAGCAACAGGTCTTGCAGCGACTGCAGGCCCAGCTTGTGCAGCCGGGCCAACATGGGTTTGGTCACGCCCTTGATCGTCGACAGGTCGGTCACGAGGGGACGTTGGAACTGTAGTTAAAGAATCAGCTGCCGACGACCAGCACGCCGTCCGCTTCTACCAGCGCACCACGCGGCAGGGATGCCACACCGACGGCAGCACGGGCCGGGTAGGGTTCCTGGAAATATTCCGCCATGATGGTGTTGACCAGGGCGAAGTGGCCGAGATCGGTCAGGAAGATGTTGAGCTTGACGATATCCTTGAGCGAACCACCGGAGGCAGCCGCCACGGCGGACAGATTATCGAACACGCGACGCACTTGCGCCTCGATGCCCTCCACCAGCTGCATGCTGGCCGGATCCAGGCCGATCTGGCCGGAGAGGTATACGGTGTCGCCGACCTTGACGGCTTGAGAGTAGGTGCCAATCGCCTTGGGCGCGCCTTCGGTGGAGATGATTTGTCTTGCCATGTCGCTTCCTTGAGTGAATATGGAGAAAATTGCTTACTGCGTTTTATTATCCTGCGCCAGTCCCTTGACGCGGCTGATGCGCACTACTTCCGGGATCTTGCGCAGGCTACGCATCAGTTTGGCCAGGTGCTCGCGGTCGACGATCTGCACGGTGAAATGCATGTTGGTGTAGGCGCTGTTGTCGCCTTCCTCCATGCTGACGTTGTCGATGTTGGAGCCGGCGTCGGCGATGCCGGTCGCCACCTTGGCCAGTACACCGGGCTGGTTCGCCACCGCCAGCTTGAGGTTGACCGTAAACAGGCGCTTGGTGTCCGGGTCCCATTCCACATCCAGCCATTTGTCGGGATCCATGCGGAACTTGCGGATGGCCGGGCAATCGTGGGTGTGGATGACGAGCCCCTTGCCCTTGTTGATGAAACCCAGGATCGGGTCGCCCGGAATCGGTCGGCAACACTTGGCAAACTGCACCGCCATGCCCTCGGATCCACGGATGGTGATCGCGCCGAGCTTGCCGTGGCGGTGTTCCCCTGGAGCTTCGGCCATTGCCAGCAACTGGCGCGCCACCATGATGTTGAGGCGCTTGCCGAGACCGATATCGGTGAGGATTTCCTCCCGTGTCTTGACACCGTAATCCTTCAGCAGCTTTTCCCAGCGCGCCTCGTCGATCAGGGCCGGGTCGGTATGCAGGGCGCGCAAGGCCTGGTTGAGCAGGCGCTCGCCCAGCACGGCGGACTCTTCCGACTTCATGGTCTTGAGGAAATGGCGGATATGCGCGCGCGCCTTGCCGGTGGCAACATAGTTGAGCCAGGACGGGTTGGGCTTGGAATGGGCCGCGGTGATGATTTCGACGTGGTCGCCGTTACGCAGCTCGGTGCGGAGCGGCGCCAACTCCTGGTTGATCTTGACCGCCACACAGCGGTTGCCGACATCGGTGTGCACGGCATAGGCAAAGTCAACCGCCGTGGCGCCTCGCGGCAGCGCCATGATCTTGCCCTTGGGCGTGAACACGTACACCTCGTCCGGGAACAGATCGACCTTGAAGTGTTCCAGAAACTCCACCGAATCGGTGCTCTCGGACTGGATTTCCAGCAGGCGCTGCAACCACTGGTGGGTGCGCTGCTGCAAGGCGGAGAGGTCCGCATCGCTGGATTTGTACAGCCAGTGCGCCGCCACGCCGGCCTCGGCGATATTGTGCATTTCGCGGCTACGAATCTGCACCTCGATAGGCGTACCGAACGGGCCGAACAGGGTAGTGTGCAGCGACTGGTAACCGTTGGCCTTGGGGATGGCGATGTAATCCTTGAACTTGCCCGGAATGGGCTTGTACAACCCATGCAACGCGCCCAGGCCAAGATAACAGGTCGGCGTGTCCTTCACGATCACGCGGAAACCGTAGATGTCGAACACTTGCGAGAAGGTACCGGTCTTCTCGGCCATCTTGGTGTAGATGCTGTACAGGTGCTTCTCGCGCCCGGTCACCTCGGCGTCTATATGCATGTCGACCAGACGGTGCTTGATCGCGTCCAGCACCTTGCCGACCACTTCCTTGCGGTTGCCGCGCGCCGCCTTGATCGCCTTGCTGAGCACAGCGTAGCGGTTGGGGTGGATGTTCTTGAAGCTGAGGTCTTCCAACTCCTGGTAGACCGCGTTCAGGCCCAATCGGTTGGCGATGGGCGCGTAGATTTCCAACGTTTCCTTGCCGATGCGGCGGCGCTTTTCCGGCGCCATCACGTCCAGCGTGCGCATGTTGTGCAGCCGGTCGGCCAGCTTGACCAAGATGACACGCACGTCCTGCGACATCGCCAGCAGCATCTTGCGGAAGTTTTCCGCCTGCGCGTGGGCCGCGGTCTGGAACTCGATCTTGTCGAGCTTGGATACCCCGTCGACCAGCTCGGCCACGGTCTTGCCGAAACGCTCGGCCAGCTCGGCCTTGCTGACCTCGGTGTCTTCCATGACGTCGTGCAGCAGCGCCGCCATCAGACTGGGCGGATCAAGGTGCAATTCCGCCAGGATGCACGCGACGGTGACCGGATGGGAAATATAAGGCTCGCCGCTCTTGCGCATCTGCCCGGCATGCGCGGCATCGCTGAAGCGATAAGCCGCCATGACCTGCTCGATGTCTTCGGGCTTGAGGTATTCCTGCAGGCGCAGCCTGAGCTGGGAGTTCTCGCTGTCCGCAGGCAGCAAGGGGGAGGAGGGCGGGATCGGGATTGCGGGTTTTCCGCCCATGTTGGAACCTGTGGGCGCGTTACGCCTGACCGCGGTTGAGGATTTCCAGGCCCACCTTGCCGGCGGCGATTTCACGCAGCGCCACCACGGTCGGCTTGTCCTTCACGATCCCACTCACCAGCGGCTCGGAGCCATTGGCAACCTGGCGCGCACGGTAGGCAGCAGCCAGCGTCAGTTGGAAGCGGTTGGGGATTTTTTCCAGACAATCGTCAACGGTAATACGTGCCATGAGGGAATTCCTTATCGTTTAGCGGGCGGGATCACGCCCCGAAATGTTGCAGCAGTTCACTGTGACGCGACAACTGCTGGACGCCGCGCAGACGCTGGCTGCGCACAATGGCAAGCAGGTCGTGGATCGCAACGTCAAACTGGTCGTTAATTATAACATAGTCGAATTCACCCACATGGCTGATCTCCTCCCGTGCCGCGGCCAGACGACGCGCGATCACCTCGTCGGCGTCCTGCCCGCGTTTGCGCAGGCGCTGCTCCAGCGCGTCCATCGAGGGCGGCAGGATGAAGATGCCGATCGCCTCTGGATAGAGCTTACGCACCTGCTCGGCGCCCTGCCAATCGATCTCGAGCAACAGGTCCTGCCCGGTCTCCAGCGCTGCGTTGACCCAGGACTGCGAAGTGCCGTAACGTTTGCCATGGACTTCGGCGCTTTCCAGAAAATCCCCCTGTGCCAGCATCTCCATAAATCGCGCTTCCGTCACGAAGTGGTAGTCCACGCCACCCACCTCGCCCGGTCGCATGGGACGTGTAGTGTACGAAATTGACAGCTTGACCTGACTGTCCGCTGCCAGCAGCGCGCGCACCAGACTGGTCTTTCCGGCCCCTGAGGGCGCCGTCACGATAAAAAGATTGCCCGAAGTTTGCATGAAGGGAACACCAGAATCGACAAGCTGCAATTCTGGCGCAATTCTGGCAAGGGCGAAAGGTCGGACCAGTCAGAAAGGAATGAACAGTGCCGTGGCAAGGTTCTGGGCCACGCGTGAAATCAGGCGCTGAGATTTTTCGGCCAGCGTGATGGCAAACAGGTCCAGCCGACCGACGATCTTGCCGAATTCACGCTCAAAGCTAAGGTTGCGCTCGCGCTCGTTGATCTCGTTGGTCAGCAGTAACAACTGGCCGCTGGCATCGCGCGCGTTGGACAGCTTCCACACCGCGATCTCGATGTTGCGCGCCGCGTTGTAGACGCTTTGCGGATCGATGCTGTCAGTCAGATAAAACTCGTTCTTGCCGCCGTGCGCCTTGATCAACATGGTGTACAAACCGACGATGAAGGGCAGCACGCGGTCCCCCTGATACTCCGGTGAGAACGCGAGGTTCAGGGCGTCCGTTCCCTGCACCTCGTCGATCTTCTTGAATTGCCAGCCGTGATCGCCCTCGAACACCCAGTCGACCATGGCCTCCACCGAATCCGAAGTGCTCTTCTTCAACTCGCGCGGATTGCGCTTGTAGAGCTTGGTCATCAGAAGGCGCAGACTCTGGGTGTTTTCGCGCATCTGCACGTCGGCCATGCGATCGATATCGGATTTGCCGAGCTGAGTGAATGAACTCTCGTCATGCTGATGTGGCACCGTCTTGCCATCCTTGGCCGGCGCGGTCGCGACGCAGGCCGACAACAGGGCGGCGGCACAGACGGACAGGACGATGAGACGGGGCATGGCGGGCTACTCGATATTCTGGATCTGCTCGCGCATCTGTTCGATCAGCACCTTGAGCTCCATGGACACCTGTGAGGTTTCGGTTGAGACGGACTTGGAACCCAGCGTGTTAGCCTCGCGGTTAAGTTCCTGCATCAGGAAATCGAGGCGCTTGCCGACCAGACCGCCAGCGCCGAGGATGCGGCGCACTTCCTGCAAGTGGGTGTTGAGACGCCCCAGTTCTTCATCCACGTCGATGCGCTGGGCAAATAGCGTCAGCTCCTGACGCACACGTTCTTCATCGGCCGTCTGCAACACCTCATGCAGCTTGGCGGCCAGCTTCTGCTGGTAAGCCTGCACCAACGCGGGGAGCAGGGGGCGCACCTTGGCCACCTGTGCCTCCATGGCCTGCACGCGCTCCAGGATAATCTGCTTCAGCTTGTCGCCTTCCCGGGCACGCGCCTCAGCAAGGTCACGCAACCCTTGGTCCAGCAGCCCCATCAACGCCTCCCGCAAGGCGTCACCATTCACAGGTTCGGTCGCCAGCACGCCCGGCCAGCGCAGAATATCCGCAACGTCCAGCGGACGGCTGTCGGGAAAACGCTGCAACACCTGCGCGCTCATTTTGGCCAGCTGATCAAGCATCGCGCCATCCACTTCCGCCCCTGCAGCGGCGCCGGTGGGCGCCGCCAAGGCAAGCCGGCACTCGACCTTGCCGCGGCCGAGCTTGGCCCCAATGGCCTCGCGTACGGCAGGCTCGAAACTGCGCAGGGCATCATCCATGCGCAAATGCAGTTCCAGGTAGCGGTGGTTGACGGCGCGCAACTCCAGCAACAAGGTCCCGGCCGCCACTTCACGTTCGCCTGCGGCGAAACCGGTCATACTGTAAATCATGCCGCTTATCCCTTTAAATGACGCAAAATTCCCTGCATGGTATCAAAAGCAGCGGGGTTCATGACAGAATAGGTCTTTGGCCCTAGCAGATGACTTGACGACCGATTTATCCATGACGCAGGAATCACAAAACCACGCCCTGCCTGAAGGCTACAAGCTTCAGGGGTACAAGATCGTCAAAGTCCTGAGCGCGGGCGGGTTCAGCTTCGTCTACCTGGCGTGGGATGAAACCGGCAAGCGCGTGGCAATCAAGGAGTACCTGCCGGCGGCCCTGGCCATCCGCAGCGAAGGTGACAAGGTGGAGGCCAAGTCCCCAGAGAGCGTGATGAATTTCCGCCAGGGGCTGAAGTCCTTCTTTGAGGAAGGTCGCGCGCTGGCCAGTATTCACCACAACAACATCATCCGCGTGCTCAATTTCTTCCGCGCCAACGACACCGTCTACATGGTGATGCAATACGAGCGCGGCAAGTCCCTGCAGGAATACATTCAGTCGCACACGGAGCCGGCCAAGGAAGCTTTCGTCCGACGCCTGTTCAGCGAGTTGCTCAGCGGCCTGCGCGAAGTTCACGCCAGCAAGCTGCTGCACCTGGACATCAAGCCGGCCAATATCTATATCCGCATGGACGGTTCCCCCGTGCTGCTCGACTTTGGCTCGGCCAGGCAAACCTTGGATGCGCAAAACAAGTTGCCGCTCAGCTTTACACCCGGCTTCGCCTCGCCGGAGCAGTACACAGACCGCAAGCTGCTGGGCCCCTGGAGCGATATTTACAGCGTGGGGGCCTCGATGTATGCCTGCCTGGTGCGCGCCTCGCCGCCCGCGGCAGACGTGCGCGCTGCTCACGACAAACTGGTGCCAGCCGTACAGCTGGGCAAGGGTGTGTATTCCCGCCACCTGCTCGAGATCATCGACTGGTGCATGAAGCTTGACCCCTTGCAGCGTCCTCAAAGCGTCTTTACCCTGCAAAAGGCGTTGATGGAAAAGCCGCCGGCAGAGGAAACGTTGTTGCATAAGATCAGAAGAAAACTCCTTCGCTCATGAAGTTCACGATATTCCAGGGCACCCGTCAGGGGCCGAGGCGTTACAACCAGGACAAGATCGCTTATTCCTACAGCCGGGAGGCGTTGCTCGCCGTCCTGGCAGACGGCATGGGTGGACACCAAAACGGCGATGTGGCGGCGCAGATCGCCGTCAAGACCCTGACGGAGGCGTTCCAGCGCATGGCACTGCCCAGTCTGGCCAGCCCGGCGCAGTTCCTCAAGGACAGCATCCTGCGCGCGCACCAAGCGATCCAGAATCACGTCATCGCCCACAACATGGTGGACAATCCCCGCACCACCATCGTCGCCGTCGTGGCGCAAAACGATACCCTGTTCATCGCGCACGTCGGGGATTCGCGCCTGTATCACATCCGTGCAGGCAAAGTGCTGTTTTGCACCGAAGACCACTCCAAGGTCCAACTCATGTTCCGCCGGGGACTGCTCAACTTTGGCCAGATGGGCATGCACCCGGAACGCAACAAGATCTACAACTGCCTCGGCGGCGACATTCCACCCAAAGTGGAACTGCAGCAACGGCCAGACCTCGCGGACGGAGACACCATCATGCTGTGCAGCGACGGGGTCTGGTCGCTGGTGGGCGACGAAAAAATGGCGGACGTCCTGTCCTCCGACACCGTCAACACCAGCGTCACCGCGCTGCTGGACCTGGCCGAATCGCGCGCCGATGCACGTAGTGACAACATGAGCGCCATCGCCTTCAACTGGGGCGGCGTAGTGTCACGGGCAACCGTTTCCACGGCGCTGATGCCGCTGGACTCCGTCACCACCATCGTGATGAATCCCCGCCATTCGGAAGAACCTTCTGAAGAGCCCACCCCAACCGAAATCGATCTCAGCGAAGACGAAATCGAAGGCGCGATCGCCGAGATCCAGGCCGCCCTGAGAAAAGCCCCCAAATAATCAGGCGTGGAGCGGGCGGGGTATAATTCCCGCTTACCCAATCTACGAGACAACACCCATGCGCCCCAGTCAACGCGCCCCCGGCGAGCTCCGCCAGGTCGAAATCCTCCGTCATTACACCAAGCACGCCGAAGGCTCAGTACTGGTGAAGTTCGGCGACACCCACGTGCTGTGTACCGCAAGTATTGACGAAAAAGTGCCGCCGTTCCTGCGCGGCAAGAACCAAGGCTGGGTCACGGCCGAGTACGGCATGCTTCCACGCTCCACGGGCAGCCGCATGGACCGCGAGGCGGCCCGAGGCAAGCAGTCGGGCCGCACCCAGGAAATCCAGCGCCTGATCGGCCGCAGCCTGCGTGCGATCATCGATCTCGACAAGCTGGGCGAGCGCACCATCCAGATCGACTGCGATGTGATCCAGGCCGACGGCGGTACCCGCACCGCCAGCATTACCGGTGCCTACGTGGCCCTGCACGACGCCATCGGCACGCTGCTGGACAAACAATTGATCACGGAATCCCCGCTGCGCGACTTCGTCGCGGCGATTTCCGTCGGCGTATACGAAGGCACGCCGGTACTGGATCTGGACTACATCGAAGACTCTGGCTGCGATACCGACATGAACGTGGTCATGACCGGCAGCGGCGGCTTTGTCGAGATTCAGGGCACAGCAGAAGGCACGCCGTTCAGGCGCGACGAGATGAACGCCATGCTCGATCTGGCGCAGGCCGGCATCGCGCAACTGATCCAGAAGCAGAAAGCCGTGCTGGGGCTGTAACCATGCAGAAACTGGTCATCGCCACCGGCAACGCCCACAAGCTCCATGAAATCAGCACGCTGCTCCAGCCACTGGGCATCGAGGCTGTGTCGCAATCTGCGTTCAACGTCCCGGAAGCGGCCGAGCCCCATGTCACCTTCATTGAAAACGCACTCGCCAAGGCCAGACATGCATCGCGCCTGACCGGGTTGCCGGCGCTCGCCGACGATTCCGGCATTTGCGTGCACGCCCTGGGGGGCGCTCCCGGTGTAATTTCCGCGATTTATGCCGGCGAACCACGGTCAGACGCCCGCAACAACGAGAAGCTGCTGGCTGCCATGCAGGGCATCGCTGACCGCCTTGCGCATTATCACTGCGCGCTGGTACTGGTGCGGCACGCAGATGACCCGCAACCCATCATCGCAGAGGGCCAGTGGCATGGCGTCATTCTGGAAACGCCGCGCGGCGAGGGCGGCTTTGGCTACGATCCGCTGTTCCTGGACACCACGCTGAACCAGACCGTGGCGGAGATTTCCACGGAAGACAAAAACCGCGTCAGCCACCGCGGCCAGGCCCTGCGGGCGCTGGTCGAGCGCCTGCGCAGGGAATGAGGCGTTGCTGGCTGACAGGCTGTTTCACGTGGAACGTGTAAAGACTTTGGGCCACTGCCGACCATGATCACCGCGCCTTTTCCGCCGCCGCTCAGCCTGTACATCCACTATCCGTGGTGCGTGCGCAAATGCCCGTACTGCGACTTCAACTCGCACGAAGCACGCCAGCAGACCCCTGACCAGTCCTACGCCGATGCCCTGATTGCCGATCTGGAGGGGGCATTGCCACTGGTGTGGGGCAAACGCGTGCAGAGCATTTTCTTCGGTGGCGGTACACCCAGCCTGATGGACCCCGACGTGCTGGCCGACCTGATGGCCCGCATCCGTATGCGGTTGCCGCTGGCGGCCAATGTCGAAATCACGCTGGAAGCCAACCCGGGCACGGTCGAGGCCGGGCGCTTCGCCGCTTTCAGGGAAGCGGGGATCAACCGCCTGTCGCTGGGCATCCAGAGCTTCAACGATGCCCACCTCAAGGCGCTCGGCCGCATCCACGATGCCGCCGAAGCACGGCGCGCGGTCGAACTGGCGCTGGACACCATCGGCAACGTCAACCTCGACCTGATGTATGCACTACCGCATCAGTCCATGGAGCAGGCGTTGCAGGATATTGGCACTGCGATCAGCTACGCACCCACGCACATTTCGGCTTATCACCTCACGCTGGAGCCCAACACCGCCTTTCACCACGCTCCACCGCCGCTGCCCGATGACGACACCAGCGCCGCCATGCAGGAAGCGATTGAGGCTGCGCTGGGGGAAAACGTCTACCAGCATTACGAAACCTCGGCCTTCGCGCGTCCGGGCAAGCAGTGCCGCCACAACCGCAACTACTGGGAGTTCGGTGACTACCTCGGCATCGGCGCCGGTGCGCACAGCAAACTGACCCTGCCCGACCGCATCGTGCGCCAGGCACGTACCAAACACCCAGCCGCCTATCTCAAAGGTATTGCCGACCGCAGCCATATCGAAGGCGAGCGCACGCTCACACAAGAGGATCTCGGCTTCGAATTCATGATGAACGCTCTACGCCTGACCGGGGGCATCGAATCTGCCCTGTTCGAATCACGTACCGGGCTGCCGCTCTCGACCCTGCAGCCCAGCCTGGATGTAGCCATCGCCAAAGGCCTGCTCTCCCAGACCCCGGAGCAGATCGCGCCCACCTTGCACGGGCAGCGCTTCCTCAACGAGCTGCTGCAACTGTTCCTGACATGAGGCTGCTGGAAAAATACCTGCTCCTGTTCGTGGTGAGTCTTGCCTTGAGTACCTTCGCCTGGCACGCCATGCGCGAGGTCGCCTTGCCGATGATCGCCGCCTTCTGGGGCATCGTGTTCATCACACCTGCGCTCATGGATTTCATCCCCTGGTTGTTCCAAGCCCAGAAGCGCCGCGCGCTCAAGGCGCTCAACGGGACTTACTATGCTTTCGGCAAAACGCCTGTACGCATCTTCTACGCTGCCGAACTGATCTGGATCGTGTCGGACGACCTGCACCAGGCACTGGGGCAACCGCTCGATGACATCGATCGCCTGCGCCTGCAACGCGGCAACCGACATCTGATCATTCCCGGCACCCCGCACCTAGGGATTTCGGAAACCCATCTGCGGGATTACGTCCTGTCCCTGCGCAGCGAAGCGCGTCAACGCTTCATCGGCTGGTTCGAACAGCAAATCGTGGCCCCGATGCGCAACAAACGCGATCAGGGGCTGCCGATTGCGGAAATCATAAGAGAAAGGCAACGTTGAATGCAGCGCATTCTCCAGCCCGGGCAAGCTGACCAGACCATCAACAAATCGCGCTTCATCGCCTTGGCGGAATATTGCGGCGACGAGCGTTCGATCGGGCTGATGTTGCGCCGCATGGCGACAGAGCATGCGCATGCGCACCACCTCGCCTACGCCTTCAGAGTGAAAACACCGCAAGGATTGGTACAACGCTTCCACGATGCGGGTGAGCCCTCGGGCACGGCCGGCAAACCCATCCTGCAGCATCTGGAAGGCCGTGATCTAGTCAACGTCTGCGTCGGGGTGATCCGCTATTACGGCGGCATCAACCTCGGCACCGGTGGGCTGGCGCGCGCCTACGGCAACACCGCCAAGATGGCGCTGGACGCTGCGCGGGTCGGCCCTTACGTCGAAATGCAGCAAATCCGGCTGGGGCTGGACTACGCCAAGCTGGATTATTTCGTGCGAGAACTGGGGAAACTGGGGGGGCGATTGCTGGACAAACAATTCGGCGAGCACGTCACCGTGATCGCCGAATTGCCAGCCAGCGAAGTCGAAGGGTTACGCAAGCGCTTCAGCTAGAAACTGAAGCGCTTGTTCATCAAGCCAGTGCCTGACGCGCCCTGGCGATGGCTTGGCGCACCTGCGCCGGCGCGGTGCCGCCGATGTGGTTGCGGCTGGCGAGCGAGCCTTCCAAGGTCAGCACCTCGAACACGTCGTCGCCCACCAGCGGCGAGAACGCCTGCAACTCGGCGAGACTCAGGTCCTCCAGGTTGCAGTTGCGGTCCACGGCACTCCGCACCGCCAGCGCCACGGCCTCGTGCGCGTCGCGGAAGGGCAGGCCCTTCTTCACCAGATAGTCGGCCAGGTCGGTCGCAGTGGCGAATCCTTCGGCCGCAGCGAGACGCATGGCATCCTTGTTGACCTTGAACCCGGCCTTGACCACCTTGCCGTCTTCTACCACCGGCGGACGCAGCATGTCGGCGTAGATTTCCAGCGTCACCAGCAGCGTGTCAGCAGTATCGAAGAGGCCCTCCTTGTCTTCCTGATTATCCTTGTTGTAAGCCAGCGGCTGCGACTTCATCAGGGTCAGCAGCGCCATCAGGTGGCCGTTGACGCGCCCGGTCTTGCCACGCACCAGTTCTGGCACATCCGGATTCTTTTTCTGCGGCATGATGGACGAGCCGGTGCAGAAACGGTCGGCAATGTCGATGAAACCGAAACGCGGGCCGGACCACAGGATCAACTCTTCGGAGAAGCGCGACAAATGGGTCATCAGTACGGCCGCGGCAGACGTGAATTCGATAGCGAAATCGCGATCGGACACGGCATCCAGCGAATTTTCACACACGCCGCTGAATTCCAGCAGATGCGCCACGCCCTTGCGGTCGATCGGGTAGCTGGTACCCGCCAGCGCGGCGGCCCCAAGCGGCAGGTAGTTCATGCGGGCACGGCAGTCCGCGAAGCGGCCGGCATCGCGCTTGAGCATCTCGTAATACGCCAGCAGATGATGGCCGAACGTCACCGGCTGCGCTACCTGCAGATGGGTAAAGCCCGGCATGACCGTGTCGGCATGCAGTTCGGCGAGGTCGAGCAGGGAAACCTGAAGATTGCGGATACGTACCAGCACATCGTCGATGACGGAACGCAGCCACAGGCGCACGTCCGTCGCCACCTGATCGTTGCGCGAACGCCCGGTGTGCAAGCGCTTACCTGCGTCGCCCACCTTGTCCGTCAGGCGCTTCTCGATATTGAGATGCACGTCTTCCAGGTCGAGCGACCATGTGAACGTACCGGCGCGGATTTCGTCGAGGATTTCGGCCAAGCCACGCTGGATCGCCGCGACGTCCTCGGCACTGATGATGCCCTGTGTGCCCAGCATCTGCGCGTGGGCCAGCGACCCCTGGATATCGAATTCGGCGAGGCGCTGATCGAATTCCACCGAGGCAGTGTAGCGTTTGACCAGTTCAGCCACCGGCTCATTGAAACGACCTGACCAAGCCTTTGATTTATCTTGCATTGTACGACCCGGTTATCAAATAATGACAGGATGGCAAGTATAAAGCAAAACCACCTCCGCATTCCCGTCACGTTGCCGGACTTTCGCAACATGGGCGTGCAATTGCGCGTGCTATTGATGATCAACGCCATGGCTCTGGTGGCCGCCGTCATTCGCTCCGACTCGCTGACCGGCGCCTTGCCGGTGCTGGTGCAAACCTCGGCGGCCATCCAGCCTATTCTGCTCACCAGCTTGCTGTGCCTGTTCCTGCTGAACCGCCTGCTGGCCCGCGCGCCCTACAAGCTCGGCATTGTCGGGGTACTGCTCGTCACCTTGCTGGTCTGCGCCGCGGTACAACACTACGGCGGCGACCTGTTCGGGACGGAAGCGCCGGTTTCCCTCGGACGCAGCTGGTTTCTGACTTCGGCCGCGGTGCTGGGGGTGCTGGCCTATTTCAACCTGCGCAGCCGTTCGCTTTCACCGGCCATCGCAGAAGCCCGGTTGCAGGCCCTGCAGGCGCGCATCCGCCCGCACTTTTTGTTCAATAGTCTGAACGCGGTGCTGTCGCTGATTCGCAGCGACCCCAAGCGCGCCGAAACCGCGCTGGAAGACATGGCCGACCTGTTCCGGGTGCTGATGGCAGACAATCGCCAACTGGTTCCGCTCAAGAACGAACTGGAACTGTGCCGACAGTATCTCTCACTGGAAAAATTGCGCCTGGGCGAGCGACTGCAGCTTTCCTGGCATATCGACAACATGCCGGAAGACGCGCTGATCCCCCCGCTGGTGCTGCAGCCGCTGCTCGAAAACGCGGTATATCACGGCATCGAGCCGTTTCAGGAGGGCGGGGAAATCCACATCAACCTGTACCGCAGCCGCGACCAGGTGCATCTGGTGCTAACCAACCCCTACCGCCTGGAGGGTGACCACCATAACGGCAACAAGATGGCGCTGGGCAATATCCGCGAACGGCTGGCGCTGCATTTCGACGCCGAAGCCCAGATCGTCACCAAGGTCACCGGCAACCAGTACCGTGTCCATATAACTATTCCCTACCGCCCAGAGCCCGCACCATGACTGAAGGCACACTACGACTCCTGATCGCCGACGACGAAACCCCGGCACGCAACCGGCTGCGCGAGCTATTGGCCGACCTGCCCGATATCGAGATCGTTGGGGAGGCGGGAAGCGGCCCCGAAGCCATCGCGATGACCGGAGAGCACCATCCCGACGTGCTGTTGCTGGACATCCGCATGCCGGGGATGAGTGGGCTGGAAGTCGCGGAACATTTGCAAAAGAGCGATCGTCCGCCCGCCATCGTGTTTGCGACGGCCTACGACGAACATGCGATCCAGGCGTTCGATCTGAATGCAGTCGACTACCTGATGAAACCGGTGCGACTGGAACGACTGGGCAACGCCCTGAAAAAAGCGCGCGCGCTCTTGCCAGCCCAGATCGAGGCCTTGCGCCCGCTGCGCCAGACACGCTCCCACTTTAGTGTTTCGGAACGTGGGCGCGTCCTGCTGGTGCCGGTCGACTCGGTGATTTACCTACGTGCCGAATTGAAATACCTCACGGTGCGCACCCTGGAACGCGAATATTTGATTGAAGACTCTCTGACACAGATCGAGCAGGAGTTTCCCCAACGCTTCGTCCGCCTGCACCGCAACTGCCTGGCTGCGCGTGCCGCGATCCGAGGCTTCGAGAAGCAGGTCGAGGCAGATGGTGAATGTCACTGGGCCGCCTTGCTGCACGGCCTGCCAGACACGCTTCCCGTCAGCCGACGTCAGCAGCACATCGTGCGAGAGCTGGGCGGGAAATGCTAGAATCGCGGCTCTTCGAACAGGATATCCCCATGAGTACAGCCCCGAAAAAACTGGTCATCGCTTCCCGAGAAAGCGCGCTCGCCATGTGGCAAGCCCGACACATCCAGGCACGCCTGCAGGCGCTGTACCCTGACACCGAGGTGGAGATACTCGGCATGACCACCACCGGCGACCAGATTCTGGATTCCCCATTGGCCCGTATCGGCGGCAAGGGGTTGTTTGTGAAGGAGCTGGAACAGGCGCTGGCAGACGGCCGTGCCGACCTTGCCGTGCATTCCATGAAAGACGTGCCCATGCACCTGCCGGAAGGCTTCGCGCTGGCCGCCACCGGCGAACGGGAAGATCCGCGTGACGCATTTGTCTCCGTACATTTCGAGCGTCTGGAAGACCTGCCCGAGGGCAGCGTGGTTGGCACCTCCAGCCTGCGTCGCCAAAGCCAGCTGCAGGCACGTTTCCCGCACCTGAAGATCGAGTCGCTGCGTGGCAACCTGCAAACCCGGTTGCGCAAGCTCGACGACCGCCAGTACGCCGCCATCATCCTCGCGGCGGCCGGCCTCAAGCGCCTGGGACTGGAAGATCGCATCACCCAACTGATCGCACCGGAGCAAAGCATTCCGGCGGTAGGCCAAGGGGCCCTGGGCATCGAAATCCGCGAGGATCGCGATGACATGCGTGCCCTGCTGCAACCGCTCAATCACCCCGAAACCGAAGCCTGCGTGCTGGCCGAACGCGCCATGAGCCGCGCGCTGGCCGGCAGTTGCACCGTACCGCTGGGTGCTTTCGCCCGGATGCGCGGCAACCAGCTGCACGTAGTCGGGTTCGTCGCCCGCGTGGACGGCAGCGAAATCGTGCGGGACGAGGTCAATGGACCGCCAGAGTACGCCGACACGTTGGGCAAGGCCCTCGCCAAGAAGCTGGTCGACCAAGGCGCCGACCGCATCCTCGCCGCGTTGCACGACCATGCCTGACGCGTTGACCGGGTGCGGCATCGCCATCACGCGCCCGATCGACCAGGCCCAACCCCTCGCCGACCTGGTCCGCCAGGAAGGCGGCACACCTGTCCTGTTTCCACTGCTGGCGATCAGCCCGCTGGAGGACACCACGACTTTCGATGCGGTGATCGAATCCTTGCCGCAATACGACTGGGCGATTTTCATCAGCTCAAACGCCGTCGAGCAGGGCATGCCTGCCGTGCATGCCCGTCACCCGCAACTGCCCGACTCACTACGTTTTGCCGCCATCGGCCCGAGCACGGTGGCCGCGCTGCAAGCCTTCGGCGTGGGGCAGGTACTGACGCCGACATCCCGTTTCGATAGCGAGAGCCTGCTCGCCCTGCCGGACATGCACGCCATGGAGGGCAAGCGCGTGATGATCTTCCGTGGCGTTGGGGGCCGCGAACTGCTGGCGGAAACGCTGTCGGCACGCGGCGCCAGCGTCGTGTTCGCGGAATGCTATCGACGCACCAACCCGCAACGGGATGCAGGCGAATTGACGCGCCTGTGGCAGAATAACCAGCTGCATGCACTGGTCGTCACCAGCAGCGAAGCCTTGCGCAATTTGATCGCGCTGGCCGGCGACGCAGACTGGTTGCGACATACACCAATCTGCGTCAACCATGAGCGCATCGCGACCCAGGCCCGCGAACATGGCCTGCAGGCCGCCCTGGCGACCACGCCGGGCGATACCGGCATGCTGAACTGCCTGATCCGGAACAGAAAACAATCATGAGCGAAGAAAACAACCACGTCCCGCAGACACCACCCCACCACAAGGAACTGCTGGTGCGGTTCGCACTGGCCGTTGCCATCGTGGCCCTGCTGGCGACCGTCTGGCAGTGGCTGGACCAGCGCAAGCGTACCGCCAAGCTGGAAAACACCCTGAGCCAGCGCCTGAGCCAATTCGACGAGCGCAACCGCGAAACGCTGACCCTGTCCAAACACGCCGAGGAGAGCACCTCCCAGGCTGGCGCCAAGATCGCATTGCTGGAACAGCGCCTGGAGGAGTCCCGAGCCCAGCAGGAAGCCCTGCAGATCCTGTACGTCGAACTCGCCAACAACCGCGATGCCTGGACCATCGCCGAGGCCGAGCAACTGGTCATCATCGCCAGCCAGCAACTGCAGCTGGCAGGCAACGTCAAACCCGCATTGCTGGCGCTGCAAACCGCTGACAGCCGGCTGCAGGCCCTGGACAAACCGCAGGTCATCCAGTTGCGCAAGGTGCTTGGCAAGGATATCCAGCGGCTTCAGGCGCTGCCGAATATCGATATCGCCGGCATGAGCCTGAAACTGGAGTCGGTGGTGGACGCCGCCGACAAGCTAGTGCTGGCAGGCGAGCGCCATCCCCGACAGGAAACCACACCGATGCCGGACTGGAACGTCAGCCCGTGGGAAAGACTAACCCGGGAAATCTGGCAGGACGTCAAGCGCATGGTGCGCGTCGAGCGGATGGATCGCCCCGAAATGCCCATGCTCTCGCCGGAGCAAAGCTACTTCCTGCGCGAAAACCTCAAGCTGCGCCTGCTCGCCGCGCGTATCGCCCTGCTACAGCATGATGAAGCGACATATCGCGCCGACCTGCAAACCGCCACGACATGGATCAAGCGCCATTTCGACGCCCAAGACGCGGCCACCCTGAGCGCACTGGCGACCTTGCAACAGCTGTCCAGCAGCAGCATCACGATCCAGCTGCCGGACATCAGCGAAAGTCTGAACGCCATCGCCAAGTACAAGCTGGCTCTCGAGCGTCGTCCATCATGAAACCGTTGATCTGGCTGCTGTTCATTCTAGGCGGAGCGGTCGCCCTGTCGCTGGTGTTCGGTTCCAACGACGGTTACATCCTGCTGGTGCAACCGCCGTATCGCATCGAATTTTCGCTCAACCTGCTGGTGATCCTGCTGGTGATTGGTTTTGCCTCCCTGCACGGAATACTGCGCCTGATCCAGTACACCCTGCACCTGCCGGAAAACGTACGGCGCTTCAAGCAGGCGCAGCGCCAGAAGGAAGCACATACCGCCCTGATCGAAGGCCTGCACTCACTGGTGGAAGGGCGTTACGGCAAAGCCGAAACCGCGGCTGCGCGTGCCCTGGCACTGGGCGAAGATGCCGGCCTCAGCGCCTTGGTCGCCGCACGCGCCGCCCATCGGATGAAACACCATGCTCAGCGCGATTTCTACCTGGCGGAAGCTGAGCGGCTGGCGCCAGAGGCCGCTATCGCGCGCCTGCTCACCCAGACGGAGCTGCTGCTCGACGGCCGGCAATATGCGCTGGCACTGCAACCGCTGCAGGCCCTGGAAAAAATCGAGCCGCACTATGCCCCGACGCTCAGGCTGCTGCTCAAGGTGCACCAGCGTCTGGGCAATTGGGAACAGGTCCTCCAGGTGCTTGCCCGCCTGGAAAAGCAGAACGCCATCGAACCCGTGCACTATCGTCAGGTCCAGTATCACGCCCACCAGCAGTTGCTGGAACGCCACACCGGCAACCGCGAGGATTTGCTCGCCTACTGGAAGAAAATCCCCGAAGCCGACCGCCTGCAGACCCAGATGGCTCGACTGGGCGCAAAAAAACTGATCGAAGCCGGGGAGGGCGACACCGCGGCACGCATCATCGAAATGAGCCTGACCAAGCAGTGGGATTCCGCCCTCGCGGCACGCTATGGCGACTGCCGAGCCCACGATGTGCTGAAGCAGTTGCAGCAAGCCGAGGCTTGGCTGCCACAGCACCGCAACGACGCCGGGTTGCTGCTATCGCTCGGCAACCTGTGTATCCGCCAGGAACTCTGGGGCAAAGCAGAAAACTTTTTGGAAGCCAGCCTCAGCGTGTCACCTTCCACCGCGGCCCACCTCGCGCTGGCCAGGCTGCTGGAACGCAAAGGCTCACAGGAAGCCGCCTACGCCCATTACCGGCAGAGTCTGGAACTGGCCTTGCGCGATGCCGACTGAGTTCCCGGCACACCCCCAATAAAAAACCGGCGATATGCCGGTTTTTTATTGTTCGATGGCCCCGTCAGCGTCTATTTCTTGGGCGCAAAGGTGAAGGCGTCGGAAAAGAACTCGTCTCCCGGCAAGCCGTGCGCCGTAAAATCGGCGTGCGCTGCCTCGACCATGGCAGGTGCCCCGCAGCAATAGACCTGGTAAGCGCTCAGGTCAGGGTAATCCGCCAGAACGGCCTGATGGACCAGGCCGGTACGCCCCGCCCACGCATCTTCCGGCTTGGGGTCGGACAGTACCGGCACGAAGGTCAGGTTGGGATGCTGCGCTGCCCACTGCTGCGGCAGCTCCGGCAGATAGAGGTCCTGCTTGGCCAACGCCCCCCAGTACAGCACCATCTCGCGCTTGCACCCGTGGTGCAGCGCATGCTCGATGATGCCCTTGATCGGCGCGAAACCGGTGCCGCCTGCGACGAAAATGATGGGTTTCGTGCTTTCCTCGCGCAGGGTAAAAGTCCCGAAGGGGCCTTCAAAACGCAGGATGGCCTTTTCCGGCATCTCGTTAAACACGTACTCGGTGAACTTGCCGCCAGGAATCAGGCGCAGATGCAGTTCCAGCGTCTGGTCGTTGTAGGGCGCATTCGCCAGCGAGAAGGCACGGCGGCCGCCATCCTTCATCAGAAATTCGACGTACTGCCCCGGCAGGAACTGCAGGCGCTCGTTGGCAGGCAACTTGAGGTACATCGCGATCACGTCCGGCGCCAATTGCACCTTGCGCTCGACCCGGCAAGGCAGCACGCGCGGCTGGATGCCGGTGTTCAAACCGACTTCACGGCACTCGATCACCAGATCCGTCTGCGGTTTGGCACAGCAGAACAGGGTCTTGCCTTCGGTCACTTCCTGCGCGCTGAGGGCGTGGGCCTGATACTGACCATGGTCCACATTGCCCTCGAGTACGGTACCCTTGCACGCGCCGCACGCCCCGTTGCGGCAGCCGTAGGGGAGATTAAAGCCGGCTTCGATCGCAGCGCCCAGCACGGTTTCGTCCGCTGCCACCGTGTAGGTATGGCCACTGGGCTGTATAGTTACCTTAAACGACATGGGGTTAACTTCCTGAATCTGCTTGCAAAAAAGTCCGGCAGTTTACCATGGGGCACGGCTTTTTGCGGCTATTCCTCTCGACGCCATTCGCCTTCGATCACACCATCATCCACAGGTTTCGATGCCGGCCGCGGGGCAGGGATCAGCAGGATGATCACGGCGATGACATCGGTGATCACGCCTGGGATCATCAGCAATACCCCGGCAATCACTTTTTTGGCGCTCGCCAGCAGCGCCCGACCTGGGTGATGGCCATCGCGAAGGGTCTCCGCCATGCGCCCGAACACCATCAAGCGCTCGTCCTGAATCAGCAGCCAGCCCCCCAGGGCGGCACCAATCAGATACCACAACAAACTCCAGCCGTAGCGGTCCGCCAGTTGCACCAGCAGCATCACCTCCGCAACGGGGAATGCGAGTAAAATCAGCAGCAACAATAACGGGCGCATCGCAACCTTTCGTTTTTCATGTCATGAATCCTGTTCTCGTCCTGACCAACCTGCCGAATCCCGACAGCGCCAGACAGATCGCCAGCCTGCTGGTCGACAGTGGGCTAGCCGCCTGCGTCAACGTCCTCGCCCCCTGCGTCTCAATCTATCACTGGCAAGGTCGCAGCGAAAGCGCGGAAGAAATCCCCATGCTGATCAAGACAACCGAAGATCGTTATATGGAGGTAGAGGCCGTGATTTGCAAGCACCACCCCTACGAACTTCCTGAAATCGTCTGTGTCCCACTAACTGCCGGATTGCCGGCTTATCTTGACTGGATCCAGACCGAAACCCACCGACTCCCATGCGCCAACTCCTGATCCTTACCCTGTGCCTGCTGGTGAACACCGCAGCGGCTGCCGCACCTTCCTCTGGCTTCGCGAGCCGTCTGTTCGACGACGATGAATCCGGTTTCCTGCAACCCGATCAGGCCTTCAAGCTGAGCGTCAGCGCGACTGCGCCCGACACCCTGAACGCCCATCTGGAAGTGGCGCCCGGGCATTATCTCTATCGCGACAAGATCGTGTTCACGCTGGCGCAAGGCTCTCCCAGCACCCTCGCCGGCGTCGATCTGCCCCCGGGCGAGGCCAAGCATGACCCCAACTTCGGCGATACCGTGGTCTATCACCAGAACGTCGACGCTACCCTGCATTTGAAGCATGCTGCAACAGCTCCAGCCACTGTGACCCTACAGGCGACGTATCAGGGCTGTAGCGACAAGGGCCTGTGCTACGCGCCGATCAAGAAAACCCTGGAGATCGCCCTCCCGGCCGCCGGTGCTGTGCGCGATGCCCAAGCCCCCACTGAATCAGACCAGGTGCGCACGCTGCTGCAAGGCGGGCATCTGTGGCTGATTGCTGCAGGTTTTTTCGGCTTCGGCCTGCTGCTTTCGCTCACCCCCTGCGTGTTCCCTATGATCCCGATCCTGTCCGGCATCATCGTTGGCCAGGGTCAGCACCCCTCCCGGCTGCACGCTTTCAACCTGTCACTGGCCTATACCCTGGGCATGTCGCTGGCTTACACCCTGGCGGGCGTCGCCGCGGGCCTGTCCGGCCAGCTGATCAGCACGGCACTGCAAAACCCGTGGGCACTAGGGTTCGGGGCTTTGGTGTTCGTGCTGCTGGCACTGTCGATGTTCGGGTTTTACGAACTCCAGTTGCCCAGCGGACTGGAAAGTCGTGTCGTCAACACCACCAACCGCATCAAGGGTGGCCGCTTCGCCGGGGTGTTCGTCATGGGCGCGCTGTCGGCGCTGATCGTCAGCCCCTGCGTCGCTGCGCCGCTGGCGGGAGCCCTGCTGTACATCGGCCAGACCCACGACGTGGTGCTGGGTGGCGTTGCGCTGTTCGCCCTCTCGATCGGCATGGGCGTGCCGCTGCTGCTGGTCGGGGCCTCCGCCGGTGCCCTGCTGCCCAAGGCCGGTGCCTGGATGAATGCCGTTCGCAACCTGTTCGGCGTGATCATGCTGGGGATGGCGGTGTGGCTGATTGGCCCCGTGATTCCGGCGGCCCTGCAAATGGCGCTGTACGCGGCCTTGCTGATCGTTTCCGCTATCTATCTGCATGCCCTCGACAGCCTGCCACCGCGCGCCACGGCCTGGGACAAGCTGTGGAAGGGCGTTGGCATCCTGTCGCTGATCTACGGCGCGGCACTGCTGGTGGGCGCGCTGGCCGGCAATCACAACCCCTTGCAACCGCTGACGGGGCTGCGTGCCGCCAACCCGACTGCAACCCAGCCGGCATTGCCGTTCCAGCGCGTGCGTAACATCGCTGAACTGGAATCCGCGCTGAAGCGTGCGCAAGGCAAGTATGTGATGCTGGATTTCTACGCCGACTGGTGCGTGTCCTGCAAGGAATACGAACAATTCACCTTCCGCGACCAACGCGTCCAGCGCCTGCTGCAGGATGCCGTACTGCTGCAGGCCGACGTGACCGCCAACTCGATGGACGACGCGGCGCTGCTCAAGCGGTTCGAACTCTTCGGCCCACCCGGCATCCTCTTTTTCGATCCACAAGGCCGTGAAATGCGGGCGCACAAGATCGTGGGGTATCAGGATGCGGACAAGTTCCTGGTCAGCCTGAATGGTCTCTTTGCCGCCAGGGAGGGCGAATGCCCGGCCACCGTCGCCTGCTGACCACCATCGTCAGCGTGATCGCCATCTGCGGCATCCTGCTCGCTGCAGTGGCGCATTTCGCCCAGTCTGAGCATAACCAAGCAGCCCCAACCGCCGATACCGCCCCGCTGTTTGCTGCCAGCCTGCCCGATACACGCGGGGTTTCCCAACCGCTCGCCCAGTGGCGCGGTCAGGTGCTGATCGTCAACTTCTGGGCAACCTGGTGTCCGCCGTGTCGAGACGAAATGCCGGAACTCTCGGCCCTCCACGACAAATTCCACGCTCGCGGCCTCAGCGTGCTGGGGATTGCAACGGATGATGTCGCTAAAATGCAGACATTTGCCACCGAAATGCAGGTTAGCTACCCACTTTTCGCCGCCGATCTGGAAGGCATGCCGCTGGCAGCACGTCTTGGCAATACGCGAGATGTGCTGCCTTACACCGTATTGGTGGGGCGCGATGGCAAGGTCGTGGCAAGCTACGTCGGACGCATCAATTCGCGGGCGCTGGAGCAGGCGTTGAACCCCTTGCTGTAAGCTGCTGAAATTTCTGGAATTTCGCCAAACTCCCGCGAATTTGCTGGACAATATCGATCAAATTGCGGCAAACTTGCATCTCACTCCGGTCACGGAACGATGATTGAAACATGGCTGAAAACAAGAAGATCCTTGTATTGCACGGCCCCAACCTGAACCTGCTCGGGGTACGCGAGCCGCAGCATTACGGCAACGTTACCCTGGAAGACATCAACCGCACGTTGAGCGCACGCGGAAACGCTGCCGGCGTGAGTGTAGAAACCTTCCAAAGCAACAGCGAGGCTGAGCTGGTCGGCAAAGTGCAGGCCCTGGCGACCAACCCGGTCGATTTCGTCATCATCAACCCTGCCGCCTTTACCCATACTTCCGTCGCCCTGCGCGACGCCCTGTCGGCGGTCAAGGTTCCGTTCATCGAAGTCCATCTTTCCAACGTCCACGCTCGCGAGGCCTTCCGCCACCACTCGTATTTCTCCGACATCGCCGTCGGCGTCATCTGTGGTCTGGGCGCGCAAGGTTATGCGCTGGCGATGGATTACGTACTCAACACAATTAATAAAGCCTAGTCAGAGGAATTTCCATGGATCTGCGCAAACTGAAGAAACTGATCGATCTGGTCGAAGAGTCCGGCATCTCCGAACTCGAATTGACCGAAGGCGAGGAAAAGGTCCGCATCAGCCGCCAACCGGCCGGCATGCAATTCGCCGCCCCCACCTATATGGCAGCCCCCATGGCGCCGGCGGCCGCACCTGCTGCGGCCCCGGCCGCCACGGCAGGCGAAGCAGCCGCCCCGGTGATCGACGGCCATGTGGTCAAGTCACCGATGGTCGGGACGTTCTACCGCTCCCCGTCTCCGGATGCCAAGCCTTTCGTCGAGGTCGGCTCGACTGTGTCCGCCGGCGATACGCTGTGCATTATCGAAGCCATGAAGCTGCTGAACGAAATCGAAGCCGACAAGGGCGGCGTGATCAAGGCCATCCTGGTTGAGAACGGCCATCCCGTGGAATACGGCGAACCGCTGTTCATCATCGGTTAACAAGAGGGGTTTCCCATGTTTGAGAAAGTCCTCATTGCGAACAGAGGCGAAATTGCCCTGCGCATCCAGCGCGCCTGCCGCGAACTGGGCATCAAGACGGTGGCCGTGCACTCCGAGGCCGACCGTGAAGCCAAATACGTCAAGCTGGCGGATGAATCCGTCTGTATCGGCCCGGCCCCGTCCGGCCAGAGCTACCTGAACATTCCCGCAGTGATCAGCGCGGCGGAAGTCACCGACGCCGAGGCGATTCACCCCGGTTATGGCTTCCTTTCCGAAAATGCTGATTTCGCGGAACGCGTCGAGCAGAGCGGGTTTGTGTTCATCGGCCCGCGTGCCGACACCATCCGCCTGATGGGCGACAAGGTCAGCGCCAAGGACGCCATGAAGAAGGCGGGCGTGCCCTGCGTGCCCGGCTCCGACGGCGCACTGGGCGACGACCCGGACGAAACCCTGCGCATGGCCAAGCAGATCGGGTACCCGGTCATCATCAAGGCAGCCGGCGGTGGCGGCGGGCGCGGCATGCGCGTTGTCCACACCGAAGCAGCGCTGCTGAGTTCGGTCAACATGACCAAGGCCGAAGCACAGGCTGCGTTTGGCAACCCGACCGTGTACATGGAAAAGTTCCTGACCCAACCGCGCCACATCGAAATTCAGGTACTGGCCGACGAGCACGGCAACGCGGTGTATCTGGGTGAGCGCGACTGTTCCATGCAGCGTCGTCACCAAAAGATTCTGGAAGAAGCCCCGGCGCCCGGCGTCGACCGCGAACTGATCGCCACCATCGGCGAGCGTTGCGCCGAAGCCTGTCGTACGATCGGCTATCGCGGTGCGGGTACGTTCGAGTTCCTGTACGAAAACGGCGAGTTCTATTTCATCGAAATGAACACCCGCGTGCAGGTCGAGCACCCGGTCACGGAACTGGTCACCGGCATCGACATCGTGCAGACACAATTGCGCGTAGCGGCCGGCGAAAAACTGCCGTTCAAGCAGAAGGACATCAAGCTCCGCGGGCACGCCATCGAGTGCCGTATCAATGCGGAAGACTCGCATACCTTCGTGCCGTCACCCGGCCGAATCACCGGCTTCCATATGCCCGGCGGCCCTGGCGTACGCGTGGATACCCATGCCTACCAGAACTACATGGTGCCACCGCATTACGATTCCATGATCGGCAAGCTGCTGACGCTGGGCGACACCCGTGAGCAAGCCATTGCACGGATGAGAATTGCACTGTCCGAAATGGTGGTCGAAGGCATCAAGACCAACATTCCGCTGCATGTGGAACTGATGAACGATGCGGCCTTCCACCAGGGTGGCATCAGCATTCATTACCTGGAAAACAAACTCGGGATTCACGGGAAATAATGGCCTGGCAGTCCCTGAAAATCCAGGCAGGGGAGGAGACTGCCGAAATTCTGAGCGAGGCCCTGATGGAGCTCGGGGCGCTCTCCTCCAGCATCGAAGACGCTGACGCGCAAACCGACGACGAAAAGCCCATTTTCGGTGAGCCAGGCGAACCGCCGCCGGGCATGTGGCAGCACAACGTCGTCAGCGCCCTGTTCGACGCCGATGCCGACCTTCGGACTGTGATGCAGGCGCTAGAAGAAACCACCGGGCAGACAGGTCTCAACTACAGTGTCGAACGCGTCGAGGAACAGGACTGGGTGCGCGCCACGCAATCCCAGTTCGACCCCATCCGCATCCGTGACGACTTGTGGATCGTCCCATCCTGGCACGTGGCACCCAACCCCAAGGCCCTGAATATCGTGCTGGACCCAGGCCTCGCCTTCGGGACCGGCAGCCATCCCACCACGCATCTTTGCCTGGCTTGGCTGGCCGACCATCTGCGCACCGGGGAATCGGTGCTTGACTACGGTTGCGGCTCCGGCATCCTCGCCATCGCGGCCAAGCGACTGGGGGCGGGCAGTGTACTAGGGGTGGATATCGACCCGCAGGCCATGGTGGCCAGTCGCTACAACGCGGACAACAATCTGGCATCCGAGGTCGATTTCGTATTGCCGGACGACATGCAGCCGACGGAAGTCGATGTCGTTGTCGCCAACATCCTGTCGAGCCCGCTCAAGCTGCTGGCACCCGCGTTGTCAGGCTATTGCCGTAGTGGTGGCCGTATCGTGCTATCCGGCGTGCTGGCAGAGCAAGCGGAAGAAGTGAGCGCATGCTATGCCCCCTGGTTTAACATGAACCCGCCCCTGTTCATGGACAACTGGTCACTGCTGACCGGGACCAAGCGGTGAATCTGGTCACGACCTGCCCGCAGTGCCGGACGGCGTTCATCGTCAAGCCGGAACAGCTGGCAGCGCATCGTGGCGACGTCCGCTGCGGCCATTGCCAGTACGTTTTCAATGCACTCGAGCACCTGTCAGAAGCAAATACGGCGACAGAGGGCGCCGTAGAAGAGGTCGCCTCGCAGGACCTCATATCGCTGCCAGAGGCCGATGCCATCGAGCCCCATCTCGGTGAGGAAGCAACCTCACCCGTCTCCGTCGCCGAGGATACGCCACCTCCCGAGGAACCGACGGAACAGCCAGATGATGACGCACCGCTCGACGCGTCAATGGCGGATGACACAGCACTCGACCAGGCAGCCTTGAGCGCCATTGCCGCCCAGCCTCTAGATTTCGAACTGGAAGCCCCCTCGGAGGACCCAACTGACACGATAGAGGCCCCGGCAGATGAGGCCTCGCTGTCGCAGGATAACCCCGAACCCTCTGCCGAAGAAAACGCTTACCCCTCCCTGATAGACCCGGACCTGCTCGACGCACCCACCGCCGAGCCTGAGCCTGAGCCAACGCCCAGCATGGTGCGTGCCGAAGCCGGAATCCGTCAACGACCTTCGTTT
>CAYUJU010000003.1:0-12227 GCA_964445115.1 uncultured Methylobacillus sp. | reverse complement strand
GCCAACGCCCAGCATGGTGCGTGCCGAAGCCGGAATCCGTCAACGACCTTCGTTTCTGGAGCAGAAACCGGCGAAATCGCGCCGCTGGGGCTGGCTGGCATCGCTCATGGCGCTTGTGCTGCTGCTCCTGATGGCGGCGCAACTGGCTTACTTTTTCCGTACCGAACTGTCGGTGCGTATCCCTCAAGTGAAGCCGTTGCTGGAACGTGCTTGTGCCCATCTGGGCTGCAAAATCGCGCTGCCCAGACATATCGAGCTGATCAGTATCGATGATTCGGAACTGCTGGAGGATGAGACCCATCAGGAGGTCGTGCGGCTCACCACCACGCTCATCAATCAGGCCCCCTACGCGCAGGCTTATCCCGATCTCGAATTGACCCTGACGGATATGGAAGATCACGCCGTGCTGCGGCGCACGTTTGCCCCGGCGGAATATCTCCCAGCCACGACGGCCATCGCGCAGGGCATCGCTGCCGGCGGCGAGGTGCATGTCAAACTGGCCATCACGACCGGTGAGCTCAAGGCTGCCGGGTACCGCGTCTACATCACTTATCCCTGAGAAGATCCCGCTTATGACCACGCGCAAATCTGATCCGGCGCTTTCCGCCGCCAAGGTAGAGAAAATCGGCAAGGCTGCCGCCACCCTGCACAAACTGCTGAAGGAACTCGGTCACGTCAAGGGCCTGGAACAAAGTGCCGCAACCATGCCAGACGCGCGCGAACGTCTGGGTTTCATCGACCAGACCATGCACGAAGCATCGGAGAAAACCATCAGCGCTGTGGAAAACTCGCTGCCCCTGACCGACACCTCGCGCGAGGTGTGCGCAAGCCTGGCCGGGCGACTGGCTGAATCGCCTGAACTGGCCCAACACGCCGTGGTACAGGAAGCGGTCTCACAACTAGGCGAACTGGCCTCAAACGCCGAGATCCTGCACCACAACCTGTTGCAGATCATGGAAGCTCAGGAATTCCGCGACGTCGCAGGGCAGATGGTGAACAAGATCGTCGATGCGGCGGTCGAAATCGAGAAAATCCTGCTGGAACTGCTGCGCGAGTACGCACCGCAATCCAGCGACTCGCTGATCCGCACCGAAGGCCTGACCGCAGGGCCGGCCATCAAGGCGGACAAGGATGGGGTGAGCGGTCAGGACGAAGTCGACGACCTGCTCTCCTCTCTGGGATTCTGACGCACATTATCATTCCATGAAGCAGCTGACCGAAGCAGATATCCTCGATGGCCTCAAGCAGGACCAATTCACTTTTTACTACCAGCCCAAGATCTCGCTCATCACGGGCAAAGTGATCGGTGCGGAGGCTCTGATGCGTTGGCTGAAGCCGGATGGCACGGTGATTCCACCCGACCGCTTCATTCCCCTGGCAGAACAGTCCACCCTGATCACCCAGATGACGCGCCACATGTTCCCCAAGCTGGTGAACGACCTGATGGTGCTGATGGATGTGGACAGCTTGTCGCTCTCGTTCAACGCTTCCGCCAGAGACTTCGAAAACGACCGTTTCACCCGCCTGATCCTCGATACGCTGGAGACCTCCCAGCTTCCTGCACAAGCATCAAGCTGGATCAGGGCATCGTCGGCCGCATGATGGAGTCGGATAAAAGCGCAACCATCGTCGAGTCCTCCATCCGCATGGCGCACGAGCTCGGCATCAGTGTGATTGCCGAAGGCGTCGAAACGAATCAGCAGTACCACCGCCTGCTTGAGGCTGGCTGCACCAAGATCCAGGGCTACTGGATCAGCAAGCCCTTGCCGCTCGACCAATACATCGCCTTCGTGGAAGAAGATATCCGCTGGTCAGGGCTCTGCCCATCGGCCTGATCCACATGGCCACCATCGACCACGTGCAATGGCGCAAGCAACTGGTAAGTGAGCTGGTGAAGGTCGCGGCCTATCCCAAGGACTCCATGCACCGCAAATACATGAGTCTGCCGGCCATGTCCTGCAAGGATTGCCGGCTGGGGCACTGGTATTACGGTGCCGGCCAGTTGTTCAAGGAGCGACAGGCGTTCCGTGAACTGGAAGAACCGCATTGCAAGTTCCATGAGTCGGGCAGGTTACTGGCGGAACTGGTCGAGGACGGCGCCGGAATCGAGGATCTGACGCTACACCTGCGCGAGCTGTCCGAGCTGTCGATGGCGGTGCTGAGCCAGCTGCAAATGCTGGAAAACGAAGGTCTGCAGGACATGCATCAGGCACACAACCTGTGGCTGGCACACGCCTTGCACCCGAACAATCTGAAGGCCTCATCCTGACTGCAATACGCGGATCAGAAGCACTTTCAACCCTAGGAAGTACAAATAAAAAGGCCTGCATATGCAGGCCTTTTACCTCTGAGAAACAACCGTCTTAGTTGACAGCGTCCTTCAGTGCCTTGCCAGCGGTGAAGCCAGGGGCCTTGCGAGCGGCAATCTTGATTTCCTTGCCGGTCTGCGGGTTACGACCGGTGCGAGCAGCACGCTTGGTCACCTTGAAAGTGCCGAAGCCGATCAGGGTTACAGTGTCACCCTTCTTCAGTGCAGCGGTGATGGAATCGGTCAGTGCATTCAGCGCTCTGCCGGCATCAGCCTTGCTCAGGTTGGATTGCTTGGCGATTGCGTCAATCAGTTCGGTTTTATTCATTGGTAACTCCTGTTAGGTTTTAGTTTAGATACCTGCATGTCATTAACCCGCTTGCATCTCGCCGACACTCCCATCGGCAACAAGCCAATTCCGTCCGTCTGCAACAACGCGCCAGGCGGATACGGCGTATCCTAGCACCGTTTTACCGGGGTTGTGCAAAAAATTTATACGTCCAGATTCCCCGCCCGCAAGGCATTGCTCTCGATGAACGCGCGCCGCGGTTCCACCTGATCCCCCATCAACGTCGTAAAAATCTCGTCGGCAGAAATGGCATCCTCGATTTTTACCTTGAGCAGGCGACGTACTTGCGGGTCCATGGTGGTCTCCCACAACTGTTCCGGGTTCATTTCGCCCAAGCCTTTGTATCGTTGGATGTTCAGGCCCTGCTTGGCTTCGCCCAGCAACCAGTCCAGTGCCTGCTGGAACTGTGCGACCGCCTGCTGCTTCTCGCCGCGCTTGATCACCGCGCCATTGCCAAGCAGGCCGTCCAGCATGTCCGCCGTTTTGCGAATCTGGCGATAGTCGCCGCTTTGCAGCAGTTCCGGGTCGACCACACTGCATTGCAGGTTACCGTGCAGGTACTTGTTGATTTCCAGGCGATAACTGCCGGTCTCCTGGTCCATGCGCACGTCGACCTCGCAGCCATAATCCGCGAGCTGACCACGCAACGCCTGCGCTGCGGCCTCCGCCGATGCATCGGCCGACAAGTCCAGCGCCGGAATGTGGAGCAGGGCACGCAGCACCACTTCGTCGTACAACGGCCCCAGACGCTTGACGATGGCCTCGGACATCACCATTTCCTTAGCCATTTGAGCCAGCGTTTCACCGGCGATCACCCTGCCGCCTTCGCTGGTCGTCAGCTCGGCGTTGTTCAGGGCCGATTGCAGCAGATATTCATTGAGTTCGTGCTCGTCCTTCAGGTAGCGTTCGTCGCGCCCCTGCTTGACCTTGTACAGCGGCGGCTGGGCGATGTAGATGTGGCCACGCTCCACCAGTTCCGGCATCTGACGGTAGAAGAACGTCAGCAGCAGGGTGCGGATGTGAGCACCGTCGACGTCCGCGTCGGTCATGATGATGATGCGGTGATAGCGCAGTTTGTCGGCACTGAAATCGTCTTTCCCGATGCTGGTACCGAGGGCGGTGATCAGCGTGGCAATTTCTTGCGAGGACAACAGCTTGTCGAAGCGGGCTTTCTCCACATTGAGGATCTTGCCCTTGAGCGGCAGGATCGCCTGGAACTTGCGATCACGCCCCTGCTTGGCAGAACCGCCTGCGGAGTCCCCCTCCACCAGGTAAAGTTCGCACTTGGAAGGGTCGCGCTCCTGGCAGTCGGCCAGCTTGCCTGGCAATCCCAGGCCATCCATCACGCCCTTGCGACGGGTCATTTCGCGCGCCTTTCGGGCAGCTTCGCGGGCACGCGCTGCTTCGACGATCTTGCCGCAGATAGTCTTGGCATCGATCGGGTTTTCCAGCAGATATTCGGCCAACTTGGCGGCGACCACTTCCTGTACCACCGGTTGCACTTCGGAGGACACCAGCTTGTCCTTGGTCTGCGACGAAAACTTGGGTTCAGGTACCTTGACCGACAGTACGCAGGTCAGGCCTTCACGCATGTCGTCGCCACTGGTGTCGACCTTGGCCTTCTTGGCCAGTTCATTCTGCTCGATGTAGTTGTTGAGCGTCCGTGTCATCGCCGTCCGCAGGCCAGTCAGGTGCGTACCGCCATCCCGTTGCGGGATATTGTTGGTAAAACACTGCACCGTTTCCGAGTACGAATCGTTCCACTGCATGGCCACTTCGACCGTCATGCCATCCTTTTCGCCCATGGCATAGAACGCTTTGGGATGCATCACGGTCTTGCTGCGATTCATGTATTCGACAAACCCCTTAACGCCGCCGGAATGGGCAAAGTTTTCGCTTTTGCCGTTGCGCTGGTCGATCAGCTCGATCTTGACACCGTTGTTGAGGAAAGACAGTTCACGTATGCGCTTGGCCAGAAGCTCGAAGTGAAATTCGACATTGGTAAAGGTTTCGGTTGCGGCCAGAAAGTGGACTTCAGTACCACGCCTTTCGGAAGTACCAGTCACGGCCAGCGGAGCGACTGGCACCCCACGACGGAACTCCATCTGGTGCACCTTGCCGTTGCGATAGATTTTCAGCCGCAACCAGTCGGAAAGGGCGTTGACCACCGACACCCCCACGCCGTGCAGACCGCCGGAAACCTTGTACGAATTCTGGTCGAACTTACCGCCTGCGTGCAGCTCGGTCATCACGATTTCCGCGGCCGAACGCTTGGGCTCGTGCTTGTCATCCTCCTTGATATCTGTCGGAATACCGCGACCGTTGTCGGACACGCTGATGGAGTTATCCGGATGGATGATGACCTTGATATCGTCGCAGTGGCCTGCCAGCGCTTCGTCAATGGCGTTATCCAGCACCTCGAACACCATGTGGTGCAGGCCGGAACCATCGGAGGTGTCACCGATGTACATGCCGGGACGTTTGCGAACGGCATCCAGGCCTTCGAGGATCTTGATACTGGAGGAATCGTAATCAGTCATTTTCTGGTTTCACGTGAAACAATAAGGTTGGGCGTTGCTTAAATGCGCATCGGCATGACGACGTACTTGTAATTGACGTCAGTCGGTACAGTCACCAGGCAACTACTGTTGGCATCGGCGAACGAGAACGTCACCGTATCGCTGTCGACGTTATTCAATACATCGATCATGTAGGTCACGTTGAAGCCGATATCCAGCGCATCGCCGGCGTAGTTGATTTCGAGTTCTTCCTCGGCTTCTTCCTGCTCGCTGTTGCTGCTGATCAGGCGAAGGCTGTCCTTGCCCAATACCATGCGGATGCCGCGGTACTTTTCGTTGGAAAGAATCGAAGCGCGTTGCATCGACAGCAACAGGGTATGACGGTCCACGATCAGGCTGTTCTGGTGACCGGTAGGAATTACGCGGGTGTAATCCGGGAATTTGCCGTCGATCACCTTGGAAATCAGGCGGATGCCGGAGAACGCGAAATTCACCTGGTTGCTGCCCACTTCGATGCGTACTGCATCTTCGCTGTCATCCAGCAACTTGATCAGTTCCAGCACTGTCTTGCGCGGCAGAATCATTTCCTGCTTTTCGTAGACTTGCGGCAACTCCATGGAAGTAAAGCTGAGACGATGGCCATCCGTACCCACGACGTTGAGGCGGTTGCCGTTGACCTCGAACAGCAAGCCATTCAGGTAATAACGAATATCCTGCTGCGCCATCGCGTATTCCACCTGCTTCAACAGCTTCTTCAGGTGGCGTTGCGCAATTTCCAGTACAAGACCGGTTTCACCGCTGGCCTTGGCCATCAGGGGATAATCCGCTGCCGGCAGGGTTTGCAGGTTGAACCGGCTCTTGCCTGCGCGCAACTGCATGCGGTTGTCCTGGATGCCCATGGTGATTTCTGCCTGTTCCGGCAACGACCGGCAGATATCCAATAGTTTGCGTGCCGACACCGTCGTCGCGACTTCACCGCCTGGGGTACCCGCCAGCGACAGGGAAATCTGCATTTCAAGATCGGTAGCCGTCAGCGTGACCTTGTTCTCAGTCGCCTCCAGCAAAAGGTTGGACAAGATCGGTAAAGTATGACGTCGTTCAACAATGCTGCTGACAGCGGACAGTGGTTTGAGCAGTGTGTCGCGATCTATCTTGATATTCATAATACAAATAAACCTTAATAAGATTTAATAAAGGACGCCAATCTTGTGGATAAGTCAAACTTTACTTATAAAACAAACAATTAAAACGTTTTCATTGTGCCACAATTCTCAAGGTATTGCTGTGGTCGAATTGTGGATAGTTTTCGGCGTTTCCCGAATCAGCAACTTATCCTGTTATTACCCACAACTTTCCCAGTCTCTATGTTCTAGTCCCGGATCACCTGAATCAGGAACCCGATATCCCGCCCCAGTTGCGGGTCGTTCTGACGCAGGCTCTCGATCTCCTCGCAGGCGTGCATCACGGTCGTATGGTGCCGGCCACCAAATGCCTCGCCGATTTCCGGGAAGCTATGGTTGGTCAGCTCGCGCGCCAGGGCCATGGCTACTTGACGCGGCCGGGCGAAGTTGCGTGAGCGTTTTTTCGAATACATCTCGGCAACCTTGATCTTGTAATAATCCGCCACGGTTTTCTGGATGTTCTCAATCGTAATTTGCCGACCGCGCACAGCAATCAGGTCTTTCAATGCTTCCTTGGCCAGTGCAAGGTCGATCGGGTGCCCGGTAAAGCGGGCCATGGCTACGATGCGGTTCAGCGCACCTTCCAGTTCACGTACGCTGGAACGGATCTGCTTTGCGACGAAGAACGCGACTTCTTCATCCAGCACGATGCGTTGCGCCTCCGCTTTCTTCAGCAGAATGGCGACGCGCATTTCCAGTTCCGGTGGCTCGATCGCCACCGTCAGCCCCCAGCTGAAGCGGGTCCGCAACCGCTCGTCCATATCCGCGATTTCCTTGGGATAGGTGTCGCAACTGATCACGATTTGCTTCTTGGCTTCGATCAGGGAATTGAACGCATAGAAAAATTCTTCCTGCGTGCGGGTTTTCTTGGCGAAGAACTGGATATCGTCGATCAGCAGCATGTCCAGCGAGTGGTAGTTGCGCTTGAACTCGTCGAAGGCCTTGTTCTCATAAGCCTTGACCACGTCCGAGACATAACGCTCGGCGTGCAGATAACGAATCTTGGCTTCCGGTCGTTCTTTTTGCAGATGATTGCCGATCGCCTGCATCAGGTGGGTTTTGCCCAGCCCGACCCCGCCATAGATAAAGAGCGGGTTGTAGGCAGCCCCCGGGTTCTCCGACACCTGGATCGCTGCAGCCCGGGCCAGTTGATTCGCCTTACCGGTCACGAAGTTGTCGAAATTGAACACCGGATTCAGGCCTGAAACTTCTTCCGTGGCCTTGGTAGGCTTGCCGCGCGGCTTACGCGCCGGCGCAGGTTCCGTTGCTACAGGCGCATCCGCCGCAAGCGGCTCGGGTGGTAGCGTCTGCACCTGCGCCCCGTTTTCCAGCAACGCCAGCTCAATCGTGACAGGGGTGCCCAATAATTCCTGCCCCAGTTGCTCGATCCTGTTCAGAAAACGGTCCTTGACCCACTGCTGGACGAAACGGTTGGGCGCCAGCAACCGGACGCAGCTATCGACGACTTCGCATCGCAGCGGCTTGATCCAGGTGTTGAACTGCTGCGCGGAAAGCTCTTGTTTGAAGCGACCGAGGCAGGTGGGCCAGAAGTTTTCCATCGAAACCTAAATAGTGAATGCGTTCGCGGTTTGTGCAGTCGCCTGATTGGCGGCATCCCGTATTTTGTCTGCATGTGGCGTGCGTTTATGCCCCGTTTGGATGGGCTTCGCGCATCCGCGACCCGCAGTTCTCTTATAAACCGGAAATTCTATCCGGTTTGAGGTAACTTATCCACAAGCGGAAAGACAAATATAAGGCAGATAACAGTTGACAAAATATAGCCATGCGCGGTTTAATTACGCCCTTTTTACTGTACCCGTCCTAGTGATTGGAGAGATTCAATGAAACGCACTTACCAACCTTCCAAGGTTCGCCGCGCCCGCACCCACGGTTTTCTGGTGCGCATGAAGACTCGTGGTGGTCGTGCCGTCATCGCTGCACGCCGCGCCAAGGGTCGTGCCCGTCTCGCTGTCTAACGCGTGACCGGCTTCGGTTTCCCAAGCCGATTCAAACTCAAGAAAACGGATGAATTTTCATCCGTTTTTAATTTCCGCAAGCGTATTACCGGTGACCTGCTGGCCATGCACTACATGCCGAATGTCCTGGGCCAGCCGCGCCTGGGCCTTGTGGTCGGCAAGAAGGTCGCCAAGCGGGCAGTGCATCGCAACTACATGAAGCGCCTGCTGCGGGAACTGTTTCGACATGAGTCAGCTGCATTGGGGTCAGTCGATCTGATTGTGCGCCCCATGAAGGCGTTTACCCGCGATGACTACACGACCGTCAAACTGGAATTCAGCAGCCTTCTCGAAAAACTGCAGCGCAGGCAAGCGCGCTAGCGCACACTTATGGCACGCCTGTTGATACTTCTGATCAAGGGTTACCAGTACCTGCTTAGCCCCTGGGTCGGCAACAGTTGCCGTTTCACCCCAACCTGTTCCCAGTACGCCATCGAAGCCCTGCACAAGCACGGCGCTCTGCGCGGGAGTTGGCTAATGACGCGCCGCCTGTTACGCTGCCACCCGTGGCACCCAGGCGGCCACGATCCAATACCGTAGATTCACCGAGAACCCCATGGACACCAAGCGTTTAATCCTGTTCGTCATCTTTTCCTTTTCCATTCTGATGTTGTGGGAAGCCTGGCAGCGCGACCATACGTTGCAGCAACCCCAGCAGACCGTGGCATCGGGCAGTGCGGATTCGGCAGTGCCGGCCGCGCCGTCTGCCGAGGCCGGGGTGCCCAGCGCGCCTAACGCCCACACCGCAGTGACGCAAGAATCCGGCTTTGTGCTGCAACGCGGCAGCCGGGTGCGGGTGGCCACCGACATGATGGTGGCCGAGATCGACACCATGGGCGGCGATATTCGTCACCTCGAACTGGTGAAGCATCGCGACAATGACGACAAGACCAAAAACTTCGTGCTGCTGGACGATCAGGCCAAGCCTATGGTCTATGTGGCCCAGTCCGGGCTGATCGGCAACGGCCTGCCTTCCCACAAGGTTGCGTTTACCGCGCAGGCCAGTGAGGCTGCGCTGCAGCCGGGGCAGGACAAGGTGGAAATGCGTCTGACCTGGCAAGGTCAGGATGGGGTGCAGGTCACCAAGGTCTACACGTTCCACCGCGGCAGTTATGTGGTCGACCTGAGCTATGAAATCCATAACGGCAGTGCCGCCGCCATCCAGGCGTCCGCCTACTACCAGATTCTGCACGACAGCCATTCCGGCCAGGGTTCGCGCATGATGCCGACCTACACCGGCGCGGCGTATTACACCGAAGGCGAGAAGTTCAAGAAGGTCAGCTTCGACGAGATGAAGAAGGAAAACCTGCTCAAGAACGCCACCGACGGCTGGATCGGTCTGGTGCAGCACTACTTCGTGGGTGCGTGGCTGCCCAAAGACAAGACAGCGCGCGAGTACTACACCAAGCAGCTCAGTGACACGATTTTCTCCATGGGTGCGGTGAGCCCACTGGGGAGTGTCGCCGCTGGCGCAACGCTGACCACCGGTGCCCGTCTGTATGCTGGGCCGCAGGAACAAACCCATCTGCAGTCCGTTGCACCAGGCCTGGAGTACACGGTCGATTACGGCTGGCTGACCATCATCGCCGCACCGCTGTTCTGGGTACTCTCCATGATCCAGAAGCTGGTGCAGAACTGGGGCGTCGCCATCATCCTGCTGACGGTGCTGCTGAAGCTGGTGTTCTACCCGCTTTCCGCGACTAGCTACCGCTCCATGGCACAGATGAAGGAACTCGCCCCGCGCCTGCAGCACCTCAAGGAAAAATACGGCGACGACCGCCAGAAGCTGCACGAAGCGATGATGCACCTGTACAAGACCGAGAAGATCAACCCGATGGGCGGCTGTCTGCCCATCCTGATCCAGATCCCGGTGTTCATCGCCCTGTACTGGGTGCTCCTCGGCAGCGTCGAGATGCGTCACGCGCCGTTTGCGCTGTGGATCACCGACCTGACGGCCACCGATCCGTACTACGTGCTGCCTATCCTGATGGGCGCCACCATGATCATCCAGAGCAGACTGAACCCGACCCCGCCGGATCCCATCCAGGCCAAGGTCATGACCATCATGCCCATTGTGTTCAGCGTGTTCTTCTTCTTCTTCCCCGCGGGCCTGGTGCTCTACTGGCTGGTGAACAACGTGTTGTCCATCGCGCAACAGTGGCACATCAACCGCACCATGGGGCAACACAAGAAGGGTCACGCCAAGGCCTGATTTCATGCCGCATTCAAGCGAATACTGCGTTGTCGTCGTTGGCCATAATGATCGACCAGTCTGCGCTCTTCCGCCTTGTCTTCGCTTGAATGCGACACGACACTAAACCAACCCACGACTCCATCGCCGCTATCGCGACTGCCCCGGGCAGCGGCGGCATTGGGGTCGTACGTGTTTCCGGCCCGTCCTGCCGCGCGGTCGCCGAAGCCGTACTAGGGCAATGCCCCGCACCGCGCCACGCGGCCTACCTCCCGTTTTACGACACAGACGGCGCACTGATCGACCGCGGCATTGCCATCTACTACGCCGCGCCGCATTCCTATACCGGCGAGGATGTCCTCGAACTGCAAGCGCACGGCGGCACCGCCCTGATGCAGCTCCTGCTCAAGCGATGCCTGTCACTCGGCGTCCGTCAGGCCGAACCAGGTGAGTTCACCCGCCGCGCCTACCTCAACGAAAAACTCGATCTGGCTCAGGCCGAAGCCGTGGCCGACGTCATCAGCGCCGCCACCGAGGAAGCTGCGCGCAGCGCCGTGCGCTCCCTCTCCGGCGTATTCTCGCAACGCATCCACGCCCTGCGCGACCGCATGATCGATCTGCGCCTCTATGTCGAGGCCTGCCTGGATTTTCCTGAAGAAGACATCGACTTCATTACGCAGGGCAGGGTGGGTGAAAAACTCACCGGCATCGAGACAGAACTCCAATCCGTGTTCGCCGGCGCGCGCCAAGGCAATTTGTTGCGTGAAGGCATCCACGTCGTCCTCATCGGCCAACCCAACGTTGGCAAGTCCAGCTTGATGAATCAGCTGGCCGGTGAAGAAGTCGCGATTGTCACTCCCATCGCCGGCACCACGCGCGACACCATTCGGAGCGCCATCCAGATCAACGGTGTGCCGTTACATATTATCGACACCGCTGGCCTGCGCGAAACCGACGATGAAGTGGAATTGCACGGCATTGCCAGAACATGGCGAGCCACAGAAAACGCGCATGCCGCGTTATTATTGGTCGATGCAGCTTATGGTGTTGGCGAAGTGGAAAAATCGATTCTGGCGCGATTGCGCAAGGATTTGCCAAAAATCTGGGTGCACAACAAGATTGATCTTGCCCACACAGCCCCCAAGGCAGAGGTTGTCGATGGGGTGACGCATTTGCACGTCTCTGCCAAAACCGGGGTCGGCATGGGGTTACTCCGCGAATCGCTGTTGACCATCGCCGGATGGCAACCGGGCGGCGATGGGGTGTTCATGGCGCGTGAACGTCACTTGGTGGCGTTGAATCAAGTGGCGGGGTGTCTGCAACGCGCCTCCGGCAATCTCAACTTCCCCGAACTCTTGGCCGAAGAACTGCGCCTTGCGCAGGAATCCCTCAATACCATCACCGGTGAATTCACGCCGGATGATCTGCTGGGCGAGATTTTTAGCCGTTTCTGTATCGGTAAGTAGTCTCACTGAGCCCGCTGATTGTGTAACTTTAACACGTGATTATTTTCAGGTGTTTCACGTGAAACATTTCTGGTTTTAGCATAGGTTGGGGAGATGGTCTGGCGGAAACAACAGCACCATTCAGTCTTGCCGTTCCTAATTTCGGGTATCCGTTTTCCGTGATTGATTTCCAGTTTTCCGCGCCACATGAAATCTTGA
>CAYUJU010000002.1:0-120509 GCA_964445115.1 uncultured Methylobacillus sp. | reverse complement strand
TGCCGCTGGTCTGCTCGCGTGCCGATACCGACAGCAACCCGTCCGCATCGACCTGAAAGGTGACGCGAATGCGCGCCGCACCTGCGGCCATGGGCGGGATGCCGCGCAGCTCGAAGCGCGCCAGCGAACGGCAGTCGGAGACCAGTTCACGCTCGCCCTGCACCACGTGGATGCTCATGGCGGTCTGGCCGTCCTTGAAGGTAGTGAAATCCTGTGCGCGGGCGACTGGAATCGTGGAATTGCGCGGGATGACCTTTTCTGACAGCCCCCCCATAGTCTCCAGCCCCAGCGACAGCGGGATGACGTCCAGCAGCAAGAGTTCATTGTCGTTCTTGTTGCCGGCCAGCACGTTAGCCTGGATCGCGGCGCCGAGGGCGACGACCTTGTCCGGGTCGAGATTGGTCAGCGGTTCCTGCTGAAAGTATTCCGCCACGGCGCGCTGAATCTGCGGCATGCGCGTGGCGCCGCCGACCATGACCACGCCCTGCACGTCTTCGATCCCGATGCCTGCGTCGCGCAAGGCCTTGCGCGTGGGTGCCAGGGTCTTGGCGACGAGATGATGGGTCATCTCGGTAAAGGTGTGGCTATCCAGCGTTAGATCGATCACCTCGCCGCCGGATAGCACGCAGGTGACGCGCGTGTCAGCGTGATCGGTGAGTTGTTCTTTGGCCTCGCGGGCCTTGGCCAGCAACAGGCGGGTATCTTCCGGACCCAGCGGCGCCAGCTTGGCCTGTTCCAGGATCCAGCAGAACACACGGCGGTCGAAATCGTCGCCACCGAGGGCGGAATCGCCGTTGGTGGCGAGCACTTCGAATACGCCCTTCGAGAGGCGCAGGATGGAAATGTCGAACGTGCCACCGCCTAGGTCGTAGATGACGAAGACCCCTTCTGCCGCGTTGTCGAGACCATAAGCCACGGCGGCCGCGGTCGGTTCGTTCAGCAGGCGCAGCACGTTGAGGCCGGCCAGCCGGGCAGCATCCTTGGTGGCCTGGCGCTGTGCGTCATCGAAATAGGCCGGGACGGTAATCACGGCGCCGGTCAGTTCGCCACCCAGAGATTTTTCTGCCCTGGCCTTGAGTTGACGCAGGATCTCGGCAGACACTTCGACTGGACTCTTGGTGCCGGCCACCGTGTTGAGTTGCAGCATGCCCGGGGCGTCCACGAAGCGATAGGGGTAGTGGCCGAGGTCGGGAATGTCCTGCATGCCGCGTCCCATGAAGCGCTTCACCGAGACGATGGTGTTCTGCGGGTCATGGCTCTGCTGCGCCTGCGCAGCGTACCCCACTTCGGTGCTGCCATCGGCCAGGTAGTGCACCACGGACGGCAGCAAGGCATGCCCCTGCTCGTCGTTGAGCACGACGCCCAGACCGCTGCGTACGGTTGCGACCAGCGAGTTGGTGGTGCCGAGGTCGATACCGACCGCCAGCCGGTGCTGGTGCGGTGCGGCGCTCTGGCCAGGTTCAGCGATTTGTAGCAGTGCCATTAGTCTTCCAGCGTTTCAATTGCCTGTTCGATTTCGACGCGCACTTTATCAAGAAAGCGCAGCTTGCGCACGGCTTCCGCAGCGCCTTCGAAATCGCGTTGCGCGTCCAGCATTACGCCCAATTGGTGCTCCAAAGAGCGCCCCTCGTGCCGCATTTCACGCAACAGGTGGTCCAGGGCATCGAGGTCTGCCGCATCCGTGGCTTCCTCGATCGCCTCGCGCCACTCCATCTGCTGCATCAGGAAAGCCGCTGGCATGGCGGTGTTGGTTTCTTCCTGCGTGTCGACACCATGCAGGTGCAGCAGGTAGCGAGCGCGGCTGAGCGGCGATTTCAGGGTCTGGTAGGCCTCGTTGACCCGGGTCGCCAGCTGGATCGAATGCAGTCGCTCAGCCGGAGTGGCCGCCGCGAAGCGATCGGGGTGAACCTCCGCCTGCAACTGGCGGTAATGCTGGTCCAGGCGGGCAGTGTCGATGTCGAACGCGGCGGGCAGGTCGAACAGTTGGAAGTGGGTGTTGGTCAGCATTGGGCCATCAGCGGTGTGTCTTGAGCTGACGGCCGTTTACACCGTGAAACTTTCGCCGCAGCCGCACTCGTCCTTGACGTTGGGGTTGTTGAACTTGAAGCCTTCGTTCAAGCCTTCCTTGGTGTAGTCGAGTTCCGTGCCATCCATGTAGGGCAGGCTCTTGGGATCGATCAGGATGGTGACGCCATGGCTTTCAAATGTGATGTCTTCCGGCAGGATTTCATCGGAAAACTCCAGCGTGTAGGCCATGCCGGAGCACCCGGAGGTCTTGACCCCCAGACGCAGGCCAACGCCCTTGCCACGGTTGGCGAGGAATTTCTGCACGCGGGATGCCGCGGTTTCGGTCATGGTGATCGCCATGCTTACTCCTTGCAGGCAGCGGTGCAGGCATCGGCCTCGCCGCTTTGGCCCTGTTTCTCGCGGAGGTCAGCGATGGCGGCCTTGATGGCGTCTTCAGCCAGCACCGAGCAGTGGATCTTGACCGGCGGCAGTGCCAGTTCTTCGGCGATGTCCGAATTCTTGATGGTCATCGCTTCGTCCAGCGACTTGCCTTTCAGCCATTCGGTGACCAGCGAGGAGGACGCGATGGCGGAGCCGCAGCCATAGGTCTTGAACTTGGCGTCTTCGATCACGCCGTTGTCACCGACCTTGATCTGCAGCTTCATCACGTCACCGCAGGCCGGGGCGCCGACCATGCCGGTGCCGACGTTCTTTTCATCTTTGTTGAAAGAGCCCACGTTACGCGGGTTTTCGTAGTGGTCCAGTACTTTGTCGCTATATGCCATGATAGTGCTCCTTACTTTAGTGGGCAGCCCACTGCACAGAATTCAGATCGATGCCGTCCTGGTACATTTCCCAAAGCGGCGAAAGTTCGCGCAGCTTGCCGATCTTGGCCTTCAGCAGCGCAATGGTGTAATCGACTTCTTCCTCGGTGGTGAAACGGCCGATGGAGAATCGGATGGAACTGTGCGCCAGTTCGTCGCTGCGACCCAAAGCACGCAGCACGTAGGAAGGCTCCAGGCTGGCAGAAGTACAGGCAGATCCGGAGGAGACAGCGATGTCCTTCACCGCCATGATCAGTGATTCGCCCTCGACGAAATTGAAGCTGACGTTCAGGTTGTGTGGCACACGCTGGTTGAGGTCGCCGTTCAGGTAGACCTCTTCAATCTCGGACAGTCCGGCCCAGAGTTTGTCACGCAGGCGCTTGATGCGGGCGTTTTCCAAAGTCATTTCTGCCTTGGCGATGGCGAATGCCTCGCCCATGCCGACGATCTGGTGCACCGGCAGGGTGCCGGAGCGGAAACCACGCTCGTGGCCACCGCCATGCATCTGCGCTTCCAGGCGCACGCGCGGCTTGCGGCGGACATACAGCGCACCGATCCCTTTGGGGCCGTAGGTCTTGTGTGCGGAGAAACTCATCAGGTCGACCGGCAGTTTTTCCAGGTCGATCTCGACCTTGCCGGTGGTCTGTGCGGCGTCGACATGGAAAATGGTGCCGTTGGCGCGGCACAGGTTGCCTATGGCTTCTATATCCTGAATCACGCCGATCTCGTTGTTCACGAACATGACCGAAGCCAGCACGGTGTCCGGACGCAGGGCTGCCTTGAGTTTTTCCAGGCTGACGAGGCCGTTAGGCTCGGGCTCCAGGAAGGTCGCTTCGAAGCCCTGGCGCTCCAGTTCACGTACCGGGTCGATCACGGCCTTGTGCTCGGTCGCTACGGTGATGATGTGCTTGCCCTTGGAGCCGGCATAGAAATGTGCGGCGCCCTTGATGGCCAGGTTGTTCGACTCGGTGGCGCCCGAGGTCCAGACGATTTCCTTGGCATCGGCGTTGACCAGTGCTGCTACTTGCTCACGCGCGTTCTCTACGGCTTTTTCCGCCGCCCAGCCGAAGGAATGCGAACGGCTGGCCGGATTGCCGAAGATTTCGGTGAGGTAGGGGATCATTTTTTCCGCTACGCGTCGGTCCACCGGTGTGGTCGCTGAGTAATCCAGATAAATCGGGGTGTTGATGGTCATTTTCGATGCTTCCTTAAACCGCCACGGCGGCCATACGTTTCATTCTCAGTTGCTCGTTTTTCAGTGTCTGCAGCAATGCGTCAATCTGGGCCGCGCTGTTGCGTGCACCCAGGCTGACACGGACCGCGCCGCGCGCCACCTCCGGTACGATGCCCATGGCGAGTAGCACATGGCTGGGCTCGATGCTGTCGCTGGAACAGGCGGAGCCACTGGCGACAGCGTATCCCTGGCGGTCCAGTGCCATGACCAGCGTTTCGCCTTCGATGTTTGGCAGGGCGAAGAAACTGGTATTGGGCAGACGCTCGGCCCCCTGGCCAAAAATGGTTGCGCCCAGTTCAGCCAACCCTTGCTCGAACTGGTCACGCAAGCCGCGGATCTTTTCGCTGTGGCGTTCCAGGTCGCGGCTGGCGAGTTCGCAGGCCATGCCGAAACCGACGATGGCGGCGATGTTTTCCGTCCCGCTGCGCAAGCCCTTTTCCTGGCCGCCACCTTCCAGCAGCGGTTGGATGTCCACGCGCTTGTCCAGTATCAGTGCCCCGACGCCTTGCGGTCCGTGGATCTTGTGGCCCGAGAGGCTCATGGCGTGGGCACCGCTGGCCGTAAAGTCGACGGCGATCTTGCCCAGTGCCTGCACGGCATCGGTGTGGAGCAGGGCGCCATGCCGGCGGGCGATGGCGGCGATGGCCGGAATATCCTGCAGTACGCCAGTTTCGTTATTGGCCAGCATCACGGAGACCAGTGCAGTGTTCTGCTGCAGCAAGGTTTCCAGTGCGGCAAGATCAACCTTGCCATCCTGATGGACCGGCGCCTTCGCCATTTTCCAGCCACGGCCCAGCAGCGACTGCATGGGCTTGCTCACCGCCGGGTGTTCGATCGCGCTACACACCATTTGTGATGGGGTGTGCGTGGCGGCGATACCCTTGATCGCAGCGTTGTTGGACTCAGTCCCGCCACTGGTAAACGTGACTTGCGACGGGTGCGCGCCGACCGCCGCGGCGACCTGCTCTCGCGCCAGGTCAATCGCCTGGCGTGCCGTGCGACCAAAGCTGTGACGGCTGGTCGGGTTCCCTTGCTGGCCGCGCAGATACGGTAGCATCGCTTCCAGCACGCGCGTGTCCAGCGCCGTCGTGGCGTTGTGGTCGAAATAGATGGCTTCTGTGCTCATCGCAAGACTCTTGAGAGACCGCCCTGCGATTCAGATCAGGCAGCGACAGGCTGGAGCTGGATTTCGCGGCGCTTCGGTTCCTGGATAAGGATCTTTTTGCCATCGCGCTGGGAAGCCACGAGTTCCGCCAGGCTGACGCCAGAGAGATACTCAAGGATTTTCACGTTCAGGCTGGACCAGAGTTCGTGCGTCATGCAACGGCCTTCGTCCTTGCAGTTCTCGTTGCCGCCGCAGTGGGTGGCGTCGATTTGCTCGTCGACGGCAGTGATGATGTCAGATACCGAAATTTCATCATGGCGCTTGGCAATCCGGTAACCACCGCCGGGACCACGCACACTCTTTACCAGCCCATTGCGACGCAGGCGGCTGAACAGCTGCTCGAGATAGGACAGGGAGATATCCTGACGTTCGCTGATGCCGGCGAGGGTAACGGGGCGGTCGTGCTCGTTGAGGGCCAGGTCGAGCATGGCGGTGACGGCGAAACGACCTTTGGTGGTCAGGCGCATGGTGTTAACTCCGGTAAGGAATACAGTACGGTGACTGTATAATACCTTACGCTTTTAGTCAACTATTTTGTTCAGGTGGCTGACGTCAAATGCGTTGCCCACTTCGGCATCGGTTTCTACCTCTGCGCCCAATTTTTCAAGCTGTTGCATGACCTTCTGCAGGGTCTGGTCCTGCTGGGCCGCATGATCCAGCAGGGCGTGAATGGCCTTGGTCATGGGGTCGTTCATGTTGTCCGAAACGGCGTAGGCGGAGAATCCCATCTTTTGCGCCATGTCGTCGCGCTGCTCGGCTTTTTCCTGATCCAGAATGCGGGCAGGAATGCCGACAGCGGTGGCGCCTGCGGGAACATCCTTGACCACGACGGCATTGGAGCCAATCTTGGCTTGAGCGCCGATGACGATCGGGCCAAGCACCTTGGCTCCTGCGCCAATCACTACGCCGTTTTCCAGCGTCGGGTGGCGCTTGCCCTTTTTCCAAGAAGTTCCGCCCAGGGTGACGCCGTGGTATAGCGTGCAATCGTCGCCGATCACGGCGGTTTCGCCTACCACCACGCCCATGCCATGGTCGATGAATACGCGCCGGCCAATGGTGGCGCCGGGGTGGATTTCGATGCCGGTGAGGAAGCGCCCGACGTGCGAGCTGAAACGCGCCAGCCATCGCAGGCGCATATGCCACAACCAGTGCGAGAGTCGATGAATGATTAGCGCGTGCACGCCGGGGTAGGTCGTGATGACTTCCCAATGGGTTCGTGCCGCGGGGTCGCGCTCGAAAACCACCGCGATGTCTTCGCGCAATTGCTTGAACATGCTCAAGTTACATCACCTTCTTATGTGTTGAGTTGCGAATCCCTGAACTGTCGCAGGCCGGCCGGCATTTTCAGGGTTTTCAGGTCCCACGCCTCGACTTCGAGGATGTGCTGCAGGCAGCGTTCCATTTCGGCATGGCAAAGTGCCGTCGCGCGTGAAATGGTCAGGTGTACGTCGTTTTTTCCGGGATCACCTGCCTCGCACTGCATCTGGTACTCGTAAAGCTTCCGAAGTTCCAGCAACTGCTTGGCGACTTGTGCCGGGCAGGCGCACATGTAGATCAATGCTTCGTCGATGATCTGTATCAGTTGTTCGTTGGTAAATTGCTGTTCCATCTTTACTCTTCCCCCGTCTTTTGGGTGCTCAACTCATGTATTGTGCCACAGCAGTTTATCCCCGGCGTCATCCGCGGATGGACTTGAGTATCCCGCGCAGCAGGTTGATTTCTTCCTTCTCCAGCCGGGCGCGGCCGAACAGCCTGCGAAGACGTGGCATCAGGCGCCGAGGTTGCGCCGGGTCGAGGTAACCAGTGCCGATTAGCGTGGTTTCAAGATGCTGGTAGAGTCCTTCGACTTCCTCATGCGTTGCCAGGCTTGGGGCGGAAGCGTCTTCCAGCACGGGCGTCAGGGCCGCCTGGCGGAGTTCATAGGCCATGATCTGCACGGCTGCAGCCAGATTGAGCGAGGAGTAGACGGGGTTGGCCGGAATCATGGCGAGCAACTGGCACTGGATCAGCTCGTCGTTGGACAGGCCACTCGTTTCGTTGCCGAACACCAGCGCGACAGGGGCCAACGAGGCCTGCTGTACCACTTGTGCGGCCGCTTCGCGCGCCGACACCAGTGCGTGTGTGAGTTCCCGCTTGCGGGCACTCAGCCCGACGACCAGGCTGCAGCCGGCCAGTGCTTCCTGCAGCGTCGCGCATACGGTCGCGGACGCCAGGATATCGCTGGCCCCGGCGGACAAGGCTTCGGCTTCAGGGTCGGGAAAGCGTTTGGGCGATACCAGCACCAGATGGTGTAGCCCCATTGTTTTCATGGCGCGTGCTGCCGCACCGATGTTGCCGGGGTGGCTGGTCTGGCACAGGACGATGCGGATCTGGTCGAGGGGTATATTCATGGCAGGCCGAGGGTAAAACGCCCATTTTATCAGGGCCTTGGTCTCGACGTCCGGTACGAGCCTATTGGCGACGTAACCCGCACCCTGCCAGCACCTCGTCATCCAGTTGCCTAAAGCTGCCCAGTGCGCCCGTGGCGAAGGCGTAGGGGTCGGCGTGCAGGTATTCGATGCTTTCCATCTGTCGTTCAGGGATGCGTTGCATGAGTTTTTCACTGCGGCACGCGCAGGCGGCCTCCAGGCTGCCGGTTGCGACGGCTTGCTTGCTGCATGCCAGCGTCTGGCGGTTGCGCAGCGCACTACTCCATGGGGTGGCGTTACTACTGCCGGGGGAGATGACTGCGCCTTGCTGCGTGAGCAAGGCGTAGATCATTTCAACCGAGGCGCGTAGTTTTCCCAGTTCGGCCACGGCTAACGTATCCTGATGCGCGGCCTTCAACGTGACAGGAACCACCTGGAACGTTGCGCGCAAGGTGCCGGACTCGGGCAGCGTATAACCTTGCTGCGTGAGCATGATGCGCTTGGCTGGGTTGCTGTCCAGCATGCGGTTGGCGCTGTCGACATGTTCCTGCGGTAGCGTCGTTTCGATAAGGGCGATACACCCCTTGGACTCGGCCGACGTGTTGGCGTTGGACATGACGATGCGGATTTTGCCGTCTTCCAGGGCGTGCCGGAACGCCGGGAGTCCACGGTTGACCATGTACTGGGTTTCGTTGCGGGACAGTGTGTCGAGCGACGTGGGCGACAGGCACTCCTGAGCAATTGCTACGGTGCTGGTCAGCGCGCATGAAATCGTGAATGTGATGTATGCGAGGGGCGCGTATTGCATGAACGTCTCCAGCTTATTTCAGATGCGGCGTGAGCAGTTTCATGATTTGCGGGCCATCCGGCTCGGTCTCGGTAGAGAAACTGGTGACCTGTCTGGCGCCGGGGGTGATCAGGTACTTGTGGAAATTCCACTGCGGCGATTGGCCGGTTCTGGCGCTCAGTTGTTTGAAGAATGAGTTGGCATTGGGGCCTGAGACCGCGCCAGCTTCCACCATCGGGAATTTCACGCCGTATGTCAGCTTGCAGAAACTGCCGATTTCCCGGTTGTTTTTGAGTTCCTGCTTGAAGTCATTGGAAGGAAACCCGATCACCACCAGGCCTTTATCCCGGTATTTGCGGTCCATCGCCTCCAGCGTCTCGAACTGACGTGTAAAGCCGCATTTGCTGGCCGTGTTGACGACCAGGAGTGTTTTGTCTGCAAACTGGCACAAGTCCAGCGTCTGCCCTTGCAGGGTCTTGAATTCGTGATTGAGCAGTGCGGGGCACTCGGCCGCATTCGCACCCAGCGGCAACAGGCAAAGTAACAAGCATCGTGTGAGGTAGCGCATGAGATGGGCCTTGAGGCAAACGATCATGACGGTTAGGAGCGAGCCTCATGCGATGAAGTTCCGTCCGAAGACATCGTGTCGCACATCAAATTTTGCAAATGAGGTTTATCGCGGCGGCGCAAACCGGTAAAATGCCTGTCTTAACAGTTCTTTAAAGCGTCCCGGCCGGGGCGCACACCGAAAGCCGAACATGCATCCAATGCTCAATATTGCGGTGAAAGCCGCGCGCAACGCCGCCTTCATCATCAATCGTGCCTCGCAGGACATCGGGTCTCTGACGGTGCGCAGCAAGACCTACAACGATTACGTCAGCGAGGTCGACCACGCGGCCGAGGCGGCCATCATCGACACGCTGCGCGAAGCCTACCCGACGCATTCCTTCCTGGGTGAAGAGGGCGGGGTGCAGGGCGAAGATCAGGAAAACATCTGGATCATTGACCCGCTGGATGGCACTACTAATTTCCTGCACGGCTTTCCGCAATACTGTATTTCCATCGCATTGCAGCACCGTGGCCAGATTACCCAGGCCGTGGTCTACGATCCCAACCGTAACGACCTGTTCACCGCCACGCGTGGTCGCGGCGCGTTCCTGAACGACCGCCGCATCCGAGTAAGTAACCGCTCACGCCTGCAGGAATCCATCATCGGCACTGGCTTTCCGTTCCGTGATTTCGCCCATCTGGATACCTACATGGGCATGCTGAAGGACATGATCAAGAAGACTTCCGGCCTGCGTCGCCCAGGCTCCGCCGCGCTCGATCTGGCCTATGTCGCGGCCGGCTGGTACGACGGTTTCTTCGAGATTGAACTGTCCAAGTGGGATATCGCCGCCGGCGGGCTGATCGTGCACGAGGCGGGTGGCCTGGTGGGCGATTTCGAAGGCAACGAATCCTGGCTGGAGACCGGCAACATCGTCGCCGCCAACCCCAAGGTGTTCGCCCAGATGCTGCAAGTCCTCGGCCCACACCTGACCGAAAAGCTCAAAACCCCGGCCTGATCTTGCCGTGCGCTTGTCATGATTGACAGCATTGCCGAGCAGCGTATCCGCGAGGCCGCCCAGCGGGGCGACTTCGATGATCTGCCCTGCGCCGGCAAGCCGTTGGACCTCGACGACGATCTCCTCGTCCCCGAAGAACTGCGGATGGCGTATCGCATCCTCAAGAACGCGGGCTTTGTCCCGCCCGAGGTGCAGGCGCTCAGTGAAATTGGCGCACTGGAACGACTGATCCAGTCGCTGGACGAGGGCGAGCACCGGACCATGGCGATGCGTAAGCTACGTTTGCTGCGCATGCAACTGGATAGTTCCCGCGGTGGCAACCTGCAGTTGGAAGCCGATTACTACGACAAACTGACGCAACGTCTTGCGTAATCTGCCAGCATGACGGTCGACCTGCAGCACGGACTTTCCCATCAGGCCGCCGCAGCCCGGCTGGCGCGTGACGGCTACAACCAGCTCGCCGCCGCCCAACCCCATACCCTATTCACCATCGCGATCAACGTCGTGCGCGAGCCCATGTTCCTGTTGCTGATCGCGTGCGGCGGCGTGTACCTGCTGCTGGGCAACCGCGACGAGGCCCTGATGCTGCTGGGCTTCGTGTTCGTCATCATCGCCATCAGCTTTTTCCAGACGCGCAAGACCGAGCGTGCGCTGGATGCCTTGCGTGACCTTTCCAGCCCGCGTGCGCTGGTGATCCGCGATGGCGAGCAGCGGCGCATTCCGGGGCGCGAAGTGGTGGCCGGCGACCTGCTGGTGCTGGCCGAAGGGGATCGGGTCCCGGCGGATGCCGTGCTGATGTCCAGCCTCAACCTGACCGTGGACGAATCCCTGCTCACCGGCGAAGCCGTGGCCGTGCGCAAACTGGCCGCGATCCAGGTGCCGGAGCGCATGGGCCGTCCGGGGGGCGACGATCTGCCGTTCTTGTTCTCCGGCACGCTGGTGGTGCAAGGCAAGGGGCTGGCGATCGTGCTGGCTACCGGCGAGCGCACCGCACTGGGGAGCATTGGCCAGGCGCTGGAGTCGCTCGAACAGACGCCCACCAGGCTCCAGCGGGAGACAGCGGTCATCGTCAAGCGGGCCGCTTGGGCCGGGTTCATGCTCAGCCTGCTGGCGGCGATTCTTTATGGCCTGACACGAGGCGACTGGTTGCAGGGGTTGCTGGTTGGCATTACCTTCGCCATGGCGGTGCTGCCAGAGGAACTGCCGGTGGTGATGACGGTGTTTCTCGGACTGGGGGCGTGGCGCATTGCACAGAAGCATGTGCTCACACGCCATATCCCCGTGGTCGAAATGCTGGGGGCGGCGACGGTGCTGTGCGTGGACAAGACCGGTACCCTGACCCAGAACCGCATGACCATGGCAGCCCTGTACGCGGAGGGGAGCGGTCTGGAGTTGATGTCCGCAGAGGCCAGCCCTTTGCCGGAGACGTTTCACAGCCTGCTGGAGTTCGCCGTGCTGGCCAGCCATCGCGATCCATTCGACCCGATGGAAAAGGCCATTCACCAAGCCACGCTGGAGGCCTTGCAGGGGACGGAGCATATTCACCGGGATTGGAAGTTGGTCGAGGAATATCCCTTGTCGCGCGAATTGCTGGCGATGTCGCGTGTCTGGCGATCACCGGACCATACGCATCTGGTCATCGCGGCCAAGGGCTCACCGGAAGCAATTTTCGACCTGTGCCACCTCGACACCGCCACGACGGCACAACTGACCGCGCAGGTGCATCAGATGGCCGGGCGTGGCCTGCGTGTGCTTGGCGTCGCGCGCGCCACGTTCCCGACGCCGCCGCTGCCTGAGATCCAGCACGATTTTGCGTTTACCTTCGTCGGCCTGCTGGGGCTGGTCGACCCGGTGCGTGAGGCCGTGCCGGCGGCGATCCGCGAAAGCCACGCGGCCGGGATGCGTGTCATCATGATCACTGGGGACTACCCGGCGACGGCACTGCATATTGCGCAGCAGGTGGGCATCGTATCCGAGGGGGCGATCACCGGCAGTGAACTGGAGTTGATGGACGACGAGACCCTGCGTCGCCGTGTCCAGACCGTGGGCGTGTTCTGCCGTACGGTGCCCGAACAGAAGCTTCGGCTGGTGGAGGCCCTCAAGGCCAACGGCGAGATCGTCGCCATGACGGGGGATGGCGTGAACGATGCGCCGGCACTCAAGGCCGCCCATATCGGCATCGCCATGGGGGCGCGCGGTACCGACGTAGCCCGCGAGGCAGCTGATCTGGTGCTGCTGAACGACGACTTTTCCTCCATTGTGGCGGCCGTGCGCACGGGTCGACGTATTTTCGACAACCTGAAGAAGGCCATCACCTTCCTCATCGCCGTGCATATTCCTATCGTCGGGATGTCATTGATCCCGGTCGCACTGGGCTGGCCGCTGGTGTTGCTGCCGGTGCACATCCTGTTCCTGCAGCTGATCATTGATCCTGCCTGTTCCATCGTGTTCGAGGCTGAGCCCGATGAGCACGGCAGCATGCACCGCCCGCCGCGCCCGGCCTCTGCACGCCTGTTCGACCGGCACACCGTCCTGCTGGGGTTGCTGCAGGGAGTCGTCCTGCTGGGCGTGTTGCTGGCCATTTACGCGATCTCCCTGCATGTCGGGCGTCCCGAGACGGAAGCCCGCGCACTGACTTATAGCGCCATGATTATCGCCAATCTCGGCCTGATCTTCGTCAACCGTTCGCGTGGTCGGGGCCTTGAGGCCTCGCTGGGCGTCCACAATCACGCCCTGTGGTGGGTGATCGGAGGCGCCACGCTGTTGCTCTCACTGGTACTGGCCGTGCCGGCGTTACGCACACTTTTTTACTTCTCCGCATTGCACCCGGCGGATCTTGTGGTCGTGTTGGCTGTGGCCGCGGGCTCTATTGCAGCCTTCGAGTGGGTCCGGCGGGAGTTCGCGGCACGCTGGCACTGACGTCCCGTGAGGGACGCTTGGCTGCTATCCAAGGCCCGCCACCACGGTGTCGGGCTTATGGGGCGGTGGCCTTGATGACCTGTTTGAGTTTGACGTGGAAGCCGGTCAGTTCGGTGCAGGCTTCGGAGGAGATCGTGCCGAGATGCGCCAAACCGGCCAGGATCTCCTGTTCCAGTTCGGCATTCCAGTAGCCATCGCGCATCATCGCCAGTAGCATCTTGACCATGTTGGAGATCACCTTCAGGTCATCTGGCAGGGCCTGTGCCGCCTTGCGGATCACCGGCAGCGCCGTGTCGTATTTCTTCTCGCGGGCCGCCAGCACGGCCTCGTCGTTAAGTACCATCACTTCCTTCTTGCCCGCTTCCACCATGCCTGCGCTCAGGTCGCTGCGGCCGGCACGTTCATACATGCGGGCGATGCTGCGGGCCTGTGCCAGGCCGGCAAACGCGTCTCCCGTTGGCAGAGCGGCCAGCATCTTCTTGCAGAAGTCCTCGTCGCCGTGACGAATGGCTGCTTCGGCCAGGCTCATCAGCGTATCTTCCGAGAGCGCCATGTCTGGGTCGTACATGTGCTTGGCCGAGACAAAGGTCTTGCGTGACTTCTCTTCTTCACCGCTATCGCACAGGACAATTGCTTCGGAGGCGAGTTGCGACACCCGCACTTCGTTTGCGGCACCGAAGCGGTCGCCGGCCTCCTTGATGCGGGTTAGCCCCGCCTGCGCCTTGCCTTGCTTGGCGAGCACCTTACCCAGCAGGGCAAAGTCCTCCGGGTCGTGGCTGACCGAGAATTTGCAATTGTCGACGATGTTGCTCAGCACCTCTTCCGCCAGCTCCAGCTTGCCGGTCATGAAGGCGACGCGTGACAGCTTTTTCTGGCGTTTGACGTTGTTGGGGGAGACCTGATTGGCCTTTTCCAGCACCTGTTCGGCTTTTTCAAATTCCCCCATTTCCTGGTAGAGCTCTGCCAGTTCGTCCTGTGCCTTGATGAAGGTTGGCGCCTCGACGATCAGCTCCTCCAGCATTTCTGCGGCTGCAGCCAGTTTGCCGCGGGCGCGGGTGATGCGCACCATGCCGTATTTCGCCCACGGTAGCCGGTACTGTTCATAGGTGGAAGAAAACAGGTCCCAGGCACGGTCGAAATCGTGTGCCATGAACAAGGCGTCACCCTTGAGCCTCAAAATCTCCAGCAGGTAGCGCTTGTCGGGTTTCGCGAGTGCCTCGTCACAGCGACTGGCAGCGCTTTGCCACTCCTCCTTCAGCATGTCTTCGATGATGCCCTGCACCTTGGCCTTTTTGAGGTAGGCGCGCTCTAGCCGGCTGTAGATGATCGAAGGGGTGAATGGCTTGAGGATATAGTCATCAGGCGCGAGTTCGGCGGCGCGCACGACACGCTCGTAGGTACGTTCGCCGGTGATCATCATGTAGATGACACTCTCGTCGACCAGCTTGCGTTCAATCAGATCCTCATACAATTGCTGGCCATCACGGGCATCGCCGAGGTTGTAGTCGGACAGCACGATGTCGACCTTGCCGGCTTCCAGCAGGCGTACGGCATCCTGCGCATTCGAGGCGTCACGTATCTTCTTCAGATCACAGAGCGACAGCATGGTGCGCAGGATACGCCGTGCCTCCGGGATGTCATCGATGATCAGAATGGATTTTTCCTGCAGTACCTCCCGCAGCACGTGCGGGTTGGCCGAGAGGGCTTCGAAGGTGGATGGTGCTGCCATGGTCAGACGGGCTGGTCGCCCAGCGCGATGGTGGCGCACGCGCCGCCGTCATTGGAAAGGTGGATGCCGCAGGGCAGGCCGGCCTGTGTCAGGGCAGCCGATGCGTAGGCACACAGGTAAAGCCCGGTGCCCAGCGCCTGCACCAGGTCCTGCCGGTTGGTTTCCAGCGCCCGTGACAGGTCGGCACCGACCAAGCTGGCGGGGAATCCTTGGCCGTCATCCTGAATATGCATCAGGATCGTGCGGTCGTCACCAGAAGTCTCGACCGACAGGGTGACGGATGAGGCCGCCCATACCGAAGCGTTATACAGGAGATTGTTGAGAATCAGCGAAAACAGGACCGGGTCCACCCGGACCAGCAGATCGGGATGCGCCTGCTGCACTTGGACATTGACCTTGCGCGATTCGAAAATGGACTGGCATTCAAGCAGGGCGTTATCGATCAGGTCGCTCAATGCGCGCACGTCAGGCACCGGCTGCAGGCCTTCGTCGTGTGTCTTGCGCAGCATCAGCAACTGGTCCAGGCGCGTCGCCATCTCTACGCAGCGGGCCGACAATTCGGGCAGCCGTGACAGGTCGGCGCCGGCGTGGGCTTCGTTCAGCCCCATCAGCAGTGCGTTCAGGTGGTTATTGACGTCGTGTACGCCCGAGGCGAACAGCAGTGGGTAGGACATGGCAATGACCGAGCCTTAGTAAATGACCAGGGATTTCAAAGTGTCGACGCGTGAAGGCCGCCCACCAGCCAGTGATGCAACTTGGACTCAATAAGGCCTGAAGTGCCCGCTCTACATCAACCAGTCCGGTACACCGGAGGCGACAGTCCGTGCGACGGCGGCCGGCGCCAACATTTGTAAATAATCCGAAAACCCACGATCATTACGCACCCTGAGCATGATACGAGCCCGACCGGGCTGACCAGTAACCCGATTACAGGAAACGGAATGGCCGAAGATCTCGTTGGATTGGATAATATCGCTGACGTCGAAGGCTTCTGCGAAGAACGTTCGGCGGAGCTTGAGGCGGAAATCGAGCGCATGGGCATCGTGCTGGGGATAGACTGGACGGACGAGCTGCAGGTGCGGGAACTGGCGAGGGAGTCGCTGGAGCATGCGCAGGAGGCGGTGAGCCAATACACGCATGATCTCGGTGACTACCGGCAAAGGGCCAAGGTGACCTTGTTCGGGCTGGCGGCCATGATGATGGGCATCATGGCAAAAAGTGCCGGCAAGGGCATACATACCCACGGTGGCGTGGCGTGGAAGGCGTTTTCGAAAGCGTTGATGATAGAGCACGGCATGTCGCTCGATGGAGAGGGCCGTTAAGCCCGGCGCCGCAGCCTTGCTGCGGCAGTAGAACAGGTCAAATTCGTTGAATAACAGAGACAACCAGAATCCGGGCGTGAGTCTGGAAAACCACACGCCGATGATGCGTCAGTACCTGACCATTAAGGCGCAATATCCGGACATGCTGCTGTTCTACCGCATGGGCGATTTCTACGAACTGTTCCATGACGACGCCGAAAAGGCCGCGCGCCTGCTCGGTATCACGCTTACCCGGCGCGGTGCCAGCAACGGCGAGCCGATCCGCATGGCGGGCGTGCCGTACCATTCGGCCGAGCAGTATCTGGCCAAGCTGGTCAAGCTGGGCGAGGCGGTCGCGATCTGCGAGCAGGTGGGCGACCCGGCCAAATCCAAGGGCCCGGTAGAGCGCCAGGTGGCGCGCATCCTGACGCCCGGCACGCTGACCGATAGCGCGCTACTGGACGATACCCGCGACAATGTCCTGCTGGCGCTGTGCCCAGGCGAAGAGGTGCTTGGCATCGCCCGCATCAACCTCGCCTCCGGCCAGTTCGTGCTGAACGAGATCGAGCCGCGCCTGTTGGCCCAGGAACTTGAGCGCATCGGCCCGGCGGAGTTGCTGCTGCCGGAGGATTTTGCCCATGCCGCCATCGACGTGACCAAGTGCCCGAAGAAGCGGCTGGCGCCCTGGCAGTTCGACCGCGACTCGGCCACGCAATCGCTTACGCGGCAGTTCAACACCTATGATCTGACCGGCTTCGGTTGTGCCGACCTGACCGTGGCCATTTCCGCCGCCGGTGCGTTGCTGGATTACCTCAAGCACACCCAGCGCACCGCCTTGCCGCATATTCAGGGTCTCACCGTCGAGCAATCCACGGCCTTCGTGCAGTTGGATGCTGCAACGCGTCGCAACCTGGAAATCGACCAGACTCTGCGTGGCGAGCCATCTCCCACGTTGTATTCGCTGCTAGATACCACCGAAACCGCCATGGGCGCGCGCCTGCTGCGCCGCTGGCTGCACCATCCGCTGCGCGACCGGCAACAGATCGCCGCACGGCACGACGCTATCGGTGAACTGATAGCGCAGGATGCCTTCGATTCTCTGCGTCAGGCGTTGCGACCGATCGGCGATATCGAGCGCATGACTTCGCGCGTCGCGCTCAAGACGGCGCGCCCACGCGATCTGTCCGGCCTGCGTGAAAGCCTGCGCCAGTTGCCGGCCTTGATCGCCGCTTTGGAAAAAGCTGCCGCCCCCGAATTGCGGGTGGTTGCCGCAAACCTGGCCGCCCCGGCAGAGGTCGTGGACATGCTGGCACGCGCCATCCAGCCCGAGCCCTCTGTGGTGTTGCGCGAAGGTGGGGTGATCGCCGAAGGCTACGATGCTGAACTGGATGAACTGCGCGGCATTCAGACGCACTGCGGCGAATTTCTGCTCGCCTTCGAGGCCGCAGAAAAGGAGCGCACCGGCATCGCCAATCTGAAAGTTGAATACAACAGCGTGCACGGCTTCTACATCGAGCTCTCCCGCGCGCAGGCCGAGAACGCGCCGCCCGAGTACCGCCGCCGCCAGACGCTCAAGAATGCCGAGCGCTACATCACGCCCGAACTGAAAGCCTTCGAGGACAAGGTGCTCTCGGCCAACGAACGGGCGCTGGCGCGGGAAAAAGTGCTGTACGACAACATCCTAGACCAGCTCCTGCCGCATATTGCCGCACTGCAGCACAATGCCAACGCCGTGGCGGAACTGGATGTGCTCTGCGCCTTCGCCGAACGGGCGCAGGTGCTCAACTTTGTCGCCCCGCAATTCACCGACGAAGCGGCGATCGAGATCATCGGCGGCCGTCATCCGGTGGTCGAGCAGTTGGCCCAGCCCTTCATCGCCAACGACACGCGGCTGTCACCCTATCGTCAGCTATTGCTGATCACCGGCCCCAACATGGGCGGTAAATCTACCTACATGCGCCAGACCGCATTGATCGTACTGCTGGCACACTGCGGCTGTTTCGTGCCCGCGACCTCGGCGAAAATCGGCCCGGTGGACCGCATCTTCACTCGCATCGGCGCTTCGGACGACCTCGCCGGCGGGCGTTCCACCTTCATGGTCGAGATGACCGAAACGGCCAACATCCTGCACAACGCCACCGAGCATAGCCTTGTGCTGCTGGACGAAATCGGCCGTGGCACCTCGACCTTTGACGGCCTCGCGTTGGCCTGGGCCTGTGCCAGACACCTGCTGGAACGCAACCGCGCCTACACCCTGTTCGCTACCCACTACTTTGAACTGACGCGGCTGGTGGAAGACTACAAGCAAGTCGCCAACGTCCATCTCGACGCCGTCGAACACGGTGATGGCATCGTGTTCTTGCACAGCGTGGAAGAGGGGCCCGCGAGCCAGAGTTATGGCCTGCAGGTGGCGCAACTGGCGGGCATTCCCAAGAGCGTAGTCGCTGCTGCCAAGCGTAGGCTGGCGCAACTGGAACAGCAAAGTATCGCCGCTGGGCCGCAAGCCGACATGTTCGCCGCACCGGAAGCCAGCGAACCGGTGCCGCATCCGGCACTTGAAGCATTGATGGATGTCGATCCTGATGAGCTTTCGCCCAAGCAGGCGTTGGAAGCGCTATACAGGTTGAAGGAAATGTTGGGGCGCTGATTATTCGCCCCCCACTGAGTGGAGCAGAGTTTGGAGCACAAAAGATAAAGCCGGCATATGCCGGCTTTATTCATTCAGACTTTAAAGCTTAGTGATGATGCCCACCCGCCCCATGCACGTGGCCGTGGTTGATTTCTTCCTTGGTCGCCGGGCGGATGCCGGTGACGGTGCACTTGAAGCTGACGCGTTCGCCGGCCCAGGGGTGGTTGCCGTCGACGACGACCTTGCCGTCGGCAACGTCGGTGACGGTGTAGAGCACCACGTCGCCGGTCGGGTCTTCGCCTTCGAACTGCATACCGACTTCTACCTTGCCGCCGGGGAAGGCGCTTACCGGTTCGATCTGCACCAGTTCTTCATCGTAGTCGCCGAACGCGTCGACGGGTTCCAGCGTGAGTTCGATGTTGTCGCCCACGTGCTTGTCGTGCAGCTCTTCTTCCACGCGGGGGAAGATGCCATCGTAGCCGCCATGCAGGTAGCTGACCGGGTCGGCGCTGGCTTCTAGGACGTTGCCGTCGCTATCGCGCAGTTCATAGGTGATGGAGACGACGGTGTTCATGGCGATATGCATCATAATTCCTTAATCAGGTTCAAAATTTCCTGGGCATGGCCCTTGGGGGTGACGTCGCGCAGGATGTGGCGGATGGTGCCATCCTTGTCGATCACGAAAGTGGAGCGCTGGATGCCCAACTTGCGGATGCCGTCGACTTCTCTTTCCTGCAGTACGCCGTAGCGTTCACACACCTTGCCATCCACGTCGGCGAGCAGAATCAGCGCGAGGCCGTGCCGGTCGCGGAAATCCGCGTGGCTCATGCAGTCGTCGCGGCTGATGCCGATGACGACAGCGTGATGTCTGGCAAATGTTTCTTCGAGATCGCTGAACTCGATCGCTTGGGTGGTGCAGCTAGGCGTTGCGTCTTTGGGGTAAAAATACAGAACGACCGTATTGCCCTTGAACCGGGAAAGCTTCTGCATCTCCATGTCGGCATCCGGCAGGGTGAAGTCGGGAGCATGCGATCCGATCTGCGGCATAAGGTCTTTCGTTCTGTTTGCCTCGGGCCATTCTAAACCATTTCCAGCGGGGCCACGCAAGCGTTATGATGCCCCCATGAAGATTCCCTTTCTTGGCGGTCTGACCGCCCAGCAATTCGTGCGGGAGTACTGGCAGAAAAAGCCGCTGCTCATCCGCGGCGCCTTCCCGGGGTTTGGCGACATGCTCACGCCTGATGAGCTGGCCGGGCTGGCGTGTGAGGAGGATGCCCAATCCAGACTGGTGCTGCATCAGCGTGGCAAATGGAAGCTGGAGCAGGGGCCTTTTGACGAGGCGCGTTTCTCGCAGTTGCCGGAGAAGGGCTGGAGCCTGCTGGTGCAGGGGGTCAATCACTTTCTCCCGGAAGCCAATGAACTGCTGCACCAGTTCGATTTCATTCCCCGCACCCGTCTGGATGATCTGATGGTGTCGCTGGCCCCCGATGGCGGTGGCGTTGGCCCGCACTTCGATTCCTATGATGTCTTTTTGTTGCAAGGGCACGGCAAGCGCTTGTGGCGGGTGAGCAGCCAGACCGATATGGAAACGGTGCCGGATGCGCCGTTACGCATCCTGAAAAATTTCGACACGGACGAGGAGTGGGTGCTGGAGCCAGGCGACATGCTCTATCTGCCGCCGCGCCTCGCGCACTGGGGCATTGCGGTTGGCCAGTGCATGACCTGGTCGATCGGCTTCCGCGCGCCCTCCGCGCAGGAGCTTGCAACGCAGTTCCTCGTCTACCTGCAAGATCAGGTGCAACTCGATGGCCTTTACGCCGATCCGGACTTGCAGGTACAGCGTCATCCGGCGCAAGTCGGTGGGCAGATGGTGCGTCGCGTGCGGGAAATGTTGCAGGGCGTGCGGTGGGAGAGCGACGATGTCGCCCGCTTCCTCGGGACGTACCTGACCGAGCCCAAGTCGCACATCGTGTTCGAGCGTCCGCGCCGCGTCGCGCTGGACAGGTTCCGCGAGCGTCTGCAGCGCCAGGGCATCGCCCTCGACCTCAGGAGTCAGATGCTGTTTTACGGCGATTATGTCTTCATCAATGGCGACAGCGTGCAGTGCGAAGGAGATGCGTTGCAGTGCCTGACGGCGTTGGCGGACCACCGCGCCATCCCGGCCGGGCTGGGGCTGCCGGAACCTGCTGTCGTGTTGTTGCACCAGTGGTTTGAGGCGGGATATTTGACGTTTTGAATGTGACGGGAGAGCGCATGTCCGAGCAGCCAAACGAAACGCTTGCGGAGCGCGAGCATCGTTCCATCATGAGCGAAGCCGAATACGACGATGGCATTGCCGCTGTCATCGCCGAGGCACAGCAGACGATTCATATTTTTGACGTGGACCTGACGCATGGGGGCTACAGCAGCTTGGGACGGTTCGAGGCGCTGCGCGATTTTCTGCTCGGCGGCCGCGGTCGGCGTCTGGAACTGGTGCTGCATGAAACGGATTTCCTGACCGCACGTTGCCCGCGCCTGATGAACCTGCTCAGAACGCACAGCCACAATATCCTGATCCACAAGACGCATGAGCATGCACGCATCGCCAGCGATCCCTTCATCGTGGCCGACGCGGCACATTACGTGCATCGCTTCCACCGTGATGACGCGCGCAGTCTGCTCGCCTTGCATGACCATGCCGGGGCGCGCCAACTTGAAGAACGCTTCGGCCAGTTGATGGAGGCCTCGCATCCGGCCGTGTTCGCCACCACGCTGGGGTTGTGATGGGCCGCCTGCTGCTGGTGCTGACGTTTCTCCTCGCCTGTGGGGCGGCCCTGGCGGACACCCAGCTCAAGATATTCCAACTACGCCATCGCTTTGCCGAGGACATGCTCCCCACCGTCTCTCCCCTCGTCGGCCCCGGTGGCGTGGCGAGCGCCATGGGCGACAAGCTGATCGTGCGCGCCTCTCCGGAACGGCTGGTGGAAATCGAGCGGCTGGTCGCCTCGCTCGATACTGAACGTAAAACCTTGCGCATCACACTCAATCGCACTGTCGATGTGCGGAACGACAGTCGTGAGATCGGCGTGTCGGGGAGCGTCCGGGGTGGCGATGTGGTCGTGCAAACTGCGGATCGGCGTGGCGTCATTCGAGGCGGGGTCGTGGTGCAGGCCGGGCAACATGAGTCCACCGCCCGCGAACAATCCAGCGAGTTCCTGAACGTGCTGGAAGGCGGGGCTGCGGTGATCAGCGTCGGACAGTACGTACCTTTTACTGAAACCTGGGCGGTGTTGACGCGCCGTTACGCACGATTGCAAACCACCGTGAGCTTTCACGAGATATCAACCGGCTTCTCGGTCCGCCCGCGCGTATTGGGCGACGTTGTGGAGCTTGAGGTTACCCCGCGGGTCTTCAGTCTGTCTGGAGGGGTGATCGAATTTGAAGCGTTATCGACGACGGTCAGCGTGCGTCCCGGTGAGTGGTTCGATCTCGGCGGGGTGATGCGTTCGCGCGACGATGTCAGCCGGGAAATTTTTGCTGGAGGCGACGCCTCAGGCAGTCAGCATTCGCAACTGCGTATTCGGGTCGACTGATGCCGGCACTAGTCTGGTCCGGGTGTTTTTGCCACAGCCACAAAAAAAACCTGAAAAAAGATAAAACTACTGGTTTTTTATAAAAAAATTCTATAGAATTTTTGGCACTCGGATACCATTCTTCGGAGTGATCCGTATACCGGTTTTTTAATTGTCTTCATTAAGGGAAAAAAAATGACTCGTTCCGCTCTGCTCGCCGCTCTGCTGGCTCTGGCTCTGACTGCTTGTGGCGAAAAGCCTGCTGAAGAAGCTCCGGCTGCTGAAGCTGCACCGGCTGCTGAAGCTGCACCGGCTGCTGAAGCTGCTCCTGCTGCTGACGCTGCTGCTGCACCGGCTGCTGATGCTGCTGCCGCTCCGGCTGCTGATGCTGCTGCCGCTCCGGCTGCTGCACCGGCTGAAGCTGCTAAGTAATTCAGCTTTAAGCCCCAACAAAAAAGCCGACGCAAGTCGGCTTTTTTGTTGTCTATTCTTCCGTTGCATCCCTTGGTCAGCGCGATTGTTGTGGTGGCGCTTGATCATGAGTCCCAGCATGCTTCGTGCCGGTCATCTGGTGCGGTGGCTTACGCGATTTCCCGCCAGTCGAATCCTGATTCCTGATTCGCGATCCCTATCCATTCTTTTTCACACCCCAGTGCCTGTGCAAGCGCATCGCGCGCCAGTGCGGGCGAGTTGTTTTTCTCGCTGAGATGCAACGCGACGAGGTGTTGCAGCCGGGTATTGTCGAGCGCGGACAGCAGTCTGGCGGCTGTCGCGTTGTCCAGATGTCCGAGCCGGCCGCTGATGCGTTGTTTGAGCGAGTAGGCATAAGGGCCGTTCATCAGCATGTCGAGGTCGTGGTTGCATTCGAGCGCGAGGGCGTCACACGCGTTCAGCATGTGCTCGATATGCGGGGTGCTGATGCCCGTGTCCGTCAGGACCCCAAATTTTCGGGCGCCATCGTGAAACACGAATTGCACGGGTTCGTGGGCGTCATGCGGGACGGGGAAGGGATGTAGTTCCAGTCCCTCCACGGCAAATGGCGTATGGCTGTCGATGACTTCGATCGGGATGTCGTGCGAGGGCGGAATGTACCGTGATGCATTGCGCAAGGTGCCATGGGTGATCCACACCCGTAGCCGGTGCCTGGCGGCAAACTTGAATACGCCGCCCGCGTGATCGTCATGCTCGTGCGTGACTAGAATGCCGGCAAGGTCCTCGGGCGTGAGGCCAAGCCGGGATAGTCGATGCGTGGTGTCGCGGATGCCGAACCCGCAATCCAGCATCAAGCGTGTCGTGCCAGCCTCGACGAGCAGCGCGTTACCCGCGCTGCCGCTGCCCAGCGAGGCGAAGCGCATTACTTCAGTTGGTCGTAGAGCATGTTCAGGATGCGGTTGGCCGCCGGGGAGCGGTCTGGCTGACCGTTCTTGTCCGTCACGTAGACCAGGCTGCCCTTTTCGCCGTGTTCGACCTTGATGCGATATTGCCTCTCGGCGTTGGCCTTGTCCTTGTCGTCGCCCCAGAATTTCAGTTTGTCGACCATGCTCTTGTCTTCCTGCTTGGGCTCGGGCTGGGCGGCCTTCTTGTCCTTCTCGTCGTCACCCCAGAATTTGAGGGAATCGAGCAGGCCCTTCTTTTGTTCCGGCGCATCGTCGATAGTGACGTCGGAGTACTTCACGTAGAACACGCCGCGCGAACGATCCTTGTCTTCCACCAGGAAGCCGATGCGGTCCAGTGCCAGGCCGACGCGGCGCCAGGCGCGGTCGAACTGGTCGTTCAGGGCCAGAATGACGTTGCCGGATTGATCCTTGTCCAGCGAGGCGCGCTTTTCCTGGACCGGGTTGGCGACGACCGCACGAGATTGTTGTTCGGTAATACCCAACTTCACCATCAGGCGACGCAACAGTTCGGCGTCCAAGTCCTCCGCGCCGGCGCGTCCTTCCTTGGATTTGGTTTTGTCGAAATCTTCATTTTTATATCCTGTTTCAACCTCGCCATATAGCGTTCTGACACGCACTTTGCCGTCATCGGGAAGGTCGCTGACTGAGCGATGGCTCATGTAGATTTCGGTCGTGGCGTCTTCTTCACCGCGATCAATACGGGTCCGAAATTTTTGTCTGTTTTTGAGTGTGTTCAGCTTATCCAGCCAGCCCTGAAACTTCTCAAGGTAGTTTCCTTGCGCGTCTTTTGTCAGATCTGCAGGGTCTACCCATTCGGTTTCCATCACGCCGGTTTGCGGATTTTCCACGCGTACGGCGAAACCCAGGTCCGTCCAGAATTCACGGACGATAGGCCAGACCCGTTCCGGCGGGGCCTGAACTACCAGCCAACGCTGTGCGCCGGCGCGTTCGAGGCGAACGTTATCGGGGGAGGAGAGCAGCTTCTGTTCTTCGGCTTCTGGTCCGGTTTGGCCCTGGCTGTAGGAGGAGAACGTGGTGCCGCTGCCGGGCACGGTGTAGGTGTCTGACGTGTTGACCGAGGTCAGGTCGGGCGGGACCTCAAGCGGTTTGCCGCGCGCAGCCCCTTTGTACTCGGACGTGTTGTCGATAAAGGGAATGCTGTCGCAGGCGGACAGGGCGGTCGTGGCCAGGATGGCCACGACCAGAGGACGAACGCGGTTGACGATCATGCAATGGTTTCCTAAATGATTTCTGCGCAGCGCATGGCTTCGCGCAAGGTCTCATGATACTGGCTGGCCAGCGGGGTTAGCGGCAGACGGATGCCGGACTGGATCAGCCCCATCTGTTCTACGACCCATTTAACCGGGATCGGGTTCGCCTCGACGAAAAGTTTTTGATGCAGCGGGAACAGCTTGCGGTTGATGTCGCGGGCAGTCGATACGTCGCCGGCAAAGGCGGCGGCGCACATGTCGTGCATCAGTCGCGGTGCGGCGTTGGCGGTGACGGAGATGACGCCATGAGCGCCGAGCAGCATCAGCGCGAGCGCGGAGGCGTCGTCGCCGCTGTATACGGCAAACGCTTCCGGGGCGCGGAGCAGCAGATCGGTCCCGCGCTCGATGCCGCCGGTCGCGTCCTTGATGCCGATGATGTTCGGGATCGCAGCGAGGCGTAGCGTGGTGTCGTTACTAAGGTCGCAACCGGTGCGCCCCGGCACGTTGTACAGGATTTGCGGGATGTCGACCGCTTCTGCCACCGCCTTGAAGTGCTGGTACAGGCCTTCCTGCGTCGGGCGGTTGTAATAGGGTGCCACCAGCAGGCAGGCATCCGCGCCCACCGATTTGGCTTGCTGGGTCAGCTCGATGGCTTCGCGGGTGCAGTTGGCGCCGGTTCCTGCAATGACCGGAATACGGCCAGCGGCCTGCTCGACGGTCGTTTGGATGAGCAGGCAATGCTCATCGAAGTCGACTGTGGGCGATTCGCCCGTCGTGCCGACGATGACGATACCATCGGTTTTCTGCTCGATATGGTAATCGATCAGGGACTTGAGGCGGGGGATGTCGAGAGCGCCATCTGGCAACATGGGGGTGACGATGGCGACGAGGCTGCCTTTCAGCATGGGATTCCTGCGATTCAGAGAATGAAAAATTGCTGTATTTTAACTGAAAGTAGGGGGCGGCGGGAGCCGGCCGCACGGCGGGGTGCAGGAGATTTTTGTAGAAGCATCGGTTATCGAACTATAACCATATATTCTTTGTCATTCTTAATGCGGGACTTTATAGTACGACCTCCCGACGCCTTGCCGGGGCGGTTGTGCCGCGTTTCTCCCTGAACCCTGACGGGTTGAACGAAACGACCCCGGAGGCGATAATATGACCTCTTGATCCATAAAGCGCTTTTCGCATGCTCGAAAGCTATATCCTGATCCTGATTGGTACGGTGCTGGTCAACAACATCGTGCTGGTCAAAATCCTTGGCCTGTGCCCGTTCATGGGGGTTTCCAAGAAACTGGAAGCCTCGATGGCGATGGGGTTTGCCACGACCTTCGTTCTGACAATTGGCTCCGGCACCAGTTATTTGATCAATGAATACCTGCTGGGTAGCGATCTGTTCTACCTGCGTACGCTGTCGTTCATTGTGGTGATCGCCGGCGTGGTGCAATTCACCGAGATGGTGATCGAAAAAACCAGCCCGGTGCTGTATCAGGCGCTGGGCATCTATCTGCCGTTGATTACGACCAACTGTGCGGTGTTGGGTATTCCGCTGCTGAACGTGCAGGCGGATCATAATTTTCTCGAATCGCTCTGGTACGGTTTTGGAGGCTCGCTCGGGTTCTCGCTGGTGCTGGTGCTGTTCGCCTCGATGCGTGAGCGTATGGAGGCGGCTGACGTGCCGGTGCCGTTCAAGGGTGCGGCCATCGCCATGGTGACAGCGGGCCTGATGAGCCTGGCGTTCATGGGTTTTGCAGGATTGATTCGCTGATGTTGACTGCCTTGCTGGTGATGGTGCTGCTGGCCCTGCTGCTGGGCTTGGTGCTGGGGGTTTCCGCGCTGAAGTTCAAGGTCGAGGGCGATCCGCTGGTCGACAAGATCGACGCGATCCTGCCGCAGACGCAATGTGGCCAATGCGGTTACCCCGGCTGTAAACCCTATGCCACGGCGATTGCCGCGGGCGAGGCAGATATCAACCAGTGCCCCCCGGGCGGTGAGGCCGGGATGCGGGCGCTGGCCGACCTGCTGGGCGTGGAGCCCAAGCCGCTGAATGCCGAGCACGGCGAGCCCAAGCCCAAGTCGGTGGCCGTAATCGACGAGAACGTCTGCATCGGTTGTACCTTGTGTATTCAGGCATGCCCGGTCGACGCGATTCTTGGTGCCGCCAAGCACATGCATACCGTCATCGCTTCCGAATGTACCGGCTGTGAACTGTGTGTGGCGCCATGCCCGGTCGATTGCATTGCCATGGTGCCGGTCCCGGAAAAGGTCGGTAACTGGAAGTGGCGTTACCCCGTATTCGAATTGAAGCAGGTCGCATGATCTCTACCCTATTCAAGTTCCATGGCGGTGTGCATCCGCCCGAAAACAAGCTGGAATCGACGTCAACGCCGATTCGTCACGTGCCGATGCCTGAGCGGTTGGTGCTGCCTTTGCGTCAGCACGTGGGCAATCTGCCTAAGATGCGCGTGCAGGCGGGTGATCGGGTGCTCAAGGGGCAGTTGCTGGCCGAGGCCGAGGGCAGCGTTTCCGCCGCGGTGCATGCGCCGACGTCCGGGATCATCCTGGCGATCGACGAGCAGGTGATTCCCCATCCTTCCGGTTTGCCGGATATGTGCATCACCTTGCAGCCGGACGGTGAGGATCGCTGGATCGAGCGTCGTCCGGTGGACTGGCGCAATGCGGATCGCAAGCAACTGGTGGCTAGTCTGCGTGAGTCCGGTGTGGTGGGCATGGGCGGGGCGACCTTCCCGACGCAGATCAAGCTGCGTCCGGGCGGGCAATCCGGTGTGCGCGTCCTGATCCTGAACGGGGCTGAGTGCGAGCCTTATATTACGTGTGACGACCTGTTGATGCGCGAGCGCGCCGACGAGGTCGTCAAGGGTATTGAAGTTGCCCAGTACTTGCTGGGGGCCGAACGCTGCGTGATCGGCATCGAGGACAATAAACCGCAGGCGGCTGCGGCGATGCGTGAAGCCTGTGCCCGTAGCAGCGTGGCGATTGAGGTGGCCGTGGTGCCGACGTTGTACCCGAGCGGCGATGCGCGTCGGCTTATTCATCTGCTGACTGGCATCGAAGTGCCGAGCGACAAGCGTTCTACGGATGTCGGGGTGCAGGTGTTTAACGTCGCGACCGTAATGGCCGTGTATCGCTATTTCGAATTCGGCGAGCCGGCGCTGTCGCGTATCGTCACGGTGACTGGCAACGTCCGGGCGCCGGGGAATTTCGAAGTCTTGCTGGGCACCCCGGTCGACAAACTGCTGGAAGCTGCCGGGGGGGCATTGCCGGACACCAACGGGTGGCTGATGGGCGGCCCCATGATGGGCTTTAACTTGCCCTCTGCCACGGTACCGGTGACCAAGGCGACGAATTGCATCATCGCCGGGGCGCCCAAGCTGTTTCCGGAGCCGCCACCAGCCATGCCCTGCATCCGCTGCGCGCGCTGTGCTGACGCCTGCCCGGCCAGTTTGCAGCCGCAGGAGCTTTACTGGTTTGCCAAGTCGGATAACTTCGAAAAGGCGCGCGACTACCATCTGTTCGATTGCATCGAATGTGGCTGCTGCAGTTACGTTTGCCCCAGCCACATCCCGCTGGTGCAATATTACCGTTACGCCAAGAGCGAAATTCTGGCGGTGGATAAGGCTAAGGAGGCCGCGAACCTGGCGCGTGAGCGCAATGAATTCCGCCTGTCGCGCATCGAGCGCGAAAAGCAGGAACGCGCCGCCAAACATGCGCAGAAGGCTGCAGGCGCCAAGACGGGCGCGGCCGCAGATGATGCGAAAAAAGCTGCGATCGCCGCAGCGATGGCGCGTGCCAATGCTCAGAAGGCCGAGGTGACGCCGCAAAATACGACGGCACTGCCCCCGGCAGTGGAACAGGAGATCGCCGCCATCGACGCGCGTCGGGGTGAGCCTGGCCCGGAGAAACAGGGTGAGAGCCCGGCAGAAAAACAGGAACAGTCATGAGTCAGTCTCCCTATATTTCGGCTAGCCCGAGTGTCAGCGTCATCATGCTGAAGGTGGCGCTTGCGTTGGTGCCTGGCATTGCCGCCTACGTCTGGGTGTTCGGCGGCGGGGTGCTGGTCAGCCTGGCACTTGCGAGCGTGACCGCGCTGGCCTCTGAAGCCGCCATGCTCAAGCTGCGCGATCGGCCGGTACGGCCGTTTCTGCTGGATGGCAGCGCGCTGGTGACGGCTTGGCTGCTGGCACTGGCGATTCCGCCATTGGCGCCGTGGTGGCTGATCGTGGTTGGCACCTTGTTCGCAATCGTGATCGCCAAGCAGTTGTACGGCGGGCTCGGTTACAACCCGTTCAACCCGGCGATGATCGGGTACGCGGTACTGCTGATCTCCTTCCCGGCGATCATGACACAGTGGCCTTCACCGCTCACGCTGGCCCAGGCGCCGCTGGGGTTCATGGACCAGATGCATTACATTTTTAGCCGTACTTTGCCCGCTGGCGTGGGTGTGGATGCCATCAGTTCCGCGACGCCGCTGGACTACCTCAAGACACAACTCAAGTTGCAGCCTGACGTCGCCACCATCGCCCAGGCGCCGATGTTCGGTACGCTGGGTGGCAAGGGTGGGGAGATCGTCACGGGTGCCTATCTGCTGGGTGGATTGTATCTGCTGCAGCAGCGCATCATCAGCTGGCACATTCCCGCAGCCTTCCTGCTGGCGCTGGCAGCCATTTCCGGCGTGTTCCATTGGGTAAATCCGGCCCAGTTTGCCGGGCCTGGCTTCCATTTGTTCTGCGGCGCCTCCATGCTGTGCGCCTTCTTTATTGCGACCGATCCCATCAGTGGCCCGACGACACCGAAAGGCAAGCTGATCTTCGCGGCGGCCATCGGCGTCCTGACCTGGTTGATCCGCACCTACGGCGGTTATCCGGATGGCGTGGCGTTCGCCGTGCTGTTGATGAACATTTGCGTGCCGCTGATCGATGCCTACACCCAGCCACGCGTCTTCGGACATGCCAAATGAGTGAAACTGAGACGCAGAACACGCCCTCCGTGTGGCGGCATGCCTTGACCACAGCAGGGGTCATGGTGGCCTTTACCGTCGTTGGCACGCTGCTGCTTTCGTCGACGTTCATGACGACGCGTGCACCGATTGCCGAGAGCGAGCGGGAGGCCAAGCTGAAGTTGCTGGAGCAGGTGTTGCCGCGAACCTTGCATGACAATGCGCTGCTGGCCGATGCTGTCGAGTTGCCCGCCGGTGGCGATCTGGGAAATCGTGAGGTGACCCTCGCTTACCGAGGTCGTCTGGCGGGGCAGGCTTCGGCAGTGATTCTGGAAGCGACTGCGCCGGATGGCTACAGCGGTGACATCAAGCTCCTGATTGGGATCAAGGCTGATGGGGAGTTGGCTGGCGTGCGCGTGCTGGCCCACAAGGAAACGCCGGGGCTGGGAGATTATATCGATATCGCACACGGTGACTGGATTACCCGGAGCTTTGACGGACAATCAGTGTCAAGAACGCCGGAAGAGCAATGGAAAGTAAAAAAGGACGGCGGCAGTTTCGACTACATGGCAGGGGCGACGATTACGCCGCGTGCTGTGGTCAAGGCGGTGCATAAGGCACTCCGGTATTTCGAGGTGCATCGTGATGCACTATTTTCGGTTCCGGCGATGAAGGAGGCTGGGCATGAATAGTCGTGAAATCATCGAGAACGGGTTGTGGAAACAAAATCCTGGCGTGGTGCAGTTGCTGGGACTTTGCCCGACCCTGGCGGTGACCAGTAGCGTGGTCAACGGCCTGAGTCTAGGCCTCGCAACGGCCGTCGTGATGGCGGCCAGCAACGCCGCGGTGTCCCCGATCCGGCGCTGGGTGCCGGACGAAATCCGTATTGCCGTGTTCATCCTGATTATCGCCGCGCTGGTGACGGTGATCGACCTCGGCATGCATGCTTACATGCATCAACTCCATGCCGTGCTGGGCATTTTCATTCCACTGATCGTGACCAACTGTATCGTGCTGGCCCGGGTAGAAGCTTTCGCTGCCAAGAACGATGTCGGGCCTTCGGCACTGGATGGCCTGATGATGGGGCTCGGCCTGGCGACGGTGCTGTCCATTCTGGGAGGCATGCGTGAAATCGTCGGCAAGGGCACGCTGTTCTCCGGGATCGATCTCGCACTGGGCCCGGCGGCCAAGGAGTTCGTGCTGACGGTTGTGCCGGATTATCACGGCTTTCTGCTGGCGATCCTGCCGCCTGGCGCCTTTATCGGTCTGGCACTGCTGATCGCCAGCCGCAACTGGATGGAAAGCCGCAAACAGGCAACTCAGCCCACGCAGTCAGCGGCACTGGCGTCTGAACACTGACGCGTCGCATGAACGCGGAGAAACGTCGGGAGATTTTTCGGAGGCTGGCGGTCGCCATTCCCGAGCCGACTACGGAGTTGCATCACCGCAGTACCTTTGAGTTGCTGATCGCGGTCATCCTCTCGGCACAGGCGACCGACAAGGGGGTCAACCTCGCCACGGCGAAGCTGTTCCCCGTCGCCAGCACGCCTGAGGCGATTTATGCGCTGGGCGTCGAGGGGCTGGAGCAGTACATCAAAACCATCGGGCTCTACCGCGCCAAGGCCAGGAACGTGATCGCCACCTGCCAGCAACTGATCGAGCGCCATGGCAGCCAGGTGCCTGACACGCGCGAAGCGCTGGAGGCGCTGCCCGGCGTCGGGCGCAAGACGGCCAACGTCATCCTCAACACGGCATTCGGCCAGCCGACCATCGCGGTCGATACGCATATTTTCCGGCTGGGCAACCGTATTGGTCTCGCGCCGGGCAAGACCCCGCTGGAAGTCGAACTGAAGCTGACCAAAACCACCCCCCAAGAATACCTGCGCGACGCGCATCATCTGCTGATCCTGCACGGTCGCTACGTGTGCGTGGCACGCAAGCCCAAATGCGGGGCGTGCGTGATCCATGATCTGTGCGAATACAAGGCCAAGGAGCTGGCGGCATGAGCGTCGCCACCGGCCTCGCCATTGGCAAGGAGGCCAGCCCTGCGCTGGCGCGCGATGCCGTGCAACAGGCGATGCAGGCTGCGGACTTGCGGGTGGCCAACAGCGTGCTGTTGTTTTTAACCTCGGAATTTGCCCGTGATCCCATCCCGGCATTGCGTGCTGCCGCTGCCGCTGCGAGTTGCCTCGATGTGATGGGCTGTTCGGCGCTGGGCATCTTCACCGAGCATAACTGGGTGGTGGACGCGCCGGCGGCGGCGGCCATGGTGTTCGGTGGTGATGCCCGACTGATGCCCGCCACACACACGGTTGCGGATCAGTCCCTGCTGGCGCTGGCCGCACCGAATGGCATCAACATCACCTGGCTCGCCAAGCCCGGGAGCCGCTTTGGCGGCGTGTCCGGCGATGCGACAGGGCAGGGCCCTTTTTCTGTCTGGCAACATGGCAAGGGTGCGCCGGGTGGGCATTGCGAAGCCTTGCTGGAAGGCGTGAAGGGCGCCATCGGCACGTCGCACGGGGTGCGGGTGCTGTCGCAGCCGCGACCGGTGAGCGCGGTGCAGGGTTACGATCTGGTGTTTCTGGAAGGCAAACCGGCCCTGGAGTGTCTGCAAAAAGCCTATGCCGACTACGCGTCGGAGGCGCCGGACAATCTGCCCATGCACCGCTTGCTGCTGGGCATCGCCGAATCCGCTGAAGCGGCGATGCACGGGAATTACCGCTTGTCGGCGCTGGTATGCGCCAACGAATCCGAGCGTTCGGTCACCCTGGCGACCAAACTGGAACCGGGACAACTGGTGTTCTGGCTGTTGCGTGAGCCGGAGGCGGCCCAGCGTGACCTCGAAGACACTATCGATAAACTGCGGGGACAACTCACGCAAAAACCGGATTTCGGCTTGCTGTTTTCCTGTCTGGGTCGCGGGCCGTATTTCTACAATGGCGTCGACCGTGATCTGGAGCTGATACGGCAGACCCTGCCCGGTATGCCCTTGATCGGTTTTTACGGGAATGGCGAGATTGCCGCCGTCAATGGCGTCAACGAGTTGCTGCAGTACTCCGCCGTGCTGGGATTGTTCTCCCATGTTTAATCCCAGCCGCGATCAGGTCCGTCTCTTTTTCTTTGATGCCTGGCGCAAATATCGCGCGCAGGAACCTCTCACGCCGCTGGAGGGCATGGCCGTCGAGGTCATGCTGGCGCATACCGAATACCACGGGGTGCTGGATGCCCCGGACAAGTACCGGGCGCAGGAATATTTTCCCGAGATGGGGGAAACCAATCCCTTCCTGCACATGAGCCTGCATTTATCCATCCTCGAGCAGCTTTCCATCGATCAGCCGCCCGGTATTGCGGCAGCCTACCAGGCGTTGCTGCACAAACATGGCGAGCCGCATCCGGCGCAACATGATCTGATGGAGTGCCTGGCCGAGACAGTCTGGCGCGCCCAGCGCGAGCGTGCAGCGCCCGATGCCGAAGCCTATCTGGCCTGCTTGCGGCAAAAGTCCGGCACGATGTGATATCGTCGGGCATGGTCACGGACTCCACGACTTCCCCCCACGACTGGCTTGCTGAGCATGGCGATTATCTTTACCGCTTCGCCCTTGCGCGCCTGCGCGATCCGCATCTCGCCGAAGACGCAGTACAGGAAACCCTGCTCGCCGCGATGGCTGGCAGCGGGTTTGCCGGGCAGGCCTCTCCGCGCACCTGGCTGACTGGCATACTCAAGCACAAGATCATTGATCTGTTTCGGCGCCAGCAGCGCGAGGCACCTCTGGATGCGTCGGATGAGGTAGCGAACGAATCGCCTGGCATGGAGGAATTCTTCCTCGAGGATGGACATTGGGCCGATATGCCGCAGCATTGGCCCGACCCCGGCAATACATTGCAGCAGAAGCAGTTTCTCGATGTGCTGCAGCAATGCCTGGATCGGCTACCGAAAAAACTGGCCCGCATATTCATGATGCGGGAAGTCGAAGAACACGATCAGCAAGAAATTTGTAAGGAACTCGATATCAGCCCGACTAACGCATGGGTGATGCTGTACCGCGCCCGCATGGGGTTGAGAAAGTGTGTCGAATTGCATTGGCTGGAGGTGCGCTGAATGCTGGATTGCCAACATGCCAGTCATTTGATTTCTCAGTCCATGGAAGTCCGGCTGACCTGGCGCCAACGTTTCGGATTGCGATTGCATCTGATGATGTGTGATGCCTGTACGCAGTTTTCGCGGCAGATGCTGTTGTTGCGAAGCGCGCTCAGGCAGTTGGGCAGCCGAACCGAGAACGATGAAACGTTGCGATTGTCTCAGGAAGCGCGTGAGCGCATTGCCCGAGCAGTCTCGCAACATGGTTCCGACGACGCGGCGCGGCATCCGGATCAACCCGTTTGAGATGAACTTTACTGACAGGAGACTTTGATATGAACGCACCAAAAAAAGCTGTTGCTCTGGCCCTTGGGGGCGCGGTGATCGCTGCCGTGAGCATGCCCTCGGTGAACGCCGCTGAGAACCCCTTTGCGCTGAAGCCGCTGGCTTCTGGCTATATGGTGGCCGATAACCACGATGCTGCAGAGAAGATGCAGGACGGCAAGTGTGGCTCGGGTAAGTGCGGCAGCAGCATGAAAAAGAAGAAGGAAAAGGCCAAGGAAGGCAGCTGCGGTAGTGAAAAGGCGAAAGAGGGTAGCTGCAGTGGCGAAAAGAAAGCCAAAGAGGGTAGCTGCAGTGGTGAGAAAGCCAAGGAAGGCAGTTGCGGCGGTGAGAAGAAGTAAGGTTCTCCGTGTCGGGTGAACTGACATCCCGGCCTGGCCTTCGAGGGGCTGGGCTGGGCCTGAAGCGCGAATTGATGGATGCGCTTCAGGCTCGCCAACCGGCGGTGATTGATTTCTTCGAAGTCGCTCCGGAAAACTGGGTCGGCATGGGCGGCGCCCGTGCGAAACAGTTTGCCTGGTTTGCCGAGCGGTATCCCATCGTTGCCCACGGTTTGTCCCTGTCGCTGGGTGGTCCTGACCCGTTGGACGAAATGTTGCTTCATCGGATCAAGGGCTTTCTCGATCAGTTTGAGATTCCGTTGTATACCGAGCACCTGGCCTACTGCAGTGCAGGCGGTCATCTTTACGATCTGCTGCCGATTCCACGCACGGAGGAGGCGGTCCTGCACGTGGCAGCCCGGATTCGTCGGACGCAGGAGATCATCGAACGCCGCATCGCTGTCGAGAATGCGTCCTGCTATGTCGACACGCCTGTCTCGGATCTTTCCGAACTTGAATTCATTCGTGCCGTGATGGACGAAGCCGATTGCGACCTGCATCTGGACGTGAACAACATCTACGTCAACAGCGTGAATTTTCGTTACGACCCGGCCGCGTTTCTACGGGAGTTGCCAGGCGAACGTATCGTCTACATCCATACCGCTGGTCATCTGCGGCTGGAGAAAAACCTGATTGTCGATAACCATGGCGATGCCGTGATCGACCCGGTGTGGGAGCTGCTGGCGCAGGCCTACCAGCAGTTTGGTGTGGCACCGACGCTGCTGGAGCGCGACCTCAACATTCCACCACTGGAGGACCTGCTGCCCGAAATCGAACGTATCGCTGCCTTGCAGCGTCAGCATGGTGCGGTGCAACGCCAGCGTGACGTGGCGTGCCAGACGGCATGAAGACTTTTCAGGAATATCAGGCCCGGTTTGTCGGGCATCTGCGCGATCCCAAAGCCGTAGAGCGGCCTGTGGGCGCCTCCGTGCGGCGCATGCGTGTCTACACCGAGATCGTGTTCAACAACATGGAGGCAACGCTGGCCAGCTGCTTCCCGGTGTGCAAAACCTTGTTGGGTGTCAGGCGCTGGCGGCGGCTGGTGCGACGCTTCCTCGCTGAACATCGTTGCACCACCCCCTGGTTCCGGCAGATTTCTGAAGAGTTTGCCCGCTGGTTGGCGGCAACACCTGACGTCCTGGCCGATTTGCCTGTGTTTTTCGAGAATCTGGCGCATTACGAATGGGTGGAACTGTCCGTTGCCGTGGCCGATGTGCCGATGCCGGTTGCAGACGCCGCGGGCGATTTGTTGGAGGAGCGGCCGGTGCTTGCTGCACCGCTGCTCCTGCTGGAATATGCCTTCCCCGTGCATCATATCTCCCCGTTTTTCAGGCCAACGCAGCCTGCGGCAGAACCGACGCGCCTGCTGGTGTTTCGGGATGCGCAGGATGCCGTGCGGTTTATCGAACTGAACGCCGTCACTGCTCGTCTGGTGCAGCTGCTGCAAGGCCCTGCGCGCTCGGGCCGTGAGGCGGTGGCCCAGGTGGCGCGCGAACTACAGCATCCCGACCCCGCCGCGGTGATGACGTTCGGCGCCGAATTGCTGGCAACGTTGCGTAGCGAGGGTGCCATCCTCGGGACGATCAAGGACGAAAAGGCCTTGTAAGGTTTTTCGCGCTACGCCGACTGATGGACTCTATCCCTGAAGGAGTCCAGTAATGATGACGTTGTCCCGTGTTTATCTCGCTCAGCTGTCCTGGCTGGATCGTGCCTCATCCGCCTTCCCGCCCCTGATCCTGCGCCTGTTGCTCGCCTGGGAGTTCGGTGAATCCGGCTATGCCAAATTGACCGGTGTGAACTGGTTTGCCGAGCTGGCTTTTCCCTTTCCGTTCAACTTGCTGCCGCCTGAATGGAGTTGGCAAATAGCCACCTGGTTCGAGTTGGGCGGTGCCTTTGTGCTGATACTGGGCGTGGCGACACGTTTCGTGTCGGCATCGCTGATGGTGCTGACCGTCGTGGCGATGGCTGCGGTGCACTGGCCCGCCGAATGGAATACGCTTTCCGACCTGTTGCGAGGTTATCGTATCGTCGATGAAGCCGGCGATGGATTCGGTAATTACAAGCTTCCCGTGATCTACCTCGTGATGTTCCTACCGCTGTTGTTCGGTGGTGCCGGTCGCTGGAGTGTGGATGCGTGGTTGCGCCCGCGCTGGAGTGCCTGATTTCGGCGTGGCACAGCCGCTTGCGGGGGCCGGGAAACGGTCCCCCATTTTTTTGTGGGGACTTGTTTGTCGGGCCTGTCCGGCGTGATAAACTTTGGCCCTGAATATGGCGCTTACCAAAAACACAACTAGCCGCTTTCGTGACCTTGATCGTGTCATGAATGTGCGCCTTCTTCAGGGGCACGCATGAACGTCCGTAAATTCTTCGGCAGTAATACCCGTGAAGCGTTGCGCCAGGTGCGCGACGTCCTTGGGGCCGATGCCCTCATCCTGTCCAATCGTCGTGTCGAGGGCGGGGTGGAGATCATGGCCGTTGCCGACAACGAGATGCAGGCCCTGACCTACAGCGACAGGCCTTCTGTTCAAGATGTCCAACCCGCTTCCCGCCAGCCGGCGATCCAGCCCGAAACCATCGCGGCGATCCTGCACAAACGACAGCCTGCAACTCCGAATCCAGGCCCCGCGCAAACCGTGCGCGTGCCGGAGTTCCAGACCCTGAAGAGTCCAGGCTTCGGGTCCACGGGGGCCGCTGCCTATCAGGAACAGGCCGGTGGGCAGCAGGAATGGCGCGCACCGACTCCACAGGATGACCCGATGCCCCAGGCATCGTTGTTCACTCAGCCCCCGGCGCCGGCCATGCCGCAACTTGGCCCGGTACGTGAGCCTGCCCCGGAAACTCCTCAAGCGCCCTGGGGGACCCCGCAACAGGCGGCTCCATCCATCGCCAACGATCCCCTGGTGCAGGAAATGGCACAGGAACTCAAGCGCATGCGCAGCCTGCTGGAAAGCCAGCTGTCCGGGTTCGCATGGGGCGAGTTGGCGCGCAAGGATCCACTCAAGGCGGAACTGATGCGTGCCTTGCTTGGCTGCGGCTTTAGCCCGCAACTGTCCCGCAAGCTGCTGGATGCACTCCCCGAAGGGCTGGATAGCGAACGTGGCATCAAGTGGCTGAAGGCCGCCATGATGCACAATCTGCGCGTGGTCGAGGCCGGTGCCGATTTCGTCACCCGCGGCGGCGTGCACGCGCTGGTTGGTCCAACCGGCGTGGGCAAGACCACGACGGTGGCGAAGCTGGCAGCACGTGCCGTGCTGAAATTCGGCGCCGATAAGGTCGCGCTGATCACGACTGACAGCTACCGGATTGGTGCACACGAACAGCTCAAGATTTACGGGCGCATCCTCAATGTCCCGGTGCATGCCGTCAAGGACGAAGCCGAACTGGAAATGACGCTGGCTGATTTGACCCGCAGCCACCTGATCCTCATCGACACGGTCGGCATGAGCCAGCGCGATCGTCGCATCACCGAGCAGGTCGAATTCCTCTGTGGTCGAGGTGACCGCGTCAGGCGCCATCTGATCCTGCCGGCGACAGCGCAGAGCGTGACCCTGGACGATATCGTGCGCGCCTACCAGGGGACTGGCATGGATGGCGTGATCCTTTCCAAGATCGATGAGTCCATGTCCATCGCGCCGGCGATCGACTGTCTGATCCGTCATGGGCTGGACGTGCATTACGTGACCAACGGCCAAAAGGTCCCGGAAGACCTGCACCTCGCCAACGCACTGTATCTGGTGGACCGCGCCTTCAAGGTTCGCGCCGACCAGCAGGCATTTGCCATGAAGCCAGACGAGTGGGACGTGGCCGCCGGTAGCCTGGAAATGAACGTGCTGGGAGATCGTTTTGGCTAGGCTTGCGCCTGATCAGGCGGAGGGGTTGCGCCGCCTGTTCGTGGCCGATGTCCGACGCATGATCGCGCTGGTGTCCAACTCCGGGCGCGGCGGTGTTTTGGCTGCCCAGTTGGCCCATACGCTCGGCCATCAGGGGCTGCGCGTGCTGCTCGTCGACGAGCAGCTGAGCGCGGGGCGCCAGCCTTCCTGGATGAACGTCGTGCCTGCCCATGATCTGGACCAGGTGCTGTATGAAACCCTGGAGATCGAATCGGCGATTGTTCCCCTCGGCGTTGGCGTGCATCTGCTCGCGGGCGGTGGCCGTTCCCGTGCGCTGACGCGCCCTCGCATGGAAGCCAGAGTGGGGCTGGTCAACGCGTTTTACCGGTTGGCAGGGCAATACGACGTCGTTCTCGTCAATACGCAGAGCGACTTCCTGCAAACCCGTCCCAGCTTCGCCTGGGCCTGTCAGGACGTCATCCTGTGCTGTGAAGATACCGACAATGCGACCACGCGCGCCTATGCCAGCATCAAGCTGTTGCATCAGGCAGGGGAGCGGCGCTTTCACTTGCTGTTCGATGCCATGCAGCCGCTTGTCCGCACCGCGTTTTATCGACGTATCGCGTCCGTCACTCGTCGTCACTTGCAGTTGACGCCCGTGAATCTGGGGCTGATCCCGGACGACGCGGCGCGCGCCGGCATGTTCGTGGAGCATCTCGCCGAACAGTTGCAGTCCTGGCCCTTGCCCGAAAACCAATCGGGGCATTTTCCTGCCCTGATGCGGCGTTTGTTGCGCAATAGCCATACCGCGCTGACATCCTGAGTGGGACAGGTCCGTGCTCGATTCGCAGAAGTCGGTTGCCGAACATGCCCAGCTGGTCAAGCGTCTGGCGTATCAGCTGGCCGCGCGTCTGCCTTCCAGCGTACAGGTGGATGATCTGATCCAGGCCGGCATGATGGGCTTGCTGGATGCACTGCAGGGATACAACAACAGCATGGGGGCGCAATTCGAGACCTACGCGACCCAGCGCATTCGTGGCGCCATGCTGGATGAGTTGCGCGATGCCGACTGGGCGCCACGATCCGTCCGCAAGCAAGCGCGTGAGATTGAAAACGCGATCCACAAGTTGCAGCAGCAACTCGGGCAGTCCCCCAGTGAGCAACAGATCGCCGATGCAATGCAGGTGTCCCTGAGCGAGTACCAGCAAATGCTGGCCGAGGCGCACGGGCACCAACTGGTGCATTACGAGGACTTCGAAAACGACGATGGTGAAACCATCGGCTTCAACCTCACCGATACGCGCCCGACGCCGCTGCAGTTGCTGCAGGATGACGGAATGCGCGATACACTGGTCAACGCGATCGGCGAGTTGCCGGAGCGTGAAAAAATGGTGATGGCGATGTATTACCAGGAAGACCTTAACCTCAAGGAGATCGGCGCCGTGCTCGGCGTCAGCGAGTCGCGCGTGTGCCAGTTGCACTCGCAGGCCATCCTGCGCCTGCGCGGCAAGATGAAGGAGTGGCTGTAACGTGCGTGTCGATCTGATCAGTCTTGCCGGAATCCTGCTGTCGTTCACGGCCATCCTTGGCGGCCAGTATCTGGAAGGTGGGCACATCGGTTCCTTGGTACAGGTGACGGCTTTCCTGATCGTGCTGGGCGGCACGTTTGGCGCCTGCATGCTGCAATATACGCTCCCGGTCTTTCTGCACGGCGTCAAGCTGTTACGCTGGGTGATACTGCCGCCGCAGATTTCCTACGAGGATATCATCGAACAGATCATTGGCTGGGGGCAGACTGCCCGTCGCGGCGGGTTGCTTTCCCTGGAGCCCATCCTGGCGGAAATGGAAGATCCGTTCATGAAAAAGGGGCTGCAACTCCTTGTGGATGGGGCTGAGCCGGAAAAACTGCGCGAAGCGATGGAAGTCGAAATGGATGCCTATGAAGAGCATAACCGTGGCGCGGCCAAGGTGTGGGAGTCTGCAGGCGGGTATTCGCCGACCATCGGCATCCTGGGGGCCGTGATGGGCCTGATCCACGTCATGGAGAATCTTTCCGATCCTTCCAAGCTCGGCGGCGGGATCGCCGTGGCCTTCGTCGCCACCATCTACGGTGTCGGTGCGGCCAATCTGTTCTTCCTGCCCATGGCCAACAAGCTCAAGTTCATCATTGGGCGCGAGATGATCAAGCGCGAGATGGTGGTCGAGGGATTGGTGGCGATTGCCAACGGCGAAAACCCGCGCATGATCGAAACCAAGCTGCGCGGCTACATCGCCTGAACGATGTCACGGTGAGAATCGGCTGAAGATGGCACGCCGCAAAAAGGAAGAAGAGCACGAAAACCACGAGCGCTGGCTGGTTTCCTACGCCGATTTCATTACCCTGCTGTTTGCCTTTTTCGTGGTGATGTACGCGATTTCTTCCATCAATGAAGGCAAATATCGCGTGATGTCCGATTCCATTGTCGATGCCTTCAAGAATACGCCGACCAGCGAGCGTATTGTCAACGTGCCGATCACCACGACCCAGACCGGAACCCATCAGCAGATCCAGGTGTTGCAACCCCCTCCCAAGCCGGAGGATCTGCAGGCGGAAAAAGCCAAGGTGGAACGGCGGGAAAAAATGAAGGCGGTGGCGGGCAGCCTGCTCAACGTGATGGATTCCCTGGTCAAGAACGGGCAGGTCAAGGTGACCGAAAGCAACCGGGGCGTGACGATCGAGATCAACGCGAGCCTGCTGTTCGCCCCCGCCCAAGCGGTGCTCAATCAGGACTCCGTGCGCGTGCTGACCGAGGTGGGCAAGGTGTTGGCGCAGGACAACCATCAGGTACAGATCGAGGGGCATACGGACAACCTGCCCATCGCGTCGACGGTGTATCCCTCCAACTGGGAACTGTCGAGTGCGCGCGCCAGTAGCGTGACCCGCCTGTTCGTGGAAAACGGGGTCGATCCGCGCCGCATCGTGGTGGTGGGGTATGCCGACAACCGTCCGGTCGATACCAACGAGACGCCGGAAGGGCGCGCCAGCAACCGGCGCGTGAAGGTGATGTTGCTGGCGGAAAACGAAGGTCAGTCGACTGAAGTGGCGCTGGATCCGGCGGTCAGCGCGCCGCCGCCCGCGACGCCCTGACCGCTACGGGTCGGGCGCTTCCCCTGTTTTAGCCCTTAGCCCTTTCCCAGCGTGCGCTGGGGGTGGCCCTTCAGGCCATGGGTCTGGCCATCGGCGCCATAGACTGACGTGGGGTTGGCAGCGTTGGTCAGCGTCTGTAGCGCCCGTTGCGTCTGCTGCAACTGCGTTTCCACCAATGTGCCGTTGACCTGATTGAGATGCTGCGCTGCGCGTGCGCTCTCCACCAGTGCCTGCCAAGCCGCCCGCACTTCCCTGGGTTGTCCGATGATCCAGGCCTCGACACTGGCCGCGTCGCTGGCGATGCCGATATGCGCCAGCGCATCGATACGCTGGCGTCCCAATGCCATGAGGGCTTCAGCTTGTGCGGATTTTTCCTGCGAGATCGCCGTTAACTGCTCGGCATCGGCCTTGACCAGCGCTGCCTGTTCCTGCTGCAGAATTTCGATGAAGCGGCCCAGTGCCGCCAGTTCATCGCGAAAAATGGCGTGTACGTTCGACACTTCAGCTACGACCGTTGGGGGTCAGCATCTCCCGAGCGGAAGCGATCAACTTGTTGGCGATCGCTTCGGCATCGACCTTGAACGTGCCGGCCTCGATGGCCTGCCGGACCGCCTGCACCTTGGCCGTGTCGACCTCGCTAGCGTCATTGATCTTGGCAGAAAGCGCCTGCATCTGGGCTGAGGTGCTGGACAGCGTGACATTATCCTGTGCCTTGGGGGAGCCCCGCTGGGTCTCTTCCTTGACGTTGCGGGATGTCGATGTGCCCCCGGTGGTCGCCGTTAGCGCCGCCGCTGCATTTGAGCCGTCGATCTTCATGAAATAACCTCGATGTTTATCTGCCAGTTTGGCTTAGTTAGTTTAGCGGCCAATCGGATGAAAACTTTAGGATTTTTTGTCAAACTGGGCCAGCCTTGGCCGGGCCGTTACGGCTGTGCCTGCCAGTTTCCGTCCGGCCCCAGGCAAGCGCGGCCACGTTGTTCGTCTCGCCACGCTGGCGCGTTGACGTGCAGGCGATACTCGCGACATTTCATGCCGTGGTCGGTGTAGTCGCGGAGCGGGGTGAGCCGGTAGTCCATCTGGTCGCTGCTGCGCCAGCTGACGGTGCGGTTGTTGGGGGCCAGTTCCAGCGCATGGCCGATGCAGCCACGGTCGCTTTCGTCCAGTTCCTTGCCGACGCGGTTGCCGATGACCGCACCGAGGACGGTCCCGAGGATGATCGCCACGGTCTTGCCATCGCCTTTGCCGACGGTGGAACCGATCGCGCCACCTGCCACACCGCCGAGTACGGTGCCGATTGCCTCACGGTTGCACTTGCCCTGGAGAATGTCATAGTCTTTTCCCCATTGTTTTCCGGAGTAGCCGTAGTAGTAGGGGTCGTGTTTCTTGCGCCAGCCGTGGGCAGGGGCGTGGGAGGGCAGGTCGGCCTGCACGACCGGTGCAGCCGGGAGCAGCAGTGCGACGGAAGCGACGAGCAGGGGGAATCGGATGGCGAACGGTTTCATGAGACGTCCTTGGATAAATCGGGAATGCGTTTTATTGTATGCCAGAGCGCGATGTTTCGTGGCGCGAAAACATGCAAAGGAGTGAAAGATTGAGCGATCTGTCGACGGAGCCTCTGTCCCAGGCCACCTTCGCTGGCGGGTGCTTCTGGTGTCTGGAGGCGCCGTTCAGCATGATGCCCGGCGTGCGCAGCGTGGAGTCTGGCTATATCGGTGGCGCCACGCCGAACCCCAGCTACGAAGCCGTGTGTACGGGTTTGACCGGGCACGCCGAGGTGATCCGGATCGTGTTCGACCCGACGCAGGTGAGTTTTGGAGAACTGCTGCAGGTGTTTTTCGCGCTGCATGATCCGACCACGCTGAACCGCCAGGGGCATGACATTGGCACGCAGTATCGGTCTGCGATTTTTTATCACTCGGAGGCACAGCGCATCGAAGCGGAGGCGACCATCCGTGCGCTCGAGCAGGCCGGAACCTGGGCCTCGCCGGTGGTGACCCAGCTCGAACCTGCAAGCGAGTTTTATCCTGCGGAGGACTATCATCAGGGCTACTTCGCCCGGCACCCGGAAAAGGCCTACTGCATGGCGGTGATCGCCCCCAAGGTCACCAAGATGCGCGCCATGCTCGCCGAACGCCTCAAGTCCGGCGGGTGAGCCACTGCCGTCGCCAGAAAATCAGGATCATCAGCATGGCGATGCCAGCCATCATGCCGATGGCGAACCAGAAGCCGTCCGGGTGGTCCAGCCAGGGCATGGTGTGAAAGTTCATGCCGAATATCCCGGCGATCAGGGTGGCCGGCATGAACAGCATGGCGACCACGGTCAGCGCCCGGACTTCCATGTTGACGCGGTTGCTGATGCTGGAAAGGTAGATGTCCAGCATGCCCGCCAGAAGGTCGCGCAGGGATTCCAGCGATTCGATGAAGTGGACGGTGTGGTCGTAGACATCGCGCAGGTAAAGCACGGTGCCGGGCTGGAAGAAGCCGCCTTCGTTGCGCGTCAGCGCGTTGACGACTTCGCGCAGTGGCCAGACCGCGCGGCGGAGTTCCATGGTTTCGTGCTTGAGTTTGTGGATGTTCTGCATCACGCCCGTGCCGACCTTGCGTAGCAGTTCATCTTCCAGCGCTTCGCAGTCGTCGCCGATCTGCTCGAGCACGATGAAATAGCGGTCGACGATCATGTCCAGCAAGGCATAGGCGAGGTAATCCGCACCGGCCTTGCGGATATGGCCTTTGTCCCCGCGCAGCCGTTCGCGCACAGGGTCGAAAGAACCGGTTGGCCGCTCCTGAAAGGTCAGGACGAAATGGCGCCCGAGCACGATGCTGATCTGATCCGAAGTGACGTCGAGTTGCGTCTGGTCGTAGCGGAAAAAGCGCGAGACGAAGTACAGGTAGTCATCGAACTGGTCCAGTTTGGGGCGCTGGCTGGTGTTGAGGATGTCTTCCAGCGTCAGCGGGTGCAGGTTGAAGTGCCGCCCGATGTCGGCCATCAGGGCCGCGTCGTGCAGGCCATAGATGTTGAGCCAGAGCGTCCCGTTCGCCGTTGGCGTCAGGTCCAGATCGGTCAGCGCCGTGCCCGTTTGTTCGACCAGATGTTCGCCGTCATAACGAAACAGGCGCAGTTCGGTATGGTGGGTGCGGATTTCCCCGACGTGGATCAGGGACCCCGGTGGCAGGCCGACTTTCTTGAGGCGGGAACGGCGGGATTTTTTCATGGGGTGGCCTGTGTGTTGGGGGCGGCGTTGCGGCGTTTCATCCCGGTCAGAAACTGTTGGACCCACTGACCAAGGCCGGGAGTAGACGCCTCGGCAAAATCATAGCGGACACGCAGTACGTGATCCAGCCCCAGCAGCTGTTGCAGGTCGATGGGGGTTGCCGCGAGGATGGCATCGGCCTCGCAACGTTGCAGCGTCGTGCTGAGATCGGCGAGTTGTTCGGCTGAATAGCCCAGGGCCGGCAGTACTGGCCCGATGTGCGGGTAGGCGGCATACGCCGCGGCGATGGAGCTGGCAGCGTAGGGGCGTGGATCGACCGATATGGCACCGGCTTGCAAGGCCGCTGCGTAGCCCGCGCCGTGGGACATGCCGCCATGGGTGAGCGTAGGCCCATCCTCGACAATCACGACCCGTTTGCCTCGCAGGTCGGGGGCGCCGTCGATGCGGGCGGGTGAGTCAGCGCGGGTGATCGCTGCGGTTGGATTGAGCGTGCGGATCGCGTTTTCGATCGCTGCCAGTTGCTGGTTGTCGGCATGTTCAGACTTGGCGATGACGGCGATGTCCGCCATGCGTAGCACAGCCTCGCCTGGATGGTAGGTGCTCTCGTGGCCGGGACGCAGTGCATCGACCAGCACGATGTGCAGGTCTGGGCGGAAGAATGGGAAATCGTTGTTGCCGCCATCCCACAGGATCAGGTCGGCTTCATGTTCCGCCTGCTGCAGGATGCGGGCGTAATCGACACCGGCAAACACGATGTTGCCGGCGGCCAGATGCGGTTCGTACTCTTCGCGTTCTTCGATCGTGCAGTGCGCGCGGGCTAGGTCGTCAGTCGTAGCGAAGCGTTGCACTGCCTGCTGCGTCAGGTCGCCATAGGGCATTGGATGGCGCACCACGGCGAGTCTCATTCCGGCGTTGCGCAGCATGGAGGAGAGCCACCGGGTGGTCTGGGATTTGCCGCATCCGGTGCGCACAGCGGAGATGGCAATTACCGGCAATAGCGAGGTCAACATGGTGCGATCTGGTCCAAGCAGGACGAAATCCGCACCTGTGGCGAGGGCGCGCGAGGCGCGATGCATGACCTCGACATGCGGCAGATCACTGTAGGCGAAGACGACCTGCTCGACGTGATGGGCACGACAAAGCGCTTCTAGCTGGCTTTCGTCCTCGATGGGGATGCCCTGTGGATAGTGGGGTCCGGCCAGCGTGGGCGGATAGGTACGCCCAGCAATGCCGGTGATTTGGGCGGCGGTAAAGGCGACGACTTCGATGGTCGGATCGTCACGATAGACCGTATTGAAGTTGTGAAAGTCGCGTCCGGCGGCCCCCATGATGAGGATGCGGGTACGGTGCATGGCGAGCCCCTCTGGAGATCCCTTATTCTGCCCGCAATGCGTCAATCGGGTCCAGCCGTGCCGCATGACGGGCTGGCAGTACGCCGGCAAGCAGGCCGATGCTTGCCGCCATCAGCTCGGCGATGAGCGCAAAATGCCAAGGGGTTTCGACAGGGAAATCTGGCAGGACCAGCTTGATAAGCTGTGCCAGGCCAACGCCCAGGATCAGGCCCAGTAAACCGCCCAGCGCTGCGAGCAGGATGGATTCCCCGAGAAACAGGGTCAGGATGGTGCGCTGGCGTGAGCCGAGGGCGACCAGCAGACCAATCTCCTGTCGCCGTTCCGACACGGCGATGGTCATGATGGTGACGATGCCCACGCCGCCGACCAATAACGAAATGCCCCCCAGTGCCCCGACCGCCATGGTCAGGATGTCGAGGATATTGGACAAGGTCTTCATCATGTCTTCCTGCGTGGTCACGGTGAAGTCCTCGCTGCCGTGTCGCAGTATGAGCCGGCGCTTGATGACATCCGCGACCTGTGCCGGGTTGCTGCCTTCCCGATGGGAAACATGCACCTCCATCAGGCCCTCACGGTTATAGAGTTGCAGTGCCTGGGCAGCGGGGATGAAGGCGGTGTCGTCCAGATCGATGCCGAGAAACTGCCCTTTGGGTGCCATGACGCCGATGACGCGGAAATGTTGTCCGCCGATACGGATGCGTGCCCCCAGGGGATTGGCCTTACCGAACAGTTCGTGGCGCAGTTTGCTCCCCAGCACGACAAAGGCGCGGGCGTGGCTGTTGTCGTCATGCGGAAGAAAACTGCCGATGCCGACATCAAAGGTAAAGACACGCGTCATGTCGGCATCTGCTCCGCGCACCACGGTGCGGCGCAATCGGCCGTTCCCTTCGACTTCGGAATTGCCCCACACCGTCGCGGTGACGCCTGTGACGTGGGGTAGATGGCGCAGGGCATCGGCGTCTTCTAGCGTCAGTAGTCTTGCCGTGCTGGGGATGCCGGAGGGCGGCGCGCCACCCGTTTTGACCTTGCCCGGTGTGACCACGATGACGTTGGTGCCGAACTGGGTGAATTCCGCGAGGACGAAGCGGTGTACACCCTCACCGATGGACGTCAGCAGGATCACGGCCGCGATCCCAACGCCGATGCCCAGCAACGTCAGAAAGCTTCGTAGCCGGTGGGTGATAATGGCATGCAGCGCGTAGCGGGCCATGTCAGTGAGTAGCATGTTATCTCCGTGACAGGGCCTGGACCGGATCGAGTTGCGCTGCACGGTTGGCGGGCATCACACCGAATACCAGTCCGGAAATCAGCGCCGTGGCGAGTCCGGCGATGACGGCCCAGTGGGGCGGATAAGCCGGAAACACGGGATAAACGTGGCGCAGGAGTGCCGCACCCAGATGCCCCAGGCCTATGCCGGCGATGGCGCCAATCACCGATAACAGGGCTGCTTCCAGCAGAAACAGCTGGCGTATGGCCTGGGCGGTGGCCCCTAGCGCCTTGAGCAGGCCGATTTCGGCAGTGCGCTGAGTGACCGAGACCAGCATCACGTTCATGACCAGAATGCCTGCTACGGCGAGACTGATGGCAGCGATGCCACCCACACCCAGCGTCAGCACACGCAGAATCTTGTCGAAGGTCTCCAATACGGCATCCTGCGTGATCACGGTGAAATCCTCTTCGCCATCGTGCCGTTGAACCAATTGCTTGAGGACGCCGGCCTTGACCTCGTCGATCTGGTCGCGACTGCCAGCCTCGATCAGGATGCGGAAGAGGGTGTTGGTATCCAGCATTGCCTGTGCCATGGCGGCGGGAATGATGAGCAGTTCATCCGTGGTCATGCCCATGCCTTGGCCGCCCTCAGCGAGCACGCCGACGACACGCAGTTGCCATCCGGTGACGCGTACGGTTTTGCCCAGCGGATTGGCCCCACCGAACAATTCCCGGGCAATCACGGCGCCCAGCACGACCTCGGCGGGACCGTGCCCGAGGGTGTCAGCGGACAGGGGACGTCCCATTCCGAGTTTCAGGTTGCGGATCTTCAGGAAATCGCCATTAGTGCCCACCAGCATGGATTCACGGCGTTTGCCTGAGGCGTTGACTTCAGCGGTGCCGATGATGATGGGGGCATGGCGGACGGTACCTGGCACGCGCAACAGTGAGGCGGCGTCTTCCAGTGTCAAATCCCTTGGAGTGCTGGTGACGAGGTTGGCCGGGTTGAACCCGCGAGTTTCCGAACGGCCCGGCAGTACGATCACGAGGTTGGTGCCGATGGAGGAAAACTGGCCTACTACGTAGCGCCGTGCACCATCCCCCAGTGCGGTCAACATGACGACCGCGGCGACGCCGATCGCCATGGAAAGGATCAGCAGTACCGTACGTAATGGCGTCCCTGAGGCCGCGCTGCGGGCAAATCGCAGGCTATCCGAGAGGGTCATGACGTGAGGCTGTCTCGGGCGATCGCGCCGTCTTCCATGACCAGTTGCCGCTGTGCGCGAGCGCCCAGCATCTGGTCATGGGTCACCACAATGAGGGTGACACCTTGTCGATTCAATGCTTCCAGCAGATCGACCACTTCCTCCCCAGTGGCTCGGTCGAGGTTGCCGGTCGGCTCGTCGGCGAGGATGACGGCCGGGTGCATGACGGTGGCACGGGCGATGGCCACGCGTTGCCGTTGTCCACCGGAAAGCTGGTCAGGGCGATGATGCGCCCGTTCGGTCAGGCCATATTCGCCCAGGGCCTGACGGACGCGTCGCTGGCGTTCTGCCGGGGCGATGCCAGCCAGCAGCATGGGGAGGGCGATATTGTCTGCGGCGCTCAGGCGAGGTACCAGATGGAAGCTTTGGAACACGAAACCAATGCGGGCACTGCGAACGTGTGCTTGTTCTTCCTGGCTAAGCGTGGTCACGTCGCGCCCCTCGAGCAGGTATGTGCCGGCGTCGGGTCGGTCGAGCAGCCCCAGCAGATTGAGCATGGTCGATTTGCCCGACCCCGATGGGCCCATGATGGCGACGTACTCCCCAGACTCGATACTCAGGTCGATGTGGCGCAGCGCATGTACTACGCTGTCCCCCAGCTGAAACGTGCGTTCGATGCCGCTAAGCGCGATGAGCGACAAGCTCAGTGTCCTTCCGGCTTGGTGTTTTCGGGCGTCGCCAGCGCGCCAGCCTTGACGCCCTCGCGTTCCAGCGAGAGCACGATGCGATCGCCGGCTTGCAGGCCAGAGAGAATTTCGGTGTATTCCCAGTTGGACACCCCGGCCTTGATATTGGTGGATTGCAGGGTGCGGGACTTGGGATCAAACCGCAGCACACGGCCGCCCTCCATCAGCGCTGGGGTGGGGACACGCAACACGTTGTCCCGGCTTTCCAGCACGATTTCGATATCGGCACTGTAACCGACCAGCATCTGTGCCATATCCTCTGGATGGTCGAAGTCAGCTTCCACATCTACGGTACGTGCCTGCTTTTCGACCGCCTGGACATACGGAGCCACGCGGCGGACATGTGCCGGGAATACCTTGCCGTGAAAGGCGTCCAGCGTGACGCGTGCAGTTTGGCCAGCTTGCATGCGTGGGGCATCGACCTCATCCATGGGGGCTTTGACGTACAGGCAGGTTGGATCGATCAGGTCGATCGCAGGTGGCGTCGCCACGCCTGGCGGAGAAGGAGTCGTGTATTCGCCCAGTTCGCCAACAATCTCGGCCACGACGCCGTCAAACGGCGCGGTCAGCACAGTACGACCCTGCTGCACACTGGAGAGATTGACCTGCGCTGAGGCCTGCCCGACTTCAGAACGTGCCGTCGCACAGGCAGCCTGGCGTGATTCGGCTTCGGTCCGTGCCTTGTCTTCCGCGCCTTCTGAGATAAAGCCCTTGGCACGCAAACGCATCATGCGGTCGGCTTCACGCCTTGCATTGTCCGCCATGGCACAGATTTCGCCGACGCGCTTCCCTGCGGTTTCCACCTGCTTTTGTGCAACGCCGGTCTGGGCGCGCTGGTCGTCGTTCCAGAGGCGCATCAACACTTGCCCCTTCTTGACGTGATCGCCTTCCTTGACGCCGAGATAAACGATGCGCCCACCGATGATGGGCGACAGCTTGGTGCGTTGGCAGGCTTCCACCGTGCCGGCACGGGTGTTGGCGATACTGGACTCGACCTTGCCCGTGTTGACCTCGGCTAGTTGAACCATGACAGGCTTGGGGCGCGACATCCACCAGACGATGCCGCCGGCGCTAGCGAGCAGAAGAAGAAAGACCAGAATGCGGCGCATGGAAAGGCCTTGGGGTAATTGGAAATTAATCCCTAGCGTAATACACCCACGAGGTGGGCTCAAGTCTGGGGTGCAGCAGTCACATGGATCGCATGCCCTGTGACCAGGAATTCACCGCCAGCGACATAGTGCAGTGTGCGCAGGTCTTCGTGGCCATTGAAGTGCCACCGGCCATCGGAAAACACCCGCGGGTCGGCGTGTGCGGCCACGACTTCTCCGAGGAACAAGTCATAGGCTTGCTGGGTATGCGCTTCCGGGATCAATCGGCATTCCAGCCACGCGACGCAGCCGGCCAGCAACGGGGCCTCGATGGCGCTGGCGGGCAGTGCAGTGAGCCCGAAATGAATGAATTTATCGTCTGCTAGGTCGTGACCGGAAACGGAACCGACCTGCATTACCGCTTCTGCCTGCCGGACGCAGGGCAGATTCAACACGAACTGGCCGGAGGCTTCTACCAGTTGGCGCGTGTGGCTGTCCTTGGCCAGCACGACGGCCACCTTGGGCGGCTCGAAATCGATGGCGACGTTCCACGCGGCGGCCATGATGCCGCGTGCGTTGCTGTGCGAAGCGGAGACCAGCACAGTCGGACCGTGGTTGAGCAGGCGATAGGCCTTGGCCAGCGGGACTGCGGCGTAAGGGGTGAATGGCAGGTTCATCGGATCGTGGCACCGAGGGTGGGAATGCTGGGGATGCCCTGTATCTCACAATAGCCTTGCCAGTCTTCCATGTCGGTCCAGTCGCTGACGAAGACGAAGTCCAGTCCTGCGCCGCTGGCGGCCTGATGGTCGTAGCGGCTGTCGCCGAAAAATACGGCGGGGCGCTGCAGATTGGCCGCGGCCAGTTCCCGTCGCAGGATGTCATCCTTGTTGCTCGGGCTGCCAAAGATGCCCCCGTCGAACCAGTCGGCGATGCCGCGCTGCGCGAACACGTGGCGTAATTCGCGTTCGTCCGCGCCGGATACCAGAATCCAGCGGGCGTGCGGCGTGGCTTCGCGCAACGCTTGCAGCCCAGGGGCGATAGGGCAGGTGAGCAGGCCCTTCGTTGCCTCGGTGGTAAAGGCGTGGAGCAACTGCTGCAATGCCTCTTCGGTAACTGGTACGCCGACCATGTCGCGCAGCAGGACTTCGAACTTGACGTAGCGCGATACGCCGCCATGCAGGATGTGGTATTCGCGCAACGCTTCGGCATGGTGCTGGCCATAGGGCAGCGCAGCATTGTAGAAGGCTTGCGCCCGTACCTTGTTGGAGTCGAGAATGACGCCATCGCAATCGAACACGAGCGTCCGGTAGTCTTGCAGTATCATGAGGCTGGAGATCTGTTGCAGGGACCTACATGATGCCATATGGCAGGGGCTTCGTATCACGTGCCTGTGGCAACCCGCTGAGACCACGCACAGGCTTCAAGAAACCCCACGGATTGCCGATGCTGGCATGTGAGTTGGAGGAGCAACGAGTTGGCGTTGATGGATGAAACCGCAGAGACCGAGTCTGGCGAGGCCGAACAACAGTCGGCGCCGAGGTCGGTCTTCAAGGATATTGCCGGGTGGCTCGCAGGGACGGCACGCGCGCGTCTGCTGGCAATCGGGCTGTTCCTGTTCATGGCGGTGCTCTCGGCCACGGTGGTGGCTTATCCAGCTTATCTGGTGTCAGCCCGATTGTTCGACTACGCAGCGGCGAAAACGCTGGAAGCGGAGCTCGTGTCGATCGAAGTGCGTACCGTCGAGATCGGGCAGGATAGAACCAGCCTGTTCGAGGCGCGCAAGCATTTCGACGTAGTGTTTCAGTTCAAGGATGCGCAGAACCATCATTATGCTTCTCTGCAGGAGATGCCCTGGCCTTCGCCGGGGTTGAAGCGCCGTTTACTGGCTGAAACTCCGCTGGGGGATACCTTTACTTTGTACCGCATGCAGGACCAGAGCATTGTCATGGATGCCTACGTCGCGCGTAGTGCTGCAATACGAGTGACCTTGCTGATGGTACTGGTGCTGCTCGCCACTACCATGGTGGCCTTGATGTGGCACCGTCTTGCACTGCGGATGCCCGATAAGATGCCTGCTTATCCCACCATGGGTATGAAAAGTTTTTTGCTGGGGCAATTGGTGGCACTGGTAATCGCCGGGCTGCTTGCGATGCTGGAAATTTCTTTCCCCAGCATCGTTTCATGGCCGCTTTACGTGGGGACGTATTGGGGTGTGGTTGTGATGGTGACCTTGACGTTGCGCCTGTTGGTATTGGCTACACCTGCAGTGGCTGCACCGCCTGAGGTGGAGGTGCAAGCCAAGCCGGGAGCACAGTCGCTCAGGCGGGGAGGCTGACGCGCTTCCCCACCTGAAGATCACGGGTTACTTTTGCCAGGTGTCGCGCAGCGTGGTGGTGCGGTTGAATACCGGCTTGCCAGGCTGCATGTCCTTGCGATCGGCCACGAAGTAGCCATGGCGTTCAAATTGGAACTTGCTGTCCGGAGCAGTCGACGCCAAGCTCGGTTCCACCCAGGCTGAAATGACCCGTTTGCTGTCTGGGTTGAGGCAGTCGAGGAAGTTCCGGCCGCCGGCATCCGGATGCGCTTCGGTAAACAGACGGTCGTACAGGCGGACCTCTGCTTGCACGCCCTCGGATGCCGAGACCCAGGTGATCACGCCCTTCACTTTTACACTGTCGGCGCCCGGCGTACCGCTCTTGGTGTCCGGCACGATCTCGGCCAGCACCGCGGTGATATTGCCTTCAGCATCTTTCTCGCAGCCGGTGCAGCGGATGACATAGCCGTACTTCAGGCGCGCCATGTTGCCCGGATACAGGCGGTGGTAGCCCTTGGGCGGCTCTTCCATGAAATCTTCGCGCTCGATGTAGACCTCGTCGGTCAGGTTGAACTGGCGGCGGCCCATCTCCTCGTGATGCGGATGCACAGGCGCGGAGCAGGGCTCAGCATGGCCGGCACCGAACAGCGACTCCCAGTTGGTCAGCTTGAGCTTCACCGGGTCGAGCACTGCCATGGCGCGGGCGGCCTTGCTGTCGAGATCGTCGCGCAGTGCGCCTTCCAGCGTGGAGTAGTCAATCCACGAATCGGCCTTGGACACGCCGATACGCTCGGCGAACAGCTGGATGGATTCCGGGGTATAGCCGCGACGACGCAGGCCCACGATGGTCGGCATGCGCGGATCATCCCAGCCTTCCACGTGCTTTTCGGTCACCAGTTGCATCAGCTTGCGCTTGCTGGTGATGACGTAGGTCAGGTTAAGGCGGGCGAATTCGTATTGTCTCGGCAGCGGGCGTGCCAGCAGGCCGGCGTCGGCCAAGCGTTCCAGCACCCAGTCGTAGAACGGGCGCTGGTCTTCGAATTCCAGCGTGCAGATGGAGTGGGTAATGTTCTCCAGCGCGTCCTCGATCGGGTGGGCGAAGGTGTACATCGGGTAGATGCACCACTTGTCCCCCGTATTGTGGTGCGTGGCACGCTTGATACGGTAAATGGCCGGGTCACGCAGGTTGATGTTGGGCGAGGCCATGTCGATCTTGGCGCGCAGTACCATGCTGCCATCGGCATGCTTGCCGTCACGCATTTCGCGGAACAGGGCCAGGTTTTCGGCTACGGGGCGGTTACGCCACGGCGAGTCCTTGCCGGCCTCGGTCAGCGAGCCACGGTTGGCACGCATTTCTTCGGCCGTCTGCTGGTCGACGTAGGCGTGGCCGGCCTCGATCAACGCTTCGGCGGCGCGGTACATGAAGTCGAAGTAATTGCTGGCGAAATACAGGTTTTTGTCGCCGAACCCTTCCCAGGAAAAGCCCAGCCATTGCACCGAATCCGTAATGCTGTCGACGTATTCCTGTTCTTCCTTCTCAGGGTTTGTATCGTCGAAACGCATGTGGCACACGCCGCCGTAATCCCTTGCCAGGCCGAAATTGAGACAGATGCTCTTGGCGTGGCCGACGTGCAGGTAGCCGTTTGGCTCCGGCGGAAAACGGGTTCGTATTTTGGCCGGATCAGGCTCACCGGCGACCTGATGTGCGGCGTCGCCAGGTGCGTGGGACCAGCGCCGGCTGGCGTAGACATCTTGGGCGAGATCGCGCTCGATGATCTGACGCAGAAAGTTGGAAGGGGTGACGGTTTTTTCTTCAGACATGACGGATTGCAATGGATTGATTTGCCGCCATTTTACACTGTACGGGCACGGGTATAATTGACCCGACTATGAATTCGCTCACTTTTCCCATCCTGCGCCTGCTTTCGGACGGCCAGTTCCAGTCTGGCGAGGCACTTGCCCGCCATTTCGGGGTGACACGCGCGACCGTGTGGAATGCCTTGCGGGATGCCGATTCGCTGGGCGTGAAGCTGTTTTCCGTGCGTGGCAAAGGTTACCGGCTGCCGGAACCTGTGCAGTTCCTTGATCGGCAGTCTGTGCTGGCGGCATTGGCCGGGCATGCCGGTCGATATGACCTGCAAATCTACGATCGTCTGCCTTCGACCAATACGCATCTGATGCAACAGGCTGCTACGGGTGCCCCGCATGGCACCTGCGTGGTGGCTGAACTGCAAACCCAGGGGCGCGGGCGGCGCGGCCGGGCCTGGCAAGCGGGGTTGGGTAACAGCCTGACCTTCTCGGTGCTGTGGCGCTTCGGTTGCGGAGCAGGGGCGCTATCCGGCCTCAGCCTTGCGGTGGGGGTGGCCTTGATGCGTGCACTGCAAGAGGTCGGTGTGGTGGGGGCAGGACTCAAGTGGCCCAACGATATCCTGCATGCACAACGCAAGCTGGCCGGGATCCTGATCGAGTTGCAGGGCGACATGGAAGGCCCCAGCGCCGCCGTCATTGGCATCGGCCTCAATCTGCGCCTGCCTCAGGCCATGCGCGAGGCCATCGACCAGCCCGTGACCGATTTGCTCAGTATTACCCCGGATCCCGTGCCCGCTGCGCACAGCCTCGGCGTGATTCTGCGGCATCTGGCCGAGGTGCTGGAGCAGTTCGAGCGCAAGGGGTTCGAATCCCTGCAGTCGGAATGGACTGCACAGCACGCTTTCGATGGCCAACCCGTTGCCATGCACATGCCGGATGGACGAAATATCCCTGGGATTGCCCGCGGCATCGCCTCGGATGGTGCCTTGCTGGTGGAGACCGAGGCCGGCTTGCAGCGCTTCGCCGCGGGCGAGGTGAGCCTGCGGGGGCGGACATGATCCTCGCACTCGATGCCGGCAATACGCGAATCAAGTGGGGCGTGTTCGACACCAACGGCATGTTGCTCGCCCACGGCAGCGTCGAACACGCGTTGCTGGGACAGTTGGACGCCGTGATAAACGCATGGCCTGACTGCCGCCGCGTGGTGGTGAGCAATGTCGCCGGCAACGCCGTGTCGACACAACTGATTGCCATGGCGCAAGCCGTCGGTCTTTCCGTCTCTGTGATTGAAGCCGCTGCATCGGCTTGCGGCGTGCAGAATCGTTACGAGGTCCCAGCGCGGCTGGGGTCGGATCGCTGGGCTGCGCTGGTCGCGGCCTGGCATCGCGCACCATCCGCCTGCGTCGTCGTCACGGCAGGCACGGCGCTCACCGTCGACGCCTTGTCTTCGCAGGGCGAGTTCCTCGGTGGCGTCATCGTGCCGGGGTGGCAGATTATGCGGGCTGCCCTGGTGGCCGGGACCGCCGGGTTGTCTTCGCAGGCGGGCGACTGGGCAGCATTCCCGCAGAACACCGCGGATGCTATGTACACCGGTTGCCTGTCCGCCATGGCCGGCGCGGTGGACAGGGTATATAGCACCCTACAGGAACGGGAGGGTGCATCGCCCCGCTGCCTGCTGGCCGGCGGGGATGCGGCCCTGCTGCGGCCGCTGCTATCCATGCCGCTGGAGATCGCGGATAATCTGGTGCTTCAAGGTCTTTGGCTCATCGAAAGAGAATCATGAGGTGGATCGTCCTGCTGCTCCTGCTGCTGAATGCAGCAGTATTCGGATATTTCAGGTTGCAGCCTGCGCAACCCGCTGCCGTGACACCCGGCCATGAAGCCATCCAGCCGGAAAAGATACGCATCCTCACCCCCGAGGAGGTAGAGACCATGCCAGCCAAGGCGCAAGCGGCTACGCCCGCTCCCACGCCAATCCCCGAGCCCGTCGCATGCTACGAGTGGGGCAGTTTCTCTAACGACAGTCTTCAGACCGCACGGTCAGCGATTGAGCGGCTGGCTGTGGACTCCGTGTTGCAACAGACCGCCTCGCAGGAAGCAAAGCGCTACTGGGTGTATATCCCGCCCCGCAAAACGGCGGAAGAGGCACAAGCCAAGGTGGATGAGTTGAAAGCCCTTGGTGTGGAAGAGATTTTCGTGGTGCAGGAACCCAAATGGAAAAATGCGCTTTCCCTGGGGGTGTTCAAAGACGAGGCACTGGCCAACAAACTGCTGGAAGACCTGAAGCTCAAAGGCATCAGGTCTGCCATCAAGGGGCTACGCAATCACGAGAGCGGCCAGTCCCATTTTCTGCTCAAGCACGTGAACGAGCGCACAGCCGATGAACTCGGCAAATTGCGTCCGGATTTCCCGGGAAGCGAGATCCGGAAAGTGGCCTGTCCATCGTAAGGGGAATGAATATGGGACTGCTAAGATCTGCGGTAAAGAAGGTTGTCGTGGCGGCGGCCGTGGTGGTGGTAAAGCGTGTGGCCGTGAAGGCTGTCAGCAAGGTCGTGCAGAAAGTGACCAAGCCGCGCGTGCCGCCCGCAGCTTGAAGAGTGCCACCCTCAGGGGAATAGCTTCCCCGGATTGAGGATGTTGTGGGGGTCGAGCGTGTGCTTGATCGCCTTCATGACGCCGATGGTCGTGGTGTCGATCTCGCGCGGCACGAATGGTCGCTTGGCCATGCCCACGCCATGCTCGCCGGAGAGTGTGCCGTCCAGCGAGAGTACCAGTGAAAAGACTTCGTCCAGGCATGCCTCGGCGCGGTGCATTTCTTCCGGATCGTCCGGATTCACCAGCAGGTTGACGTGGATGTTGCCATTGCCGGCGTGGCCGAAATTGACGTTGGCGATCTGGTAACGCGCTGCCAACGCTTCAATCCCGCCCAACAGTTCCGGTAAACGGGAGACCGGTACGGCCACGTCTTCGTTGATCTTCTTCGGCGCAACGTCGCGCAGCAGCGGGGAAAGCGCCTTGCGCGCAGCCCACAGCGCCTTGGTATCGCCGGCTTCCTTGGCTTCGATCAGGCCGTCGACCTGACAGGCATTGATTACCGCCGTCGTGGCTTCAGTCACCTCGCTCTGTGAACCATCCACCTCGATCATCAGCAAGGCGCGCATGTCTTCCGGGAGCATACCCGGATGCCGCCCGCGGATCAGGTTGAGCGCGTTGTTGTCGAGAAATTCCAGCGCGGAGGGAATGAACGGCTGTGCCATGATGGCCGCAATGGCATGAGCACAGCTCACCGTATCCTTGAACTGCGCGGTGATGCCGCCCGTGGTGCGTGGCAACGGGGTGAGTTTGAGTGTGGCCTCGACGATCACCGCCAGCGTCCCCTCGGAGCCGACGATGAGGCGCGTCAGGTCGTAGCCGACTACGCCCTTGGTGGTGTAGCACCCTGTTTTAATGAGTTCGCCGCTGCCCGTCACGGCCTTGAGACCCAGCACGTGGTCACGTGCGACACCATATTTGACGGCATGTGGGCCGGCGGCACAGGTGGCGAGGTTGCCGCCGATGCTGCAGTACGGCGCACTGGAGGGGTCGGGAGGCCAGAAGAAACCTTTGGGTTTCAAGGCATCCTGAAGTTCCTGGTTCAATACGCCGGGCTCGACGATCGCCATGCGGTTGTCCGGGTCCAGCGAGATGACCCGGTTCATGCGCTCCAGCGACAGGGCGATGCCGCCTTGCTCTGGCACGCTGCCGCCTGCAGTCCCCGTGCCACGGCCTCGCGGTACCAGCGGTACCTTGTGCTCGTGGCAGAGTTTGACGACTGCCTGTACTTCCTCGGCGTTCAGTGGGAACACCACCGCAAGCGGCGGGCGGAAGTTACGGGAGTTGTCGTAGGCGTAGGCGTAGCAATCGACCGGATCGGTGAATAGCCGTTCCGGCGGGAATTGTGATTGCAGGGCAGTGATGATCTGAGTGGACATTAGGTCTGTTTTAACGCTTGAGCAATTCGGGAGGGTTTATGCCGACAATCCAGTACGCGCCAGACATCGATGAACCCATCATTTAACTTGTAATAAATGGCGTAAGGGAGGCGTTTGGATAGCGTCCGGTAATAGCCGAAAAATTGCTGATGAACGCCGCCATACAGCAAAAGCGAGTCGATATCGGAAAACAGGGCATCTAGAAAATAAATGCCCAGTCCATCTTGTTGCTGCTCATAGAATCGTTGTCCCGATTCAATATCCTGAATCGCGAGACTCAGAACCCTGATTTTCATGCCTTGCCGTCACGCAGGCGCTGTTTGGCTATTTCCCAGTCGATAAAATCAGCCTGTACGGAAGCATGGGCGCGCTCTGCTGACTTGAGCGCATCGCCATGCCATGCCGGTGAGGGCATCGTGGCGGAATCGTGGGTGAGGTCATCCCACAAAGTTTCCAGCATGCGCAGCTTTTCCGCACGGGTGAGGGTTTCAATGGCTGGCATATCGGTCTCCTGAAAGCCTGTCGGTGGCACTACAAAACATTTTTGTAAGATTGTTCCACCAATCCCACTATATAGTCCATATCGTCCGCAGAGTTCATGTAAACACGCCTATCCATAGTCCAGTTGTAACCTTCGGGTATTTTTTCAACGAGCCCGCGTGAATCATCGTAATTGATTGGACGAAGATGGATTTTGATCTGATTTTTAAGAATGTAAATTTCGGCGAAATTGGCAGCCACTCGGTAGGCTACATAGAGCTGTGTCGGCTTTTCTTCAATGACTTCATCAATTGCCAGGATACGCTCCCGCAATGCGTCGAACAATTGGCGCATGGATTCTGAGCCTTTGTTGCGGAGCACGTCTACAGTTGCTTTAGGTGTGTCCGCTTCGTATTCGTTGGCAACTTTGGTTTGTTGAGGTTTGTCGTATGGCTCTGTGACATTTACCGGTTCGAGGCCGAAGATATCGCCTTCGTAATATCGATACTTAAACAGTTCGATTCGCAAGGGTACAACCTCGACAGTATCAATATCGAATTTGCTGTAACTCTCGGCAATACAAATGACGCGTGGGTTGTTCCAATCCAACCTGATTTTGTCGGCGATATCTTTACCCAATTTATCCTGCATCAGCTTTTCAAAGAATGCTGGTTTCTGGGTTCTGAGCCATTTCAGGTAAGAAAGGGCTTGGTTGATGACGTTGTCGTTTTTGTTGCGCTTATATTCGATGATGACAGGTGCGCCATTTGCATCGACAGCGATTGAGTCGATACGCCCGCCGGCGGTGGTGACGTATTCGGAGGCCAGAAAGCGCAACTCCAGCGCTTCCATGAGATTGCTCTCAAGAAGCTGCTGGAGGTTCTTTTCCTTATCAAGCGCCAGAATGTTGAGCTTTTTGAGCTTGCCAGTTTGTAGCTTGAAGATGGGCATTTAGATTACCGGAAACTCACCGTTTCTTCGGCGGCATCAGGTCGGTAATCGTGCCTTCCGCCATCTCCGCTGCGAAGCACACGGTTTCCGACAGCGTCGGATGCGCGTGGATGGTGAGGCCGATATCCTCGGCGTCCGCGCCCATCTCGATCGCCAGCACGGCTTCGGCCAGCAGTTCACCTGCGTTGGGGCCGACGATGCCGGCGCCGATGATGCGACGCGTGCCCTTTTCCATGATCAGCTTGGTGCTGCCTTCGGTTCTTCCAATCGACAGCGCGCGACCGCTGGCCACCCACGGGAAGGAGGCTTTCTCGATCTCGATGCCCTTGGCCTTGGCATCGGTCTCGCTGATGCCGGCCCAAGCCACTTCGGGGTCGGTATAAGCGACGGACGGGATCGCCAGTGCCTGGAATTCGACCTTGTGGCCGTCAATGACTTCTGCGGCGACCTTGCCTTCATGCACGGCCTTGTGGGCGAGCATGGGCTGGCCGACGATGTCGCCAATCGCAAAAATGTGCGGTACGTTGGTGCGCTGCTGCTTGTCGACCGGGATGAAACCGTAGTCGTTGACGAACACGCCGGCCTTGTCGGCACCGATGTTCTTGCCGTTGGGACGGCGGCCAATGGCGACCAGCACGCGGTCATACACTTGCGGGGCTGATCCTGCTTCTGGGGCCTGTTCGCCGTCGAAGGTGACATGGATGCCATCTTTCTTGGGTTCCAGCTTGGCGACCTTGGTCTTCAGCATGATCTTCTCGAAGCGTTTTTCCATGCGCTTGTGCAGCGGCTTGACCAGGTCGCGGTCGCAGCCGGGGATCAGACCGTCGGCCAGTTCCACCACGGAGACCTTGCTGCCGAACGCGTCATACACCGTGCCCATTTCCAGACCGATGATGCCGCCGCCGACGACCAGCATGCGCTTCGGGATGTCTTCCAGCGCCAGGGCGCCGGTGGAGTCCATGATGCGGCTGTCGTTCTGGTGTTCCGGCGCCAGCCCCGGCATCTTGGTGGCTTGGGAGCCGGCCGCGATGATGGCGTAGTCGAAGGAAATCGTCGTCACCTTGCCGTCGCTGCCGGTGACGGCAAGCTGGTTCGGATTGGTGAACTCGCCGCGGCCATTGACCACGGTGACATTACGCTGCTTGGCCAGGCCGGAGAGGCCGCCGGTCAGTTTGCCGACGACGTCGTTTGCCTTCCAGTTGCGCAGCTTCTCGATGTCGATGGTCGGCTTGCTGAACGATACGCCGTGTTCGGCCATTTCCTCGGCTTCGGTAATGACTTTGGCTGCGTGCAGCAGCGCTTTGGACGGGATGCAGCCCACGTTCAGGCACACGCCCCCCAGGCTGGGGTAACGCTCGACCAGCACGACCTTCTTGCCCAGGTCGGCGGCGCGGAATGCGGCCGTATATCCACCAGGACCGGCACCAAGCACGAGCACTTCGGCATGCAAATCAGACGGACCTGCCGCGGCCGGGGCCGGTGTCGGTGCGGCAACAGGCGCAGCAGCAACGGGTGCCGGCGCTGCTGTTGGTGCTTCGGCCTTGGCCACGGGAGCGGCTTCGCCAGCGGAGGCTTCCAGCGTCAGGATGGCGGAACCCTTGGCGACCTTGTCGCCGACCTTGATGGCGACGGCCTTGACGACGCCGGCGTGGGTCGACGGAATATCCATCGATGCCTTGTCGGATTCCAGCGTGATCAGCGAATCGTCGACGTTGATGCTGTCGCCGGGCTTCACGTGGACTTCGATGACGTCGACGCTGTCGAAATTGCCGATGTCCGGCACTACGATTTCAATGGTTTGGCTCATGGCGATTTCCAGTTACAGCAGCAGGCGACGGACGTCGGACAACATCATGCGCAGGTGGCTGGTGAAGCGGGCACCGTCTGCACCGTCGATCACGCGGTGGTCGTAGGACAGTGACAGCGGCAGCATCAGGCGCGGTTCGAAAGTCTTGCTCTTGGCGTCCCACACTGGCTCGATGCTGGAGCGGGATACGCCGAGGATGGCGACTTCCGGGCAGTTGATGATGGGGGTGAAGGCTGTGCCGCCGATGCCACCCAGGCTGGAAATAGTGAAGCAGCCGCCCTGCATTTCTTCCACTTTCAGCTTGCGTTCGCGCGCCTTGGCAGACAGTTCGCCCAGTTCGCGGGCGATGTCCAATACGTCCTTCTGGTTGACGTCGCGGATGACCGGCACGACCAGGCCATCCGGCGTGTCGCAGGCGAAGCCGACGTGGTAGTACTGCTTGAGGATCAGCTCATCGCCCGCCGGTGACAGCGAGGCGTTGAAGTTGGGGTAGGCACGCAGGGCGTTGACCACGGCCTTCATCAGGAATGCCAGCATGGTCAGCTTGACGCCGCGCTTGGCTGCTTCGTCCTGCATGGACTTGCGGAAGTCTTCCAGGTCGGTGATGTCCGCATTGTCGAACTGCGTGACGTGCGGTGCAGTGACCCAGTTGCGGTGCAGGTTGGCGCCGGAGAGCTTCTTGATGCGGGACAGCGGTTGGGTTTCGGTCGCGCCGAACTGGCTGAAGTCGATGCTGGGCATGGCCAGCACGTTCAGGCCGGCCCCGCCAGTGGCCATGCCTTCGGCACGCGGCTTGGTCAGTTCGCCCTTCACCCAGGCCTGCACGTCTTCCTTGGTGATGCGGCCCTTGGGGCCGGAACCGGTGACGCGGGTCAGATCGGCGCCCAGTTCGCGGGCGAATTTTCTGACAGAGGGGCTGGCGTGCGGATTTTTGCCCGGCGCAAATGCAGCGCTGGCCGCCACCGGATTCGGGGTGGCCACAGGCTGGATGGGCTTGGGGACTTCCGGCACCGGTTTGGATGGTGCCGGAACCTCTGCGGCGGCGACCGAGGTGACGACCGGTGCAGCTGCCGCCGGGGCCGGCTTGGCAGGCTCTGCAGCACCTTCGCTGGCTTCCACCAGTGCGATCAGCGTGCCTTGGGCGGCTTTGTCGCCGACCTTGATCTTCACTTCCTTGACCGTGCCGGAGAAGGGCGACGGGATATCCATGGAGGCCTTGTCGGACTCCAGGGTGATCAGCGAGTCGTCTTGGTTGACGGTGTCGCCCGCCTTGACGTGGACTTCGATGACATCGACGGAATCGAAATTGCCGATGTCGGGAACGAGCACTTCCTTGATTGCCATTTCCTGTGCTCCTTCTTAAGCCAGCAAGGGGTTGGGTTTGTTGATGTCGATGCCGTACTTCTTGATGGCCTCAGTGGCCTTGGCGGCCGGCAGCTTGCCTTCATCAGACAACGCTTTCAGCGCGGCCAGCACGATGTAGTGGCGATCGACTTCGAAATGGCGGCGCAAGGCCTCGCGGGAATCCGAACGGCCGAAACCATCGGTGCCCAGCACAACGTAACGTTGCGGTACGAAGGCGCGGATCTGGTCGGCAAATTCCTTCATGTAGTCGGTGGAGGCAATCACCGGGCCTTCCGCCTTCTTCAGGCACTTCTCGACATAGCTTTCCTTCTGCTTTTCTTCCGGATGCAGCAGGTTCCAGCGATGGATATCCAGGCCTTCGCGGCGCAGTTCGTTGAAGCTCGGTGCGCTCCATACGTCGGCGGAAACGCCCCAGTCCTTTTCCAGCAGTTCGGCCGCCGCGATGACTTCGCGCAGGATCACGCCAGAACCCATGAGCTGCACCTTGGGGCCCTTGCTCTTGGATTTGCTGAAGGAATACAGGCCCTTGAGAATGCCTTCCTCGGCGCCCTTCGGCATTTCCGGATGGCTGTAGTTCTCGTTCATCAGGGTCAGGTAGTAGAACACGTCTTCCTGATTCTGCACCATGCGGCGCAGGCCATCCTGGATGATCACGGCCAGTTCGTAGGCGAAGGTCGGATCGTAAGCAACGCAGTTCGGGATCATCGCCGCCATCAGGTGGCTGTGGCCGTCTTCGTGCTGCAGGCCTTCACCATTGAGCGTAGTGCGACCGGCGGTCGCGCCCAGAAGGAAGCCACGTGCACGACTGTCGCCAGCGGCCCAGGCCAGGTCGCCGATACGCTGGAAACCGAACATCGAGTAGTAGATGTAGAACGGGATCATCTGCACGCCAGTGACGCTGTAAGAGGTCGCGGCTGCGAGCCAGGACGAGAACGCACCGGCTTCGTTGATGCCTTCCTCCAAAATTTGTCCGCTCTTGGATTCCTTGTAGAACATCACCTGGTCGGAGTCGACCGGTTCGTACAACTGGCCGGCGGAGGCGTAGATGCCCAGTTGGCGGAACATGCCTTCCATACCGAAGGTGCGGGCCTCGTCCGGGACGATGGGCACCACGTACTTGCCAATTTCCTTGTCCTTGACCAGCGTGGACAGGATGCGCACGAAGGCCATGGTGGTGGAGATTTCGCGGTCGCCGGTGGCAGTGAGCATGTTGTCGAACGCTGACAGATCCGGGGTCGACAGTGCGTTGCCCTTGCGGCGGCGGGACGGCACGTACCCGCCCAACGCGGCGCGGCGCTCGCGCAGGTATTGCATTTCCGGGCTGTCTTCCGCCGGACGGTAGAACGGCAGCGTTTCCAGATCGGCATCGGAGAACGGCAGGTCGAAACGGTCGCGGAACGCCTTCAGCGACGCCATGTCCAGCGCCTTGGCCTGGTGGGTCGGGTTCTGCGCTTCGCCGGAAGCCCCCATGCCGTAGCCCTTGACGGTCTTGGCCAGGATCACGGTCGGCTGGCCGACGTGCTTGGTGGCGGCGTCATAGGCGGCAAACACCTTGTGCGGGTCGTGGCCGCCGCGGTTCAGGCGCCAGATATCCTCGTCGGACATCGCGGCAACCATTTCCTTTAGCTCCGGATACTTGCCGAAGAAATGCTCGCGGGTATACGCGCCGCCCTTGGCCTTGAAGTTCTGGTATTCGCCGTCCACGGCTTCTTCCATGCGCTTCTTGAGCAGGTCCTTGGTGTCCATCGCCAGCAGCGGATCCCAGTAGGACCCCCAGATGACCTTGAGTACGTTCCAGCCGGAACCGCGGAAGTCAGCTTCCAGTTCCTGGATGATCTTGCCATTACCGCGCACCGGGCCATCGAGTCTCTGTAAATTACAGTTAATCACGAAAATCAGGTTGTCCAGCTTTTCGCGGGCTGCCAGGGAGATCGCGCCCAGCGATTCCGGCTCGTCCATTTCGCCGTCGCCGCAGAACACCCACACCTTGCGCTGCGAGGTGTCGGCGATGCCACGGTCGTGCAGGTACTTGAGGAAGCGAGCAGTGTAGATGCCCTGCAGCGGGCCGAGGCCCATCGACACGGTGGGGAATTGCCAGAAATCCGGCATCAGCCACGGGTGCGGGTAAGAGGACAAGCCGTTGCCGCCGGTTTCCTGGCGGAAGTTTTCCATCTGCTCTTCGCTGATGCGGCCCTCGATGAAGGCGCGGGCGTAGATGCCGGGGGAGGAGTGACCCTGGAACAGTACCAGGTCACCACCGGAAGGGTGGTCGGCCGAGCGGAAGAAATGGTTGAAGCCCACGTCATACAGCGTGGCAGCGGACTGGAAGCTGGCGATGTGGCCGCCCACGCCCGGTGATTTTTCGTTGGCACGCATCACAGTGACGATGGCGTTCCAGCGGATCAGCGCGCGGATACGGCGCTCCATGTGCGGGTCGCCCGGCAGCTTGGCTTGCTGGTGTGTCGGGATGGTGTTCAGGTAAGCCGTTGTTGCGTTGAACGGCAGGTTGGCGCCGGAGCGGCGGGATTTGTCGATCAGCGATTCCAACAGGAAGTGCGCGCGTTCGGTGCCTTCCTGCTCGATCACCGCATCAATGGCGGCGAGCCATTCCTGGGTTTCCTGCGGGTCGATATCGGGGATGGATGATGCCATTCAAGATCTCCTGAGAGTAGCTTCTGTCGGTCGTCGTCGCCTTTGCGGCGGTTATGGGTATAATTTGACGAGTCGTTCAGTAAGTCGCGGGCCTGAGCCACGCACGAAGGCGCTAGTTTCGCCATTTTGGGGGGGGAGGTCAAGTTTGAAAGCCTTCCGCCATCAAGGGGGATCGGCCGAAAAGGTGCGTCGTTGCTGGGTTTTTGTGGATAGTCGGCCATGGAGAAAAACATGCGGAACACCTTCATTTTTCTGTTCATCGGACTGTTGGGGCTGGCGTCGCCCGCTCAGGCCCTGGAACTGAACGACGTGCCGGAGGCGCTCAGGCCCTGGATCGGCTGGGCGCTGCATGGCGAAACCTCGGCCGGGTGTACCTTCTTATATGCGGATGCTGCCGAGCGGCATTGCGCGTGGGCTTCGCCGCTTGTGCTGGAGATTGGCGAGGCGGGCGGCAGTTTTAGCCAGCATTGGCAGGTACAGCGCGCCGGATGGGTGCTCTTGCCTGGCAGCAGCGCGCTGTGGCCGCAATCTGTCCGCGCGGATGGCAAACCCGTGGCTGTGGTTGAGCGTGAGGGCCGTCCCGCCGTGCGACTTGAGGCTGGCAGCCATGCACTGACCGGCGATTTTTCATGGACCCGCATGCCCGAGGCCCTGCCACTGGCCGAAGATACCGGTCTGGTGAGCCTCACGCTCAAGGGGCAGCCGGTGGCCGAGCCTTATATCGATGAGCAAGGCCAGGTCTGGCTGCAACGTCGGCAGGTCGATGCCGCCGCTGAGGATACGCTGGAGTTGCGTGTACACCGGCTGCTGGACGATGAGATTCCCGCCATCGTGACGACCCAGTTGCAGTTGTCCGTCTCGGGCAGGGGGCGCGAACTGGTGCTGCCCCCAGTGTTGCTGCCGGGTTTCACCCCGCTGGCACTCCAGAGCCCCCTGCCGGCCCGACTCGAAGCGGATGGCAAGTTGCGGCTGCAGGTCAGGCCCGGTACCTGGGAGGTGACGCTGACGGCCCGCCATGACGGCCCGTTGCCCGCGCTGCCGTTGCCCGCTGCCGAACAGCCGTTGGCCCCGGAGGAGGTCTGGGTGTTCAACGCCCACAACAACCTCCGTCTGGTCAGCGTCGAGGGCGTTGCTGCGCTTGATCCGAAGCAAACCACCTTGCCCGAGGCATGGAAGCAATATCCGGCCTATCGGCTGCGTCCGGGCGACATCATGAAGCTGGTCGAGAAAAAGCGCGGCGACCTCGAGCCCGCGCCCGACCAGCTCAGCCTGCAGCGCACGTTCTGGCTGGATTTCGACGGCGGCGGCTATACGGTGCGTGACCAGATCAGTGGCACCATCCACCGCAGCTGGAGACTAGATATCGCCGCGCCGGCGCAGTTGGGCCGGGTCGCCGTGGATGGGCAGGATCAGCTCATCACCAAAGGCGCCGATCAGTCGGTCGGCGTGGAACTGCGGCAGGGCAGCGCCAACATCGTGGCCGAAAGCCGTTTGCCGCGTGACGGCATGCGTGTAGCCGCTGTCGGCTGGCAGCAGGACTACCAGAGTGCCTCCAGCGAATTACGCCTGCCACCAGGCTGGAAGCTGTTCGCCGCCACTGGGGTCGACCAGGCCCCTGGCACCTGGCTGCAGTCGTGGAACCTGCTGGATATCTTCCTGGTGCTGGTCGTGGCGTTTGCCGCCAGCAAGCTGTGGGGGCATCGCTGGGGTGTCGTGGCGCTACTCACCATGGCGCTGGTCTACCCCGAGCCGGAAGCGCCGCAGTGGGTCTGGCTCAACCTGCTGGCCGCTGCCGCACTGGTGCGCTACCTGCCGAGCGGGGCTGCGCTGCGCACGGTGAAAATCTACCGGGTGCTGGCCTTTGTCGGATTGATCCTCATCGCGTTGCCGTTCGCCATTCAGCAGATCCGTACCGGGATTTATCCTTCTCTGGAAAAACCCTGGGCAACGGCGGGTGACCGTACAGCGCGCTTCAAAGCGCAAATGGCACCTGCCGCTGCCCCGGCTGCGGCGCCCATGGAGGTTGGGGAAGTCGTGCAGGATGCAGCGCCGGCTGCCGAGGCGGATAAACTCGCCGAGAAGCCGCCGATGGTCAGCAGTGTCGAGACGGTATCTTCGATGGCTGCCTCACGGGATAACGTCACGCCGAAGCGTGCCACGCCATCAAAACAAGCCCTCAACCTGATGGAGCATGATCCTAACGCCCGGATTCAGACCGGTCCGGGTCTGCCCGATTGGCAATGGAATAGCTATGCTTTGAACTGGAGCGGCCCGGTACGCCACGACCAGACCATGTCGCTGTGGCTGCTTTCGCCCGCCATGAACCTGCTGCTGGCCTTCGTGCGCGTGGCGCTGGTGGTGGTGCTGGCCTGGCGCGTGCTGGATCTGCCCGTGCCGCGTCGGCCGCAGTTTTCTGCCAGGGCAGGGGGCGTCGCGTTGGCGATGCTGATCACCGGTGCGCTGGCGCCGGCCGATCGCGCCTGGGCTGAACTGCCTTCGCCGGAAATGTTGGAGGAATTGCGGGCGCGCCTGACCGAGCCGGCTACCTGCCTGCCGCAATGTGCCTCCAGTCCGCGCCTGACGCTGGAGGTGCAGGATGACGTGATCCGCGTGCGTCAGGAAATCCATACTTTGGCCGATGTGGCGGTGCCCCTGCCGGGGAGCCGCAAGCACTGGATGCCCAAGCGCGTCGTGGTCGACGGCGAGGTGCAGCCAGGATTGCAGTATCGGGACGAGCAACTGTGGCTGCGCTTGCCCAAGGGGAGCCATCAGGTGTTGCTTGAAGGTGCGGCGGGGCGCACGGACGGCGTCGAAATCCCGCTGGCATTGCGCCCCCATCGGGTCGAGGCCTCCGTGCGCGGCTGGGAACTGGACGGTATCCACGAGGATGGCCAGCCGGACGATAGCCTGCGCCTCAAGCGCATCGCCAAGGCCAGTGATCCGGCCAAGCTCCATCCTGAAGCCTTGCCGCCTTTCGTCCGCATCGAACGCACCTTGCATCTCGGTCTGAAGTGGCAGGTGGAGACGCGCATCACCCGCCTGTCACCCCCAGGCGTGGCCATCGCGCTGGACGTGCCTTTGCTGCCGGGCGAGTCCGTGTTGAGCGAGTGGGTACGCAGCAAGGAGGGTCGTGCCCAGTTCAGCATGGCGCCTGCTGCGGTGGAGGCCAACTGGATTTCGGACCTGAAGGAGGCTGACAGCCTGCATCTCGAGGCTGGCGCGCAGACCGCGTGGACGGAAACCTGGCAGATTGACGCCAGCCCGATCTGGCATGTCGAATTCGCCGGCATCCCGCCGGTGGCTCACCAGACGGAAGGGCGTCGCCTGCCCACCTTCCGCCCCTGGCCGGGAGAAAAGCTGACGATGAAGGTCCATCGTCCCGAGCCGGTCGCCGGCCAGACCCTGACAGTGGATCACAGCCTCTTGACCGTGCGGCCTGGCGTGCGGGATACGGAAACCACGCTGGAACTCCGTCTGCGCAGCAGCCAGGGGGGGCAGCATGCGGTGGGGCTGCCAGCGGAGGCCGAGTTGCTGTCCGTCCGCATCGATGGGCAGGAGCAACCGATCCGCGCCCAGAACGCCAAGGTCGTGCTACCGGTGGTGCCGGGTGCGCAGACCTACACCCTGGCGTTCCGCGAGCCCCATGGCATGGGCTTACGCACCGTGACGCCCGCCGTGGATGCTGGCGTCGCCAGCGTCAACGCCCGTGTCACGCTGGAGCCGCCGCAAGATCGCTGGGTGTTGTTCCTGGGCGGCCCGCGCCTCGGCCCGGCGGTGCTGTTCTGGGGCGTGCTGATCGTGCTGGTGGCGGTGGCCTGGGGCTTGGGCAAGGTGACGCTGACGCCGCTCAAGGCACATGAATGGCTGCTGCTCGGCCTCGGCCTGACGCAGACGCCGCCCGCCGTAGCGCTGCTCATCGCCGGCTGGCTGCTGGCACTGGGCTGGCGCGGCCGGGATTCAGCTGGCTGGAGCAACAACGGTTTCAACTTCCTGCAGCTGGTACTCGCGCTGTGGACGCTGGTCGCGCTGTCGTCACTGTTCTATGCCATCCAGCACGGCCTGCTCGGCCTGCCCGAAATGCAGGTCGAGGGCAACGGCTCCAGCGCCCATCATCTTCAATGGTTCCAGGACCGCGCCGAGGCTACGCTGCCGCAAGCCTGGGTCGTCTCGGTGCCGCTGTGGGTGTACCGCTTCCTCATGCTGGCATGGGCGCTGTGGCTGGCGTCTGCTCTCATGCGCTGGCTGCGCTGGGGCTGGGGTTGCTACGTGGCCGGTGGCATCTGGCGCAAGCTGGTGCTGTCGGCCAAAAAGGGTGCGGGTGCGCACAAAACCGATGCGACCAGTCCTGCACAGGAAGATTGATCATGCGACCGCCCGGGCCCTGTGCTTGGGCGGATGCCAGCGATATTCACCACGGCGCTGGATGAAGGTTGTGGTGAACAAACGGACATTTCTGCAGGATGACGACAACAGAAAGGGCAGTGATATGAAGCAGTTTTTTATCAGAACGTTGGCGATGGTATGCGGAATGGCCGTTCTGCCAGAGACTGCCAGTGCGGCACCGCAATTGAAACTTGGCACCTACGAACTCACGGTGCAATCGCCACTGATGCGAAAGCCGCAGGTCCAGCACGACTGCGTGATCGACAGTACGCTGGAGGCGACCAAAGCGTTTCCTGGCCCGGTCCCGCGTGTGGCACCCTTTTGCGCGATCATGCATTACCGGATGGACGGTGATCGTGTCTCATACGAGCAACTCTGCAAGGACGATAAACAGGCGCTGGGCGGCGATGTCGTGATCAAGTACGGTTTTTTGTTTAACGCCAATGGCTACGATGGCACGATGGAAACGACGATCCCGGGGGAGGATGAGCCGATGCAAACGCAGATTCACGCGGTGTATCTGGGGGAGGGCTGTCGTTAGTGAGGCAAGTTGACAACAAACCTCATCGTTTTTGATGAGGTGGAAAATGTCGGCTCATCGTTCATGGCCGGGCTCATCCTGCAGCGTGGCGTTGCCAAACAGCTCATTGCGGATTGCGGTGTGTCTGGCGTCGTCCTTGACGCGATTTTCCTCAGTGTGACGCCAGCGCCATAGCTGGTCGCGGATGAAGTATTCCTGCTCCTGCTCGATTTCGTCTCGCAGATGGTGCAGCTCCCCGCCGATGTTATCCCGGATTTTCTCGAATCCGCGTGCGGTGTAGCCCTGCCCGGATAAATTGTTGATGTCCACTTTGTCGGCATCTTGCGCAATCGCCATGAAATTCGCCATCCGTTCGGCCAGCGCTGTTTTGCTGTCGTCTAGCCGAATGTGGACCATGGCTCTAATCTCGTCGACGACGGTGTCGGCCTGCGCGTCCAAACCCAGTAGTTGTAAATGCTCGGCCAGTTCGCCGGCATCCTGCCAGAGCCTTCCCCAATAGTCTGCATGGTGCAGTTCGCGTTCGGTGATGGAGCGGGGTGAGACGCTACGGCCGTAGCCCACCGAATCGGGGTCTTGCAGCGCTGCCTGCATGTGTGCGTATTCGGCTTCTTCCACGATCAGGTCGCCGAGATGGCGCTTGTGGCGGGCTTCCAGCCACGGCACCATCTGCTCGAACAGTTGCCCCGGCATTTTGCTCTGCGCGAGTGCCTCGGCTGGGTCGACGCCTTCGGCGAGGGTTCGCTGCCATTCGGATTTTTCGACGTGCTGGACCAGCGTCCGGGTATCGGCCATGACTTGCTGATATTCAGCCTCTGTCTGCACGATGCGCGGGTTGATCAGGTAATTGGTGTAATCGTCGATCAGCCTGTTCTCGTGGGCATACAGTTCTATCTTCTTCTTGCCCTCCAGGATTCGGATCGATGCGAGGTGGTGGCTGAACGCCGCATGCGCGTGATCCAGCATGACAGTCTCGCGGTAACGTAGGATCTCATCCGGGATGGCGGGATCGACCTCCTTGCGGATGACTGGCGTTTCCGCCGGTTTGCCAGCATGGTCATGCCCATCGGGCGGTGATGCCATCGCCATCAACTGAGGGAGCGCTGGCGCTTCAGTGACCTGGGTGCCAGCCAGCACCAGTTTTGCTGTCTGCGCATGGGGCATGGGCCACTGCCACTGCGCGTCCGGCATGAGGCTGCCGACGGTGCCGGGGATTGCGGTGTCGGCTGCGACGACTGATTCGGCCAGCAGCCTGGGCAGCGTGCCGATGCCGATCATGGTCGCCGTGTCGTGCAGCGCGACGCCATGTAGTGCCTGCAGCCGCTGGGCATGCGGGAGTTCATAGAGTGTGGCGAGGCGCTCGCGCTCCTCCATCGAGAGTGCTCCCGTCGCGTGCTCGGCCCATTGCTCGACCGCCGTTGTCATGCTTTGCAAGCCTTCGCGCAGCTGCCGTATCGGGTAAAACGGTTCGTGCTGCATCTGCAATAAATGCATCGCCGTGGCCGCCCAGGCGCGTCCGGTCTTGGCGGCGGTGAGCGTGTCTTCGACAGGCTGGAGCAGGGCGCGACTCACTGCCGCTGCGTTTTCGCCGAATCCGGCCGAGGAGGCGATACGTTCCAGCGGCTGGAACGCGGTGCGCAGTTCGATCGCGGAAATGTCCTCATCCCGCAAGGCGTTGGCATAGATGTAGGATGCGACCTCGCGCCACTGCGGGCGCTGCGTGTCGTCGCCTTCGCGATACGCTGTCACGATGCGCTGGAGTTCCTGTTGCTGTGCTGGGGTCATGGCAGTTCCGTTGCGGTGTGGCCGAAATAGACGTTAAACATGTAACGGAAACCACGGCGCGGCGGGGATGGACGTTCGAGACATTTTTTCCTGGACTTGACGCCGCGGCTGGCAAACCCGTCGCCCTAGCTGCTATGCTTGCCTCATCATTCCCCGGCCCGCAACCACTGAACACGAAGGAAACCCATGACCGCCAAACTGACCCAGTCTGCCAAGCCGATATCGCCGGAAGTCATCGCGAAAGCCTCGCACCTGCTGTTCGTATTGCCGGAGGCGCGGCCGGACGTGCCCTGCGGCGAGGTGCTCGACGCGCGCCTGAAACGCGGCAAGGCCAAGTACGACGAACTGGCCAAATCCCCGGTGCAGGCCGATCTGCCGGGCGGCGGGCGTGCCGCGTGGGTGGTGCTGAAAGCGGATATGACGCCGTTCGAGCGGCACACGGCGATCCGCAAGGCACTCACGCCGCTGCTGGAGGATCAGCCGGAATCGCTCGTTATTGCAGTCTACGGCAACGCCGAGCAGCGTGCGCTGGCGGCCGAATCGGCGGTCTACGTGGCCTGGGTTAACGGTACCGCGCTGCCCACCCGCAAGAAGAAGGATAAGCCGTGGGCGCTAGGTAAGATCAAACTCTTCGGCCATCAGGATGCCGACGACTTCGCCCTGCTGGCCGCGCGTGCCGAGGGTAACCTGCTGGCCCGCAGCCTCACGCAACTGCCGGCCAACGACCTCACCCCTACGCTGTACCGCAAGTTCATCCGCGACCTCGCCAAAAAGCAGGGCTGGGCGCATGAAGAGTTCGACATGAAGAAGCTGCGCAAGCTGGGCGCAGGCGCGTTCGTCGCCGTGGCGCAGGGGTCGGACCCGGAGGATGCCGCCATCGTGCATCTCAGCTACAGCCCGAAAAAGGCCAAAAAACGCGTCCCCTCACCCCAATCCTCTCCCGCAGGGGGCGAGGGGGTGCGTCATGTGGCGCTGGTGGGCAAGGGCATCTGCTTCGATACCGGCGGGCATAACCTCAAGCCCGCCCGCTATATGCACGGCATGCACGAGGACATGAACGGCTCGGCAGTCGCGTTGGGCATCCTGCTCGCCGCTACGCAGGCCGCGTTGCCGGTACGCATCGACTGCTGGCTCGCCATCGCGCAGAACCACATCGGGCCACTCGCCTACAAGCAGAACGACGTAGTGACTGCCCTCAACGGCATGACCATCGAAATCATCCACACCGACGCCGAAGGCCGCATGGTGCTGGCCGATACGCTGACCCTGGCCTCCCGTGAGAACCCCGACCTGATGATCGATTTTGCCACCCTCACTGGCAGCATGATGACCGCACTGGGCAGCCGCTACAGCGGCGTCATCGGCAACCGACCGGAGCTACTGTGCAAGGCTGTCGGCGTCGGCAGCAAGGTGGGCGAGCGCGTCAATGCCTTCCCCTTCGATGCCGATTACGATGAAGCCCTCGATTCCGACATCGCCGACATCAAGCAATGCACGCTGGATGGTGATGCTGACCACATCATCGCGGCCCGTTTCCTTTCCAAATTCATCGAAGGGGACGTGCCTTGGCTGCATGTTGATTTGTCGGCAGTGCGCAGCAAGGGTGGCCTGGGGGCGGTAGAGGCCGAGCTCAATGGATTTGGGGTCGGGTTAGGCCTGGGCATCGTAACGGACCGGTTGGAATAGCGTTGGCAAGACAAGCATCTGCCTAGGGACGTTGCGGAAGTTCAGTGGTGATGGCCAGATGCCTTAACGCTGCCATGGGTGGTGGATGGCTTGGCAGAGATCGCTGTCATCCGTATCAATGGCCGCTATAGTAAGCAGCGGAAAATCGTCTCCTATCACGTATGACCCTTTCTCAGGGTGACAGGAGACGGATGGATCAGCTGGAACGCTTACTGGTGGGATGCACGATTACCGTACACGTCATGCCCGCGACCAGCGTCAAATCCTTGGGGAGCGCATCCAGCGCGATACGTACTGGCACGCGTTGGGCTAGCCGCACCCAGTTGAAACTCGGGTTTACATTGGCCAGCAACCGCACATCGGTCGGATTGTCCCGATCGGTGATGCCGCGCGCGATGCTTTCCACACGACCCTGCAGCACGCGCCCGGACCCCAATAATCGGATTTCCGCCGGATCGCCAGGTTGTATCAGCGCGAGCTTGTGCTCCTCGAAGTAGCCATAAACCCAGAAGGAGTGCTGGTCAATCACCGCCAGCTTGGGAGCGCCGACCTGGGCGAAATCGCCGGGACGTACCAGCAGGTTGGACACCCAGCCGTCCACCGGGGCACGCACCACGGTACGCTCCAGGTTCAGCCGGGCCTGATCCAGTTGGGCCAGTGCCGCTTCGTATTCGGCTTTGGCACTGGATGCGATGAGGTGGCTGTCTTCACGGTTTTCACGCGAAATGACCTGGTCATCCAACGTTGCACGTCGGATTGCCTGGTCACGCTTCATTTCCAGCATGACTTTTCGCTGCTCGACCAGAGCCTTGGCCTGGGCCACGGCGGTCCGATAATGCTCTTGATCGATGCGAAACAGCACATCGCCACGATGCACCAACTGGTTGTCGTGCACCACGACCTGGGTCACCAGCCCGGCGACATCCGGCGCAATATTGACTACGTCGGCTCGCACGCGTCCATCGCGCGTCCATGGCGAATCCATGTAGCGCACCCACAGCAGGTGGCCCAGCCATACCGCCACCACCGCCAGTGCCAGGGTGATCGAGTAACGCAGTACTTTGGGAAGAAGTTGCTTCATGCTCAGTCCTTTCAGTAAATCCACAACCCGCCAGCCGCGAACAGGCAGCCGAAGGCGGCCAGACGGAACAGGGCGGGGTACCACAGGTAACGATAAAGGCCATAGCGCGTCATCAGCCAGTCCAGCGCCAGTGAACCGCAGCCGGCTGCCACGAAGACGAACAGCAGCGTAGGGACCAGCGCATCCAGTAAGGCAATCTCCCGAGGCATGATCAACCCTCCTGATGGGGAAGCGCGGATTCCCGGTCGAGTAGCGCGCTGTTGATGAAGTGCAGCATGGTCAGCAATGATTGATGTACCGATGGTGACAGTTGTCGTCTGGCCTCATCGCCATTGATGTAGGCCATGACCCGCTCGATCTCGGCCACGGCCAATTGCTGCCGTTCCGTGGAGGGATCCTCGTGCAACTCAGCGATGGATTCCAGGCTGGCGTGCAGCGCGGCCTGGAGTGACGGCTCCAGGCCCTGCACATGCTCGCGCAGGGCGATGACGGCATGGCCTATCTCCAACGTCGCCAGCAGCTGGTCTATCACCATGCGATCCTGCGGTTCGCCGAGGCGGTGCAGGCTGCCGGTGCGCTGTACCAGATCACGTGCTGCCGTTTCCAGGTGGATGCGGCGCAGGGCCAGCGGTTCGCGGCATGCCGCCACCACCAGCTTGCGCAACGCGGTGGCAATGCGCTGGCGCGACCAGCGGCTGCTACTGATGTCGATAAGACCGTACATCACGCCCGACACCAGCACGGCCAGCAGGTCGGCGATGGCATCATTGATGAACACGACCGGGTTGGCACTGTAGGCACTGTTGAAGCCGATATGCATGAGAAACACGATGAACACCCCGGCGCCGACGATGCTCAGGTTGGGCCGTGTCGTCAGCCAAGCCGCGAACATGATGGCCGGCGACACCGCCAAGGCCAGCATCCAGAACCCTTGGGCCTGTGTCAGCCAGTGAAAATTGCAGAAGTAGGCCAATATTGTTCCAATGACCGCCCCCGTCATGAACTGCTTGATGGTACGCGTGGGCGATGGCGTGGTGGCGAACAGCGTACTGCTGATGACGCCGATGGTGATGGCCTCGATGCCAGAGCGCCAGTCGATGAATATCCACATTGAGGCCATCACGCCCAATGTCAGCGCTCCACGCAGACCGGCCATGGCGACCGCTATCGGATCGAAATGCATCAGGCGCTTTGTCTGGTCGATGGCTGGGGCGGGCGCTACACCTGTATCGTCAGCCAGGGCAGCATAGGTGGCCGCATAGGCGCGCATTTCTTCGGCCAGCCTTTGCAGCAATTCCCCACCGGTTTCGAAATCCAGCCGCTCGGAGGCGCTTAAGCCGTCAGCCAATTGCTGACGCGCCGCGTTAAGCCCTGCGGTCAACGTGTCGCGGTATGCCCCGAGTTGGGCGACGATCGCCCCCGCTTCCTGCTCGTGGCGGGCACTCCTGTCGTTGTGCGTGATGGCTTCGGCCAGTTTCCGATACAGGTTGCGCAATGCTTCGCCCACCTGTGGATGCGCGCTGTTGCGCTGACGATGGAGCAGTTGTTCTAACGCGTGAAAGCTGGTCGAGACCTGCATGAACTCGTGGTTCATGCGGGTCAGACGCTGCCGGTGCCGGCGCGAATCGTCGTTTTCCAGCGCGGCTGAGGCGCTGAAGGTTTCCAGACTGTAAATGTCGCCGATGAAACGTAGCAGCGCCGGTTTGGCCACAGGAGCGGCCGCATTCTCCGCCGCTGCGCGCAGCAAGTCGGAAAAGTCGGCGAAGCGGCGACGCACGGCTGCCAGCATGATCTGCCAGAGGCGCTGCGGAAATATCACGTCGCTCACCAATGTGGCGCTGAACAAACCGATCAGGATTTCCGAAATGCGTGTCACGCTGATACTGAAGGTGAGGTCAGGGTTGACGGTTGCAGGCAGCCCGACGATACATAGAGTGTAGCCCGCGAGCACGAAAGCGTAGGACTGGTGGTTGCGGTAGATCATCGACCCGGCGGTGCATAGGCCGATCCACAGTGCCATGCACAGCAGGAACAGCACGCGCTCCTGCGCGAATAGCGCAACCAGCAGCACCGACACCAGCACCCCGACCAATGTGCCCAGCAGGCGGTAATAGCTCTTGGCGAACACCATGCCCGAGCGCGACTGCATCACGATGGCCACCGTCAACATCGCTGTGCGCGGCTGGTCCAGTTCAAAGCGCAGCGATAGCCACATTGCCAGCAGGCTAGCCAACAGCACTTTGAACAAATAGCCGATGATGGGGGCGTCCTGCGCCACCCACTCATCCCAGGCATGTCGCAGCGGCAGCCACATGCCTGTTTGCTTTTTCAGTGCAGCCAATCCGCTCACGGCAGTACCACCGCCTTGATCTCTGCGGAGTCCAGGGCGCCGCCGCCCAGTGCGCGCATCAGGCCGGCATGGGCATCCAGCCGCATCGCGTGCAATTGGGCGATGTTTTCCTGCTGCCTTAGCACGACGCTGTGGGTATCCAGCACATGCTGGTAGTTACTCAAGCCGGCATGGTAAGCCGACAACGCCAGTTCGTGAGCCTTGTGCGCCGTCTCCAGCGCATGCTCAGCCTCAGTGCGCTGCCGGGCATTCGATTGCAGCACCAGCAAATGGTCCGAGACATCCTGCAACGCACGGACAAGCACTTCATTGTAGTTTTCCACCGCCATGTCATGGAGCGCCGTCTTCGCCGACAGGTTGCCACGGCGACGCCCGCCGTCGAAGATTGGCAGTGACAGCGCCGGCCCTACGCCAGCGATATTCGCGGCACTACTGATCAACTGGCCGAATCCCAGTGCTTGTAACCCGACAAAGGCAAGCAGGTTGATATTGGGATAGAAGGCAGCCTTGGCGCCTTCGATATTCTGGCGCGTCGCTTCCACGCGCCAGCGGTAGGCCAGCACGTCAGGACGTCGCCCGATCAGGTTGGCCGGCAGTTGATCCGGAAGGCCGATGCCGGCGTTCAGGGACATCCCCGGGCGCTTGATGGTTTCGCCAGCTCCTGGTCCCTGCCCGGATAATGCCGCCAGCTGGTTACGTAGCAGGCCGATGCGGGTGTTGATTGCCTCGATATGCGCACGTGCCAACGGTAGCGGTGTTTCGGCTTCAGCGAGGTCCATTTCCGTACCGATGCCGGCTGCCAGACCACGCCGAGCGATGGCTTCGCGCTGCTCGAGTTGCTGCAGATGCTCCTCCGCAATGTCGCGCAAGGTGAACTCCATCGCCAGCTGGACATAGTGGCGCACCACTGTGGTCGCCAGTTCCAGTTTGACCTGCTGCACTTCGATGGCGGCTGCACGCGCATCGTCGACCGAGGCATGCCAGATGCTCTCCTGACGTCCCCATAGGTCGAGGTCGTAGGCGAGCGAGGTCGTGACCTTGTTATTCCAGTCGGTATGCCCGCCCCAAGGTGGGGGGATGAATTGCAATGCGGTAAATCGCTCACGCACGATTGATGCATCTGCACCGACATTGGGTAGCGTTTCGGCATGGGCGCTATCGGCGAATGCCTGCGCCAGTGCTGCACGTGCCTTAGCCATCCGCAGATTCGGGCTTCCCGCCACGGCCGTGGCAACCAACGCGTCCAGTTGTGGATCTTGATAAGCCTTCCACCAATCCTGCGCCGGCCATTCGATGATTGGCGCTGCGGCAATCGTGCTACCGGCCTGCAACGTATTCGCCTGCGTGGCCTTCGCATTTGGGTCTATGCCTTGCATGCTGACGCAGCCGCTTAACAATGCGCAGCCAGCCAGCAGCGCGCGCAGGGCGAGTAGCTTATTGATGCTGAGGAAGGTCCTTGTGATGGGCAATTTATTATGGTTCCTAATAAAATGGGCAAAAATATTACCGGGGACTACTTCATCACCTCGATGTTCGCGGCCAGGCGCTTGATGCTTTTGACCAAGGTATCGCGCTCTGGGGGGGCGAGCGTCCCCATCAGTGCTTGAACCTTGCGGTAATAGTCCGGCATGACTTCATCCAGCTTCTTTTGCCCGGCCTCAGTCATGCTGATCAGGAACTTGCGGCGATCCTGGGTATTCATCAATCGCTGCACCAGCCCCTCGCGTTCCAGACCGTCGATGAAACCTGTCATGGTGGCCTTGGTCACGCCCGCTTTATTCGCCAGATCAGAAGGCGAGGACGTCAGGTCGTCCTCCCGCATCAGCAACACCAGCACCCACCAGCGACCTTGCAGTAGCCCATGCTGCCCAAGCAGCTTGTCGAGCGCATCGGAAATGTCCGATGCGGCACGCAGCAGGTTGACGAAATCTGATATGGCCTGAATGTCTGCATCAGGGTGGCGCCTGACAAATTTTCCCAGGCTTTCGGACGTTGGCAGTTCTTTGAGGAGTAACATAGTACGGTATATTATATTAAGGTTCCATACTTTTGCAAGGCCCAGAAATCAAGACTGTGTCAAAGTGCTCTATGAGTTGAAAACAGACATTTTGCAACTCCCCAACTGATGGAGCGGGTTCATCGGTTATCTCTCCGGCAGGATGGTGTAAGCTGACGTCATGAACATCACCTTCCACGGCGCCGCCGGTGAAGTCACCGGCTCCTGTTATCTGGTCGAAACGGCGAAAGCGCGTTTCCTGGTCGATTGCGGTATGTTTCAGGGGGGACGTGATGCCGATCTCAAGAACCAGCGTTTTCCAGCATTCGACCCGCGCACGATTGATTTCGTCCTGATTACCCACGCTCACATCGACCATTCCGGCATGTTGCCGCGGCTGGCTGCCTTGGGGTTTCGTGGGAAGATTTACGCGACGCAGCCGACGGTTGAGTTACTGGACGTGATGTTGCGCGATAGTGCGCACATCCAGGCCAAGGAGGCGGAGTGGGCCGAGCAGCACCCCCACCACTATCGCCACCTGCCGCCGGAGCCTCTGTATACCGCGCAGCACGTCGATATGGCGATGGACTTGGTCGTGCCGGTGGACTATGAAACCGAGATTTATCCGGCGGAAGGGGTACATTGCCGCTTCTTCGAGGCCGGGCATATCCTGGGTTCGGCGATCATCGAGGTGTGTGCCGATGGCCGCAAGGTGGTGTTCTCTGGCGACCTCGGCCAACCCGGGCGGCCGATCCTGCGCAATCCCGTGCACATGGACAGCGCCGATGCGGTGCTGATCGAATCCACCTACGGCAACCGCCTGCACAAAAACCTCAAGGACACGCTGGAAGAATTCGTCCATGCGCTGGACCACACGCTCAATCACAAGCACGGCAACGTCATCATGCCGGCGTTTACCGTGGGGCGCACGCAGGAAATCCTGTATCTGCTGATCGACCTGACCCGGCAGCGCCGCGTGCACAACCTGAAGGTCTATGTGGATTCGCCGATGGCGCTGGCGGCAACCGAGATCACCATGAAACATATCGACCTTTTCAACCAGGAGGCGCAGCAACTGGTCGCCTGGGGCAAGGAGCGGCGCAAGGAGTTGCCGGATATCCGCTTCGTGCAGGATGTGGAGGAATCGATAGCGCTCAACGACATCCGCTCGGGCGCGATCATCATTTCCGCCAGCGGCATGTGCGATGCCGGGCGGATCAAACACCATCTGCGGCACAACATCGTCCGCCCGGAATGCAGCGTGGTGTTCACGGGCTTTCAGGCAGTGGGTAGCGTGGGCCGGCGCCTGATCGACGGCGCCGAGACCCTCCGCATGTTCGGCGAGGAGTTGCCGGTGCGGGCCGACATCTACACCATCGGCGGCCTCTCCGCCCACGCCGACCAGGCCGCGCTGCTGGACTGGCTCAACCACTTCCGCCGCGCCCCGCGCCAGACCTTCGTCGTCCACGGCGAGTCTGCAACGGCAACCCAGTTCGCCGGGCTGATCACGGAACGTCTGGGGTGGGACACCGAGGTGCCACAAGAGGGTGACCGGGTCTCGATCTAGGCGCCGTCACATCAGCCTGACGTCAACATGTAAAAGAATGTAAGGGCGTCAACATGCGCTGATTTCCCTCGTTATTCACGTGACCGCTGCGATTTCGCAACGGGAATGAGAAAACGAAGGAGATTTGACGTGAACACAAACAGATTCGGTGCTTCCTTGATGCTGCTGAGCGTGATTGCGTTGCCGGCCTCTGCAGACGATGTCTATTACGATACGGCACGCGTGTTGTCGGCCATGCCGCAGACCGAGCGCATCAACAGCCCGCGCCAGGAGTGCCATACCGAATATACGCGTGATTCCTACTATCAATCCGGCGACCGCGATGTGGCCGGGTCCATCATCGGCGGCATCGCCGGTGGCCTGATCGGTAGCCAGATCGGCAAGGGCAAGGGCCGTATCGCCGGGGCGGCGGTAGGTGCCGCCACCGGTGCCATCGTCGGCGACCGGATCGACAACAGCGGCCGCCGCGATTCCGGCTACAGCACCCGACCGGTGGAACGCTGCGTGCAGGTCGATAACTGGCAGACGGTGAACCGTGGCTATCTGGTGACTTACCGCTATAACGGTCGCGATTACACCACCAGCATGGCAAACGACCCGGGCGATACCGTCAGCGTGCGCGTGTCGATCGCCCCGGAGTACCGCAACAACGTGGTGAGTTACGTGCCGGGGTATGAGCGTCATGACAACGGCTATCATCGCGGCTGGGACAAGCGTGGCCGCGATCGTGAGGACCGTTGGGATCATTGACGGAAACCGCCCCGCTCACGAGGCAGGGGTGAGGACCAAGCCGCCGGCAACCCCGGCGGCTTTTTTCATGGTTTGCTGCGACGCTGGTAGATCCAGCGCCAGACCAGGCCGTCCGGCAGTTCGGTGCCGTCGAGTACGTAGGTGAGTACCTTGCGGTTGGTGAGGGTGAGTGCCTGCGAGGACCGGGCGAGGTGTTTGCCGCAGAACATGATCAGGTCGCCAATTTCCAGCGGCATCGACGGGTCCGGCAGCAGGATGGACTCTCCGTCGCGGGAGAGCAGCAGTGGGACCAGTGGCAAGGTCTGGTCGCGGTTGGCGGGGTCGCGCATGATGGTGTACAGCGTGACGGTCTTGCCATGGTCCAGCAGATTGATGACGGCAGGGGACAACTCGCCCGAAAGCGTGACCCGCCAGGTTTCCGGTACCTGCTCGCCCACCGTTTCCACCAGTCGCCCCACCAGTTCGTTGGCCCAGGCATTGCTCTGGTTGCGGGCATGGCTGAGGAATTGCGCCAGCAATGGCGTGATCAGGTGCGCCAGACACTCGTGGGCGATGATATCGCTGGGCTGCATGGTGATGTCGGCATCGAACTTCTGGAACAGCGGTGCGTTACTGCGGTTGTTCTTGCGGATGACGACGAACAGGTCGGGTTTGAGTTCCAGCGCCGTCATGACGATGGAGAGGTTGTTCACGTCGTTGTCCGTGCCGGCGACGATGCCGACGGCGTCATGGATGCCGGCTTCCAGCAGGGTACGGGCTTCGGCACCGCTGCCGACAATGCAGTCGGTACATCCCGTGAGTTCCGGGTCGGCTTCGATGATGACGGTTTGCATGTGCTCGCGATGCAAGTTTTCCACCACGGATTTACCGAAGCGCCCGTAACCGCACACGATCCACTTGCCGATTGGCGGGCAGGCGGGAGAGGGCAGTGACGAGCCCGGCACGCCGGTCAGCCATTCGTGCAGCAGGTAGGTCCCCAGCGCGTGGACCTCCATGGCGAGATGCTCGCCGAACAATTCATACGGGTTGATGATGTGGTCGGTGCCGAAGGAGGCCATGTTGGCGGCGGTTTCCTGGTTTTCGGCACGGCACAGCACCTTGAGGTCGGGTTTCAGCAGCTTGACCGCGACGGCGATGGCGAGATTGGCATGGTCGTCGTCGGTGAGCGCGGCCACGCCGCCACACATCGGATGCAGAATGCCGGCCTGGAGCAGGATGTCCGGTAAGCGGGCATCGGCACACAGGCCTGGCACGGGGGACTGGTAATCCTTGAGTTCGAGCTCATTGATGCGATCCTGCAGGATTTCTACCGTGACCGCGCGGATGCCGTGACGGTCGAGCGCGTCGACCAGCAGGCTGCCGGTGCCGCCGTAGCCGCATACGATGTAAAAGGGTTCGTGCAGCAGTCGAACCGCGCGTGCGAAGCGGGCGAGGGTGAATGCCTGGCGCAAGGCCGGGTCTTGCGCCAGCGCAATCATCTTGCCCAGCGCATAGAACCATGAAATCACGGTCAGGTAGATGGTGAATACCATCCACAACCGCTGTGCCGTCGAGAACGCATAGGGAACCTCGCCGAAGCCGATGGTGGTTGACGTGTAGCTCACCACGTAGAACGCCTCGAACAGGCTCATGTGCCAAGGTTTGCCCGCGGCGTCCACCCCCGGCATCAAGGTGAAGCCGAACACCGTAATGGTGTAGCTGACAACCAGCGTGATCAGCGGCGCGCGCATGCGCCGCAAGATCAGGAAAAGAATGCTATCCAAGAGAGTCCGCCTGCCGAATCGAGGGGGGGCACGCGCTAGCGGCGCAGCATGATGGTTTCGACCATAAGCAGGATGACCGAAGTCACGTTGGCAAGGAATGCGCCGCCAGAAAGCGACACGATACTGACCATGGCCCCGGCAGGAATTTCTGGCCCCAGTCCGCTGACGGAGGCCCACACAATGGCCGCGGTGATCAGTTGGAGGTCGGCCACCAGGCTGGTGGACAGATGGATGGCGCCGATCTGGGTGCGATCGCCGAATTTCAGCACCGTGGCGATCAGGTTGACCACGATGGCGGCAAACAACTCATAGGGATGGTGGAACTCCGGGTCAGCCATGTCGCCGATGAAAAAACCGAAATTGAGCGTCATGGCCAGGACGATGAAGAAACCGAAGACGACTTTTTCCAGATTCATGATGCTCCCCGTGATGAGTATGTTCTAGGCGCTAGTGTAAGCCAAACTGTCTTGTCCAGCATGGCCCGGGAGTCATTAGCGCCAGAACACCCGGCAGGCGGCAAACGATTTCCAGGCGCGGCGCATCTGAGTCAACTGGTGATGTGCTCGGCCCGCACTCCATCCCATGAACAGGTGATGGGCTTCTTCAGCAGCGCGTGACGGTTTTCCCGGGGATAGCGTGCGGATCAGATGGTCGGTGACGTTCACGTCGTTCAGGTCGCCAAGCACATTCTGCAGGGCCGTGAGTTTGCGTAAAAACGAGCGTGCCTCCTTGTCCGGGTAGAGGCTGCTGAAAAATTCAGCGGTATAGCGCAGTTTCTTCGCGGCGATGCGCGCGGCATGGCGCTCTTCCGGATGCATGTCATCCAGACGCTGGCCATGTCGGCAAAGCTGGCGGTAACGCTTCGCCAGCATGCGCTTTGCCAGGATGTGAACCTCAGGCCCTTGACTATGGTCCGGGGATGACAGGCTCTCCAGCCATGCCCCCAGCGAAAGCAGCAAGCGATGGTATCGCTGCGTGCCGAGGGCGGCACGGGCTTCGGCGTAGGCGCGCCCCTGAGCCTTGCGGGCAGCCTCGCGCAGCGCCAGTAACCCCGGGTGTGCCTGCAGGTGCAGCAGCATGGGCGGCAGGGTGTCGCTGAGAAATACGTCCAAATCGCGTGCCCGGCCCAGCACCTCGGTGATCCAGCGCAGTTCTTGCGTCAGTCTGGCGGCTTCGTCCGGGTTCAGCACGTCGCGAAAGGTGCCGATGGCTGAGCGCAAGCGACGCAAGGCTACGCGCATCTGGTGCACGCCCTCGGGGTCATCGCCATGCAGCACCATGTCGTGGTTCCCCTGCCACTGTCCCAGGCATTCCCACGCGATCTGCCGGAACGCGGCCGTGGCCGGCAGATGCTTTTTCAGCAGAGTGTGGTGGGCGCGCTCGACGGTCGGCGCTTGCGGTCGGTAGTGCGCATAGCCGCGCTGCGCCTTGCTGACGTTTTCCAGTTCCAGGCACAGGTCGTTCTGCAGCGCCAGCGCCAGCTCGAATAGCCTGCGCGTCTCGCCCGCCTTCAGTTCCAGCTCGATTTCGCGGATCGGTTCGCGCGATGTGCCGATGACGAGATGGCCAATATCCAGCGCCAGCTCCACGTGGTCACCGTTATCCCAGACCAGATGCCATTCGGTGCGCCGCACGTCAGTGGTGAAAATCGGCGCCAGCGCCTGCCTTAATGATGGCTGATCGAAAATACGGGTGAGCGAAGGCTCGGTGATCTTGCTGAAATCCGGGTGCCCGGCCGCGATAATGTCCTCCCACTCCATGCGCTGGTGCAGGCCTGCGGAGGAGTGCCCGGCTGCCTTCACCGCCTGAAACCAGCCCCCCGCCATGCGGCGTACGCGCAGGCTGATGCCGGCATCGAGCAGGGCGAGGTCCGGGGTGTCGTAATAAATGCTGGTGAGCTTGTGGGTGACCGGTGGCTCGCGCAGATGGTCGAGGATCAGCGGATGCTGGCGTAGCCTCGCGGCATCCGCAGGCGAGATGCGAAGCTTGAGTTCGATCTCGTTGGACATGGCAGGCGCCTAATCCGAATTGACGAGCCAGTGCAGCAATGGTGACCATTGCTGCAGGTCGCGGGCGACCAGCGAGGGACGGATATCGAACAGGCTGGCGCCCTGTTCTGCGGCGAGGCGATACACCTGGGCCTCGCGCAGGTAGGTGAGGATAGGCAGGCCGGTCGATTCCATGAACGACTGTAGGTTGGCGGCGGTACGGGTACGCGCATCGACGCGTATCCCGGCCAGGGCAACAAAGGTTTTCTGCTTGCGGATGGCCTTTTCCTCGCGCAGTGCTTCAAGAAAGTCGCGCGTCGCGCCGATATCGAACGCCGATGGCTGCACCGGCACGATCACCCAGTCTGCCGCCTTGATGGCCTCGGTCATCTTGTCGCCGCGCAACCCGGCGGGGGAGTCGACGATCAACCATTCGGCGCTCTTGTCCTGGTGACCCTTTTTTTCGTCGGACGGGCGAATCAGCGGCAACCGGTAGGGGCGGCGACGTAGCCATTCCATCGCCGACTGTTGCCGGTCCAGGTCGGAGAGCAATACCCGCCGCCCGCGTGTGGCGAAATAACCCGCCAGGTTGGTGGCGACGGTGGTCTTGCCGCTGCCGCCTTTCGGGTTCGCGATCAGAACGGTGCGCATGGACCAGTCAGATCAGGTCGGGGGTGATGGCAGCGCGCAGCAGGGATTCGATCTCGCCGTCGTGCGTCTTGGTGCTGATCCACCAGATGCCACCTTTCTTGATGCTCCAGGCATCGTCAAGGTTGGCTAGCGCAATCGCGGCCACCGCGCCCAGCGTAGGCTGGTGTCCGACGATCAGAACGCTGTCGGTTTCCTCCGGCCAGCCTGCCGCCTCCAGCACGTCTTCGGGGTTGGCGCCGGGGGCGAGCACATCCAGCGTGGTAAAATGCCCGCCGAGTGCTGCCGCGGTTTGCTGCGTCCGTTTCGCCGGGCTGACCAGCACGTGGGTGTGGGCTGGCATGCGCTGTTTCAGCCAGGCGGCCATCTTTTCGGCCTGCTTGTGGCCTTTGGGGGTCAGGGCACGCTCCAGGTCTGGGGTGCCGTCTTCTGCTTCGGCGTGACGCCAGAGGATCAGTTCCATAATGCGATGCTTGAAGAATGTGATCCCGAGATACTAACGCCGGTTTGTATGGAATAACAGTGAAATCTGCTCCGGTTTTTCGATTGCTGCTGACAGGCCTGGCGCGTGAAAACGTGGTGGACATCGCCTGCCCGCCGGCGTTGCAAACCCTGCTGCGCACGGCGACGCCCGTGATGCCGGAATCCGGTGGGTTCGAGCGCTGGCTATGCACGACATTTGGCGCCGGGTCACAACAGACGCTGCCGGCGGCCCCCTACGCTGCCTCGGGTGATGGCTTGCCGGCCGAGCGCGGCTACTGGCTTTATGCAAGCCCGGTGCAGTTGCAACTTCAGCGCGACAGCTTCGCCATGGAGGGCGTCGCCCAAGGCCTGTCGCGGTCGCAGGTAGATGCCCTCGTGGCGGCGCTCAATGCCCACTTTTCCGTCGACGGCCTGATCTTTTACGCCCCGCGTGCGGACGTTTGGTTTGTCCGGCTCGACCACGCCCCCGATCTCTCTACCACGCCGTTGTCGGACGTGCTGGGGCGGAATATCCATCCCCACTTGCCCAAGGGCGGCGAGGCCATGCTCTGGCACCGCCGCCTCAACGAAATCCAGATGCTGTTGCACCAGCATCCTGTCAACGCAGCGCGGGAACAGTCCGGGCTGCCGCCCGTCAACAGCCTGTGGTTCTGGGGCGGTGGCCAGCATCAGGCGTTACCGGTGCATCCTGCACTCAAGGTATGGTCCGACGATCCATTGGCGCTCGGCTTGGCCCGCGCCGCTGGGGCGGTGGCTATGGGGCTGCCCGCATCGATGCAGACTTTGCTGGCGCAGCCCTTGCCCGAGGCGGGACTGTTGATCTTGCCGGCCTCTGCCGCGCAGTCCAGCCCGTCAGCGCGCGCGGCGCGATGGGATGAAATCGATCGGGTTTGGCTGTTGCCGCTGCTGGAGGCCTTGCGGTGCGGCTCACTCGCTCGACTGGAATTGCTGCTGGCCGGTCCGGCCGCCGTGCGTGGCTATGTGCTGCATCGTGCCTCCCTGTTCAAGTTCTGGCGCCGTTCGCGGCCTTTGGAGACCTATCTTGGTTAGCATCGTTCCTCGTGAATTTCCTGCCGATATCGCGCTCAAACTGCAGGGCGAAGGTCGGCATCCCTTGCTGGCGCGCATTCTGGCCTCGCGTGGCATCACGGCGTCCGCCCAGCTTGAATCGTCCCTTGCCGGGCTGTTGCCCCCAGCCCGACTGACAAATGCTCCGCGCATGGCGAGCCTGCTGGCCGATGCTATCGCGCAACAGAAGAAACTGCTCATCGTCGGCGATTACGACGCCGATGGCGCCACTGCCAGCGCCGTGGCCGTGCGCGGACTGCGCATGCTGGGGGGGCAGGTGGAGTACCTGGTCCCCAACCGTTTCGAGTATGGGTACGGCCTGACCCCCGAGATCGTGGCGCTGGCGGCCCAGCGCAAGCCCGATATCCTGATTACGGTCGACAACGGGATCGCCAGCATCGAAGGCGTTGCAGCCGCTAATGCATTGGGGCTGCAGGTCATGGTGACGGACCACCACCTGGCCGGGGATGCGCTGCCAGACGCGGCCTGCATCATCAATCCCAACCAGCCCGGCTGCAATTTTCCCAGCAAGCACCTCGCTGGCGTCGGGGTGGCCTTCTACCTCATGCTGGCGTTGCGCGCCGAATTGCGTTCCCGGGGGGCGTTCGCCGAGGGGGCTGAACCCAATTTGACAGAGTTGCTTGACCTGGTCGCACTGGGCACCGTGGCGGACCTGGTCAGGCTGGATGAAAACAACCGCATCCTGGTGGAGCAGGGTTTGCGCCGGATTCGCGCCGGCAAGGGCTGCCCCGGCATCAACGCCTTGCTGCGCGTGGCGGGGCGCGATCCGGCGCGGGCCGGGACGCAGGATTTTGGGTTCAGCGTGGCGCCACGCCTCAATGCTGCGGGGCGGCTGGAGGATATGTCGCTCGGCATTGATTGCCTGCTGAGCACCGATGACACCGAAGCTACGCGTATGGCGCAGCGGTTGGACGCCCTCAACCGCGAGCGGCGCGACATCGAGGCTGATATGCACGCATCCGCCCTGGCCGATCTGGAAGCCTTTGATCCTGGGGAACGCTACAGTCTTAGTCTTTACCAGCCAGACTGGCACCAGGGGGTGATCGGCATTCTGGCATCGCGCATCAAGGAGCGTTTTCACCGTCCCGTCATCGCCTTCGCCAGCGCCGGTGACGGCGTACTGAAGGGCTCTGGCCGCTCCATTCCGGGGTTGCATCTGCGCGATGCGCTTGATCTGGTCTCCAAGCGCCATCCGGACGTGTTGTTGCGTTTTGGCGGCCACGCCATGGCGGCCGGCCTGTCCATTCGCGAGGCGGATCTGGGGCGCTTTGCTGCCGCATTCGAAACCGTGGTCAACAGCCTCTTGCGTCCAGCAGACCTGGAGGCGGTCATCGAAACCGATGGCCCAGTCGATGTGCGCGATATGGCGCTGGAATTGGCGGATGAACTGGAACGACAGGTATGGGGTCAAGGGTTTGCCGCGCCGGAATTCGACGATGTGTTCCGCGTGCTCGAGCAACGCATCGTCGGCGAGCGCCATCTCAAGTTGCGACTGGAAAAATCGGGGCGGCGTCTGGAAGCGATTTTGTTCAACTGCATCGACAAGTTGCCGGAAGCGATCCGGGCGGTCTATCGCCTGCAAGCCAACGAATACAACGGCAACCGCTCATTGCAGCTGGTGCTGCGTCACTGGGAGCCGGCGGTTTGACTTTGCCCGCCTGCCGCTTCCCGCGTATCATGCGCGTGGATTTTTCGTGAGAAGACGATGCGTCGCAAACTGGTAGTCGCGAACTGGAAGATGTACGGCAACCTCGAGCGCAATCAGCAGTTGCTGCACGAAGTGGTCGAGGGGGTGCGTGACTTTGCGAAGGCCGACTTCGCTGTGTGCGTGCCGCATCCCTATTTGTTTCAGGCGCAGCAGTTGCTGGCAGGCACCAATGTGGCTTGGGGGGCGCAAAACGTCCATCAGAACGAGCAGGGTGCCTTCACCGGTGCGGTGTCAGCCTGGATGGTGGCGGATTTTGGCTGTACTTACGCGATTATCGGGCACTCCGAGCGGCGCGGTCAGTTCCGTGAGACCAACGAGTGCGCGGCGCGCAGCATCAAGCTCGCAATCAAGGCCGGCCTGACACCGATCTACTGTATGGGCGAGACGCTGGACGAATACGAGGCCGGCGTCACCGAGGCGGTGGTTGCCAGTCAACTGGACGGGGTGATGAACATCATCGGCGTTAAGCTCATGGACAAGATTGTCTGTGCTTACGAGCCAGTATGGGCGATCGGTACCGGGAAATCGGCCACGCCGGCGCAGGCGCAGGCCGTGCACGAGTTCATCCGGCACCGTCTGGCAAGGCAGGATCTGGAGCTTGCTGCCAGGATGCGGATCCTCTATGGGGGTAGCGTAAAATCGGCAAATGCGGCACAATTATTCGTTAAGCCAGATATCGATGGGGCGCTCGTTGGGAGCGCATCGCTGGCATCAGATGAATTCGTTGCAATCTGTCGGGCGGCCAATGCGGCGCGCGGCGGAAAATAAAGAGTAAAAGTTCAATGGAAACAATTGTTTGGTTTGTGCATATCCTGGCATCTCTGGCTGTTGTCGGTCTGGTGCTGCTGCAGCATGGCAAGGGTGCCGACATGGGGGCTGCTTTTGGTAGTGGCGCGTCCGGCAGCCTGTTCGGGGTGAGCGGTTCCGCTAACCTGTTGAGCCGTGCGACCGCCATTGCGGTCACCGTGTTTTTTATTACCAGCTTGACGTTGGCCTTCTTTGCCAATCATGATGGAAAAAGCGCCAGTGTGGTGAAGGCGCAGCAGAGTTCCTCGCAGGTTCCGGCTGACGGCAAGCTCGCCGATGTGCCGGCGCCGGTGGATGCGTCCAAGGCAAAGGATGTTCCTCAGTAAGCTCCTGTAGTGGTGGTTCGGGGTTGAGCTTCCCGAAATGAATGCCGACGTGGTGAAATTGGTAGACACGCTATCTTGAGGGGGTAGTGGCGAAAGCCGTGCGAGTTCGAGTCTCGCCGTCGGCACCAATAAAAATTTAGCCAGGAAAACTGGATACTAGCGTGCTGGAAAACTACTTTCCGATTCTGCTGTTCATACTCGTCGGCCTCGGCGTCGGCGTAGCCCCCATATTCCTCGGTAAAGTCGTGGCACCCCATCGCCCCGACAGCGAAAAAAACTCTCCTTATGAATGCGGCTTCGAGGCCTTCGAAGACGCGCGCATGAAGTTCGACGTGCGTTACTACCTCGTCGCCATCCTGTTCATCCTGTTTGACCTTGAAATCGCTTTCCTTTTTCCGTGGGCGGTCGTGCTGCAGGAAATCGGTCTGTTCGGATTCATTTCCATGATGGTGTTCCTCGGCATCTTGGTCGTGGGCTTCATCTACGAGTGGAAAAAAGGGGCGCTGGAATGGGAGTAGCGGCATGAGCATCGAAGGCATCATGGAAAAAGGCTTTGTCACCACAAGCCTCGATACCGTCATCAATTACACCCGTACAGGTTCGCTCTGGCCGATGACTTTCGGCCTCGCCTGTTGTGCCGTCGAAATGATGCATGCAGGGGCTTCCCGCTATGACCTCGACCGTTTCGGTATCGTGTTCCGCCCCAGCCCGCGCCAGTCCGATGTGATGATCGTGGCCGGCACGCTGGTGAACAAGATGGCTCCTGCGCTGCGTAAGGTCTATGACCAGATGGCCGAGCCGCGCTGGGTGATTTCCATGGGTAGTTGTGCCAACGGTGGCGGTTACTATCACTATTCCTATGCGGTGGTACGCGGTTGTGACCGTATCGTGCCGGTCGATGTCTACGTGCCTGGCTGTCCGCCGACCGCTGAGGCGTTGCTGTACGGCATCATCCAGTTGCAGAACAAGATCAAGCGTACCAATACGATTGCCAGATCATGACGCGTCTCGAAAAGCTTACAGAGCAGTTACGTGTGGTCCTCGGCGAGCGGTTGGTTGACCTGCGCACCCATGTGGGCGAGGTCACCGTGCAGGTGGCGCCGGCGCAGCTGCTTGAGGTGGCCTTGCTGTTGCGCGATCACGCGGATTTGAAGTTCGAGCAGTTGATCGACCTGTGTGGCGTCGATTACAGCGCTTATGGTGAGGGGGCGTGGGAAGGTGCGCGTTACGCCGTGGTTTATCACTTGCTGTCCGTGACCCTCAATCAGCGCGTACGTCTGAAAGTATTTGCTGCGGACGATGAGTTCCCGGTGCTACCGTCGGTCGTCGACGTCTGGTCGGCGGCCAACTGGTTCGAGCGCGAGGCGTTCGACCTGTTCGGGTTGATGTTCGAAGGGCATCCCGACTTGCGCCGCATCCTGACTGACTATGGCTTTGTCGGTCATCCGTTCCGCAAGGACTTCCCGATGATCGGCAATGTCGAGATGCGTTACGACCCCGATCAGCAGCGCGTGGTTTACCAGCCGGTTTCTATCGATGAACGTAACAACGTGCCGCGCGTCATTCGCAACGAAGGTTTCCATCATGGCTGAAATTCGTAACTACACCATGAACTTCGGTCCCCAGCACCCCGCGGCGCACGGTGTGCTGCGTCTCGTGCTGGAACTGGACGGCGAGGTGATCGAGCGTGCCGACCCGCATATCGGGCTTTTGCATCGCGGTACGGAAAAGCTGGCGGAAAATCGCACCTATCTGCAGTCCGTGCCGTACATGGATCGTCTGGACTATGTGTCCATGATGGCCAACGAACATGCCTATGTCATGGCCATCGAGAAGCTGATGGGCATTCAGGTGCCGGAGCGCGCCCAATATATCCGGGTGATGTTCGACGAAATCACTCGCATCTTGAACCACCTCTTGTGGCTGGGCGCTCACGCGCTGGACGTCGGTGCGATGACGGTTTTCCTGTACGCCTTCCGTGAGCGCGAGGATTTGTTCGATGTGTACGAGGCGGTTTCCGGTGCGCGCATGCACGCCGCGTATTACCGTCCTGGCGGCGTGTATCGTGATTTGCCGGATCGTATGCCGCAATACCAGGAGAACAGTTTCCGTTCCGGGGACGACATCAAGGCGCTGAACGAAAACCGTCAGGGTTCGGTGCTCGATTTCATTGAGGATTTCACCAACCGTTTCCCCGGCTATGTGGACGAATACGAGACCCTGCTGACCGATAATCGCATCTGGAAGCAGCGTACCGTGAGCATCGGTGTGGTGTCGCCGGAGCGCGCGCTGTCGCTGGGCCTGACTGGCCCGATGCTGCGCGGTTCCGGTTTTGCGTGGGATCTGCGCAAGAAGCAGCCTTATGAGGTGTATGACCGGCTCGATTTCGACATTCCGGTCGGCGTCAACGGTGATTCCTATGACCGCTATCTGGTGCGTATCGAAGAATTGCGTCAATCCAACCGAATCATCCAGCAATGCATTGCTTGGCTGCGGAGCAATCCGGGGCCGGTCATTGCGCAGGACTCCAAGATTGCGCCACCCAGCCGTGAAGGCATGAAGCAGGACATGGAAGCGCTGATCCACCACTTCAAGCTCTTTACCGAAGGCTTTCACGTGCCGGCCGGTGAGGCTTACGCCGCAGTGGAGCACCCGAAGGGCGAGTTCGGCATCTACATGATTTCGGATGGCGCCAACAAACCTTATCGCCTGAAGATACGCGCGCCGGGCTTTGCCCATCTGGCGGCGCTGGATGAAATGACGCGCGGCCACATGATCGCCGACTTGGTCGCCATCATCGGTACGCAAGATATCGTGTTCGGGGAGATTGATCGCTGATGTTGTCCCAAGAATCCCTCGCCCTGATCGACAAGGAGCTGGTCAAGTATCCCGAGGACAGGCGCCAGTCTGCTGTGATGTCGGCACTGCGCATCGCTCAGGATGAACTGGGCTGGCTGTCCAAGGAAACCATCGCCTTTGTCGCGGATTACCTGCGTATCCCGGCGATCGCCGCGCTCGAAGTGGCGACGTTCTACAACATGTACGAACTCGAACCGGTCGGCAAGCACAAGATCACGGTCTGTACCAATATTTCCTGCATGCTGCGCGGCTCGGACGAAATCGTTGAACATCTGGAGCATCGTCTCGGTGTCCACTTGGGTGAAACGACGCCAGACGGCAAGTTCACCATCAAGGAAGGTGAGTGCATGGGCTGTTGCGGCGGTGCGCCGTTGTTTCACATCAACAACAAGCGCATGTGCGAGTACCTGACGCCAGAAAAGGTCGATGAAATCCTCGGGGGGCTGGAATAATGGCGAACGAAGTCTGTTTCCGCACCCTGCACCTCCCTAATCCGGGGTCGCTGGAGACCTACCGCAGCATCGGTGGCTATGAAACACTCAAGCGCATCGTGACCGAGAAGGTCAAGGCGACCGAAATCATCAATCAGGTCAAGATGTCCGGCCTGCGTGGTCGTGGTGGTGCGGGTTTTCCCACCGGGCTCAAGTGGAGCTTCATGCCGCGCTACTATGACGGCACCAAATATCTGGTCTGCAATACCGATGAAGGCGAGCCAGGGACGTTCAAGGATCGCGACATCATCCGCTACAACCCGCACCAGTTGATCGAGGGCATGGCCATCGCGGCCTACACCTTGGGCGCACGTGTCGGCTACAACTACATCCACGGTGAAATCTGGGAAGACTACGTGTTTTTCGAGAAGGCTCTGGATGAAGCGCGCGCCGCAGGTTTCCTTGGGGAAAACCTGTTCGGCACCAACTTCTCCTTCGACCTGTATGCGCATCATGGCTATGGCGCCTACATCTGCGGCGAAGAAACCGCGCTCATTGAGTCCATCGAAGGCAAGAAGGGGCAGCCGCGTTTCAAGCCGCCGTTCCCGGCCAGTTTTGGGGTCTACGGCAAGCCGACCAACGTCAATAACACCGAATCCTACGCTTCGATTCCCTTCATCCTGCAGCATGGCGGTCAGGCCTTCCAGGATCTGGGCGTGCCCAATTCCGGCGGGACCAAGATCTTTGCCGTTTCCGGACATGTCGAGAAGCCGGGTAACTTCGAAGTGAACATGGGGACGCCGTTCCCCGAGCTGCTGGCTTTGGCCGGCGGAGTGTGGAAGGGACGTCAGCTCAAGGCGGTGATTCCGGGCGGACCTTCGACAGCCGTGATGCCGGCTGCCGCCATTATGGGCGCGACCATGGATTATGATGGGCTGTCCAAGGCGGGTTCCAGTCTGGGGGCCGGTTCCGTGATCGTGATGGACGAAACCACCTGCATGGTGCAGACGCTGAAACGTCTCTCCTATTTCTTCTTCGAGGAGTCCTGTGGGCAGTGTACGCCTTGCCGCGAAGGCACAGGCTGGCTGTACCGCGTGGTCAAGCGCATCGTCGATGGCGAGGGGCGTATGGAAGACCTCGATCTGCTGACCGATGTCAGCGGCAATATTTCCGGCCGTACGATCTGTGCGCTGGGGGACGCAGCGGCGACGCCGGTGCTGAGTTTTATCAAACATTTCCGGCCCGAGTTTGAATACTATATTCAGCACGGTCGCAGCATGGTGACGGGCAAGTAAGCTTATGTTGAACATCGAAATCGACGGCCAGCCAGTAGAAGTCGAGCACGGCAGCACCATCATCGATGCGGCCGATAAGATCGGCGTGGCCATCCCGCGCTTCTGTTACCACAAGAAGCTGTCGGTGGCGGCCAATTGCCGCATGTGTCTGGTGCAGGTGGAGAAATTCCCCAAGCCCCTGCCGGCCTGTGCGACGCCAGTCTCCGAAGGCATGAAAATCTTTACGCGCTCCAAGGCTGCCATCGAGGCACAGAAGAGCGTGATGGAGTTCCTGCTGATCAACCACCCGCTGGATTGCCCGATCTGTGATCAGGGTGGCGAGTGCGAGCTGCAGGACATCGCCGTGGGTTACGGTGGCGTCAAATCGCGCTATACCGAAGAAAAGCGCGTGGTCTTGAACAAGAACATCGGCCCGCTGGTGTCGACCGACATGACGCGCTGTATCCAGTGCACCCGCTGCGTGCGTTTCCTGAAGGAAGTCGGCGGCATGATGGAACTGGGGCTGATCAACCGCGGTGAGCATGCCGAAATCACGGCTTATGTCGACAAGAGCGTCGAATCCGAACTTTCCGGCAATATCATCGACCTGTGTCCGGTGGGGGCGCTCACCTCCAAGCCGTTCCGTTATTCCGCACGCTCATGGGAACTGGTGCGTCGCCCGTCCATCGCGGTGCACGATGCACTGGGTTCGCAGATCGAGGTGCAGGTCAAGAACAATCAGGTCATGCGCGTGTTGCCACGCGAGAAGGAAAGCATCAACGAGTGCTGGATTTCCGACCGCGACCGTTTCTCCTACGAGGGGCTGAACAGTGCGGATCGTCTGACCGTGCCGATGATCAAGCAGAATGGCGAATGGAAAGAAGCTGACTGGAAGTCAGCACTGGAATTCGTTGCCAACCGACTGAAACTGCAGTCTGAAAAAGATGCCAATGAGATTGGCTTCCTGGTGGCGCCGACCAGCACGATGGAAGAGGGGTATCTGACCAAGAAGGTCGCCCGTGGACTCGGCAGTGGCAACGTGGACCACCGTTTGCGTCGTGCCGACTTCCGACTGGATGGGCATTTCCAAGGCACCCCGTGGATGGGTTGCAACATCCCGGATCTGCAGGTCATGGATCGCGTGTTGGTGATCGGCAGCAATCTGCGTAACGAACATCCGCTGCTGACGCATCGTTTGCGCCATGCGGTCCGCATGAATGGCGCGGAACTGGCGCTGATCAATTCCGTGGATGATGATCCGCAGATCCCGGTGGCCTTCAAGGAAATCCGCAGCTTGGACGGCATGATCAACATTCTCCTGCAGATTCTCAAGGCGATGTCTGGTCTCCAGCGCTTGTCCCTGTGCCTGCCGCCTTCGCTGAACCAGTTGCTGGAAGGCGTACAGGTGACTCCCAAGGCGGAAGCTATGGCGCAGAGCCTTGCCGGCCATGGCAAGGAGTATGACCTGATCAGCCCGATGTCCGGGGTGTTCCTGGGCAACATGGCACAGCATCACCCGCGTTATTCCGAACTCTATAGCTTGGCTGAAGCCATCGCCTCCCTGTGCGGTGCTACGTTCGGCGTCCTGTCCGAGTCTGCCAACCGCGTAGGGCTGGACCTTGCCCGCGTGCTGCCAGGTGCTGGTGCGCTCAATGCACGTACCATGCTGGAGCAACCGCGCAAGGCCTATGTATTGGTCAATGTCGAACCGACGCTGGATTGCCGCAATGGTCGTGAAGCAACCGCAGCGATGGCGCAGGCCGAGTTCGTCGTTGCCCTGACAGCGTTCAAATCGCCGTCTCTCGATGACGCTGATGTGTTGCTGCCCATTGCACCGTTTACCGAGACCTCGGGTACGGTGATGAGCATGGAAGGCCGGGTGCAAAGCTTCGCCGCTGCGGTGAAGCCGCTGGGTGAATGTCGCCCGGGCTGGAAGGTGCTGCGCGTGCTGGGCAATCTGCTGGGTCTGGAAGGCTTCGACTTCGACAGCAGCGAGCAGGTCAAGAACGAGATTTTCGGTGGCGAAAAACCTTCCCGCGTGGTGTGGAACAAACTGAACAACAACCTGCGGCATCTGGCGGAAGTGTACGTTGGCCCGGTGTCCGTGCCGCTGCGCCGGCTGGGCGAGGTGCCGCTGTATCAATCCGATGCGGTGGTGCGCCGGGCGCCATCGCTGCAGCGTGCCGGGAAGGCTGCAGTCGGCTTCGTCGCGATGAACGGTGCGTTGATGACGGAACTGGGCCTGCGTGAAGGCGAAATCGCAGGCGTGCGTCAGGATGGGCCGCAAGTGAAACTGCCGGTGCGTCGCGACGACCGTGTTGCGGACCGTTGCGTACGCGTGCCGTTGTGCGAAGAAACGGCGCTGTTGGGCGGCCTGTACGGTGAAATCGTGGTGGAGAAACTGGCATGATGGAATTTCTCCAGCAACTGTTCGGTCCGTTCTGGCCTGTGGTGTGGACATTGGCCAAGATCGTCGCGATTGTCGCGCCCATCATGGGGGCGGTCGCTTACCTGACCTTGGCGGAACGCAAGGTGATCGGCTATATGCAAGTGCGCATTGGGCCGAATCGTGTGGGGCCCAAGGGCTTGCTGCAGCCGATTGCCGATGGCCTCAAACTGCTGTTCAAGGAAATTATCCTGCCGACGGCGGCCAACAAGTTCCTGTTCCTACTGGCCCCGGTGCTGGTCCTGGCTCCGGCCTTGGCCGCGTGGGCGGTAGTGCCGTTCGATCTGGATCTGGTACTTGCTAACGTCGACGCTGGGCTGCTGTATATCCTGGCGATGACCTCGGTGGGCGTCTACGGCGTGATCATCGCTGGCTGGGCATCCAATTCGAAATATGCCTTCCTCGGCTCGCTGCGCAGCGCAGCACAAATCGTATCCTATGAAATCGCCATGGGGTTCGCGCTGGTGGGCGTCTTGATGGCGGCCAACAGCCTGAATCTGGGCAAGATCGTGATGGCGCAACAGGGCGGGTTCTTCGCATGGTACTGGTTGCCGTTGTTCCCCTTGTTTGTCGTGTACTTCATTGCCGCTGTGGCAGAAACCAACCGGGCACCGTTTGACGTGGCGGAAGGTGAATCGGAAATCGTAGCGGGCTTCCATGTCGAATACTCCGGCATGGCATTCGCGGTGTTCTTCCTGGCCGAATATGCCAACATGATTCTGGTGGCAACCCTGGCGGCCCTCATGTTCCTCGGTGGCTGGCTGTCGCCGGTGTCGTTCCTGCCGGACGGCTTCCCGTGGCTCGCGATCAAGGTGGCGGCGCTGCTGTTCCTGTTCCTGTGGTTCCGTGCCACGTTTCCACGCTATCGATATGACCAGATCATGCGTCTGGGCTGGAAAGTGTTTATTCCGGTCACGCTGGTGTGGATCGTGGTGATCGGCATCTTCATGCAAACCCCGCTGGCTTATCTGTTTCACTAAGGCGGAGGATACGGACATGATCAATAGAATCAAAGAACTGTTCCAAAGCCTGATGCTGCTTGAACTGCTCAAGGGCATGTCGCTGACCGGGCGCTATTTCTTCGCGCGCAAGATCACGGTGCAATATCCGGAAGAGCGTACGCCGATGTCACCCCGTTTCCGTGGGCTGCATGCCTTGCGTCGCTACCCCAACGGCGAAGAACGCTGCATCGCCTGCAAGCTGTGCGAAGCGGTCTGCCCGGCCATGGCGATCACCATCGAGTCCGAGCAGCGCAACGATGGCACGCGCCGTACCACGCGTTATGACATCGACCTGACCAAGTGCATTTTCTGCGGTTTCTGCGAAGAGTCCTGCCCGGTGGATTCGATTGTGGAGACGCGCGTATTCGACTATCACGGCGAAAAGAAGGGCGACCTGCTCTATACCAAGCCCATGCTGCTGGCCGTGGGCGACAAACTCGAAGAGCAGATCGCAGCCGACCGTGCTGTGGATGCCAAGTATCGATAAGGGTACGGGATGATTTTTCAAGACTACGTGTTTTATGCGCTCGCGGCGATCCTGCTGCTGGCGGGCTTGCGCGTCATTACGGCGCGCAACCCGGTACATGCAGCGCTGAACCTGGTGCTGGCCTTCTTTACGGCCGCTGGCATCTGGCTGCTGCTGGAAGCGGAATTTCTCGCGATTGCCTTGGTACTGGTCTATGTCGGTGCGGTGATGGTGCTGTTCCTGTTCGTCGTGATGATGCTGGATATCAATCTCGACAAGTTGCGTGAAGGGTTCTGGGAAGCGCTGCCACTAGCACTACCGTTTGCGATTGTGATGGCGGTGGAAATGATTGTGGTTGTTGGGCCAAAGCATTTCGGTCGGCAGGTGGCCGAAATGCCGTCGCCGCATCCGGCCGATTACAGCAATACCGCCGAACTTGGCCGTTTGCTCTACACCGATTATGTGCTGCCTTTCGAGCTTGCAGCCGTGGTGCTGCTGGTGGCGATTGTGGCGGCGATTGCCCTGACGCTGCGTCGTCGCAAGGATAGCAAGTACATTGACCCAGCGGAGCAGGTGAAGGTGAAACGTGCCGACCGTATTCGCATGGTCAGCATGCCGGCGGAAGTGGAATTGCCTGAAGCGGTTGAACCGTCGGCGCAACAAGGGGAAAAGGCATGAGCGTCACCCTGTCACATTATCTGATTCTGGGCTCATTGCTGTTCGCCATCAGCGTGGTGGGGATTTTCCTCAATCGCAAGAACGTGATCGTGCTGCTGATGGCCATCGAACTGATGTTGCTGGCGGTGAACATGAACTTCATCGCGTTTTCGCATTATCTGGGCGATACGGCTGGTCAGGTGTTCGTGTTTTTCATCCTGACCGTGGCGGCTGCGGAGTCTGCGATTGGCCTCGCGATTCTGGTGGTGATGTTCCGTAACCTGCGTTCGATCAACGTGGATGATATGCAAAGCCTGAAGGGCTGATCGCAATATGACTGACATGCAAAAAATCTATCTGCTGATCCCCCTGCTGCCGCTCTTGTCTGCAGTCATCGTTGGACTGTTCGGCCGTTCCCTGCCGCGTGCCGCGGCACACCTGCTTACCATTGCCGGTGTGGGCGCATCGTTTGTGTTGTCGGCAATCGTGTTGAAGGATGTCATGGCCGGCCATGTTTACAACGGCACGGTGTATACCTGGCTGACCAGTGGGCACACGACGTTTGAGGTGGGGTTCCTGATCGATAGCCTGTCGGCCATGATGATGGTCGTGGTCACCTTCGTGTCGCTCATGGTGCACGTCTACACCATCGGTTACATGCATGAGGACCCCGGCTACAGCCGCTTCTTCAGCTACATCTCGTTGTTTACCTTCTCCATGCTGATGCTGGTGATGAGTAACAACTTCATGCAACTGTTCTTCGGCTGGGAGGCAGTGGGCCTGGTGTCCTACCTGCTGATCGGCTTCTGGTATAAACGTCCGACCGCGATCTATGCCAACTTGAAGGCATTCCTCGTGAACCGCGTGGGGGACTTCGGTTTCCTGCTGGGCATCGGCATGGTGCTCTATTATCTGGGTAGTTTGGATTACCAGGCCGTGTTCTCGGTAGCGCCCCAGTTCGCCGACGTTACGGTGGAGATCATTCCAGGGCATGCCTGGTCCTTGATGACCGTGACCTGCCTGCTGCTCTTCGTCGGCGCGATGGGCAAGTCCGCGCAGGTGCCGCTACACGTCTGGCTGCCGGATTCGATGGAAGGTCCGACGCCAATCTCTGCGCTGATCCACGCTGCGACCATGGTGACGGCGGGCATCTTCATGGTGGCGCGCATGTCGCCGCTCTACGAACTCTCCACGACGGCGCTCTCCGTGGTGCTGGTGATCGGTGCGATTACCGCGTTGTTCATGGGCTTCCTCGGCATTATCCAGAACGACATCAAGCGTGTCGTGGCTTATTCTACGTTGTCGCAACTGGGGTACATGACCGTCGCGCTGGGCGTTTCCGCCTACTCGGTGGCCATTTTCCACCTGATGACCCATGCCTTCTTCAAGGCGCTGCTGTTCCTCGCGGCCGGTTCCGTGATCATGGGTATGCACCATGATCAGGACATCCGCAATATGGGCGGCCTGCGCAATCACATGAGGATCACCTGGATCACTTCGCTGATCGGCTCGCTGGCATTGATCGGCACACCGTTTTTCTCGGGTTTCTACTCCAAGGACTCCATCATCGAAGCGGTGAAGTTTTCCAGCATCGCGGGCAGCGGCTTCGCTTATTTCGCTGTGCTGGCGGGCGTGTTCGTGACGGCGTTCTATTCCTTCCGCATGTATTTCCTGGTGTTCCATGGCAAGGAACGCTGGATGCAGGCAGGACATCACCACGGTCATGACGATCATTCAGGTGATGAACATCACCACGGGCTGGGCCCGCACGACAAGCCGCACGAATCGCCCTGGGTTGTGACGCTGCCGCTCATCGCGCTGGCAATTCCGTCCGTGGCGATTGGTTTCCTGGCGATACAGGCCATGCTGTTCGGCGACTTTTTCCGTGGCGTGATCCACGTCAACCTGGCAGAGCACCCGGCCATGCACACGCTGGCACACCATTTCCACGGTGCGACTGCCATGGCCCTGCACGCATTCACCACGCTGCCTTTCCTGCTGGCTGCCAGCGGTGTGGCGCTATCCTGGTTCTTCTACATGAAGCGGCCCGATATCCCGGCCATGATCATGCAGAAGGCACAGCTCATTTATCGTGTGCTGGACAACAAGTACGGTTTCGATGCCTTTAACGAGAAATTCTTCGCAGGCGGGTCCCGCTGGGTCGGGGGCAAGCTCTGGCAGATCGGCGACGTGACGGTGATTGATGGCTTCATCGTCAATGGCACGGCACGCCTAGTCGGCAGAATTTCTACCGTGATCCGCCAGTTGCAGTCCGGTTTGATTTACCAGTACGCCTTCGCCATGATTATCGGGGCGTTCCTGTTGTTGACCTTTTTCATGAAGCTATAAATGCTAGACACCAATATCCTCAGTCTTTCCATTTGGGTGCCCATCCTCGCGGGCATTCTGGTGCTGTTCACCGGTAGCGACAAGAACGCGTGGCTGGCGCGCTGGATTGCCTTGTTCGGCAGTATCGCCGGCTTCCTTGTGACCTTGCCACTGTACACACGTTTTGATTATGAGAATGGCGATTTTCAGTTCCAGGAAGGCTTCCGCTGGATTCCCAGTTTCAATATCAATTACCATCTCGGCGCTGACGGGATCGCTGTGCCGCTGATCCTGCTCACGAGCTTCATGACCGTAATCGTGGTGCTGGCCGCTTGGGAGGTGATCCAGAAACGTGTTGCCCAGTACTTAGCGGCCTTCCTGATCATGTCGGGCCTGATGATCGGGGTATTCAGCGCGCTGGATGCGGTGCTGTTCTACGTATTCTGGGAAGCGATGCTGATCCCGATGTTCCTGGTGATCGGGGTGTGGGGCGGCCCGAACCGCGTGTATGCCACCATCAAGTTCTTCCTCTATACGCTGCTTGGCTCGCTGTTGATGTTGATCGCCTTCATCTACCTGTTCAGCCAGGCGAACCACAGTTTCGAGATCATCGATTACTACATGCTGCCGATGCCGCTGCACGTGCAGATTCTGATTTTCCTCGCGTTCTTCATGGCGTTTGCGGTCAAGATCCCAATGTGGCCGGTCCACACCTGGTTGCCGGATGCCCACGTTGAAGCGCCGACGGGCGGCTCGGTAGTGCTTGCTGCGATCATGCTCAAGCTCGGGGCCTACGGTTTCCTGCGGTTTGCCATGCCGATCGCGCCGGACGCTGCCCATTATCTGTCAGGCTTTATGATTGCCTTGTCACTCATCGCCGTGGTGTATATCGCACTGGTCGCGCTGGTACAGCAGGACATGAAGAAGCTGATCGCCTATTCTTCGATCTCCCACATGGGCTTCGTCACACTGGGGATGTTCCTGTTCAATCCGCTGGGGATGGAAGGCGGCATCGTGCAGATGATTTCGCACGGCTTCATTTCCGCGGCCTTGTTCCTGTGCGTCGGCGTGTTGTATGACCGTGTCCATTCCCGCCAGATCAAGGACTACGGCGGTGTTGTGAACACCATGCCGACGTTCGCTGCCTTCGCTGTCATGTTCGCCATGGCCAATTCCGGGCTGCCGGGAACTTCCGGTTTCGTCGGCGAGTTCCTGGTGATCCTGGGTGCCTTACAGGAAAACTTCTGGTTCGCTTTCCTCGCTGCGACAACCCTGATTTTCGGTGCGGCCTACACCCTGTGGATGATCAAGCGCGTGTTCTACGGCGAGGTGAGCAACTCGCATGTGGCGGAACTGAAGGATATCAACAAGCGCGAGTGCCTGATCCTGGCCGTGCTCGCCGTCATGGTGCTGGGCTTTGGCCTCTACCCGCAACCGATTACTGAAATGACCCACGCGACGGTCAGCCAGTTGTTGTCCCATCTGGCGCAAAGCAAACTGCCGACCGGATTCTAGAGATGAATATGACCCACCCGATTGTCTATGATCTGATGGCAGCCCTGCCGGAATTGCTGATTCTGGGCATGGCCATGGTGATCCTGATTCTGGATCTGTTCCTGAGCGACCGTCACCGCTACGTCGGCTATATCCTGACCCAGCTCACTTTGCTCAGCGCGGCCATCCTGACCGTTTCCACCCACCGCATCGGGGTCAGCTACATGTTCAACGGCATGTTCGTCGATGATCCGATGGCCGACGTGCTGAAGCTGATGATGTCGCTCGCCACGCTGGTGGCGATGATTTACACGCGGGGGTACATTGCGGCGCGCGGCATGTATCGTGGCGAGTTCTACGCGCTGGTGCTGTTCGCGCTGGTCGGCATGATGGTCATGGTATCGGGCAACCACTTCCTCAGCCTGTACATGGGTTTGGAATTGTTGTCGCTCAGCATGTACGCGCTGGTGGCGATGGATCGCGAGAACGCCCGCGCCACCGAGGCGGCGATGAAGTATTTCGTGCTGGGCGCGCTGGCTTCCGGCATGTTGCTGTACGGCATGTCCATGATTTATGGCGCGACCGGGGCGCTGGATATCGCTGACGTGCGTCGCGCCCTGATGACCGGGGTGCCGGACCATGCGGTGCTGATCCTCGGTCTGGTGTTTGTGGTGGCTGGGCTGGCCTTCAAGCTGGGCGCCGTCCCTTTCCAGATGTGGGTACCGGACGTGTATCACGGGGCACCAACGGCCGTGACCCTGTTGATCGGCTCCATCCCCAAGTTTGCTGGTTTTGCCTTCGTCATGCGCTTGCTGGTGCAGGGCCTGGAACCCTTGGCCAACGACTGGCAGGGTATGCTGATTATCATGGCCATGCTGTCTATGGTGGTCGGTAACATCACTGCCATCGCGCAGACCAACCTCAAGCGCATGCTGGCTTACTCGACCATCTCGCATATCGGTTTCCTGCTGCTGGGCTTCCTCTCGGTCAGCCTGAACGGCTATACCTCCGCCATGTTCTACATCAGCGCCTATGTGCTGATGACGCTGGGCGGTTTCGGCATGGTGCTGCTGTTGTCGCGCAAGGGCTTCGAAGCGGAAAACCTGGATGATCTCAAGGGCCTCAACCAGCGTAGCCCTTGGTATGCCTTCCTCATGTTGCTGCTGATGTTTTCCATGGCCGGCGTCCCGCCTACGCTCGGCTTTTATGCCAAGTTTGCCGTGCTGCAGTCTGCACTGCATGCCGGTTTCCTGTGGCTGACGATCTTCGCCGTGCTGATGGCGGTGATCGGTGCGTTCTATTACCTGCGCATCATCAAGCTGATGTATTTCGACGAGCCGCAGGATGACACGCCGATCAAGACGACCCCTGACATGGCCTTTGTCCTGAGCGTGAATGGTCTGTTGGTACTGCTGATTGGCCTGATGCCGGAGTGGCTGATGGAACTCTGCGCCTACGCCATTGCCCAGAGCGTCGAATAAATGGCGAACATTGGACTGACACACGCCATTCTGGTGTTGCTGGCCTTGCTGGCGGCGAACCTGCCATGGTTCTCCGAGCGCCTGTTTTTCCTGATTCAGGTCAAGCAAAAACATGCCGGCTGGCAACTGCTGGAACTGGTGGTGCTCTATTTCGTCATGGGGGGTATCGCCTTCCTGTCGGAACGCATGACCATGGGACATTCAGCGCCGCAGCACTGGGAGTTCTACGCCACTACCGCCTGCCTGTTCCTGGTATTCGCTTTTCCCGGATTCGTCTGGCGCTACCTCTGGCGTCGATGAGCGACCCGCTCGAAGAGCTCGAACTTTCCTCCGAGACCGTGTTTCACGGTCATCTTCTGCATGTCAAACGCGATCGTGTCAACTTGCCGAATGGCGCGGAGACCGGGCGTGAATATATCCTGCATCCGGGCGCGGTACTGGTGATCCCGGTGCTGGATGACGGTGCCCTCCTGTTCGAGCGTCAGTTCCGCTATCCGCTGCGGCGCAGTTTTCTGGAATTGCCGGCCGGCAAGATTGACCCGAACGAAACCCCGCTGCAGACCGGGCAGCGTGAACTGCTGGAGGAAACTGGCTACACCGCGCGCGAATGGCGCTACGTAGGGCAACTGCATCCCTGCATCGGCTATTCCAACGAACGCATCCTGATCTATCTCGCCAGGGGGTTGCAGGCCGGGGAGCATCGTCGTGACGAAGATGAAACCCTGGAATTGCTGCAGATCACGCTCGATGACGCATTGGAGGCGGTGCGAGGTGGGGGGATTACGGATGGCAAGACCATGATCGCCCTGTTCTGGGCCGAAAAAATGCTACGCGGCACTTGGGCGGCTGAGCCCGATGGAACCGAGCCGAATTTCTAATCTGGTTCCCGCATCGCAAGAACCGCCAAAACACTCACCAGCGCGGCAACGGACACATACCCACCAACCGCAGGCAGCCCGCCTTGTGTGACCAGCAACTGCGAGATGTAAGGGGCCATGGATGCGCCCAGAATCCCGCCGAGGTTGTACGCGGCGCCGGCCCCGCTATAGCGTAGTTCTGGGGGGAAGAGCGCAGGTAGCAGCGCGCCCATTGGTGCGAAGGTGATGCCCATCAGCCAAAGTTCCAGCGACAGAAATGCCGTGATTACCCATGGATTGCCGCTGCCCAGCATGGGGCCGAGCAGAAAGCCGGAACCCAGCGCGAGTAAGCCTCCGGTCAGCAGCACGGGGCGACTCCCCAGGCGATCGCTTAGCCACGCCGCCAAGGGGGTGGCGGCGGCCATGAACAGCACGGCGATGCACAGCATCGCGAGGAAATTCGGACGTGGAATCCCCAAGGTGGAGGTGCCGTAATTCAGCGCGAAGACTGTCGTGGTATAAAACAGGGCGTAGCACACCACCATCGCCAGTGCTCCCAGGATCATCGGCCTGAAGTGTCGGCGCAACAGCGTGCCTAGCGGAAAGGCGAGTTGCCGTCCTTGTTGCAGGACGGATGCAAATACCGGGGTTTCCGGCAGGCGCAGGCGCACATAGAGCCCGACCGCCACCAGCAGGGCGCTGGCCAGGAAGGGAATGCGCCATCCCCAGGCGCGGAACGACTGCTCATCCAGCCACAGCGTCAGCAGCAAAAAACTGCCTGTGGCCAGCAGAAAGCCCACGGACGGACCGAGTTGCGGGAACATGCCGTACCAGCTGCGGCGATGGGCCGGCGCATTTTCGGTGGCGAGCAGTGCGGCACCACCCCATTCGCCCCCGAGGCCGATGCCTTGTCCGAAACGCAGCAGGCAGAGCAGGGCGGGCGCTGCGAGGCCAATGCTGTCGTAGCCGGGTAGCAGGCCGATGAGCGTCGTCGACAGCCCCATGAGCAGGAGCGATGCGGACAGTGTGGCTTTGCGGCCGATGCGGTCGCCAAAGTGGCCAAACAAGGCGGCGCCGAGCGGCCGGGCGACAAAGGCGATGCCGAAGGTGAGGAAGGCGTTGAGCGTCTGCGTCACAGGGTCGCCGGGTGGAAAAAATACCGTGCCGATGACCAGCGCCACAGCCATGGCGTAGAGGTAGAAGTCGAAAAACTCGATGGCGGTGCCGATGAAGCTGGCGGTGGCGATGTGGGCGACGGAAGGTGTTTTCATGGGAATGCCGACGATGGATTGTCCGTCAGTATGGCGCAATTGCCATCGAGATTTCCAGTGCAGTCATGTTGTGTTCGAAACCAGCGTAAAAATCGACCGGATATGGTGTTTCGCCTTTATGAAGTTAGGCCCTTTTCCATTACAATGACGGTCAATCATGATGACCCACACTGATGCCTAACGACGATGGCTGAGTCCTCCGCGCAAACCTTTTCTGCGCTGCTACGCGGGTTCACCGAACTCCCGGCACAACGCAAGCTCGGGCTGATGATCGCGCTGGCCGCGGTGATCGCGTTGTTCGTCGGGTCCATGATGTGGGCGCAGACGCCGGACTATCGCGTACTCTACGGCAATCTGGCTGACCGGGATGGCGGCGAAGTCATCGACGCGCTCACCAAGCAGAATATCCCCTTCAAAACGGGCGATGGCGGCATGATCATGGTGCCGTCCAATCTGGTCTACGAGGCGCGCCTGAAACTTGCTTCCCAAGGGCTGCCCAAGGGCAGTTCGGTTGGCTTCGAGCTGATGGACAACCAGAAGTTCGGGATCACCCAGTTCCAGGAAAATGTGAACTACCAGCGTGCGCTTGAAGGTGAAATCACGCGCACCATCGAGACCATCGCCTCTGTGCAGGGGGCTCGCGTGCATCTGGCGATTCCCAAACCTTCCGTGTTCGTGCGCGATGCGCAGAAACCGTCGGCTTCAGTGCTGGTCAGCCTCTACGCCGGGCGTTCGCTCGACAAGGCGCAGGTCGCCGGAATCGTGCACCTGATCTCTGGTAGCGTGCCGGAGATGCCGCCCGAGAACGTGAACATCATCGACCAGAACGGCAAGATGCTGACCAGTGCCAGCAACAAGGGCACCATCCTGGGACTGGATTCCAGTCAGCTGGGATTCCTGAAAGAAGTCGAGTTGAGCTATGCGCAGCGGATTCAGGACATCATCAGCCCGATCATGGGGGCGGAAAACGTGCGTGCTCAGGTCACCGCCGATCTGGATTTCTCCCAAGCAGAACAAACGTCCGAAACCTACAAGCCCAATCCCACCCCGGATGCGTCCAGCATCCGCAGTCAGCAAACCTCCGAAATCATGGGCGGCGGCACCTCGGCACAGGGCGTGCCGGGCGCACTGTCCAACCAGCCGCCGGGTGCCGCGACGGCGCCTATTAACGCGCCTGCCGCCGGGAGGGCAGCCGGGGGCGCAGCCGCAGCAGGTGCTGGGGGTGGTACGGTGCAGAAGGACTCTACTACCAATTACGAGCTGGACAAGACCATCAGTCACGTCAAGAAGCCAGTCGGCAGCATCAAGAAATTGTCCGTGGCCGTGGTGGTTAACAACAAGGGCGAGAAGGACAAGAAGGGCAAGGTCAATTACCGCCCGCTGACCAAGGATGAACTGACACAGGTGTACAACCTCGCCAAGGAGGCCATGGGGTTCAACCAGGCGCGAGGCGACACACTGAACGTGGTCAATGCGCCGTTCTCCATGGAAACGGGTGAGGAAGCGTCGCCATTGCCGATATGGAAGGATCCGGCCATGCAGTCGCTGGCCAAGGAAATCGTCAAGTACCTGCTGATCGCAGGCCTGTTGATGTATCTGGTGCTGGGGGTGCTCAAGCCCATGATGAGCGAGCTGGTGGCGATCGGTGCACGCCCTGAGTACCAGGAGCGGGTGCCGGCCGGTGCAAGCGCTGCGGATGGTGAGGGTGGATATTCGGCGGGTGGCGCCGGCGATGTGGTGCAACTCGGCGGCAAGAAGCCGCACAGTTATGAGGAAGATCTGCAGTTGGTGAAGGGCATGGCCAAAAACGATCCCAAGATCGTCGCCAATGTGGTCAAGGACTGGGTGAACAAGGAATGAGTGAAGACGGCATCCTCAAGAGTGCCATCCTGCTGATGAGCATCGGTGAGGAAGAGGCGGCCGAAGTGCTCAAGTATCTCGGTCCCAAGGAGGTGCAGAAGATCGGCACCGCGATGGCGGCGCTGGAGAACATTTCTCATGAGCAGATCAAGCACTCGCTGAGTGAGTTCCGCAACGAAGCAGAGCAACGCACCACGCTTGGCATGGGGGCAGACAGCTATATCCGCGGCATGCTGACCAAGGCCCTGGGGGACGACAAGGCCGGCAATCTGATCGACCGGATCCTGCAGGGGGGCGATACCAGTGGGATTGAGAGCCTGAAGTGGATGGACGCAGCGTCCGTGGCCGAATTGATCAAGAACGAGCATCCGCAGATCATTGCCTCGATTCTGGTGCATCTGGATTACGATCAGGCCAGCGAGATTCTGGGCAAGTTCGTCGAGCGTCTGCGCAACGACGTGATGCTGCGAATCGCCACGCTGGACGGCATCCAGCCGCACGCACTGCGTGAACTGAATGATGTGTTGACCAAACTGCTCTCCGGTGGCGATCACATGAAGAAGTCGGCGCGCGGCGGTATCAAGGCCGCGGCCGAAATTCTCAACTTCATGGGCGGTGCCGTCGAAAGTTCGGTCATGGGCAACATCAAATCGTTCGACGAGGAACTGGCGCAGAAGATCCAGGACGAAATGTTCGTGTTCGAAGATGTCAACAAGGTCGACGACCGCGGTATCCAGTTGCTGCTACGCGAAGTGCAGTCGGAATCCCTGATCGTCGCGCTCAAGGGCGCCTCTGCCGACCTGCGCGAAAAGGTGTTCAAAAACATGTCACAGCGCGCCGCCGAAATGCTGCGCGATGATCTCGAAGCCAAGGGACCGGTGCGTGTCAGCGAAGTCGAGGCAGAGCAGAAGGAAATTCTCAAAATCGTGCGGCGTCTGGCAGACGAGGGTCAGATCGTGCTGGGCGGCAAGGGCGGCGATGAAGGCTTCCTGTAATGCCGGGTGGCAGCCATGAGTGCTGAAAAAATCTTCGGCGAACTGGGTGTGGCTTACCAGCGCTGGAAGCCTGCCGCACTGAGCAATACCGCGGGTGCTGCAGGCGTCCAGATGCCGACCGCGGCCCAGATCGAGGCGATTCATCAACAAGCGCACGAAGAGGGCTTTCAGGCCGGTTTCCAGGAAGGACTGGAGGCGGCACGCCAGCAGCGTGAGGCAGCGTTGGCCGCTGAGGTTCAGCAGCTTCAGGCGCTCATGCAGACCATGAGCGAAGCGGTGCATGGGCTGGAAGATGCCGTCAGCGAGGAGTTGCTGGCGCTCGGCCTTGAAATCGCGCGTCAGATGCTGCATCGCGCCCTCGCCATCAAGCCTGACCTCGTCATTCCCATCATTCGCGGCGCGATCGAGAGTCTGCCGCAGAACACCCCGCATCCCCATTTGCACCTGCATCCGGAAGATGCGGCGCTGGTGCGCGCTGGCATGTCTACCGAAGCGGTGCAGGGGGGCTGGAAGATCATCGAGGATCCGCGCATCCTGCGCGGTGGTTGCCGGATCGAAACGCCGGTTTCCGAGGTCGATGCGACGACCGAAAACCGTTGGAAACGTGTTGCGATGGCGTTCGGCCAGACTTCTGACTGGCTAGATGAGTAATCTCGCCAACCCCCACCTCAACCGCTGGAAACAAACCCTCGCGGATGGCCGCGCTGTCGCCGCACAGATTCCCGCTTGGGCGACGACTGGCAAGCTGACGCGCGTTGCGGGGCTGGTGCTGGAGGCGGTGGGCATCAAGGCGCCGGTCGGCAGTGTCTGTGTGATTTCCCTGCCCAACGGGCAAACCGTGGACGCCGAGGTGGTCGGCTTCGCCGGCGAGCGCTTGCTGCTGATGCCGGAGGCGGATGTCTATGGGGTTTCCTCGGGTGCGCGCGTCACCCTGCTGGAGACGGACGTCGATCACGCGGCTTCGCTGCGTAGCGGACGGGGTCTGCGGCGCCGTTCCGAAGATCGCGTCAAACAGGTCGCGGTCGGACCGGAGATGCTCGGCCGCGTGCTCGATGGCAACGGTCGCCCACTAGATCAGCTCGGCCCGCTGTCGCTGGAAGATCGGGTGCCCCTGCAGAGTCGCCCCTTCAACCCATTGATGCGCAAGCCTATCAGCGAGACCCTGGATGTCGGTGTGCGCGCCATCAATGCCCTGCTTTCCGTCGGGCGTGGCCAGCGCATGGGGCTGTTCGCCGGTAGCGGCGTGGGTAAAAGCATGCTGTTGGGCATGATGGCCCGCTACACTGACGCGGACATCACCGTGGTCGGATTGATCGGCGAGCGTGGGCGCGAGGTGAAGGAATTCATCGAGCAGATTCTTGGCGAGGAGGGTATGGCACGCTCAGTCGTCGTGGCAGCGCCCGCCGATACGCCGCCTTTGATGCGTTTGCACGGTGCGGCCTATGCCACGGCTATCGCCGAATATTTCCGCGATCAGGGCAAAAACGTGTTGCTGATCATGGATTCCCTGACCCGGTATGCCATGGCGCAGCGCGAGATTGCCCTGGCCGTGGGCGAACCACCGGCTACCCGCGGGTATCCGCCTTCGGTCTTCGCCAAGCTGCCGCAACTGGTCGAGCGTGCTGGCAACGGGACGGAAGGCGGTGGGTCAATCACCGCGTTCTACACGGTGCTGGTTGAAGGTGATGACCAGATGGACCCGATCGCCGACAGTGCACGCGCCATTCTGGATGGTCACATTGTGCTGTCTCGCAATCTGTCGGATCAGGGGCATTATCCTGCGATCGATATTGAGGCCTCCATCAGCCGCGCCATGACGTCCTTGATCAATAACGAGGAACTCGACCTCGTGCGGCGTTTCAAGATGCTTTATTCGCGATACCAGCGTAGCCGCGACCTGATCAACGTCGGGGCCTATGTGCGTGGCAGCGATCCGCAATTGGATGAAGCCATCGCACTGTACCCGTATCTCGAAAGCTTCCTGCGGCAGGGCATCCACGAGCAGGTCACCGTGTCGCAAAGCCGCGAGGGATTGGCGGCGCTGGTCGGTAGCAGGGCCGGCTGATGGCCAAGCCCTTCCATCTCCAGTCGCTGGTGGATCTTGCGCAAGAACGCAGTGACGCCGCGGCGCAAACGCTGGCCAAGCTCAAGCGGGTCTGGCAGGAGGCGGAAAACAAGCGGACCCAGCTCGAATCCTACCTGCAGGAATATCGTCATCGCTTGCAACTGCAGACCGAAAGTGGATTGACTGCCATGCAGTGGCAGGATTACCAGGCCTTCATGGCTAAACTGGAATTGGCGATCAAGGCGCAGTCTGCGGAAATCGATCGCTGCCAGCGTGCCTGGGAGGCGGGTCAAGTCGATTGGCAGACCTGCGAGCGTGAGCTGAAGGCCTACCTGACGTTGCGTGAACGGCACGAGGCGGCCGAGCGCAAGCGGGAGGACAAGCTTGAGCAGAAGCTTCAGGATGAATACGCCCGCAATCTGCACCATCGCAAAACCCACCCGCAAGACGGGTAGTCTCTGAGCCATTCTGCTCTTCCCTGAGGGGCTGGTACGCATGTTGCTTCTATCTCTGCAAATCAAACCGCAGGGGTGGAGTATGAATGCTGCAATGTTGCTGACCAGTCTGACTTCCAAGCTGTTGACTGGCCGAAATGTGGCGAGTGGAACGGTGGAAGATGCTTCTCTGTCGGGAGGGGCGCAGGCGTCCGGGGATTTTGCTGCACTGCTGGCACAACAATTCGAAGGGGCGGATGCGTCTTCGCTCGCGCCGTCGATGGGGCCGGATGTGCGGCCTGAAGACTTGGCAACTGATGAGGGGGCTGATCCGGCGCAGCTGGCGGCTCAGTCTGCGGCAGCAGCATTGGTTGCGGCGGCTGTGGTTCCTCAATCTGCGGCCCCTGTGCAGGCACGTTCCGCCGCCGAGGTTGGGGAGGCGCGACAGTCTGTGGATATGAACTCAGCCCAGCGGCAACCGGTTGCCGTCCCACCGGCATCTTTTGCCGTTTCTGAGGTGCCGGATCAACTCGAGACGCAGTCGACCCTGGCGGCCGCTACCCGCAGCGGGTTCGACAAGGTGCTGTCGGAGGCGGCTGCCGGGCAATCGGTGGTCATGACGGCGGCTTCCGGGCTGCAAACCGCGGCGATGCCGTCCGCGCAACTCCAGTCGCCAACCCAGCCCACGGCCGTGCTCGCACCGGTGGTGGGGCAATCTGCATGGGGTGAGGCGTTGGGCGATCGTATGGTGTGGATGGTGAGCCAGCAGCATCAGGGGGTGGAACTGCATCTGAATCCCCCGGCACTGGGGCCGCTGGAGGTGCGCTTGAGCATGAGCGATGGGCAGGCGACCTTGAGTTTCGCGACCCAGCACCTGCCCGTGAAAGAGGCGTTGGAGTCGGCTGCTCCGCGGCTCAAGGAAATGCTGGGCGAAAGCGGGATCAACCTGGCTGGGGTGTCCGTCAACGTTGGCACCTTTGGGCAACAACGAGGCGCCTTCGAGCAGCGTGAATCGACTGCACCGGCCTGGGCTGCGGTCGCTGACGCCTCCGATGCGGCGTCGTCGTTGCCCAGTAGCGCCGGCCGCGTGATCACTGGTCGGGGCATGGTGGATCTGTTTGCCTGATCGTTTTTGTCTCCATGCGGTCTCCGCAGAAGGCGCCTGACGGGCGCCTTTTTTATTGCCTGTTTTTCTCGATGCTGTCCGCCGTTTTGCCGAAAAAATATTCAAGTCACGGATGCTGGTGACAGGTTCTGATAAATCGCATAAATAAAACATCAAAACCACTTGTTTTTTATAAGAATTGGCGTTATAAACTTGGCCTAATGATTAACCATGGGTTTCATGCGTCCGCGAACCCTGCATTACGTGGAGATAAATAATGGCAAACGAGCCACAGGCAGCAGAAGTCCCTGCAGCCCCAAAAAGCAAAAAAATGCTGATCATTGTCGTGGTTGTGCTTCTGGTGCTGTCGCTGGCTGGTGGTGCAGTGGCATTACTGATGATGGGCGGTGGGAAGAAAAAACATGCTGATAAGGACCACGCGGAGGAAACCGCCGATGCGGAGCATGCCAAGCCCCCGGTGATGATCGTGTTCGAAGAAAAATTCACCGTGAACCTGCAGTCCGATGACGGCGCCAGTCACTACATGCAGATTCCCAAGCTGGAATTGGAAATGGCCAACGATGTCGTGGGCAAAAAGGTCGAGGAGCGCAAGTCCAAGATCAGCGACCGGATCAACAGCACCCTGCGCGGCAAGACCGTCAAGGAAATGCTGGAGCCGGGCAGCGACCTGAAGTTGAAGGACGACCTGAAAAAGGTCGTAAACGAGACGCTGGGGGTCAAGCCGGCGAACGCGAACAAGGAAGGGGTGAAGGAAGTGATCCTCCCCGCCTCATTTATTGTGCAGTAACTGAGTGATACAGAGCGAAATACCGAGTTGAGCGATGGCTGACGACATACTTTCCCAGGAAGAAGTCGACGCCCTGCTGAAGGGGGTGACCGGCGAATCCGATGCTGCAGATGATGGTGCGGCAGGGGATGATGGTGCCATCCAGAGTTACAACCTGGCGTCGCAAGACCGCATCGTGCGTGGGCGTATGCCCACCATGGAGGTCATCAACGAGCGCTTCGCCCGTAACTTCCGTATCGGGTTGTTCAACTTTACACGCCGCACCGCCGAAATCTCTGTCGGCCCGGTGCGTCTGCTGAAATACGCCGAATTCGTACGTAACCTGGTCGTGCCGACCAACCTGAACATGGTCCACGTCAAACCGTTGCGCGGCACGGCACTGATGATCTTCGATCCCAATCTGGTGTTTCTGGTCATTGATAATCTGTTTGGCGGGGATGGCCGTTACCACACGCGGGTAGAAGGCCGCGACTTCACCCAGACCGAGCAGCGCATTATCCAGAACATGCTGGGCGTGGCGATGGAGGAAATGCAAAAGGCGTGGGAGCCGGTGTATCCGATCGAGTTCGAATACATCCGCTCGGAAATGAACACCCAGTTCGCGAATATCGCGACCCCGAGCGAAGTCGTCGTGGTGACGACCTTCTCGATCGAGCTGGGCAACGCTGGCGGCGATTTTCACCTCTGTATGCCGTATGCTATGATCGAACCAATTCGCGATCTTCTGTATGAAGGTATGCAGGGCGATCGCATGGAAGTCGACGAGCGCTGGGTCAGCTTCCTTTCCAGTCAGGTGCAGTCGACGGAGGTCAGCCTGGTGGCCAATCTGAGCACGGCGGAAGTGACGGTACGTGAATTGCTTGCCATGCAGGTGGGGGACGTGATTCCGCTGGATATCCCGGAATCGATTACCGCCGATGTGGAAGGGGTTCCCGTGCTGGAGTGCGGATATGGGGTGCACAACGGCCAGTACGCACTCAAGGTAAAGAAGTTTATTTCGACCGACGAAACCGGCATATAAGAAGCTATGGCAGAAGAAGACGCGAGCGCCAACGAGCAGTTTACGGCAGACGACTGGGCCGCCGCCATGGCGGAACAGGCGGAGGCCGAGGCTGCTCCTCAACCGGCAGCCGCCGCGCCCGAGGCACAGACCGCCAACGTATTCGCCAATCTCTCTGCGGAAAGCATGGGCCTGGCGCCCGAAGCCGCCCGCAATCTTGAGCTGGTCATGGACATCCCCATCCAGCTCACCGTCGAATTGGGGCGTACCCGCATGCCGATTCGTAACCTGCTGCAACTGGCGCAGGGTTCCGTCGTGGAGCTGAACGAGTTGGCGGGCGAACCTCTGGATGTGTTCGTGAACGGCTGCCTGGTCGCCCAGGGCGAAGTCGTGGTCGTGAACGAGAAATTCGGCATCCGTCTCACCGACATCATTACCCCGTCTGAACGACTGAAAAAACTTCGATGAACCGCTTGTCCTTCCCGGCGCGCAATGGCGACAGGGCGGGCTTGGTCTTGCTGCCTCCGTTATTATTCAGTGCCACTGTCGTGTCTGCCGCGGACGCGGCGGCCTCCGCCGTTCCCGCTTCGTCGTTTGCCAGCCTGTTGCAGGTGATGCTGGGATTGGCCATTGTGCTGGCCGCCATCGCTGGGACAGCCTGGTTGCTCAAGCGGCTGGGGCCGGGGCAGGCGTCTGCCGCGAGCAATTTGCGGGTGGTCGGCGGCGTTGCTGTAGGGGCCAAGGAGCGTGTGGTGCTGGTGGATGTCGGGGATACGCGCCTGGTATTGGGCGTGTCGCCCGGTCAGATCACCACCTTGCACCAGTTGCCGCGCCCCGTAGACGAGGAGACCCATCCGACCGAGCCGGTCGGCCAACTGTTCCAGGCCAAGCTCAAGGCTTTGCTGCAGCAGAAGGAACCGTCCTGATGCTGCAACGACGACAATTTTTTGTCTTGCTGGCATTGATGCTGGTGCCAATCATGGCATGGGCCGAGGCGGGTATCCCTGCGTTTACCAGCACGCCTGCAGCAGGCGGCGGCCAGACCTATTCGCTCAGCCTGCAAACCCTTATCCTGCTGACGTCGCTGACGTTCCTGCCGGCCGTGCTGCTGATGATGACGGCGTTTACGCGTATCGTGATTGTGTTGTCGCTGCTGCGACAGGCCTTGGGGACCTTGCAGTCGCCCCCCAATCAGGTGCTGATTGGCCTATCGTTGTTCCTGACGTTGTTCGTCATGGCCCCGGTGTTCGACAAGATGAACGAGCAGGCACTGCAGCCCTACCTATCGGACAAGATCAGTGTCATGGAGGCGCTGGAACAGGGCTCGGAGCCGTTGAAGAAGTTCATGCTGAGTCAGACGCGGCAGCAAGACTTGGCGCTGTTCGTCAAGCTTTCCAAAACCCCGCCCTTGTCCGGCCCGGAGGCCGTGCCCCTAAAGGTGCTGGTGCCAGCGTACGTGATCAGCGAATTGAAGACTGCCTTCCAGATCGGGTTCGTCATTTTTATCCCGTTTCTGATCATCGACATGGTGGTGGCCAGCGTGCTGATGTCGATGGGGATGATGATGTTGTCGCCGGTGACAATCTCCTTTCCGTTCAAGCTGATGCTGTTCGTGTTGGTCGATGGCTGGAGCTTGCTGATTGCATCGCTGGTGCAAAGTTTCTATATTTGATGCCATGACCCCCGAGACCGTATTGACCATCGCGCAACAAGCACTGGAAATGACCGTGCTGGTCTCCGCCCCAATGCTGGGCGCGGCGCTGGTGACGGGCTTGCTGGTGAGCCTGTTTCAGGCGGCGACATCGATCAACGAAATGACCTTGTCCTTCATTCCGAAATTGCTGGTATTGGTGCTGGTGCTGGTCGTGGCCGGGCCGTGGATGCTGGCGATGATGCTGGATTACATGCGTCGCCTGTTTACCAGCATTCCGACCCTCATCGGCTAGTTTTCCTTTGATCAGCGTTACTTCAGCGCAACTCGATCTCTGGATTTCGGCATTCTTCTGGCCGTTCTTTCGCATTCTTGCGCTGATCGCCACCGCGCCGTTCTTCAGCGGCAGAGGTATCCCCACCTCGACCAAGGTAGGCTTGGCCTTCGTGCTGACGATGGTGGTAGCGCCGACGCTCGGACCTATGCCTGCGGTGCCGGCAGCATCAGGACAGGGACTGTTCATCCTGACGCAACAGTTGATGATCGGGGCAGCGATGGGGCTCGCTGTGCGCGTCATTTTTTCGGCCATTGAAACGGCCGGTCACATCATGGGGTTGCAGATGGGGTTGGGGTTCGCGACGTTCTTCGATCCGCAGAATTCGGCGCAGATTCCGGTCTTGAGTCAGTTTATCGGGTTGGTGGCGATGCTGTTTTTTCTGGCGATCAACGGACATCTGATGGTGATTACGGCACTGGTGGAGAGTTTCAGCGTGTTGCCGGTGGGCGTCGGTGCCTTGTCCAGTCAGGGATGGCATACCTTGGTGCTGTGGGGCGGTGAAATCTTCCGGGCAGGGGTGTTGCTCTCACTCCCTGTGGTCACGGTGCTGATGATGACCAACGTTGCGCTGGCGGTGCTGACACGCGCCGCGCCGCAACTCAACATTTTTGCCGTCGGGTTTCCCCTGACCTTGGCGATTGGGTTTATCGTGATCGCGCTTTCGATGGGACATTTTTTGCCGTTGTTCGGCCAACTGTTCGAAACGGCCGTGCAGATGATGATGAAAATCGCCCAGGACGCGGCCGTACCGGCGCTGCGCTGATGTGAGGATGCAGTCAGCATAAGCATGGCGAACACCGACCGAGAATTCAGAGCCCTGACAGCTTATCTGAAGTTGCTGACGAACAAGGGCGCCGAGCAGGTGCACCTGGAACAGCGCAAGCAGTTCCTGCTGCAGTTGATTCCCTTGCTGGCAGAACAGGGGCAGTCACTGGAGATTTTCAAGCAGCACGTCGATGCAGCCTTGCAGGGGGTCGAGAAGACGCAGTGGCCTTTCCTGCAGATTGTCGCACGCGAATTTTTTCCCTTCTGGGTCGACGACATCAAAACGATCGCCGCGCTGCACGCGAGCGGCGGCTATGAATTGGCCCCCGTGGTCGCTCAGGTGCCGACAGAAGACCTCAAGACGTTGTGGGCAAACATGGAGAAAGCCCAATTCAGCGTGACTGAAAAATGGTCGCTTAAGGCTTATACCACGGCGCTGAAGGCGGAGGGTGCCAAGCCCGGGGTGGTCGAGACGCGGGTGCGTCTGGTGAAACTGCTATTGCTGCAGTTGCGCCGGGTGGAAGACCATGGTGGCGATCACTACCGCATTGCGGTGCACGGGCTTCTCCCTCTGTTCGAACTGCGCGAGACACGGCAGATGTTCCTGGCAGTGGTGCGGGAATTTTATTATTTCTGGGTGGGGGATCCCGACGCGGCCCGGTTTATCGTGCTGAAATCCCCGTCGCTTTCCTGAGCATTCCGCTTAACGATTCATCGCTGCTTCGATCCGCTCGCACAGCGTTTTCAGGATCTTGATGCGGGCGAAGTTCTTGTCTTCCGCTTCGATGATGGTCCACGGTGCATGGCTGGTGCTGGTGCGATCGATCATGTCGCATACGGCCTGCTGGTATTGATCCCACTTTTCCCTGTTGCGCCAGTCTTCTTCGGTGATCTTGAAACGCTTGAACGAAACTTGCTGTCTTTCCTCGAAGCGGCGTAGCTGTTCTTCCTTGCTGATCTGCAGCCAGAACTTGACGACAACGACCTTGTTGCGGGCGAGTTGCTCCTCGAAGTCGTTGATTTCCCCGTAGGCACGCATCCAGTCATATTCGGAACAAAAGCCTTCAACGCGCTCGACCAGTACGCGGCCATACCACGAGCGGTCGAAAATCGCCACGCGACCGCGTCGAGGCACATGGCGCCAGAAACGCCACAGGTAGGGCTGCGCGCGTTCTTCCTCGGTGGGGGCCGCGATGGGCGTGATACTGTACTGACGGGCATCGATCGCCTGGGTGATACGACGGATGCTGCCGCCCTTGCCAGCGGCATCCGAGCCTTCGAACACCACCACGGTGGTGATGTCCTTGAACTCTGGTTCACGGGTCAGGAGGTTGAGTTTGCCCTGGAATTTCTCGAGCTTTTTCTCGTACTCGGATTTTTCCAGTTTTTGCGCAAGATCCAGCGTGTTGATGACGTGGAGGTTGTCGACCGGGGTGAGCAAGGGCGGGGCAGGGTTCGGGTGTGACTCGGGTTGCGCGTGGTCGAGTCGCTTCCGGATCGCCTGCAACACCTGCTTGCCGACCGTGAGGTTGCGATAGTTGGCATCGAAACCCTCCACGATCATCCACGGCGCATCGGCGGTGCTGGTTTCGCGCAGGACATGTTCTGAAATGTCGCGGAACTTGTCGTAGAGCTTGAGGTGGTGCTTGTCCATTTCGCTCACGCGCCAGCGGGTCTTGGGGTTTTCCTCCAGCGCCTCGATACGTGCGCGCTGTTTTTCTTTGGACAGGTGAAACCAGAACTTGAGCACCAGCGCGCCTTCGTCCGTCAGCATCTTCTCGAAACGTGCGATTTCCTCCAGCGCGTAACCTAGCGTTTCGTTATCTGTTTTGCCGTAAACGCGATCGACAATCGGTTCGGTATACCACGAACCGAAATAGATGCCGACCTTGCCCTTGGGGGGCAGCGCGCGCCAGTAGCGCCACATCGCGGGGCGTTCGCTTTCTTCGTCGGAGGGGGCGCTAAAGGCGTAGGTGTGGATGTGTCGCGGGTCCATCCACTCGTTCAGCAGGTTGGCGGTTTCGCCCTTGCCTGCACCGTCTACCCCGCCGATCAGGATGATGACGGGGAATTTGCAGGATTGCGCCAGATCGTACTGGGCATCCAGCAACGCTTCGCGCAAGGCGGGCACTTGCTGCTTGTAGGATTCTTTGTCGATTTTGTGACCGAGTTCTGCCGATTCGAACATGACACCCTTTCGCCGTCTGGATGATTGCCATGGTGCATGAGGTGCAGGGGGGATGTAAAGATGTGTGGCTATTGGCAAAGGGTATTTGGCCAGCTTGGTAAATGACCTGCTTGCGGGTGTTTAAGCCACATTCCATGAGGGTGTAAGAATTTTTGTGTAAACGGTCATTTGGCAGGAAACTGCCGC
>CAYUJU010000001.1:237416-328693 GCA_964445115.1 uncultured Methylobacillus sp. | reverse complement strand
GTAGCGGCAGTTTCCTGCCAAATGACCGTTTACACAAAAATTCTTACACCCTCTTTTCTGGAGAGCGTCCCACATGATCGACATCGCTGCCGTCCAGGCGCTGCCATTGGATGAGCCTGGCAGCAACTTGTCGGCGATTCTGTTGAAGCTCTGATTGATACTTTCGTCGAAGATGAAGAGATAACCATCGCCGACGAACCAGGACAGCAGGAAGATCAGGAAGCTGGTCCAGGCAAGCTGTACGAACAGCTTGTGCGACCCCTCATCACGAACGAATACCTTGTAGCCCGCCAGAATGAAAGCCAGCCCAGCCAGCATACCAAATAGTCGCAACCCCTCCGGCTGGAGGACGGTGAGGTTGACGGAATTCACGGCCGCATCGACGACGGCAGCCGTTTCCTGAATGACGTCGTCGATGGCACTCATTTCGATTCACCCCACAATTGACGATTCCGCTCTTCTGCTTGGCGAGCGATCTCGCGCGAGTGCTGGCGGTCAGACTGTACGTCCACGGCCGAGGCCTGCGCCGCCTGTGCCGAACTGATCGATACCTGGAGCAAGCTTGAAAGCTGGTCGGTGATGAGGTGGTTTTGAGCTGCGACCGTACCCAGCGCCTCAACGGTGCCGCTGTTTTTCGGGATCTGCGAGGCCAGCGAGTCAGCACGTTTTCGATGCTGCGCGAGCTGGCTCAGCGTGATCTGCAGTCTACCTAGTTCACGAGCGGCATAATCCCGCCCTTGGCCTGCGGCAGCGGCCTGGGCGGTGAGAATTTCCGCTACGCCTTTTCCTTGCTGTATGGACATGCGGCTGAGATCCAGAGACTGACTTTGCAGGTTTTCCAGGGTTTGGCTCATTGCGGCCATCTCCTGGGCAGTTTGGTCGTACGTGGAATAGACGCCGGCGGCCTGGCGCATGACGTCGGCCTTGGTTCCGCCCAAGGCCTCGGGCGGCAATATGCCGCGATCGATGCCAGCCTGGATTACTGCAGGATCCATCTCCTTGAGGTCCCGCATCATGAGCAGATAACGCTCGACCATATTCTTGTACTGCATCGCGAGCTGTGCGGTCTGCTTGACCGACTGCGCCGCGGTGATCACATTGCGGCCAAAATTTGTGGGGTCAAAAACAATCTTGCCGGCCGCGAGTGCGTTCCCGGCGATCGCCACGGTAAGGACTACCGCGCCGATTTTGATGATGAAGTTTTTCATGCTGTTTCCTCATGAGGTGGAAGCGAACTTGCTTTCCATGGGGTCCTCCTTTCCTTCAAAGTTGTCGCAAACGCGTCGATTGCGACATGGTTTTAAGGTTTTTCGACTGCGCGTCAGCGCGGTTATGTCGGAAACACGTCGCAAACGACTAAAAGTCGGGAGCGGCTGCAAAGCGGTCAGCGATTTTGTGGATGATCGTCAACTGCTTCTCGGACAGCATTAACGGCTTATCAACTTGCTGCTCGACCTTTTCCATAAGGCCAGCAATGAAATCCCGCTCCCATTCGGTCAGAGCCTTACGACGGTCTGGATCCGCCAGCCATTCCACACAGAGCAAGGCCTCGGGATTTTCTGAGGGAAAATCGGGTTTTCCATCGTCGTCGTTGTAAATGGCGTCGCAGACTTCTTCCGGAGCCTGGCATACCCAGAATTTTTTAGAGTTTTTCTTACTGGTGATTTGTTTGAGATAGAACTCTCCACATTGAGGACAAATATGCTTGCTCATTGCTGATCTCCTTTCTTGGTTGAAAAATCGACGAACGAAAACGCCGCGTAATGCCTAGGCTCCAGAGCGACACGTCCGCCCTGAATTACGACGTACTCAAGTGACGTGTACAGGCGCGCAACGCGTTTCGACATGCTAGGTAGCGGGCAGACGTATTGCACACGGTCTACGGTTCCTGCACGAATCATTTGGAGATAAATGGCGGCGATGTCCCGGTACCGCTTCTGCGTTTTGAGGGTGCGCTCGACCTCGATTGCCACCAGTTGGCCAGCCGGATCGCGCGCCAACGCGTCCGGGATCTTGGCCAACTGGAGCCGATGGCAGTCGCGGTCAGACCGCCAGTCGGTCCAGCCTTCGCGCGTGAGCGCAAGGCGTACGCGCTGGACGTCAAGCGCGTGGCCGACGCTTAGCGGCGAGACGCGCCCCGGCTCGAAGTAGCTCCAGTCCGGAGATGGGTCAGCAGGATCCACGGCCATACCAGCGCCGTGGGGCGTCAAGCCCCATAAGGCGATGGTGCCGGCTCCGGCCGGAACCTGCTCCGCTTGGAGCAGTCCGGCCTTTTCCATATCTTTCAAAGTTTTGTGGGTTGCGGAACGCTGAAATCCAAGCACCTGTCCGATGATCGGTGAGGTGCTGAACCCTTCGGATTTCAGCCAGGCGAGGACTTTACTTCGCTTGGCCTCGATGGCTAGGGCTTGCGCCTGGCCGCGCGGCATTAACATGATGAATCTCCTTTCGGTTGGGTCTTTGTGGAGTCAATTTTCCTGACTTCCTTCCCATTCCGCATTCTGGAAAAACATCGATTTTTGATGCCTTTTCGCGCATACCTAGCGCGGACAGTGCGACGGTGATTAGGTATGCGATGTAATGCAGACAAGAATTGTTGGCATGCAGAATAGGTTTGCGGCAACGCCGCAAACAAGAAGCGCCGGGCTAACCGGCGCGGGGGTTATATTCGGCCTGCTGCTTCAGCAACGGCCAGTTTTCTCTCGTCAGGATCAATCATCGCAGCCGGATTTGGGGGCGCATCGCCTTTCACGATTTTGGGGGTAAGCTTGGTTTTCTCGCATTTGATTGGCGAGGTGTGAATGAATTTGGGCAGGCCTGCGCCATAGAGCACGGCCTGGCCAGGATGCAGGTTGAGAATCTGGTTGGTGTCGATCAAGTAGGTTTCCGCTTCTCTGATCTGTCTCTCCGGATCGACCGTCTCGACCAGGCCAGCGCCGCGGGTCACGCGGCGGACCTCGGTGTCGGCCTGGATGATGCCCGACTTCCGCGCCAACCACTCCGCCGTGTCCGGATCCTCGACACGGTACACCAATTTGATTTTGCCGTTTTCCATCACCGCGCCAGTAACAGCATCGGCATTCAAATCGGCTGGGCAGTCACGCAAGTCGGCAAGCGATTGGTGCGCCAGCACCAGGTGCACCCCTTTGTCGCGAGCCGCCCCCAGCGCTTCAAGCGCGGGGCGGGAGATGTGATATTTCAGCTCATCAAGCACGATCGCAACCTGGCGCGGCGCGCCGGCGGTCCGATCGCGCCTTTCAGCAAGCTGGATCAGCTTGACCAGCAGCATGCGTTGCATGCGCAGCACTGCAGCGTTGCGCATGGATCCGACGATGTAAACGGCTCCGCCCTCCGCGACGATTTTTTCGAGGTCGAGGCCTGCCTTGCCAGCAGCGTTGACTGCCGGCAACTCGGCCATTTCCTGTAAGTGGCCGGCGAAGCCAGGCGCAGTCTGGCGCAGCTCCTCGCCGAACTGCGTGAGCAGCTTGGCGGCGGTCAAGCCGCCTCCAGCTGCAGCAGCAATGGCCATCCGCTTTGCTGATTGGCGATCAGCCAAGCGGTAAAAGTCAGCGTCCGTGCCTTTCTCGCTCAGTGAGAAACCGGCAAGGAAAAGCTCATAAATTTCGTCTGCGGTAGCGCCAGAAAGAGGGTTTAACTGTGAGCCTGCCCCTGGGCGCAGGTCTACAAAATGAAATGGTTTTTCTGCTTCGGAAGCCACGTGCGCCAGCACGCTGGGTGCCCACTCGTCAAACTTCGGGTCGAGGAAAAATACGGCTTCGCCTTTCACTAAGCATTGGCCAGCCAGCATACTGAGGACAACGCCTTTGCCTGCACCGGTTGTGCCGGCAACCTGGACATGCGGCAACGTTCCGTGTGTCCAGGAGATCGGTTTTTTCTGGGCATCGAGCCCCAGAAAGAAGCCTTCCGCGCGCCAGTGCTTGAGCGGATCAAATTCACCTACTGGCGACGGCAGGAACTGGTTGATGAAGCGGACGTCAGTCTTCTGGTTGCGTTCGAGACCGGTCTTCTTCGTCAATCTGTCGGCGATCTTCTCTGTCGTCGGGGTCGCCACCCGCGCCCAAAAAAGCATTGCGGCCGCTCCGATGGAGGCAGCCAGTACGCTGTAAAGCAGTGTGCTGGCTGGCCAAGCCTGCACTTGGAAATTTGGCAGAATCGCCCAATCCCACAGCAGCCAACTAGCGATCGGCACAGCCGCGCCCAATGCTGCAAGACGGATCCACGGCTCTTTGTTTTCCGCGTGAACCGCACGCATGCTGCTCGCGCCGGCGACCGCTGCCGGCGCGAGCAGGAGCAACCATTTCCATTCAATCAATAGCTTTGCCAAGCCCATCAGAAAGTTCATTTTTTTACTCCAGCTGTTGATGACAATAGGAATTTTGATCTCCAGTTCGAGTATCCGCATTCTGGAAAAACAGCGTTTTTCGATGCCTTTCCGTGCATACCTGATGTGCAACAACAAAAGCGGATATCTAGTCTCGGAGCGCGTTATCACTCAAGCGCGACTAGGTGCAGCCGTTCCATGCACCACAGAAATTCGCCGGCGTTGAATTCAAGCTGCGCGGGTGAAAAGGAGTGTTGATCTCGACAATCAAGCCAGTCCTTGGCAAAGCTGGCCCATCGAGGCCAGCGTCTTGCCAGGACGCAGCGCGGAGTCGCCCCGGGCGACGGAGTTGCGCAGGCCGCCAGCCCCATGGCTGGCGAGTACGAAGAGCGCCCCAGCGCTCGCAGTACGTGCCTGGTGAAGATCGCTCGCAGCGATCTGAACGAGCAAGGCGCACCGGCCCTAGCCGGTCGCATTGCGACGCTAGTCCCTGCGAGCCTCCCCCAGGAGGCGAGATGCAGGGTACGTGCCCACACGTACCCGGAATGCACAGGGACTGGGCAGCGGCGAGTGACGCCGTTCAGGCGGCGCTTGCCCAACCCCTTTACTGTGGCCCCCAGGCCATCCCTTTAGGGACAAGACACAGACAGCTTTAGCTGAATGTGGCGCAGCTAGAAAAGGGGTTGGGCAAGCGCCGACAGGCGCGCCGCTGCCCTTGGGTGAATCTCGCCTATAGCGTCCGTCCAGGACGCGGTAGGCGGGAGAGGGCTTGCCCTCCAAGTGCTGCAGGCCGTGCAGGCCTGCAAACGCGGTGAATGGTTGTTCCAAGTCCGTTCAGGACGCCGGAACGGCCAGAGGCGGAGCCTCCCAAACACCCGGCCGCCCGGGTGTGCAGGGGTGTCCGCTCGCGGACACATATAGCAGACGCCGCCCGGAATCCGATAAGATGCGTTTCGGATTCCAGTCGCCGTCTGCGTTATTAAGGCCAGCGCTGCTGGCCGATGCCATTCCGTGCGCCAGCGTCAAGGGTCAAGATGAACGCGCGCAAGCGCGCGCCCTTGACTCTGGCTCAGTCACGGAATGGCAAAAAGCCCCGGGCAGGAATGAAGTTGACCAGCAAACCGGGGGCGATAATGAAGTGGATTATAAATTTGGGTGTGGGGGTTGTGGCCAAGATGAGCTTGGCGGATTTAATCGCTGGCGCCGCCATCGATCAGCTTTTGAACATGGTCAGGAGTGTCTTTGGGTAGTTATAGATCCCGGAGCTTCCAATGGCCAGATTCATTTTTCACTACCACCCGCTTTTTTGCCCTTGTCTTGTCGTTGTAGACAATACTGATCGACATCACGACGGATGTATCCGATGCCTTCTCATCGGTGATGGCAAGGTTTGAGATTCCGCCATGGCTCCTGATCGGCTTCATTTTGCTCTCGATGATCCGTATCCTGTTGCTCGGTTTTAATCCACCAAGAAGCCGATCCGACACGAGCTTGGATGCGTTCTCCGTATCGCCTTTCTCCAGGTATTTGAAATACCTTTCCACGACCTGGTGTGGAGACGTTCCAGCCCAGGCAAGTGAGGGCAGGATTGCTATTGCGATCATCGCTACGAGTTTCTTCATTTTCTTGCCTCTCCCATCGGTTACTGATTTGCGAAACACGCTGCACTACGGTTGTACTTCACGGCATAGGCTGCCGCTTTCCCTAGCTTGATAGATTCCCTGGCACGATGAATTGCTTGGCTACGAGTTCTGGCAGAGTGCATCTCGTACATGCCTTGATCCGCAGTTTTTTGCGACTCGGCCACAGCCACCCACCATTTATTCCGCTTTGCCATTCCTGCTCTCCTTAGAAATACGATAATTGCTTGACTCACGCAGCCAGCTGCTGGCGCACGCTGCAACTGCAGCGCCTGTTGGGTAACTCCAGCCAGTCGATCAGGTAGATCTTGCCGCACTCACACTGCATCTGTTTTATTGTGCCCTCGGCGATACGTCCTCTGAGCCTCCAGACACGATTTATCTCTGCGCGGCAGTGTGTCTCTTTGATCCTCAAAAAAACGTCCCTAAGGCTCAGCGAGGCAGGCAAATAGGCAAGGCCGGCATAGGATCTTCCTTCTTCCCTGGTCAAAGGCCCCTCTGCGACTCTTCCCCGGCCAGCGCCACCGGCCTCGCGCCAGGCCTGCAGAGCCAGACCTTCGTGGCAATTAGTTTCGGCCACGATCACCTGCGGCCGCGCACCAAGCCTGGCTAGTTCAACAACAGCTTGCAATTGGTTAAGCTGGTCGATCAGTGTCATTGTTTCTCCTTTTGCCGGGGGCTTTTCAGCTGCGAGCTTGGTCTTGCTGCAAACCTGAATCGCAGCCGCTGTTGTTGTTTACTTTAGTAAACAACCTTCTCTTATCTTCTCTTGGATTTCAACCGATTGTTTTTAAAGGATTCACGGTTTTTGCGCTGTTTTCCACGTTCCCGTAGACCTTCACCTTTCATCCCGTGGAACCTCACCTTTTGTCCCCTCTGCCATCACCTTTCAGATCTATCCCGGCGATGTCGATTTTCTGGTGAACGGTTTCCAGCAGCTTGGTTGACTGGATTCTTCTTAGATCAAGAATTAGTAGGCCTTGCCGGCGGCCATCAAACTTGTGGAAACGAAACCAATCCAGGATGAATGCCTCGCCCGTTTCCCAGTCGCAGTCGATCAGGGTCCGCCGCTCAAACTCGTGAAGGGCATTTTCAATGGCAACCATGGTGATCGAAAGCGCTCCCTGAAAGCTAGCGTAATCTACCAGGTTGCAGCCAGCGCTACTCTGGCTCGTCGCCCATAGGTGGTAAACCAGAAGCTTCTGATCGGGGAGCATGTCCCTGACCTTTGGCCAAGCCATCAGGTTACAAGGAACGATTCGTCCTTCAGCCATGGCTCAGCTCCACAATTTCCATTTTCCGAGGTCTACCTCGGCCGCGCTTTGTCGGCACTAGCATGCCAAGCGGGGCAGGTGATCCAGGAGCACTACCTCCCGTCGGCTCCATGGGCTGAGGTAGGTCACCTGTCTGGAACTGCCGTACCCATCCCTTAACAAAATCGGGATCCCAGAGCAGCCGGCTTGATCCCGGCAGGCGGATCGGGGGAGGGACCGCTCCAGGGTTCCTCCGAAGGTCGCTGTACAGCGACGTCTTGTGTTTCCTTAGAAAGCTGGCCAGCTCATCGATTCCCCAGAGCTGAGACCGCACGTCTTCATTCATGATGCCTCCAACAGACTTTAAGTTGGAGCATGGCTGGCGAGGCCTGCACGCCGCTGCCTGACGATGGCGGCGTCCTTAACGATGGATCCGTAATCAGCAAATCCCCTGCAGCTCATTATTGGGGAAGTGCATCAATGCTTAACTTTTTACGTGTCTAGCTAACACATGCCAATAATAATATATAAAACAATGATGTAGGGTGAGGATGTGAAAAATAGTTTTTCACCTTTCACGGGGACAAAACGGGGACACTTGGGGACAAATTTTGTGCTAAAACTTGCTAAATGCTGCTAGACGCTGCAAAAGAAAAAACCGGCTAAGTGCCGGTTTATATTGGGATATTTCTGGTGGGCGGTACTGGGATCGAACCAGTGACCCCTGCCGTGTGAAGGCAGTGCTCTACCGCTGAGCTAACCGCCCCTTGAAAAGGGAGGCGTATTAAAACATAGCTCGGCGCGTTGGTCAAATCGTCGATGGGGCTGTCTCGTGACGTGATAAAATTCTGGCCTTTCCAACAGATTGTTTCAGGTTTTGACCCATGACCGTTAGAACGCGTTTCGCTCCCAGTCCCACAGGTTTTCTTCACATCGGCGGTGCCCGTACCGCGCTGTTTTCGTGGGCGTATGCCCGCAAACACGGGGGGGAGTTCATTCTGCGTATCGAGGATACGGACGTGGCGCGCTCCACGCCGGAGGCAGTGCAGGCGATTCTCGATGGCATGCAGTGGCTGGGGCTGGGCTACGACGAGGGCCCGTTCTACCAGATGCAGCGCATGGATCGCTACAAGGCCGTGATTCAGGAGATGCTGGCGGCCGGGACGGCTTACCTTTGCTACACCTCGCCGGATGAACTGACGGCTATGCGTGAGGCGCAGATGGCGGCAGGCCTGAAACCACGTTATGACGGGACCTGGCGTCCGGAACCGGGGAAAACCTTGCCTGCGGTGCCAGATGGCGTGCAGCCGGTCGTGCGTTTCCGCAACCCGCAAACCGGTGTGGTGGCGTGGGAGGATCAGGTCAAGGGCCGGATCGCGATCTCGAACGAAGAACTGGATGATTTCATCATTGCCCGTGCCGATGGCACCCCGACTTACAATTTCTGCGTGGTGGTGGATGACTGGGACATGGGCATTACCCACGTGATTCGCGGCGATGATCATGTCAATAACACCCCACGTCAGATCAATCTGCTGCATGCGCTTGGTGCAACAGTGCCGCAATATGCGCATTTGTCGATGATCCTGGGGGATGATGGACAGAAGCTTTCCAAGCGCCATGGCGCGGTCAGCGTGATGCAATACGACGAGGATGGCTACCTGCCTGAAGCGGTGCTGAACTATCTGGCGCGACTGGGCTGGTCCCACGGCGATGATGAGGTGTTCGACATGGCGCAGTTCTGCCAGTGGTTCGACCTGGACCATATCACGCCGTCTGCCGCGCAATTCAACACAGAGAAGCTCAACTGGCTGAACGCGCATTACCTGAAGCAGGCCGATCTGGCGCGCATCGCGGGTGAAGTGAGCAAGCGACTCGGCCAGCGCGGAATCTCCACGGCTGGCGGGGCGGATCTGGAAGGCGTGGTGAGTCTGTATCGCGAACGGGCGTCAACCTTGAACGAACTGGCGGATGCGGTCGAGTACTTCTATCAGCGCATTCACCCGACGGCGGAGGTGCTGGAAAAGCATCTGACGCCGGATATCCGCCCGATCATGCAGGCGCTGGCGGGGCAACTAGCTACCGCGGAATGGACGACAGAGGCGATTCATCACCTGATTGAGCAGGCGGTGGTCTCCAATGGACTGAAGTTCCCGAAGGTCGCGATGCCGTTACGCGTGCTGCTGACCGGTGGCGCACAGTCGCCGAGTATCGATGCGGTGATGGCGCTTCTGGGCAAGGACGAATGCCTGAAGCGCCTGAGCGAGTATCTCGCCTGATCAGTGGCTGACCTGGGCCTCGAACACCTGGCCGCTGACGCCAGCGCTGTCGTGGCCCATGAGGTAGAGGTATAGCGGCATGATGGCTTCCGCCTTGGGGAGCTTGTCGTGGACTTCCCCAGGGTGGGATTTCTTGCGTTGCGGGCATTGGACTGCGCCGGGAATCACGGTGTTGATGCGGATGTTGGGGAAGGTTTCCAGTTCCAGCGCCCAGATGTTCACCAGCATCTCTGCCGCGGATTTCGAAATGGCGTGCGCGCCCCAGTAAGCCGCCGGGTGATGTGCCGCGGTGGTGGAAGTCAACACTACCGAGGCGTCGGGTGAGCGCTTGAGCAGGGGCAGGCAGGCTTTTGTCAGCGCGAACGGCGCGACCAGATTGGTCTGCAGCATGCCGTTGAACTGCTCGGCGGTCTGGATTTCCAGAGGACTCAGATTGTCGAAGCGGCTCGCGTTGTGCAGGACGCCGTCCAGACGACCCAGTTGCTGGTAGATGCCTTCTGCCAGCCCGTTGTATTCGGCCTCACCGGCTTTTTCCAGATTGAGCGGAAAAATCAGTGGTTGCGGCCCGCCTGCGGCCTCGATTTCGTCATAGACCGCTTCCAGCTTTTTCACCTTTTTCCCGAGCAGGATCACCGTGGCGCCTTGTGCGGCAAATGCCAGTGCGGCGGTCCGGCCAATGCCCTGGCCCGCGCCGGTGACCAGAATTACGCGGTCCAGCAAGTGTTGGTGGGGAGCCTGATAGTCGTTCATATGCTGATGGTCCTGCCGGATGGAATGACCACCGGGGAACTGCCCGGGATCATGAGTTCGATGAAAAAGCCGAAGGCGGCGATAAAAATGCTGGCGAAGAATGCCGTCCAGAAGCCCGAAAGCTTGAAGCCTTTGACCAGCGTGGATACGAGTTGAATCATCATGGCGTTGATCACCAGCAGAAACAGGCCGAAAGTGACCAGCGTCAATGGTAGCGTCAGGATGACCAGCAGCGGTCGCAGGATCGCGTTGGCGAAGCCCAGCAGAAGGGCCGAGACCAGCAGGGCACCGGGACCGGAGAATTTGAGTCCACTGAACAGGAAACTGGCGACCCAGAGCGCCAGGCTCATGATGGCCCAGTTGGTCAGGAAATCGGTCAGGTGGTGATGCATTCAGCAGCCTTTCAGCACAAGTTGCGCGCATTTTACACCGCTGCGCACCGCGCCTTCGAGGGTCGCAGGATAATCGCCGGCCGTGTAGTCGCCGGCGAGATGGAAATTGGCTAGGGTGGTCTGCTGCGGTGGCCGTTGCAGCGCGGGTTTGCAGGCGAACGTGGCGCGTTTTTCGGTGACTACCTTGCGCCACAGGGGATCACCGAGTGATGGCATGGCGGTGCGCAATTCGTCCATGATGGTGGCGGCCAGCGCATCCTGGGTCAGCTGGCGATGGTGGCCTTCTGCACTGATAACGACGGCCATCAACCCGTGCTGCCCGAGTAGTTGGCCGCGATCCAGCACCCATTGCGTGATGCCGCCGTGCAGAGCTAGCATGGGGTAGGGCAGCGTGGCGCTCGGGGCGTATTGCAGGTAGACCGTGCAGATGGGCTGGTATTCCAGTGCTGCTGCCAGGTTGGCGGCATTTGCCAACTCAGGGAGCGCGGCTGTCAGTTCAGGGAGTTGCCACGGCGAAACGGCGGCGATGACATGCGAAAACACGGCGCTGCCCTCTGCGGTTTCGAGAGCGTAGCCCTCGCCGTGACGCGAGATGCCGGAGACGCGGGTGCCGGTGCGTACGGTGCCGCCCAAGCGCTGGATATAGGCCGCTGCCGCAGCCGGAAACAGGTCAGACAAACCGCTGGCGGGAAGCAGCAGGTCGCTATCGTGCCGGCTCCGCGAAAAACTATCGCGCAACACATTCAGGAACACCTGGGTGCTCGCCGTGGATAGCGGCGTGTTGAGTGCGGCGAGGCAGAGCGGCTCCCAGAGCAGGGCGGTCAGGCGTTCTGGCTGTTGTCTGTACGCGAGAAACTGCGCCAGCGGCAGGTCTGGTGTAATCTTGAATCCGCTGAGCTTGAGACTGACCATCAGGCGCAGCGCGGCGAGGCGTTCCGCGCGATTGATGCCTTTGGCACGCAACAGTCCGACCAGGAGGTGCAACGGGGCGGGCAGGGACGCCGTATTCAGATCCAGTTCGTCCAGCACCAGTAGCCGAAGTGGAAGGCGCCGCAGCACGCGATCTACATTCAGACCCACCAGTTGCATCAGCGCCAGGGTTTCGTGATAGGCACCGAGCAGGATGTGCTGGCCGTTATCCAGCGTGTTTCCTTGCCATGTAATGTTGCGAGCACGCCCGCCGAGATGCGGGGCGGATTCGAGCAGCGTGACGGGAACACCGTGGCTGGTCAGTGTCGCCGCGGCGGCGAGCCCCGCCCAGCCGCCACCGATGACGGCGACACTAGATGAACCTACATCGGGGGTATCAGCCACGGGCACGTCCCAGCCACCACAGGGCGACGAAGCCGGCTGCCCCGGCCAGCAGCGAGGCGAGCAGGATGCCGGTCTTGGCCATCAGCAGGAGCTCAGCTTCGCCGGCAAACCCGAGTTCGGCGATAAAAATGGCCATGGTGAACCCGATGCCCCCCATGAGGGAGACCGCCGCGATCTGGCTAAAGCGGGTGCCAGCTGGCAACTCGCCCAGACCGCACTCGAGGGCCAGCCAACTGGCTGCGGTGATGCCTAGGCATTTACCGCCGACCAGGCCCAGCATGACGCCGAGCGTGACCGGGTGGGCCAGCGTGGAAGGCAGCGTGTCGAACGAGAAGGGAATGCCAGCGTTGACCAACGCGAAGGCAGGGATGACGAGGAAAGCCACCGGCAGGTGCCAGAACTGTTCCAGGCGTTGCAGCGGCGTGCCGAGTTTTTGGGCGTGCTGCTCGACCTGTTGTGCAATCAGGCGCATTTCGTCGTTGGTCATGATGTTGCCGTCACGTTGGCGGCTGTTGCCGAAGGCTTCCAGTAGGTTGCCGATGCGAGTGCTGAAGTGCTCGGGATCGTATTTGGGGTAAGCAGGAATGGTAAAGGCTGCGATGACGCCCGCCAGCGTGGCATGCACGCCGGATTGCAGCAAGGCGTACCACAGCAGCAGGGCGACGAGGAAATAGGGCGTCAGCATGCGGATGCCGGCACGGTTGAATATCAGCAGCAGCGCGGTCAGACCCACCGCTGCGAGCAGGGCGGACATTACGATCTGGTCCGTGTAAAACAGGGCGATCACGACCACCGCGCCGAGATCATCCACGATCGCGAGCGCAACCAGAAAGGTGATCAGGGTACGCGGCACGCGCGAGGCCAGCAATACCAGTGCGCCGATGGCAAAGGCGATGTCGGTGGCCATCGGAATTCCCCATCCGGCCGCGGCGATGCCCGTTGGGTTGAAGGCCAGGTAGATCAGCGCCGGGGCTACCATGCCGCCTAGTGCGGCGACGATGGGCAGGGCTGCCTGCCGCGGCTTGGCGAGTTCTCCCACCAGCATTTCGCGCTTGAGTTCCAGCCCAACCACGAAGAAAAACAGCGCCATCAGCCCATCGTTGATGAAATGGTGCAGGCTCATGCCTAGCGACCAGTCGCCGACCCGGAGTGCCATCGGGGTGTGGGTCAGATGGAGATAGGCTTGCGCCAGGGCGCTGTTGGCGATCAGCACCGCGACCACGGCGGACAACATCAGGATCAGGCCGGTCGTGGTCTGGCGATGGATGAAGTCTTCAAAGGGCGAGAGCACGCGGTCGAACGCTTGCTCCCACGGGGCCAGAAAGTCGGGGTCAGTCTTGTGGTCGTGGATCGGCGGGTGGGACACGGCGGGCTGCGTTTTGACGGGGTCTCAGACAGAAACCCAGGTTTTCCAGGCCAGCCAGAGCTTGCGCAGTGGTGTCAGGGATACGCGCTGGTTGAGGACTTTCTCGCAGCCACCACGCTGGATTTCATCGAGCACCGTGCGGTAAATGGCGGCCATGATCAACCCTGTACGCTGGTCGCGCCGGTCGGCGGCAGGCAGTGCGGCAAACGCCCGGTCGTAGGTTTCCTGCGCGCGGGCGATCTGGAATTCGAGCAGGCGGCGCACCGCGTCGGATTCATGCCCCTGCAGGATATCGGCCTCTGTTACGCCGAATTGCGCCATTTCGTCGGCGGGCAGGTAAATGCGGCCACGGCGGGCGTCTTCGCCCACGTCACGGATGATGTTGGTGAGCTGGAACGCCATGCCGAGGTCGTGCGCGTATTTCAACGTCTTGCGGTCGCTGTAGCCGAAAATCGAAGCGGACAGCAGGCCGACGACGCTGGCGACCCGGTAGCAATACAGTTGCAGTTCCTTGAAGTCGTGGTAGCGGTTCTGGTCGAGGTCCATCTCCATGCCGTCGATGATTTCGAGGAAGTGTTCCTCGGCCATGTCGTAGGTGTGGATCGCGTCTTTCAGCGCTTGCGTGACCGGGTGCTGCGGCGTGCCGGCAAACAGGTTGGCGATTTCGCTGCGCCACCAGGCCAACGTGGTGCGGGCGACCTGCGGGTCGGTGCATTCGTCGACGACATCATCGACCTCGCGGCAAAAGGCGTATAGGGCAGTGATGGCCTCACGTTTCGGCTTGGGAAGGAACAGAAAGCTGTAATAAAAGCTGGAACCGCTGGCGGCGGCTTTTTGCTGGCAATAGTCTTGAGGCGTCATTTTTTGCGTACCGCCTTGAACAGCATGCGCGCCCAATCCCATGGCTTCAGTACCGGGCGGTGCTGGAACATGTCGCCACGGTGCTGATGTAGCTTGCGCAGGATGGTTTCGCCACCGGCGATAATCGTGCGCATCTCCAGCCCGATGCGTCCGGGTAATGCCAGGCCGAGTGGCGCGCCGGCCTGCAGCAGTTTGCGTGCACGCTCGATTTCGAATTGCATGAAGGCCGACCAGGTGCCGCTGGCGTCACCACGCGCGATCTGGGCTTCCGTGATGCGGAATTTCTTCATTTCGTCCTGCGGGAAGTAGATACGATCTTTCCGGTAGTCGATGGCGACATCCTGCAGGAAGTTGATGATCTGGAGCGAAGCGCAGATGGCATCCGAGTAGCCGATATTGCGCGGTGTCGCCTCACCGTAGAGGTGCAGCAACAGCCGCCCGATCGGGTTGGCGGAGCGTCGGCAATACTCCATCACCTCGCCGAAGTTTTCGTAGCGCGTCTTGACGACATCCTGGCTGAAGGCGTCCAGCAGATCGTAGAACGGTTCCAGCGGCAACTGGTGTTCCCGTATCATGGCCGATAACGTGACGAAAAACTCGGTCTGAGGCGTTGCGCCATCACGGATGAAGTGCAACTCCTGACGGAAACCGTCCAGCAGGGCCAGACGCTGCTCCGGCATGAGATCACCTTCGTCGGCGAAGTCATCCGCCTGTCGGGCAAAGCTGTAGATCAGGCCGATAGGTTTGCGCAGCCGCATCGGCAACAGGGCGGAGGCGACCGGGAAATTTTCGTAATGCTGGTTGGCGAGCGCCAGACTGGCTTGCGTGACGGAATTCATGCGCGAAGTATGCCATAAAATCCCGGCGGCTCTTGCGCTACAATGCGACAAAACCTCTCAGGAAAAACCTCATGCTCGGTATTATCGGCGGCACCGGCCTCACGCAACTCGCCAACCTGGAAATCACCCATCGCCAGGTCATCCGTACGCCTTACGGCGAGCCCTCGGGTGCGCTCACCTTCGGCAACATCAACAACCATCAGGTTGTGTTTCTGGCACGCCACGGCTACGGGCATACTATTCCCCCGCATCTGGTCAACTACCGCGCCAACATGTGGGCCCTGCATTCCCAAGGTGTACGGGATGTCGTGTCGGTGGCCACGGTGGGCGGCATCGCGCCCGAACTGGTGCCCGGTGCCATCGCGATGCCGGACCAGATCATCGACTATACCTACGGTCGTAAAAACACCTACCACGATGGGATAGACCAAGCGGTGACGCACATCGATTTCACCCAACCTTACTCCGCGTCATTGCGCGCCTTGTGCATGCAGGCGGCAAAGCTGTCGGCCGAGCCCTTCGTCGACGGCGGTACCTACGCTGCCGTGCAAGGGCCGCGGCTGGAAACGACGGCCGAGATCAATCGCCTGGATCGGGATGGCGCTACCATGGTCGGCATGACCGGCATGCCGGAAGCTGCCTTGGCCCGCGAAATCGGCATCGAATACGCAGCGGTCTGCGTCGTCGCCAACCATGCTGCCGGGCGTGGCGATAGCGCGACAAAGATCCACTACGATCAAATCCAGACCGTCGTGGCGGCTTCCATGGATCGTGTGCGCAACATCCTCGAACACCTGGTGGCACTGCATGCCCGTTAAGCCCGTATTGCGCATGGGGGACCCGCTGCTGCTGCAGCGGGCAGCGGAAGTCGCAACGTTCGACACCCCTGAGCTGCATGCGCTGATTCAGGACATGCATGACACCATGGCCGCCATGGACGGCGCCGGTATTGCCGCCCCTCAGATCGGCGTCAGCCTGCGCGTGGTGATTTTCGGCGTCGGCGCCAATCCGCGCTATCCCGACGCAGAACAAGTGCCCTATACCATCCTGATCAATCCGACTCTGACACCGTTGTCGGAGGAGATGGAAGATGGCTGGGAAGGGTGCCTGTCAGTGCCGGGCTTTCGTGGCGTCGTGCCGCGTTATACCCAATTGCACTATCGTGGATTCGACCCGCAGGGCAACGTGATTGACCGTGTCGCGAGCGGATTTCATGCCCGCGTGGTGCAGCACGAGTGCGATCATCTGGACGGTATCCTTTACCCCATGCGCATCCGCGACCTCAGCCGTTTTGGGTTCACCGACGTGCTATTTCCCGGGCAGAACATACAAGACGATTGAACTGTCTGGTAGAATGCGACCCGCCAGCGCAGGTCGGCTGGCATCAACAACACAATCCGGAAGCGTGGCCGAGTGGTTTAAGGCAGCGGTCTTGAAAACCGCCGAGGGTGTGAGCCCTCCGTGAGTTCGAATCTCACCGCTTCCGCCATCACCTGATGATTCTCCCCAGTATTGGCGAAACTCAATACGCGCTTATGCTGTCATGATGTAAAGCAAATGTGTTTGCTGCCGTTATGTCAGTCAATACAAGTCACGGTGCCCGGCTGGGGTGCTGGAGGTGCGAGATGGCGACGGAACCGGTTGAGCCTATCCATGATTACAACATGCCCATTATGCCGTTCAAGCGGCCGCCGGGCCGTGAGGATTTCGTGGAGCCGCGGAAGCGTGAGAAACGCTCGCCTGAGCGCGAGCCTTCGCGTAAAACCCCACCACAGCAGGACGGCCACATCGATGATTACGCTTGATGTGATACTCTGAAGCATCCCGAATCGAAAGGCTTTGCGTGGAAACCATCGTCATTACCTGGCGCGAGTTGCTGGTGGTTGTCGCCATCATTCTCGCCGTTTACATCGCCGAAATGCTGTTGCTGATGCGCACGGGCGGCAGCCCTTTGCGCAAGCCGCGCTGGCTGGGCTTGATTCAGGAAAAACGGGTGGAGCTTGAATTGCGTGAGGAAATAGAGCAGCTCAAGGCGCGTCTTGCAGCGCTGGAGGCACGGGGTGCACCAGCCGCGGAGGAGCCCGTTGAAGAGTTGTCGCCTTACCAACGCGCGATCCAGTTGGCGCGCCAGGGGCGCGATGTCGACAGGATTTCCGCCACTTGCGGCATCTCGCGTGGCGAGGCGGAACTGATCGTCTCCATGCATGGAACCCGTGAGTGATCCATAACGACATCCAGAATCAGCTGCAACTGCTGATCAAGACCTCCGCGCCACCGCTGATCGAGGTGGCGGACCATGCGGTCGGCACGCCGCAGTGGACGCCGGGGCAGCAGTTGCCGGCGCACGTAATTGCCAGCCTGCCCAACGGCCGGTTCCAGGTGATGGTCGAGGACCAGATGCTGGACTTGAATCTGCCCCGCAATACGCAGCCGGGCGAGCAGTTGCAACTGACCTACATTTCCAATTCCCCACGCCTGACATTCGCTTTGCTGCGTGATCTGCCCCAGATGCCCGCCAATCCGACCGGCGTGCCGGTGAACCTGAGCGAAGCGGGGAAACTGCTTGGCAATCTGTTGCAACAGGCGAATAGCGCCTCGCAAACGCCCCTTGCTCCGTCCCAGCAGGCCATGCAGTCGCCGATCTCGCCTTCAGCAGCCCGCTTGACAGCCATGGGGACGGGGGATGATTTGCCGTCGCAACTTGCCAGGGGGAATGCTGCCCAGATTTCCAGCGCGACTCCGTTATTGCAGACAGCGCCTACTGATGTGTTGCAACTGGCGCGCGGGTTGCGGACAGCGTTGTCGCAAAGCGGTCTGTTTTATGAGGCCCATCAGGTGCAGTGGCTGAATGGTGAGCGTACGTTGCAGGCTTTGCGTCAGGAGCCGCAAGGGCAGCTGACCCCGATGCCTCCCCCTGTGCGAGCAAACGAATTGTCTGCCCAGCCGAACTTGGCGCACTCTGCCACGATGAAACTGGATGTGGGGGCTGCGGGTGATGCAGCCGTCCATCCCCAGTCCGTGCCTTTGATTCAACAGCAATTGCATGCGCTGGATACCCGGCAAGTGATCTGGCAGGGTGAGGTGTGGCCCGGGCAGACCATGCAGTGGGAGATTGAGGAAGATGCGCGGCGCAGTGGCAACGGGGCAGAGGGGGAGTCGCCCACCTGGCATACGCAGTTGTATCTCGAATTGCCTACCTTGGGCGGCGTGAACGCGAAGCTGGCGTTTGTCGACGGGCGCATTCAACTGGATATCGCGTCCGATGCGCCGCAAACGGTGGAGCTGATGCGTCAGCAACAGCGCGCACTGGCTGACCGCTTCCAGACCTCCGGGCTGGCGTTGTCTGGCGTGACGATTCAGCATGGCTAAGGATACTCGCCAACTCGCCGTGGCACTGGCCTATCAGGCCGGGCAATCCGCCCCCAAGGTGGTGGCCAAAGGCCGGGGGCTACTGGCCGAGGCGATTATCGAGCGGGCGCGGGATGCCGGGGTGTACGTGCACGAATCACCGGAACTGGTGTCGTTGCTGATGCAGGTGGATCTGGATCAGCACATTCCGCCCCAACTGTATCTGGCCGTGGCCGAATTGCTGGCATGGATCTACCGTCTGGAAAACGGGCAGATCGATACGGCGTCAGAGCATCTCGCTTAGCCGCGCCTGCAGGGCGCTGATGGTGGACTTCTCCAGACGGTTTCCTTCGTATCCCGAAATCAGGAAGCTGTCTTCTGCGCGATCGCCCAAGGTGTTGATCTTTGCGGTATGGATCTGCACTTTTAAGCCCAGCAATACCTGGGCGATGGTGGAGAGCAGGCCGGGACGGTCGCCGGCCACGATGGAAAGCTGGTGACGCTGGGTGTCTGCTTCAGCACTGACGGAGATGATCGGCTTGATCGACATATGCTTCACTCGCCGGCTCATTCTCCCTTGCCGTGGCGGGGCCAGCGCGCCGCCGCCCTCGAGCGTCTGCGTCAAGGCATATTCGATGTAGCTCAACAGGTCACGATAATGCAGGTCCTTGTCGTGCTGGTACAGGATCAAAAAGCTGTCCAGTGCGTAACCATGCTGTGTGGTATGAATTTTTGCCTCGACGATGGAGTAGCCCATGCGGTCCAGTTGGCCGCAGATGGTGGCAAATAATTCGTCGCGATCGTGCAGGTAGACCATGACCTGGATACCGTCGCCGTGTGGGCTGATTCTGGCCCTGACAATCGCTCGAGGGGTTTCGATGTGTTGCAACAGCAGGCGCGTGTGCCACGCGATTTCCTGGCTCTCGTGGCGCAGGAAATAACCGTCGCCGAGATGCTGCCAGAACTGCTGGTAGCTGGCTTCGGCGATGCCGTAGTGGCTTAGCCTTTCTGTGGCCTGCTGCCGCCTTGCAGCAAGTTCGGATTCCAGCGTGACGCCGTTGCCTTGTAGCAAGCGACTCGTCGCGATAAACAGGTTTTTCAGCAGCTTGGCCTTCCAGGCATTCCAGACCGCGGGGCTCGTGCCTCGAATATCTGCAACCGTTAGCAGGTATAAGGCCGTCAGGTGGCGCTCGTCGCCCATTTTCAGAGCAAATTTTTCGATCACGGCTGGGTCGGTCAAATCGGATTTCTGTGCCGTACCCGACATGATCAGATGCTTTTCGACCAGCCAGGCCACGAGGCGTCCATCCTCCTCGGGCAAGGCGTGTTGTCGGCAGAAGCGCAGGGCATCGACGGCGCCGAGCGTGGAGTGATCACCACCGCGACCCTTGGCGATGTCGTGGAACAGGGCTGCGAGATAGAGCAACTCTGGCTTGTCGAATTTGTTGATCAGCTGGGTACACAGCGGAAATTCCAGCGCATAGGCCGGCGTGGCAAAGCGGCGCAGATTGCGCAGGACGTTGAGGATATGCTCGTCAACGGTGTACACGTGGAACAGGTCGTGCTGCATCTGCCCGCTGATGCGTCCAAACGCGGGAATGTAGCGTCCCAGGATGCCGTAACGGTTCATGCCGCGCAGGGTCGTCGTGATCCCGGCAGGCTGGCGCAGAATGTCGAGAAACAGCTGTTTGTTGCGCGGCTGGTTGCGGAATTCGCGGTTGATCAGCGACTTGGTGCGCCAGAGGCTGCGCAACATGGGGGCACTCAGTCCCTTGAGTTCCGGGTGTTGCTGCAGCAGTAAAAAGCTTTCGAGGATGACGCTGGGTTCACGTTCCGGCAGCTCGGGGGCGATGGTTTCGAGTCGCCCGTTACGCGCCTGAAATCTGGCATTGATGCGGACGATGATCGCTTCCTGAGGAAAAGCATGTTCCTGAAGCGATGCCAGCAGGATTTCGTTCATCAGGCGCACAAACTTGGCGCTACGGTAATACCGCTGCATCAACTGTTCGCTGGCGCGTCGCCGTGGAGTGTTGCCATAACCGAGTTCGCGCGCGAGATCGTTCTGGTAATCGAACAGCAGCCGATCTTCGCGACGGTTGGCCAGGTAATGCAGTCGGATGCGCAACTCCTGCAGCACACGTTCATGCCGTCGAATCTGCCGGGCTTCGTTGGCCATGATGATGCCGTTGCGGGCGAGGGCGGACCATCCTTCGCCCAGTTTCGCGCCCTGACTGATCCACAGAACGCTCTGCAAATCGCGCAGGCCGCCGGGGCTTTCCTTGATGTTGGGTTCCAGATTGTAGGCGGTGTCGTTGAAGCGGGCGTGGCGGTGTGCCTGTTCCAGCAGTTTCGCGTCGATGAAGCGTTGCGGGTCCAGATGCTGCGACAGATTATCCTGCATGGCGCGGAACAGGTCGCGATTCCCGGTCAGATAGCGCGCCTCCAGCAGGTTGGTCTGAACGGTGATGTCCTTATCCGCCTCATCCACGCATTCCTGCAGGGTGCGAACACTGTGGCCGACGGCTAGCCCGATATCCCAGAACCGGCCGATCAGTGGTTCGAGCGCGGCATCGTAATCACCGGCATGCTGATCGGGTAGCAGCATCAACAGGTCGACATCGGAGTGCGGATATAACTCGCCGCGCCCGTAACCACCAACGGCGACCAGGCAGATGTCGGGCGAGATGCCTGTGGCTTGCCACAGGTCGCGCAGAAGCTGGTCGACGACGGTCGCGTGTTGCCGCAGCATGCGTGCGGCATTGCCTTGCGACTCAAATGCCGCGCGCAACGCGGACTGGCTGTCCTGCAGGCGCTTGCGCCAGTGCGCGCTGTCCTGCATCAGCGCAGGAAGGGCGGCGGCGTGCCGTCCGACACGGTCAGCACCTCAAAGCCATCGGCGGTGACCAGTACGGTATGTTCCCATTGGGCGGACAGGCTGCGATCCTTGGTGACGATGGTCCAGCCGTCGCCCATCTGGCGGATATCGCGCTTGCCGGCGTTGATCATCGGCTCGATGGTGAAGATCATGCCTTCCTGCAGCTTGATCCCCGTGCCCGGCTTGCCGTAGTGCAGTACCTGCGGGTCTTCGTGGAATTTCTTGCCGATGCCGTGGCCGCAGAATTCGCGCACGACCGAATAGCCGCTGGACTCGGCATGCTTTTGAATGGCATGCCCGATGTCGCCGAGCGTGGCGCCCGGCTTGACCTGCTGGATACCGCGCCACATGCACTCGTAGGTGATGTCACACAAACGCTTGGCCTGCGGGGAAGGGGTGCCGACGCAGAACATGCGGCTGGTGTCGCCGTGGTAGCCGTCCTTGATCGTGGTGATGTCGAGATTGACGATGTCACCGTTCTTCAGCACGCGGTCGCCCGGCACGCCGTGGCATACCTGCTGGTTGATCGAGGTGCAGATGGACTTCGGGTAGGGCGCGTGGCCTGGAGGGGCGTAGTTCAGCGGTGCCGGGATGCAGCCCTGCACGTCGACCATATAGTCGTGGCACAGCTGATCCAGTTTTTCGGTGGTGACGCCTGGCACGACGAAGGGCGTAACATAATCCAGCACTTCGGCGGCGAGTTTGCACGCCACGCGCATTTTTTCGATATCGGTTTGATTCTTGATGGTGATTGCCATGGGACGGTGCTGCTTTTGCCTTGAATGAAAACAGGCGTTTATGGTAGCATACGCCGCCCGTTTATTCTGAACGGGAAATTCGCACACGCGCCCCAACTATGGGTGCCCGGGAACGGGTGTTTTAGGGCGCGTGGAGGCAATAACCCTATAGGAGCAATATTATGTCCGTGACCATGCGTCAAATGCTGGAAGCCGGTGTCCACTTCGGCCACCAGACCCGTTACTGGAATCCTCAGATGGCACCGTATATCTTCGGTGACCGTAACAAGATCCATATCGTCAACCTCGAAAAAACCCTGCCGATGTTCGAAGACGCACTCAAGCATGTGCGTCAGCTGGCCGCCAACAAAGGCCGCATCCTGTTCGTCGGCACCAAGCGCCAAGCGCGCGACATCATCAAGGAAGAAGCTTCCCGCGCTGGTTGCGCTTACGTCAACCACCGTTGGCTGGGCGGCATGCTGACCAACTTCAAGACCGTCAAGCAGTCCATCAAGCGCCTGAACGACTACCAGACCATGATGGAAGACGGTAGCTTCGAAAAGCTGGGCAAGCGCGAAGTGCTGAGCTACAAGCGCGAAATCGAAAAGCTGGAACGCTCCATCGGCGGCATCAAGGAAATGGGCGGTCTGCCGGATGCTATCTTCATCGTCGACGTCGGCCATGAGTCCGGTGCCGTGACCGAAGCCGGAAAACTGGGTATCCCGGTGATCGGCGTGGTCGATACCAACAACTCTCCGGAAGGCGTGGCCTACGTCATCCCGGGTAACGACGACTCCAGCCGCGCGATCCGCCTGTATGCCCGTGGCATCGCGGATGCGGTGCTGGAAGGCCGTAGCCAGTCCATCAACGAAATCGTCAAGGCAAGTGCCGAAGAAGAGTTCGTGGAAGTGACGGCGGCTGAGTAAACCCTGAAAAAAGGGGGCGCGAGCCCCTTTTTTTCTGTCCCGATTTTGTAAACCCTGCTCTCGGGCAGGTTGTAAATGTGTTAAGGAGCAAGAGATGGCGGAAATTACCGCAGGTATGGTGAAGGAGCTGCGCGAGCGCACCGACGCCCCGATGATGGATTGCAAGAAGGCCCTGACTGAAGCCGCTGGCGACATGGCCCGTGCTGAAGAAATTCTGCGCGTGCGTTTCGGCAACAAGGCCAGCAAGGCCTCTACCCGCGTGGCAGCCGAAGGCAGCGTTGGCGTGAGCATCTCCGCCGATGGCAAGCTGGGCGCCATGGTGGAAGTGAACTCCGAAACCGACTTCTGTGCCAAGAACGACGACTTCCTGAACTTCGTGCGTGACCTCGCCGTGGTGATCGCCAACGAAAAGCCGGCTGATATCGCTGCTGTGGCAGGCCTGAAGATGGGTGGCAGCACCGTGGAAGATGCGCGTACCCAGTTGGTCGGCAAAATCGGCGAAAACATCACCCCGCGCCGCTTCATGATCGCAGAAGCCCAAGGCAAGCTGGCCAGCTACGTGCACGGCGGCAAGATCGGCGTGCTGGTGGACGTGGTCGGTGGCGACGAGGCGCTGGCCAAGGATATCGCCATGCACATCGCTGCTGCCAAGCCGAAGTCGCTGGATGCTTCCGGTGTGGATGCAGCCCTGATCGAAGCCGAGCGTCGCGTGGCGATCGAAAAGGCCAAGGAATCCGGCAAGCCGGAAGCGATGCTGGAAAAGATCGCCGATGGTACCGTGCAGAAGTTCCTGAAGGACGTCACCCTGCTGAACCAGGTGTTCGTCAAGGCGGAAGACGGCAAGCAGACCATCGAGCAACTGCTGAAGTCCAAGGGCGCCAGCGTGGCTTCCTTCACCATGTACGTGGTGGGCGAGGGCATCGAGAAGGTCGTGACCGACTTCGCAGCTGAAGTGGCTGCAGCAGCAAAGATCTAAGCTATGACCGCCCCCGCCTTTAAGCGTATCCTGTTGAAGTTGTCCGGCGAAGCCCTGATGGGTGAGGACAGCTATGGCATCAACCGTGCGACCATTGGGCGTATCGTCGGTGAGGTCAAGGAAGTCGTGGACCTCGGCGTCGAAGTTGCCGTGGTCATTGGCGGGGGCAATATTTTTCGTGGCGTGGCGCCGGCAGCTGCCGGCATGGACCGCGCAACGGCCGATTACATGGGCATGATGGCAACAGTCATGAATGCCTTGGCATTGCAGGACGCGATGCGTCATGTGGGCCTCAAGGCGCGTGTGCAATCCGCGCTGACCATCGAGCAGGTGGCCGAGCCCTACATTCGCGGCAAGGCGATGCGTTATCTGGAAGAAGGGCGTGTCGTCATTTTTGGCGCCGGAACCGGCAACCCGTTCTTCACCACCGATACCGCCGCGGCGCTGCGTGGCGTGGAAATGAATGCCGAGATCGTCCTGAAGGCGACCAAGGTCGACGGCGTGTATACGGATGATCCCATGACGCATCCGGATGCGATGCGCTACAAGGAACTGACGTTCGACGAGGCCATCATCAAGAATCTGAAGGTGATGGATGCGACGGCGCTGGCACTCTGCCGCGATCAGAAGATGCCGGTTTGTGTGTTCAGCATTTTCAAGCAGGGGGCGCTGAAGCGCGTGGTGATGGGCGAGGACGAAGGTACCCGCGTATTACCGTGATGATTTGAGGATACCGAGATGATCAACGATATCAAGAAAACTGCCGAACAAAAGATGCAGAAGGCACTGGAAGTGCTGAAGAGCAACCTGGGCAAGGTGCGTACCGGCCGTGCCCACGCCGGCCTGCTGGACCAGGTGATGGTCGAGTACTACGGCAACATGGTGCCGGTGAGCCAAGTGGGTAACGTGGGTCTTGCCGATGCCCGTACCATCACGGTGCAGGTGTGGGAAAAGCCGATGATGGCCAAGGTGGAAAAGGCGATCCGCGATTCCGACCTCGGGCTGAACCCTTCCAATTCCGGCGACATGATCCGCGTGCCGATGCCGGCCCTGACCGAAGAGCGCCGCCGCGACCTGATCAAGGTCGTCAAGGGCGAGGGAGAGGATGCCAAGGTGTCCGTGCGCAACGTGCGCCGCGATGCCAACGACCAGCTGAAGAAACTGCTCAAGGACAAGGACATCAGTGAGGACGACGAGCGTCGTGCGCAGGACGAGGTCCAGAAACTGACGGACAAATACGTCGCCGAAGTCGACAAGGCATTGCAGGCCAAGGAAACCGACCTGATGGCGATCTGATCAGGTGAATCCACATCAACGGGGATAGGCAGCCATTTCATGGTTCGCGATCCCCGTTTTTTATGCTCCAATACACCCTGCAAGCATCAATGAAAGGCTGACATTGGCACTATTCGCCAGTTCCACCCAAGATATCCCGGAAGCGCATGAAGTGCCGCGTCATATCGCCGTCATCATGGACGGCAACGGGCGGTGGGCCAAGAAGCGCTTCCTGCCACGCATCATGGGCCACAAACGCGGCGTGGAAACAGTGCGTGACCTCATCAAGCAATGTATCCACTACGGGGTCGAATACCTGACCCTGTTTGCGTTCAGCAGCGAAAACTGGCGGCGTCCGCCGGACGAGGTGAAGTTCCTGATGGGGCTGTTCATGGAGGCGCTCAGCAAGGAAGTGCGCAGTCTGCACCAGCACCAGATTCGCCTGATCATGATCGGTGACCGCTCGCGCTTTGATCCGCTACTGGTGCAAGCGATCCACGAGGCCGAGCAACTGACGCGGCACAACACGCGTCTGACCCTGACGATTGCAGCCAACTACGGTGGTCGCTGGGATATTCTGCAGGCTACGCAGCGCATGCTGAAAGCGCACCCGGAATTGTCGGAGAACTTTACCGAACAGGACATTGCCGGCTATCTCTCCATGCACTACGCCCCGGAGCCGGATCTGTTCATCCGTACCGGCGGGGAGCAGCGCATCAGCAACTTCCTGCTGTGGCAACTGGCCTACACCGAACTGTACTTTACTGATACGCTCTGGCCCGATTTCGACGACGAGGCCTTCAAGCTTGCGTTGAAATCCTACCGCGCACGAGAGCGCCGCTTCGGGCGTACCAGCGAGCAACTGGCGAATCGGCATGCTTAAGCTGCGAGTCATTACCGCCATTGTGCTGGCGACCACCTTTATCGCCGCACTTTTTACCTTGCCCGACCTTGGGTGGGCCCTGTTCCTTCTGGCGTTTATTCTGGTCGGGGCGTGGGAGTGGGGGGGCTTGTCCGGCTTTAGCCCCGCTGCGCGAAAAACGTTTCTGGGGCTGACCGCGCTCATCGCGGCGGCCTTGCTGCCTGGAGTATCGGATCTGGTGCGCCACACAGGCGCCATTCTGCTGACCTTGTCGGCGGCTGTTTTCTGGATTTTCATTTCTCCGCTCTGGTTGTCCCGGCGCTGGCATCTGCGGCATCCGGCAGGGCTTGCCGTGATGGGCTGGTTGTTGCTCCTGCCGGCCTGGATGGCGCTGATCGATCTCAGGCATATCAGCCCGATGGTGGTGCTGCTGGTGATTCTTGTCGTGGCGATCGCCGATAGTGCCGCCTATTTCAGTGGCAAGCGCTTCGGTAAACACAAGTTGGCTCCGGAAATCAGTCCTGGAAAAACCTGGGAGGGGCTGGCGGGAGCGCTGTTCGTCACGACTCTGGTGGCAGCAGGGCTCTGCCTCTGGCTGGGCTGGAGTTTCTGGTTTGTACCTGGCTTGTGGTTACTGACCATCTTCTCGGTGCTGGGTGATCTGTTCGAGTCGCTGATCAAGCGGCAGGCGGGCAAAAAGGACAGCGGTACCATCCTGCCAGGCCATGGCGGCGTGCTGGACCGCATCGACGGCTTGACCCCGACGTTGCCTCTGGTGGCCTTGTATGCTTACCTTCCTTACTTTCTAGAGATCGTGCTCGGCGGATGACCCAGCAGCAGAATATTACGGTTCTTGGTTCTACCGGCACCATTGGCGTGAACACGCTGGATGTCATCGCTCGACATCCGGAACGTTATCGTGCATGGGCATTGACGGCCAATTCCCGCATCGAGCCCTTGCTCGAGCAATGCCGCGTATTTCAACCTAAATTTGCCGTGGTGCTGGATCCGGATGCCGCCGAGCGGCTGCATCTGCAACTGCAGCATGCCGGGCTCGATACGACTGTATTGTGCGGTCAGGAGGCCTTGGAGCAGGTCTCTTCGGCGGATGAAGTCGATGCGGTGATGGCGGCGATTGTCGGTGCTGCCGGCCTGCGCCCTGCTATGGCTGCGGCCAAGGCAGGCAAGCGCGTCATGCTGGCCAACAAGGAAACACTCGTCATGTCCGGCAGTCTGTTCATGCAGGCGGTACATGACGGTGGTGCGACCCTGTTGCCTATCGATAGTGAGCACAATGCCATTTTTCAGGCCCTGCCCCCGGATTTCGATCGCGGGCTGTCGCAGGTGGGTGTCAGCAAGATCCTGCTGACTGCATCCGGTGGCCCTTTCCGTCGATCGACGCTGGACGAACTGGCCCAGGTCACGCCGCGGCAGGCGTTGAATCACCCCAATTGGGTGATGGGGCCCAAAATCACGATCGACTCTGCCAGCCTCATGAACAAGGGGCTGGAGGTCATCGAGGCGCGCTGGTTGTTCGATGCGGCGCCGGACTCCATCGAAGTGGTGATCCATCCGCAGAGCGTGATTCATTCCATGGTGCAATACGTCGATGGTTCGGTGATCGCCCAGTTGGGTAATCCGGACATGCGTACGCCGATTGCCTATGCGCTCGCCTATCCCGAGCGCATCGATAGCGGGGTCGGGGCGCTCGACCTGTTCAAGATCGCCCGACTGGATTTCGAGGCGCCCGACGTCACGCGGTTTCCTTGTCTGGGGTTGGCATTCGAAGTGCTCCGCCAGGGCGGCACCGCGCCGGCGATTTTGAACGCGGCTAACGAGATCGCGGTCCAAGCGTTCCTGGAAGAGCGGATACGCTTCATCGATATCCCCAGATTGATCGAGTCGGCGCTGACGCAGGTCTCCATCCGGGAGGTGCAGGTGTTGTCCGATGTGGTAGAGGCTGACGCGGCGGCGCGTCGTGCTTCTCTGGACTGGCTGGAGCAACGTAAATGATGACTTTGCTGGCGTTTCTGGTGACGCTGGGGGTATTGATTGTCGTGCATGAGTACGGGCACTACTACGCCGCCAAACGCTGCGGCGTCAAAGTGCTGCAGTTTTCCATCGGTTTTGGCAAACCCCTTTATCAGCGCCGTTTCGGTGAGGATCAGGCCGAACTGATCGTGGCGGCCTTCCCCTTGGGAGGCTACGTCAAGATGCTGGACGAGCGGGAGGCCCCGGTGGCCCCGGAAGAACTGCACCGCGCCTTCAACCGCCAGTCTGTCTGGAAACGGATCATCATCGTCGCCGCCGGGCCGTTATCCAATCTGCTGCTGGCCGTGCTGTTGTACTGGGTGTTGTTCATGGCAGGCCTGCCCGGATTGCGCCCCCTGGTAGGGGAGGTAGCTGCCGGCACGCCTGCCGCTGCAGCCAGTATCAAGACAGAAGAACTGATCGTGCGCGTGGGCGCGGTGTCGGTCAAGACCTGGAATGACGTGCGCTGGGCTTTGTTGCAGGAATCCCTCACCAAGCCGCAAGTCGAGATCGAGGCTTTGAGTGGTGCCATGGAAACGCACCTGCATCGGCTGAATGTGGGCGCGATTCGGCACGACGATGCCAAGGTTGACGTGCTCGAGCAACTCGGGCTGCAACCGTTGCAGCCCACCTGGCCGGCGAGGGTGGGGGCGGTGCAGCCAGATAGCCCGGCAGAACGGGCGGGCCTCAAGCCGGAGGATGAAGTGATCGCCATCAACGGGATCGCCGTTGCCGGGTGGGAAGATTTTTCGAGCAACATGCGACGAAACCCCGGCAAGACTCTGCTGGTCAAACTCAAGCGGGGCGGGCAGGAAGTCGCGATCAAACTGATCCCGGAGGCCGTCGAGGAGTCCGGCACCACGATCGGACGGGTCGGCGCGGCGTACGTCATGTCGCACGCTGAGATCGATAAGTACATGATCGACGTACGTTACGACCCGCTTTCGGCCCTATGGCAGGGATGCAAAAAAACCTGGGATACCTCGCTGTTCAGCATCCGGATGTTCGGTGCCATGCTGACCGGGTCGGTCTCTTGGAAATCGCTTGGTGGCCCGGTGACGATCGGCGATGCGGCGGGCAAGAGCGCAGCCGCGGGATGGAAAGTGTTTTTGTCCTTCCTCGCGCTGGTCAGCATCAGTCTCGGCGTGTTGAATTTGCTCCCGGTTCCGGTTTTGGATGGCGGCCATTTAATGTATTATATGGTCGAGATTTTGAGGGGAAAGCCGGTCTCCGACCGGACGATGGAAATCGGGATGAGAGTGGGCTTCTTCTTGCTGGGCCTGCTGATGATTATCGCGATCTCCAACGACATTAACCGACTTATAACAGGCTAATCAGAATAATGAAGCTTCGCACCATTCCACTTCTGCTCGTCGGGTTGTACACCTCTTCTGTGCTCGCCATGGAACCCTTTGTGGTTCGCGATATTCGCGTGGAGGGGATACAGCGCACAGAAGCCGGTACGGTGTTCAACTATCTCCCGGTCAAGACCGGCGAGACCATGGACGACGACAAGGCCGCGCAAGCGATCAAGGCGCTATATGCGACCGGCTTCTTCAAGGACGTGCGACTGGAAGCCGAGGGGGATGTGCTGGTGGTGGCCGTTCAGGAGCGCCCCGCAATTGCGCAGATCGCATTCTCCGGCAACAAATCTTTCCCCAGCGACAAAATGAAGGAAGGCCTCAAGCAGATCGGCCTGTCCGAAGGCATGATTTTTGACCGCTCCATGCTCGACAAGGCCGAGCAGGAAATCAAGCGCCAATACCTGAGTCAGGGCAAATATGGCGCGACCGTCAAGGCCGTGGTCAGCCCGCTGGAACGCAACCGCGTGGCAGTGAGCTTCAACATCGAAGAGGGCGCGGTTTCTAAGATTCGCGCTATCAATATCGTCGGCAACCAGGCGTTCGATCAGGATGAGTTGCGAGCCCAGTTCAACCTCAGTACGCCGGGCTGGATGAGTTGGTGGACCAAGGACGACCAGTATTCCAAGCAGAAACTGACCGCCGACATCGAAGCGCTCAAGTCGTTCTACATGAATCAGGGGTACCTTGAATTCAACGTGGACTCCACCCAAGTCTCGATTACGCCAGATAAGCGCGACATTTACATCACGCTGAACATCACCGAGGGTGAAAAGTACACGGTGACCGACGTCAAGATGGCCGGTGAAATGCTCGTGCCGGAAGATGAGTTGCGTACACTGGTGACTGTGCAACCGGGCGAGGTTTTTAATCGCGAGAAACTGACCGAATCCAGCAAGGCGATCGGCGATCGCCTCGGCAATGATGGCTATGCCTTCTCCAACGTCAATGCGGTGCCTGAAGTCGACAAGGAAAAGAAAACTGTTGCGTTCACGTTCTTCGTCGATCCTGGTCGCCGTGTGTATGTGCGTCGCATCAACCTGACCGGCAATACACGCACCCGTGATGAAGTGCTGCGTCGCGAAATGCGCCAACTGGAATCCTCGTGGTACGGCGCGGACAAGATTGATCGCTCCAAGAAGCGACTGGAACGTCTGGGCTTCTTCTCCGATGTTAATGTTGAAACGCCAGCGGTGCCGGGAACGGCGGATCAGGTAGACCTGAATATCGATGTCACCGAAAAGTCGACCGGCAGCGTCATGTTCGGTGCCGGCCTGTCCAGCGCGGAAGGCGTGGTGCTGGGGGTGACGGTTAACCAGAACAACTTCCTGGGGACAGGGAATCGGGTGAGTGCCCAGGTCAATACGGGCAAGATCAACACCACGTACTCCTTGTCCTACACAGATCCTTACTTCACCGCCGACGGGGTGAGCCGAGGATTTGACGTGTATCGCAAGGATGTGGATTCCTCCTCATTGAATGTCGGGACCTACGAGACTTCATCCTATGGTGCAGGGGTGCGCTTTGGTGTTCCACTGAATGAGCGTGATTTCGTTAATTTTGGGTTGACCTTTGATTACACTAGTATCGATTTGACTGGGTCGAGCCCTATTCGTTATCAAAAGTACTGTGGTAACACCTCGGGTTGTGAGAATTACACATTGCGTACTGACTTGGGGTGGACCCATGATACGCGCGACAATATCCTGTTTCCGAATCGTGGCGTATTGCAAAAGCTGACGGGCGAAGTCGGTTTGCCCGGGCTGGATCAGGAGTACTACAAGATCAAGTATCAGCACACCTGGTACAAGGATGTGACGAAGAACATCACCTTCATGCTGAATGGCGAGGTGGGTTTTGGTGGCTCGTTGGGTGACAAGGATTTCCCGTTCTTGAAGAATTTCTATGCGGGTGGCGCAAATTCGGTACGCGGCTTCGACACCAGTTCCATCGGTCCTCGTAGCTGGGATAGCACGAATCAGCGCGATTACTCGGTGGGTGGCACCCGGATGGTGGTGGGGAATGCGGAGCTGTTCTTCCCCGTACCCTATCTGAAGGATGCCAAGCAGTTTAGATTGTCTGCGTTCGTGGATGCTGGGTCTGTCTGGGGCGATGAGGTGGATGCCGAAGCCACCGCGAATTCCTGCTCTGGTGTCAGCGATTGCCTGAGATTTTCGACGGGGGTGGGCGTAAGCTGGTACTCTCCGTTCGGCCCGATCAAGGTGGTGCTGGCCAAGCCGCTGAACGAGAAGGATGGCGACAAGACCCAGATGCTGCAGTTCCAGATGGGTAACCAGTTTTAATTGTTAATGCAATTCAGGAGAAATCAATTGAACAAGCTGTTGCAATGTGTGTTGGCGGGTAGCCTGTTGGCATGTTCCGCGGTCGCCTCTGCGGCCGAACTCAAGGTGGGCTATGTGCAGGTAGACAAGATTCTCCAGGATGCACCGCAGACCTCCGAAAGCGGAAAGAAGCTGGAGCGCGAGTTCAGCCCGCGCACGCAGGAACTGGAACGTATGCAGAAGCAGATCAAGGATGCGGATGCATCCCTGGACAAGGACGGCTTGACCATGTCGGAGAGCGATCGCCGCAACAAGGAACGTGATGTGGCCAACCTGAAGCTCGAGTTCCAGCGCAAACAGCGTGAGCTACGCGAAGACATCAATCTGCGCAAGAATGAAGAACTGTCCTCGCTGCAGGATCGCATCAACAAGGCCGTCACTTCCGTAGCTGAGACCGAAGGTTATGACCTGGTGGTCTACAGCGGCGTCGCCTTTGCCAGCAAGAAAATCGACATTACCGATAAGGTATTGAAGATGCTGGGCAAGAAGTAATTAAGCTTTCGACTTTCTAGCTTATGCGTGTCAGCTATTCCCTGCGGGAAATCGCGGCGCAGTTTGGCGGGGAGGTGCTGGGGGACGACAGTGTCGTCGTCTCTCGCATGGCCTCCCTGACCGGAGCCAGAGCGGGAGACTTGAGTTTTCTCGCAAACTCCAAATACCGTGCACAACTGGGTAGGACTGCCGCGAGCGCGGTAGTTCTTGGTCCTGATGATGTGGACGCCACGGCACTCCCCAGAATCGTCAGCGGCAACCCTTATGCCTATTTCGCCAAAGTTTCCACGCTGCTGAATCCTGAAGTGCCCGTGGCCCCTGGCATCCACCCGGCGGCTGAGGTACATCCATCCGCGGTAATCGATGCTACGGCTACGATAGGTGCCCATGTGTGCATCGGGGCGGGTGTCCGTCTTGGCAGGAATGTCGTGCTGGGGCCTGGATGTGTGGTGGGCAATGGCGTGCACATCGGTGAGGAGTCCCGGTTGCATGCGAACGTGACGGTCTACGATGATTGCGAGATCGGGGCGCGTTGTGTGCTGAGCTCCGGCGTGGTGATCGGTGCCGACGGGTTTGGCTACGCAGAAGAGCAGGGACGTTGGGTCAAGATTCCCCAGGTCGGTGGGGTGCGGATTGAAGATGATGTCGAGATTGGCAGCAACACGACGATCGACCGCGGTGCGCTGGATGACACAGTGATCGAGCAGGGAGTGAAGCTCGATAATCTGATCCAGATTGGCCATAACTGCCGGATCGGTGCACATACCGTCATCGCCGGGTGTGTGGGAATCGCAGGCAGTGCCAGGATCGGCCGGCATTGCAGGATCGGGGGGGCGGCCATGATCCTGGGGCACCTGGACATTGCCGATGACGTGACGATTTCGCCGGGTAGCATGATTACGCGTACGTTAACGCAGGCAGACACCTATACGGCGCTGATGCCATTTCAGCGTCATGCAGATTGGTTGCGGACGGCTGCCAACTTGCGCCACCTGGACCAGATGGCGGCGCGCATCGGACAGCTCGAAAAAGAACTTGAAGTGATAAAAAAGGACAAGCAATGAGCAGCATGGACATCCACGAGATTCTCGAACACCTTCCGCACCGCTATCCATTCCTGCTGATTGATCGCGTCGTCTCGCTGGAACTGGAGAAAGAGATCGTGGCGATCAAGAACGTGACGATCAACGAACCCTTCTTTCCGGGGCATTTTCCGTACCATCCCGTGATGCCGGGGGTGCTGATCGTGGAAGCGATGGCGCAGGCGGCGGCGGTGCTTTCGTTCAAGACCATGGGGCGGAAGCCTTCCGATGATTCGGTGTATTACTTTGCCGGCATCGATAACGTGCGTTTCAAGAAGCCCGTTTCCCCTGGCGATCAATTAGTGCTGAAGGTCAGGATCGATCGCATCATGCGCGGCATCTGGAAGTATTCCGGCCAGGCGCTGGTCGATGGCGAGGTGGTCGCCGAGGCTGATCTGCTGTGCACGCTGAAAGTGATCAAGTGATTCATCCCACCGCCATTATCGACCCCAAGGCAGAACTGGCCTCGAACGTACAGGTCGGGCCTTATTCCGTGATCGGCCCGGATGTTCGGATCGGCGAGGGGACGCGCATTGGTTCGCATGTGGTGATTCAGGGCCCGACGACCATTGGCCGTAACAACCACATCTACCATTTCTGTTCGCTGGGCGAGGCCCCGCAGGACAAGAAATACAAGGGTGAGCCGACCACGCTCGAGATCGGTGACGACAACACGATCCGGGAATATTGCACGTTCAACCGGGGCACGGTGCAGGATGCCCATGCCACGCGCATGGGCAACCACAACTGGGTCATGGCCTACGTTCATGTGGCGCATGATTGCCAGATCGGCAACAACACGATTTTTGCCAATAATTCTTCTCTGGCCGGCCATGTCATCGTGGATGACTTTGCGATTCTGGGCGGCTTTACCCTGGTTCACCAGTTCTGCAAGATCGGTTCGCATGTCATTACCGCTGTCGGCTCCGTCGTATTCAAGGATGTGCCGCCTTTTGTCACGGCTTCGGGTTACGACGCACAACCACACGGCCTGAACTCGGAGGGGCTGAAGCGCAGGGGCTTTTCGCCTGAAACGCTGCTGCAACTCAAACGGGCCTACAAAACACTGTACAAGTCCAGCCTGACCTTGGAAGAAGCCAAGCAGAAGTTGGCCGAACAGGCATCCGGCTGTCCCGAGGTGGGGGTGCTGCTGGCATTCCTGAATACGACCACACGGGGCATCATTCGTTAATTCAACAACAGGGGAGACGACGCCTGAAGTAGGCCGTTTCCCCCGGGTTCATCGTCACACTATGCCAGTTATTGGAATCGTAGCCGGAGAGGCTTCTGGCGACCTGCTCGGCAGCCATTTGATCCGGGCGCTTAAACAACAGCGTCCAGATATTCAGTTCGTCGGTATCGCCGGCCCCAAGATGCGGGCCGAAGGGGCCGTCTCTCTGTTTCCCATGGAGCGTCTTGCGGTCCGCGGGTACTTTGAGGTGCTGCGCCATCTGTTTGGGCTGCTCAAGATGCGGCGCCAACTGGCGGCGCATTTCAAGAAAAATCCTCCGGACCTGTTTATCGGGATTGATGCGCCCGATTTCAATCTCGGCCTGGAACGCAAGCTGAAGCGATCTGGCATCACGACCATCCACTATGTGAGTCCCTCAATCTGGGCTTGGCGAGGAGGGCGTATGCGCAAGATCAGGCGTGCGGTCTCACATGTGCTGGCGCTGTTCCCCTTCGAAGTGCCGTTGTACGAAGCGGCCAAGGTGCCAGTGACTTTCGTTGGTCATCCGTTGGCAGACATGTTGCCTCTTGAGCCAGACCATGCCGGGGCGAAGCGTGAGATGAAGCTTGCGTCGGACAAGCTGGTAATCGCCATGCTGCCCGGTAGTAGGCAGAGCGAGCTGCAGTATCTCGCCGACACCTTCGTCAAAACGGCGATGCGGATTCATCAGCAGGTGCCGGAAAGCCAGTTTCTGGTGCCCCTGGTTACGCGTGAAACACGTTGGCAGTTCGAGGAGGCGATCCGCAAGAATGAGGCGTATGAGATCCCGTTTACCTTGCTGTTCGGGCACGCCCATCTGGCCATGGAGGCTGCAGATGCGGTGGTGGTCGCCTCTGGAACTGCCACCTTGGAAGCGGCGCTGCTTAAACGGCCAATGGTGATCACTTACCGGATGTCGCCATTCAGCTGGCAGATTTTGCGGCACATGAACTATCTGCCTTACGTCGGCTTGCCCAACGTGCTCGCCGGGCGCAAGCTGGTGCCCGAATTGCTGCAGCATCAGGCAACGCCAGAGAAAATTGCGGACACGCTGCTGCGGCTCGTGTACGACAAGGAGGCCCTGGCTGAGGTGAAGCGCGAATTTGCAGGGATCCATGAGCGTTTGCGCCAGAATACTGCAGAGAAGGCGGCCTCAGCGATATTGAGTCTGCTGAAGGCATGATGGTGGAACTGATTTGCGGTGTGGACGAGGCCGGGCGAGGGCCACTCGCCGGCGCGGTCTATGCGGCTGCCGTTATCCTCGATGCAGATCACCCGATTCAAGGGCTGGCCGATTCGAAGACGCTTTCGGAAAAGAAACGGGAATTTCTCGCCGAGCAAATCCGACGCGATGCACTGGCGTGGTCGATCGCGTCAGCCAGTGTGGAAGAAATTGATCGACTTAATATTCTCCAGGCCAGCTTGCTTGCCATGCAGCGTGCGGTGGAAGGATTGGGCGTCGTGCCCACGCGCGTTCTGGTCGATGGGCTGCACTGTCCCAGGGTGTGCATGCCGTCGGAGGCGATCGTCAAGGGGGACAGCAAGGTGGCGGAGATTGCTGCGGCTTCGATCCTGGCCAAAACCGCACGGGATGAAGAACTGCGTCAACTGGACAAACGTTATCCGCAATACGCGTTCGCTGCGCACAAGGGGTATCCGACAGCGCAGCATCTGGCCCTGCTGGCGGAGCACGGGGTTTCGCCCGTACATCGCCGTAGCTACGCCCCCGTCAAAAAACTGTTAGCTTAACGTTTGCTTGCAGCGGCTGCTGCAGCACTGGCAGCTGCTGCCGTAGCGGCAGCAGCTGCGGGGACCTTCTTCTCAACCGACGGGGACGGCGGGCTGGCGGGGACTGCGGGTGCGGCCGGAGGCGTGGGCGCAGCTTCCGGTGCTGACGCGGCAGCTGGGGCCGGGCTTGCCTGAGCCTCGGCGTTGGTTTGATCCAGTTTCCCTTCGTCGTGCAGGATCGCGTCTTCGGTTTCCTTGTTAAGCACGATAATGCTGATACGACGGTTGATCGGGTTCAGCGGGTTTTGCTTGTCGAACAATACAGCAGACGACAGGCCCACGACGCGCGCGACCTTGTCTTCATCCATGCCGCCATGCACCAGAGCCCTGCGCGAGGTGTTGGCGCGGTCGGCAGAGAGCTCCCAGTTGGTATAGAGGCCCGAGAATTTCGAATACGGCGTGGCGTCCGTGTGGCCGGACAGGCTGATGCGGTTGGGCACGTGGTTGATGACCTTGCCAATTTCGTTCAGGATTTTGACGGCATAGGGTTGCATGACCGAACTGCCACTGGTGAACATGGGACGGTTTTCCTTGTCCACGATCTGGATGCGCAGGCCTTCCTTGGTGATTTCCAGCAGCAACTGCTCTTTGAAGGGTTTCAGCGCCTCATTGGCATCGATGGCGTCTTCAAGTTCTTTCTTGAGCGCGACCAGTCGTTCCTTGTCAGTCTGCGTGATCTGACCAACTTCGGGAGCGGTTTCCTCGGTCTTCTTCGGCTTTTCGTCGGGATTGCTGCCGCGTTTGGTATCACCCTCCGAATAGGTGATGTCCTTACCGCCACCGACCTTGATCATGCTGGTGCTGGAGCCACCAGGGCCAGCGATTGGGCTGGGGTTGTTGAAGTAGTCCGAAATGGCCTGCTTTTGTTCTTTGGTGGTGGAGCCCAGCAGCCACATCAGCAGAAAGAACGCCATCATGGCGGTCACGAAGTCGGCATACGCGATCTTCCAGGCGCCGCCATGGTGACCATGGCCGCCTTTCTTGATCTTCTTGATGACAATAGGCTGGGTATTTTCTTCTGCCATGACGGCTGTCCTTCAGTCCGTTGCGGCTACTTTTTCTGTTTGACGTGTTCTTCGAGCTCGAGGAAGCCCGGGCGAACGTCGGAAGGCAATACCTTGCGCCCGAATTCGATGGCAACCTGCGGGGCGTAGCCGTTCAGGTACGCGATGATGCAGGTCTTGATACAGGTGTAATATTTGGCTTCTTCCTCAGCGCGGTGATTAAGATGCGTGCCGATGGGGCCGACCAAACCGTAGGCCAGCAGAATACCCAACATGGTACCCACCAACGCGGCACCGACGTTTTTGCCGAGTTCTTCAGGCGGCCCGCCGATCGCACCCATGGTGATCACCACCCCCAGCACGGCGGCCACGATACCGAAGGCAGGCAGCGCATCTGCTGCACCCTGCACGGCGCCCAGCGGTTTATGGACTTCCTCATGGTGCGTTTCCATTTCGACATCCATCAGGTTTTCGATTTCCATGGAGTTCATACTGCCGCCCACCATGAGTCGGAAATAGTCACAGATGAAATCGAGTACATGATGGTCGGCCAGAACGCCCGGATACTGGGTGAAGATGGCGCTTTTCTCCGGATCTTCGATATCGGCTTCCAGTGCGATGAGGCCATCCTTACGAATTTTGGTGAAGAGGCCGTACATCAGCGACAGCAGTTCCATGTACTTGGCTTTGTTGTAACTGGAGCCTTTCAGCAGGCTGAGCACAGCTGCGAAAGATTTCTTGATGACGGGCAGGGGGTGTGCAATGAAGAAGGCACCAAACGCGCCGCCGGCAATGATGAGCAATTCTGTGGGTTGATACAGGGCACCGAGCTTGCCGTGGTGCATGACGTAACCGCCTAGCACGCACGCGAAGAGAATGACGGTACCGACGATCAGATTCATGGGCTAACCCTTGCTTGTTGTTGGTCTGCGATTAGAATTACAGATGGATTTTGCAATGAATCGGGGCGTGCCGCAAGCCGCAATGCCTGGAATCGTTTCGTCACCGTGATACCGCATCGAGAATAACAAAGTGCAAAAAACTTTACAGGAATGGGTTGTCCTACTGGAATCAGTGGATTTGCCGGTGATGGCGGAATCCCGTACCGCCTTGATCGCGCTGGATAAAAAGCAGCCGGATGTCAGTGGTGAGGAAGTGGCAAAAATCGTTTTGCGTGATCCGATGCTGTTGCTGCGGGTCATGCGGATGGTCAACGGCCGTCGCAAAGGGAGTCTGGCACAGCCGGTGCTGACCATCGAGCACGCGGTCATGATGATGGGGCTATCGGCTTTTTTCGAGCGGGTGCTGGCCGCGCCTGAGGCCGAGCAGGTGTTGGAGCCCGAGGCGTTGGCCGGGTTGTATGCGATGGCTATGCGTGCCATGCACGCGGGGGGGCAGGTCCGGGACTGGGCAATGGTCAGGCTCGATCTGAATGTGGAAGAGATGGTGATCGCGGCCATGTTGCAGGAGTCCGCGGCGATGCTGCTCTGGGTCGCGGCCCCCGATCTGATGCATAAACATGTCCGGTCTGCCGGTGGGCAGCCGCGCGTGGGCGTCGAGCAAGAGACGTTCGGGGTTGCGCTGGATGTGTTGAGCCTGGAGCTGTTCGATCAATGGAATCTGCCGCCGCTGGTGTTGAGTGCGCTGCGGGAGGCGGATTGCGAATTGCATGTCAGGCCCCGTCTGGTGGCGGTTGCGCGAGACCTGGCGAGGAGTGTGGAACGTGGATGGCATGGCGAGGAGACCTTGCGGTTGCTGGGTCTGGCGGCGGAGGGGCTGCACGAGCCTCTGGATGAGCTGGTTGCCAGGGTCCATCGGACCGCAGCAAAGGTGGCGCGTACCGTAGTGATTCCTGGTGCGCTGCCGGCTGCCCGCTGGATGCCGCTATTGCCTGGCCCATGGCCGGAAGACGAGGCAGTGGCGCACATTGCAGCTGCTCCAGCCGGGTCGGAGGCGGGGCGCTCGACATCCGGTGACGTCTATGACGAGGTCATGCAGCAGATTGCCACCCATCTGGATGGAAGCCTGCACCTGAACACCTTGATGCAGCTGGTTTTTCAGGGCTTGCGCGACGGGGTGGGCTTGAAGCGCATCGTGTTTGCGCTGGCATCCCACGACAAATCGCGGCTGCAGGGACGTTTCACCGTGGGTGCTCCTGAGCATTCGCCGCTCAAACCCTTCGCTTTCCCGTTGCAGCCGTCGAATCTGTTTGGGCGTTTGATGGAAAAGCCACAAGCCTTCTGGATGAACGATGCCATGCGCGGCAAAGTTGGTGCGCTGGTGAGCCCCGAGATTGCGCATGCGACCTCGGGCAATAGTTTTTTCGTCATGTCGATCGCCGTACGTGGCCAGATGGTGGGGATGTTCTACGCCGATGATGACGGCGCCGAACTGGCGGAAGACCGTTACGAGAAATTCAAGAAGTTGTGCACCCAGGCCGGGGTCGGCATGGCACACCTGGCGAAATCCTGATGAGTGATTATCGCCTCTGGTTCGTTAAACGCGGGGATCGCCAGCAGGGCCCTTTCCCGGAACCGCTGATCTGTCGCCATATCCTGCTGGGGCGCATCGGCGAACAGGACCAGTTGAGTCTGGACGGGAAGTTCTGGCGCCCGCTCGACCAGTTGCCGGAACTCATGGAAAAAGTTCATGCAACGTTGTACGAGCACATGGGGGTGGCCGAGGGGGACGTGGACTGGCGGGAGGAGCGTGCCAAAGCCGCGCTGCGTTGGCTGGACGACCGCAAGTCACCTGACCCCAGAAAACACGAATCCCCTGACATGGCCGAGCAAAATCTCAACCGACGTAGCGGTGTGGATCGCAGGCAACGTCCGGAAACGGTAGAACAGCATGCCTATCGCGAAAGCCGTTCTTCCTTTGAAGAATGGGTACGTACTCGGCGTGATTCTTACGTCAAAGCCATTATCGGTATCTTGCTGGTTGTGGCGGTTGTGCTGGTCGTGACGTTGACGACCAAGCCTGTGAATCCAATCAAGGTTGGGCTGCAGTTCCAGGCTGATTGCCAGGCCCCTGCCAGTCGGGGCGTGAATTGGGCAGGCTGTGATAAACACGATCAACTGCTGGTCGGTGTGGACCTGCAGGGGGCGGATCTGTCCGGCGCAAATTTGCAGCACGCCAACCTCAAATACGCCAATCTGATGCGCGCCAGTCTGCTCCAGGCCAGCCTGAAGGGCGCAGATCTGACGGGCGTGCAGCTCGGTCATGCGGTGTGGCCTGATGGGCGGGTATGCGCCGAGGGTTCGGTCGGCGTGTGTCGATGAGCGCGACAAACGTGGGTTCGGCAAGGCGACTTTTCCGGTAAAATTGCAGCATGTCTGAACCTGTTTTTGTCCACCTGCGCTGCCACAGCGAGTACTCCGTCGTGGACGGGATGGTGCGTATCGGCGATTACGTCAAGCGCGCCGTCAAAGATGCCATGCCGGCCTTGGCGCTGACCGACCTTTCCAACCTTTTTGGTGCCGTCAAATTCTATTCCGCTGCCCGAGGCAAAGGAATCAAGCCGTTAATTGGCGCAGATCTCTGGCTCGAGAACGAGGCCAATCGAGATCAGCCTTCCCGGATATTGATGCTGTGCCAGAATCATGCGGGCTATTTGCGCCTGTGCGAGTTGCTGACGCAAGCCTACCTTGAGAATCAGCACCGAGGACGTGCCGAGATCAAGCGCGAATGGCTGGCGGAAAAAAATGATGGTTTGATCCTGCTTTCCGGCGGCATGTCGGGCGAGGTGGGGCAGGCGCTGTTGCAGGGCAACATGGCGCTGGCGCAGACGCTGGCGCAACAGTGGCAAGCCCTTTTCCCTGATCGGTTCTATATTGAACTGCAGCGCGCTGGCCATGCCCAGCAGGAAAGTTACATCACGCAGGCTTGTGAACTGGCCTCTACCCTGCAACTGCCGGTCGTCGCGACGCACCCCATCCAGTTTCTCGATACGGACGATTTCAAGGCGCACGAGGCGCGCGTCTGTATTGCAGAAGGCTATGTGCTGGCCGACAAGCGCCGCCCGCAGCACTTTACGCCGCAACAGTATTTCAAGACCCAGGCCGAAATGTCGGAGTTGTTTGCCGATATCCCAGAGGCCTTGCAAAACTCGGTCGAGATCGCCAAACGTTGCAGTCTCGGCATTACCCTAGGCAAGAACTACCTGCCGCAATTTCCCACGCCGAACAACGAAAGTCTCGATGATTACCTGCGTAGTCAGGCCCACGAAGGGCTGTTGCAGCGGCTGGCGGTGTTATACCCCGATCCAGTTGTGCGCGAAGCCAAACGCCCGGAATATGAGGTGCGCCTGGACTTTGAGGTGGGGATCATCGTGCAGATGGGGTTCCCTGGGTATTTCCTGATCGTGGCGGACTTCATCAACTGGGCCAAGCATAATGGTGTGCCAGTCGGCCCGGGGCGCGGGTCTGGTGCTGGCTCGCTGGTCGCCTACAGCTTGGGTATTACGGACCTTGATCCGCTGCGTTATGCCCTGCTGTTCGAGCGTTTCCTGAATCCGGAGCGGGTGTCGATGCCCGACTTCGATATCGACTTCTGCATGGACGGGCGCGACCGCGTCATCCAGTACGTGCGCGAAAAATATGGCAAGGAGGCGGTCTCGCAGATCGCTACCTTCGGGACCATGGCGGCCAAGGCCGTGATTCGCGACGTAGGCCGGGTGCTGGACCTGCCGTTCAACTTCGTCGATGGTATCGCCAAGCTGATTCCGAACGAGCTGGGAATTTCGCTTTCCGACGCGCTGGAGAAAGAGCCGCAACTCAAGGAGCGGCGCGAGAAGGAAGAAGAAGTCAACGAGCTGCTGGAGCTTGCGCTTCGCTTGGAAGGCCTGACCCGCAATATCGGCATGCACGCGGGCGGCGTGCTGATTTCGCCCAGTCGAATCACCGACTTCTCGCCCATGTATTGCCAGCAGGGCAGCGACAGCGTGGTGAGCCAGTACGACAAGGACGACGTGGAGAAGGTCGGGCTGGTCAAGTTCGACTTCCTGGGCTTGCGTACCCTCACCATTCTCGACATGGCGCTGGAAAGCACCAACGCCCAGCGTGCGCTGGAAGGGCTGGAGCCGCTGGCATTCGAGACCCTGCCGCTGGATGATAAACCGACCTTCGAACTGCTAAAGAGCGCCAACACCACGGCCGTGTTCCAGTTGGAATCGCGTGGCATGAAGGACATGCTGAAGCAGGCCAAGCCTGACGTGTTCGAGGACATTATTGCGCTGGTGGCCTTGTATCGTCCGGGCCCGATGGACCTGATCCCTGATTTCTGCCGTCGCAAGCACGGCCAGCAGAAAGTCGAATATCCGCATCCCGCGACTGCGCCGATCTTGCGCGAAACCTACGGCATCATGGTGTACCAGGAACAGGTGATGCAGATCGCGCAGGTGGTCGCAGGCTACAGCCTCGGCGGCGCCGATATGCTGCGCCGCGCCATGGGTAAGAAAAAGCCTGAGGAAATGGCGCAGCAGCGGGCGATTTTCGTCGAGGGGGCGCAGAAAAACGGCACGGCACCGCGCGATGCCGAATTCCTGTTCGACCTGATGGAAAAGTTCGCCAGCTACGGCTTCAACAAGTCGCATGCGGCAGCCTATGCGCTCGTGGCCTACCACACGGCCTTCCTGAAACGCCATTACCCGGCGGCCTTCCTCGCGGCGACCATGTCCGCCGACATGAACAACACGGACAGCGTGCATATCTTTCACGACGATTGCCTGCTGAACGGGCTGGAGATCCTGCCGCCGGATATCAACCAGAGCGAGTTCCGTTTCAAGCCGCTCAATGCCAAGCAGATTCTGTATGGCTTGGGCGCGATCAAGGGCACCGGCTGGTCCGCTATCGAAGTCATTCTGGAGTCCCGCCAGCAGGGTGGCCCATTCAAGGATCTGTTCGATTTCTGCCAGCGCCTCGACTTGCGCAAGGTAAACCGCCGCGTGATTGAATCACTGATCCGCGCCGGTGCGTTCGACAAGCTGGAGCCCAACCGCGCCGCCTTGCTGGCGGGCGTCGGCATGGCGATTGAGGCGGCGGAGCAGAGCGGGGCAGCGTCCGGGCAAAACAGCCTGTTCGGCGACATGCCAGAGGTGACCACCCATCAACTGCCTGCAGTTCCTCCCTGGCCGGAACAGGAAAAACTGCAGCAGGAAAAGTCCGCACTCGGCTTCTATTTCAGCGGGCACCCTTACCTTGCCTACAAGAAAGAGCTTTCATCCTTCGTACGCAACAGCCTGGCGACGTTGACGCCGCAGGAACAGCCGCAGTTGCTCGCCGGCGTGGTGATCGCGACCCGTACCCGCATGACCAGCCGCGGCAAGATGGCGTTCGTGACCATTGACGACGCGACGGCACAGATCGAAGTGGCGATTGGCAACGAGTTGTTCATGGCGAATGCGGCGTTGCTGAAAGAGGACCAATTGCTGTTCGTCGAAGGCAAGGTGAGCAACGACGATTTCACCGGCGGCCTGCGCGTCAATGCCCGCCGCTTGTTCGACGTGTCGGCCGCGCGTAGTGCCTATGCCAGCCTGTTGCGCATTTCGTGCAACGGCCAGGCGGATGCGCTCAAGTTGCGCGAAGTGCTGGCCCCGTTCTGCAAGCCTTCAGGTGTCGAGCAGGACCTGCGGGGCTGCCCGGTGCAGATCGACTACCGCAATACGGATGCGCGGGTTGAGCTTTCCCTTGGGGACGCCTGGCGGGTCGAGTTGCGCGACGAACTGATCGCCGGCCTGCGGACCTGGCTTTCCGATGACAACGTCAAAATCCTGTATCATTAGACCCGATTTCACGCTGTTCGCAGCAAGATAAGAGAAGACATTTATGAAGACTAGCTTTCTGGATTTCGAGCAACCCATCGCCGAACTCGAGGCCAAAATCGAAGAATTGCGTTACGTGCAGGATGATTCCGCACTGGATATCTCCGAAGAAATCGACCGTTTGCAACAGAAAAGCCAAACGCTGACCAAAGACATCTACAGCAAGCTGGGTGCCTGGCAGGTGTCGCAGGTGTCTCGCCATCCGCAGCGCCCGTATACCCTGGACTACATTCAGGGGCTGTTCACCGATTTCGAAGAACTGCATGGTGACCGTGCCTATGCTGACGATCCCGCCATCGTTGGTGGCATGGCCCGCTTCGAAGGTCAGCCAGTGATGGTGATCGGCCACCAGAAGGGCCGCGACACCAAGGAAAAGATTTATCGCAATTTCGGCATGCCACGCCCGGAAGGCTATCGAAAGGCGCTGCGCCTGTTTCGCCTGGCGGAAAAATTCAACCTGCCCATCATCACGCTGATCGACACGCCCGGTGCTTATCCCGGCATCGGTGCGGAAGAACGTGGCCAATCAGAAGCGATTGCGCGCAATCTGTACGTGATGGCAGAACTCAAGACGCCGATCATCGGTGTCATCATCGGTGAAGGTGGCTCCGGTGGTGCGCTGGCGCTGGGCGTGGTCGATCACCTGATGATGCTGCAATATGGGACCTATTCCGTGATTTCTCCGGAAGGCTGTGCCTCCATCCTGTGGAAGAGTGCGGATAAGGCGCCGGATGCGGCCGAGACGCTAGCCATTACGGCCAATCGCCTCAAGAGCATGGGGCTGGTTGACCGTATCGTCGCAGAACCGCTGGGCGGCGCCCACCGCGAGCCGGAAGTCATGATGCAAACCCTGCGACGTGCGCTGAAAGATGAACTCGCCCGCTTGCAAGTGATGTCGATTCCCAACTTGCTCGAAGCCCGTCTGGACCGCCTCATGAGCTATGGCAAGTTCAAAGAAGTCGCCCCTCGCTGATCTCGAGACGCGGTTAGCCCACTTCCTCCAACCGCTCATCCAGCCCGGGCAGCGACTGCTGCTCGGGTATTCCGGTGGACTCGATTCCACCGTCCTCCTGCATCTGCTGCACCGTTTACGTCCTGCGCTCGGCATCGAGCTTGCGGCGCTTCACATCAACCACGGCCTGAGCCCCCATGCGGAAGCCTGGCAGCAGCATTGTGCCCAGGTGTGCCGCATGCTGGAGGTCCCGTTCACGGCGGAGCGCGTCACGGTATCGCGGGAAAGCGGACTCGGGGTCGAAGCGGCTGCCCGTGCTGCACGTTACGCGGCATTTGCCCGACACCCAGCCGATTACCTGTTGCTGGCGCACCATCAGGATGATCAGGCCGAAACCATGCTGCTGCAATTGCTGCGCGGTGCCGGGATCAAGGGCCTTGCCGCCATGCCGGTGCAGCGCGACAGCACGCCCATCCTGTTACGGCCCTTGCTGGACACGCCGCGGGCCAGCCTCGAAGCCTGTGCCTGCGAACTCGGCATTGCCTGGGTCGAGGATGAAAGTAACCAGGACGAAAGTTTCGACCGCAATTATTTGCGCCACGCCGTGTTGCCCGTGTTGCGCCAGCGGTTTCCCGCCGCCGGCAGCGCGCTGGCCCGGAGCGCCGCCCACCTCGCTGAAGCGGATGCCTTGCTGCAGGAAATCGCCCAGCAGGATGCCGCCCAGTGGATCGTGGACGGCAGGTTGGCGGTACAGGCGCTACGCCAACTGTCGACTCCGCGCGCGAAAAACCTGCTGCGGTTCTGGCTGTCCTCGTATGTTGACGTATTGCCCAGCACCCGCCGTCTGGCGGAGATCATGAAGCAGCTGGCCCGGGCGCGCCCGGAGGCCGAAATAGAGATCGTACTGGCGGGCGGGTGCGTCCGACGCTACCGGGATACCGTGTGGTTTGCGCCTGAGGCCCACCCCGTGCCCGATGTGCCGCACCTGTGGCAGGGGGAAGAAGAGTTGGTGTTGCCCGCGGGGCGCCTGCTATTCCGACAGGTAATAGGGCAGGGAGTGAGCGTTGAAAAACTGGCTGGCAAGTCGCTGGAAATTCATACCCGCTCGGGTGGAGAGCGTCTGCAGTTGAGCCAGAATCGCCCGGCGCGCTCGCTCAAGAACCTGTTTCAGGAAGCCGGGTTACCGGCATGGCAACGCCCGACGTTACCTTTACTCTGGTATCAGGCGCAGTTGCTGGTGGTGCCTGGCATCGGCGTCGCCCATGATTGGCAAGCAGGCCCCGATAAAGCGGGAATCGACGTTATCTGGCAGCCGGTTTGACTGGTTTGCCTAGCAACGGTTTGAGTCCGCGCCAGAGATTCTCGAGGACCCTGGGCTGGGCCGCCGCGGTCGGGTGCAGCCCGTCGTCCTGCATCAGGCTGCGGTTGCCGGCGACGCCTTCCAGCAGGAACGGCACCAGCTGAAGACGGTGTTCGCGGGCCAGGGTGGCATAGCTGCTGAAAAAGCTGTCGGTGTAACGCGGCCCGTAGTTGGGCGGAATCCGCATGCCCACCAGCAACACTTTGGCACCCCGACGCTTGCAGGCGGTGATGATACCGGTCAGGTTGCGCTGCATTTCCTTCAGCGGCAGGCCGCGCAATCCATCATTCGCACCCAGTTCCAGAACTACAAGTGCGGGTTTGTGGTCCAATAGCGCTTTGTCGATCCGGCTCAGGCCGCCGCTGGTGGTCTCGCCGCTGATGCTCACGTTCACAATACGATGGGGAAAGCCGTTTTTTTCCAGACGCTGCTGCAATAATTGCGGCCAGTTCTGCGCCAGCGGGATGCCGTAGGCGGCGGAGAGACTGTCGCCGAATACCAGTATCACGGGGGCGGCAAGTGCCTGAAGAGGTGCCAGCAGCATCAAGATGAGCGTAACTCTGAATAACGTCATGAGAAATGAAATCCGATATGTCGATCGCCATTGAAACCCAAGCTTTGGGCAAGCATGTTACCAGCAGCGAAGGGCCGTTGACGATTCTCGATGGCGTGGAATGCCAGGTGCGCAGGGGCGAGACCATCGCCATCCTCGGCGCGTCGGGGTCGGGCAAGTCGACCTTGCTCGGCTTGTTGGCCGGGCTGGATCTGCCGACCAGTGGCCGCGTCCTGATTGATGGCGTCGATCTGTCCACGCTGGATGAAGACGGGCGTGCCGCTCTGCGGGCACGCTGCATGGGGTTCGTGTTTCAGTCATTCCAGCTGTTGCCCTCGCTGACAGCGATCGAAAATGTCCTGCTTCCGCTGGAGTTGGGCGGCGTGCCCGATGCCCACGCGCGTGCGGACCAGGCAATGGCACGCGTCGGCTTGTCCCATCGCCTGTATCACTATCCCCGACACCTTTCAGGAGGCGAGCAGCAGCGTGTCGCACTGGCGCGCGCCTTTGCTCCCCGGCCTGCGATTCTGTTCGCCGATGAGCCGACCGGCAATCTGGATGCGGCAACCGGGCAGCGCGTCATTGATTTGCTCTTTGATCTAAACACGGCATATGCCACCACGCTGGTACTGGTGACGCACGATGCCCAGTTGGCCAGTCGTTGTGAGCGGCGGCTGCACCTGGAGGCTGGCCGCGTGTTGGCCGCCTGAGGGACGCGCGGATGATGATGCGGGCATTCAAGCTGGCGAGTCGGCAACTCCGTAGTCAATGGCGTTCCGGGGAAATCCGGGTGCTGATGTTCGCCTTGGTGCTGGCAGTGGGGGCCATGACCGCCGTTGGATTCTTTACCGACAGAATCCAGTCGGCCTTGTCCCGGCAGGGGGCGACCCTCATTGGCGCGGACATGGTGGTCGTGGCCGATCATCCGCTGCCATCTGCATGGCAGGACGAAGCGCTTCGGCAAGGATTGGCAGTGGCCCGTTCGATCGAGTTCCCCAGCATGGTGATGCATGGCGATCAGGGGCAACTCGCCGAAATCAAGGCGGTCGGTGCGGGGTATCCGTTACGCGGCCAGTTGCAGATCGGTGATCGTCCTTATGGCGAGCCGAGGGCCGTGCGGAATGGCCCGCTTTCGGGAACGCTCTGGATCGAACCACGTCTGGCATCGCAACTCGGCGTTGCAGTCGGGGATGCGATCGAGGTGGGCGATCGCCATTTGCAGGTGGCGGCGATTCTGCAACAGGATCTAGCACGGGCCGGCGGATTCTTTGGCTTCGCCCCGCGTCTGATCATGCACGCCGAGGACATCGCTTCTACCGGCCTGATCCAGGTGGGAAGCCGCATCAGCTATCGGCTGTTAATGGCAGGCAGCGCGCAGGACGTGGCGCGTTACACCCGCTGGGCCGAGGCGCATCTGGGGCGCGGCGAGCGGCTGGAAAGCGCGGAGAACGCCCGTCCGGAAATTCGCAGTGCGTTGGAAAAAACCCGGCAGTTCCTGGGACTGGCCGCGATGGCGGGCGCGATTCTGGCCTTTGTGGCTGTTGCGCTCGCTGCGGCGCAGTTCGCACGCCGGCAAATGGATGCCTGCGCCCTGATGCGCTGCTTCGGCAGTTCGCAGGCATTCATCCTGCAAGTCTTCTTTTTTCAGGCCCTGATGATCGGCTTGGTCGGCAGCCTGATCGGCTGTCTGCTGGGGTACGTGGCACAAGAAGTGCTGGCGCAGTTTGCGGGCCGATTGTTCCTCGAAGTGCTGCCTCCGCCCGGATGGGCGCCGATCGGCATCGGGATGGTTGCCGGCGTCGCCGCGTTGCTGGGCATCATGTTCCCGCAGTTGATGGCGCTGCGTCAGGTGCCTGCGCTCAGAATTCTCCGGCAGGATATCGGGCTGGAGCACTCGGGAAGCAAGCTGCGCAACCTGCTTTTGTGGCTGCCGGGCGTGGTTGTCTTCTTTGTACTGGTGTACTGGACAGCGCGGGATATGCGGCTCGGTGGCGCAATATTGGCTGGGCTGGTGGGGTTGCTCTGCGCCATTCTGCTCTTGTCTTCGCTCATGGGCCTTCTGCTGAAACGACTGTTGCAACGGTCCACGGGCGCCTGGCGTCTGGGGCTCGCCAACTTGCTGCGTCGCCCTGTTGTCAGCACGCTGCAGATCGCCGGTTTCGGGCTGGGCATCACGGCCATGCTCCTGCTGACCATCGTGCGCGGCGACCTGTTGCAAGCGTGGCGCAACTCCCTCCCGGCAGACGCCCCCAATCGCTACGTGATCAATATCCAGCCTGGCCAGGCCACGGCCATTCAAACGTTTTTCGCCCAGTCCGGCCTGGCAACGCCAACCGTATACCCCATGGTGCGCGGTCGTCTGGTCAGCATCAACGGGCAGCCGCTCGACACCACGCGTTATCAGGACGATCGTGCACGCCGCCTCGCCGAACGTGAATTCAATCTCTCCTGGGCTGCACACATGCAACCCGATAATCAGCTGGTGGCCGGGCACTGGTGGCAGGCCACCGAGGCAGGCAGCCAGCAACTGTCACTGGAAAAGGGGATCGCCGAAACCTTGGGCATCGCCTTGGGAGACCGTCTTGGTTACGACATCGGCGGCAATCATCTCGAAGTGCGCGTGACCAGCCTCAGAAAAGTCGACTGGGATACCCTGAAACCCAACTTTTTCGCGATCACGCCACCGGGAGTGCTCGACGCGATGCCGGTCAGCTACATGACCGCCTGTTTTATTCCCCCAAGTCGCGGAGAGGTGCTCAACGCCCTGGTGCAGCAATTCCCCAATCTCACGGTGATCGATGTGGCGGCCGTTCTGGAACAGGTGCGCGGCATCATGGATCGCATGGCCTACGCCGTGCAGTTCGTGTTCGGATTCTGCCTGCTTGCCGGGGTGGCCGTGCTCTACGCAGCCCTTGTCGCCACACGGGAAGAACGCATCAAGGAGGTCGCATTGATTCGCGTATTTGGTGCCACGCGCAAGCAGGCGGCCTTGGCGGTAGTGGCAGAATACGTCTGGATCGGTGCCCTGGCCGGGCTGATGTCAGCCACGGCTGCCAGCCTGATCGCCCACCTCGTCAGCGACCGGTTGCTGCACATCCTCTACACGCCATCCCCGTTCCTCATGCTGATCTCCCTGCTGGTCGGCGCCATCGGCATCCCCGGTGCCGCCTGGCTGGGGATTCGAGGCATTACCAACACCCCTCCGCGCACCACCCTGCAAAGCGCCTGATGGTTGTTAGCAACCTTAAATTGGTTGCTAACAACCATATTTTGGTTGTTAGCAACCATATGGGCGCACTATACTGCTCGGATAAGTCGGTGAGTGTAATGTTTAACTCGTTGAATGCAATTCATATTATTTCCTGAATTGCGGTGCTGGCCTGGAGCTTGCTTGCATTAGGGTGTTTTGCACCTATGAATGACCCTTGCGAGGAGTGTTTTTGTGAACAATACATCAAATAAAAAATATCAATTGAAGACGGTAGCCATTCTGGTTGCCGGTGTCTTTGGGCAGCAGGGGGCTGCTCTGGCCGCTGAAAAAATGGCAGCGCTTGAAACCTCAGCGGTTGAGGTGGTGAGCACCACGCCGCTGGCCGGTGTGGGCTTGCCTCTTGAGCAGGTGCCTGCAAGTGTGCAGGTGGTGAAGGGGGAGGAAATTACCAAGCAAGGCTCGCTTAGCATTGCGGACTTCATGAACAATAATTTACAGGGTGTCAGCGTTAACGAAACGCAGAACAATCCCTACCAGCCAGATATTCTTTTCCGTGGTTTCACGGCGTCACCTCTGCTGGGTACCCCGCAGGGCTTATCCGTATTTCAAGATGGCGTTCGCGTGAATGAACCGTTTGGTGATGCGGTCAACTGGGACCTCATACCGGCAAATGCAATAGCTGGTGTCTCCTTGATTCCTGGGTCGAATCCTGTTTTTGGTTTGAACACGTTGGGTGGTTCCTTGTCCGTGACGACAAAGAATGGCCGTACTCACTCTGGCGGTGCCGTCGAGGCGCTGGCTGGTTCCTGGGGTCGCAAGAGTGGCTCAGCTGAATTCGGTGGTGTTTCGCAAGATGGTTCCGTGGACTATTTTCTCTCTGGAACGTGGTTTGATGAGGATGGCTGGCGTGATCATTCGCCATCTGAAGTGAAGCAAATGTTTGGCAAGCTTGGCTGGCAAAACGAAACATCCCGTCTTGAGCTCAGTTACACGGGTGCCAACAACAACATGATCGGGAATGGGCTGGTCCAGAAAGAACTCATGGAAGAGTTCGGCCGCGAGGTCATCAATACTTACCCCGATGAAACCAAGAATAAGCTTTCATTTTTCAACTTGAATGGTAGTCATTGGTTCAATGATGAAACGCAGCTGACGGCTAACGCCTACTATCGCAAATCCCGTCGCACAACCTTGAACGGCGATGTGAACGATGATTTCAACGCCGATGAAGACAATAATGCTGGTACGCCAGATGGTTTTGACACCGATGGCGATGGTGAGGTAAGTCCTGCTGAATTGAGTGCAGCATTGGCAAACTGTGCGGCCGGTAGCGGTGATGAAGAGATTGCTTGCTCCGGTGCCCTCAATAGAAGTAAAACCCGTCAGGCGAGCTATGGTTTTAATGCCCAGATTGCATTTAATCAACCACTGCTGCAGAAACAGAACCAGTTGATCGTGGGTATGGGATACGACAAATCTCGTATCAAATTTAACCAGTCAACTGAAATGGGCATGCTGAATGCGTTGCGCGGCGTGGATGGCATCGGGGTCGAGAATGATGAGGCGTTGGTGGATCTGCATGGGAAAACGCAAACATTCGGCCTTTTTGCTACCGACACGGTGTCACTCAACGATGCCTGGCATGTGACAGTTTCCGGGCGATACAACCATATCAAGGTTGATAACAATGATCGCCGCGATGGAATTGATTATCCTGTGGGCGATCCGCAGTCTTTGACGGGCGAGCATTCTTTTAGCCGAATCAACCCTGCTGCGGGGGTGACGTTTACACCCAGTAAGGCGTTGACCTTGTACGGTTCGTATAACGAGGGCATGCGTGCGCCGACTTCAATGGAGTTGGGTTGCGCCAATCCGAACGTTCCTTGTAAGTTGCCTAATGCGATGGCTGGTGATCCTCCGCTCAAGGAAGTCGTTTCCAAAACTTTCGAAGTGGGCGCTCGTGGCGACCTGATGGCTGGGGTGAAATGGAATGCTGCCCTTTACCGTACTGAAAATCACGACGATATCCAGTTTATTTACACAAGCGCGGGTACCGGCATGGGCTTCTTCGACAATGTCGGAAAAACTCGTCGAATCGGCTTTGATGGCGGCGTTTCCGGTCAGATCGGTAAGTTGGCCTGGAATGCTGGCTATAGCTATATCAAGGCTACATATGAAGATGCATTGGATTTGGTTAACGAAGTTAACTCGAGTGGCGATGGCGATTCGATCCATGTCAACAAGGGGGATAGGCTGGCCAACATTCCGGAGCATGCACTCAAACTGCGTTTGCAGTACAACGTGACGCCGCAGTGGTATGTCGGTAGCAACATTAACGCTTATTCCGACGTATATACCCGTGGCAACGAGAATAATGCACACCAGGCTGATAACGGAAATGCTGATTTTTATCAGGGCAAAGGCAAGGTGGGTGGCTATGTCATCGTGAATCTCGATACTCGCTATAAGTTCGGTGCTTCTGGCTGGCAGGTCTTTGCCAAGGCAACCAATATCTTCGACAAGAAGTATGCAACTGGCGGCATGATGGGGGAAAGCTGGATTGAAAATGGCGCATTCAGCGGTAATCAGGAGCCTGCTATGCTCGTGATGCCAGGCGCTCCTCGTGCCGGCTGGGTTGGTGTGCGTTACGAGTTCGGCGGCAAGAAGTCTTCTCCTGCTGTCAACGTTGACTAATCCGACGCAGGATGACGATGCAGGCACGCGAATTTTTTGAAGAACGGGCACCATTGGCTCCGCCCCAGAAGGTTCGCGTCCTGCTGGTAGAAGATGAGGCCCTGTTTGCCAGGGCTGTCACCAAGCGTTTGCAACAGGCAGGGTACGAGTGCGAACGTGCCGAAACCTTGGCGGATGGGCGTGCGCTGGCCAGGCAGTATCAGCCTGACCTCGCGTTGCTGGACATGCGCCTGCCGGACGGCAACGGGCTTGATCTGTTGTCGGAACTGATTGCCAAGGGCGTGGCCGTGGTGGTGATGACGGCCTACGGCGAGGTGAGCGATGCCGTCAATGCCATTAAGCTGGGGGCGATCGATTACCTTAAAAAGCCAGTCGATCTTGAGGAATTGCTGCTAGTTGTCGAGAAGGCGCAGCAGTCCAACACGCTCAAACACCAACTGGATTACTCCCGTCAGCGTGAGAGTCATGCGGCTGTCGAGGGCGTCGAGTTTATCGGTGAAAGCCCCGCGATGCGCGCGGTGCACCAACAGATCGAGCGTATTGCACAATTGGTTTCGGTCACGGAGGGGGTCCCCCCGACCGTGCTAATTACCGGCGAAACGGGAACCGGCAAGGATGTGGCGGCGCGTTTGCTGCACCAGTTCTGCGTCAACAACGATCGGCCTTTCGTGCACGTCGATTGTGCTTCGCTCCCAGGCGAGTTGATCGAGAGCGAATTGTTCGGTCACGAAAAGGGCGCTTTTACCAGTGCGCAAGGAGCCCGGTTCGGCCTGATCGAGGCTGCGGAAGATGGCACCGTGTTTCTGGACGAAGTGGGTGAGTTGCCATTGGCGTTGCAGGCCAAGTTGCTGAACGTGCTTGAGCGTCGCATGGTGCGCCGTATCGGTTCCACCAAGGAGCGTCCGGTTGCGGCTCGGTTTGTGGCGGCGACCAATCGTGACTTGCAGCAAATGGTGCTGGAAGGACGTTTCCGGGCCGACCTGTTCTATCGTTTGAATGTCTTGAGCGTGAGCATGCCCGCGCTACGCGAGCGTGACGATGATGTGCTGTTGCTGGCACGTCACTTCGCTGCGCAAACGGAGCGTCGTCATGGTTTCCCGCGTCGCGATTTTTCCGTGGATGCCGTGCAGGCGATGCGACGATACCCATGGCCGGGGAATGTGCGTGAGCTGAAACATCAGATCAGCCGAGGGGTGTTGATGAGCCGTGGCGATGCGATTCATGCCGTGGATATCGTGCCCGCCCATCACGTGGCGACTTACAGTGTGCCGGTGGAAGCGCCGGCCGTCAGCCCAAGCCAGATGACACTGGATGCGATGGAAAAAGCCCTGATCGAAAATGCGCTCAAGCAGAGTGGGGGCAATGTGTCGGAGGCTGCCCGGTTGCTCGGCATCACGCGCATGACCATCCGCTACCGCATGGACAAGCATGGCCTTAAGTCGGAATAAATAGTCATCTCCTTGGGCGCGAATCGAGGCGCCCTGCATGATAAAATCCCGCCATTGAAAAATAGCGGGATTTTTTTATGTCCATCGGCACGCCACTCAGTTCCTCGGCAACACGCGTCATGCTGCTCGGCAGCGGCGAACTCGGCAAGGAAGTCATCATTGCCTTGCAGCGCCTGGGGGTAGAAGTGATCGCGGTTGACCGTTATCCGAATGCGCCCGGCCATCAGGTGGCGCATCGCGCCCACGTCATCAGCATGACGGATGGCGCCGTCCTGCGCGCCTTGGTGGAGCAGGAAAAACCGCATCTGATTGTGCCGGAAATCGAAGCGATCGCGATTGATGCCTTGGCCGAAATCGAATCCGCTGGTCTGGCCAAGGTGATCCCGACGCCGCGCGCCGTACAGCTGACCATGAACCGCGAGGGGATCCGCCGTCTGGCTGGTGAGACCCTCAAGCTGCCGACGTCGCCTTATGCCTTTGCCTCCAGCCTGCAGGAATTGCAGTCGGCTATTGATGGCGGCATCGGCTATCCGTGTTTTATCAAGCCGGTCATGTCGTCTTCCGGCAAGGGCCAGTCGCGCGTGACCTCGCCGGATCAGGTGGCTGCGGCCTGGGATTATGCGGCAACGGGTGGGCGTGTCGACCAGGGACGTGTCATCGTCGAGGGACAGATCGATTTCGATTATGAAATCACCCAGCTGACTGTGCGCGCATTGAACGCGGTGGGCGAAATCCAGACCTATTTCTGCGATCCGATCGGCCACGTGCAGGTCAAGGGCGATTACGTCGAAAGCTGGCAGCCGCAAGCCATGTCTCCCAAAGCTATGGAGCGCGCCCGTGAAATCTCCAAGGCGGTCACCGATGATCTGGGCGGACTGGGACTTTTCGGCGTGGAACTGTTCGTCAAGGGCGATGACGTCTGGTTCTCGGAGGTCAGCCCGCGCCCGCACGACACCGGCATGGTCACCATGGCCAGCCAGCGCTTTTCCGAATTTGAGCTGCATGCCCGTGCCATCCTGGGCTTGCCGGTGGATGTAAGCATGCGTGCGCCGGGCGCGAGTGCGGTGATCTATGGGGGTGTGGAAAGCACCAACCTGCGTTTTGAAGGTGTGGCCGAGGCGTTGGCGGTGCCGGAATCCGATCTGCGTCTGTTCGGCAAACCGGAGTCCTTCGAGCGGCGCCGTATGGGTGTGGCACTGGCGACGGGCAAGGATGTCGAAGAGGCGAGAGTGCGGGCCAAAACGGCGGCTGCAAAAGTGCGTCCGGTTGCGGCATGAGCGAAGCCCCGAATTTTTACGAACAGGTGGGTGGTGAGGCGGGGCTGCGCCGCCTCGTCGATCGCTTCTATGAGGTGATGGATACCGAGCCGCGCGCGGCTGGCATCCGCGCTATGCATACCAATCTCCCGCGCGCCAACCAGAAGCTGTTCGAATTTCTGTCAGGCTGGATGGGCGGCCCGCAACTCTTCGTCGAAAAATACGGTCATCCGCGCTTGCGTGCGCGTCACCTGCCTTTCCCGATTGGCGAAAGCGAGCGGGATCAGTGGATTTTCTGCATGATCCGGGCCATGCACGACGTGGGCGTTCCCGAGCCTTTGATGGTCAATATCGGCAACCAGCTCTGGGGGGTGGCGGATTTCATGCGTAATCAACCAGAGACGGCTGCCACTGAATCCGAGTCGAGTCGAGTGGAATAGGCCATGGCGGAAGATACCCTCGCATCTCTCAAGATTCCCCCGCATTCGGTTGAAGCCGAGCAATCGGTGCTCGGCGGGCTGCTGCTCGAAAACGAGGCACTCGACAAGATCGCCGACCTGATCAAGCCGGGCGATTTTTATCGTCACGATCATCGCGTGATCTATGAACACATCAGCCGCCTGATCGAGCAAAGCAAGCCGGCGGATATCGTTACGGTGGCGGAATCGCTCGAAAACTCCGCGCAACTTGCCGGTGTCGGCGGCATTGCCTATCTCGGCGCACTGGCGCAGAACACACCTTCGGCCGCGAATATTCGGCGTTACGCAGAAATTGTCCGCGAACGGTCTGTCATGCGGTTGCTGGTCGAGGTCGGTTCCGACATTGCCGAGAGTGCGTTCAGCCCCCAGGGCAAGAGTGCGGCGGAGTTGCTGGACTCAGCCGAGGCGAAGATTTTCGAAATTGCCGAAGGCGGCCAGCGCAGTTCGCAGGGCTTTATCGATATCAAGACCTTATTGCCGCAGGTCGCGGATCGCATCGACCAGCTGTTTCAGCGCGACAGCACCAGTGATGTCACCGGCATCCCGACCGGGTTTGCCGATCTCGACTCCATGACCTCCGGCTTCCAGCCCGGCGATCTGATCATCGTGGCGGGTCGACCCTCCATGGGTAAAACCGCGTTCTCGCTCAATATTGCCGAAAATGTGGCCCTGGATACCGGATTGCCCGTTGCCGTGTTTTCCATGGAAATGGGTGCGACACAATTGGCGATGCGGATGATCGGTTCGGTCGGGCGGCTAGATCAACATCGTATGCGTACCGGCCGGCTGGAAGATGAGGACTGGGTACGCTTGACCACGGCGCTGGGCAAGCTGAACGACGCGCCGATGTTCATCGACGAAAGCGCAGGCCTCAACGCACTGGAAGTGCGCGCGCGCGCGCGCCGCCTGCACCGTCAGTGCGGCAAACTGGGACTGATCGTGATCGACTATTTGCAGCTGATGGCGGCAACGCGCCAAGGCGAAAACCGCGCCACGGAAGTATCGGAAATCTCGCGTGCACTCAAGGCGTTAGCGAAGGAGCTGGATGTGCCCGTGGTGGCGCTTTCCCAGTTGAACCGCGGTCTGGAACAGCGCCCCAACAAGCGCCCGGTGATGTCTGACCTGCGCGAATCCGGCGCAATCGAGCAGGATGCCGATGTCATTCTCTTTATCTACCGCGACCAGGTCTACAACCCGGACAGTCCGGACAAGGGAACTGCCGAAATCATCATCGGCAAGCAGCGTAACGGCCCGATCGGCACGGTGCGTCTGACCTTCCTCGGTGAGCATACGCGCTTTGAAAACTTCACCGGCGCAGGTGGGGCGTTCGGGGCGGACCAATACTAACGCGATCAGAACGCCTGCATGGCCCGTCCCATTCTTGCCACCATCCATCTGCAAGCCTTGCGCCACAACCTTGCCGTGGTGCGCCGCTTCGCGCCCAAGGCCAAAACGCTGTCAGTCATCAAGGCCAATGGCTATGGCCACGGCATGCTGCGTGTTGCACAGGGCTTGCGCGAATCTGACGGTTTTGCCGTGCTAGGGGTGGATGAAGGTGTCACCCTGCGTGAAGCCGGGTATCAACAAACGATCCTGTTGCTGGAAGGCCTGTTCGAGGCGGACGAGTTGCCGCTGGCTTCAAGGCATGGGCTCGCCACTGTCGTGCACTGCGAGGAGCAGTTGCGTGTGCTGGAAGCCGACCGGGGTGCGCATGCAGTTGACGTGTTCCTGAAGGTCAATTCCGGCATGAATCGTCTGGGCGTGGTGCCGAGCCGGTTCTGGGGCGTGTACGACCGCCTCAAGGCGTGCAAGTCGGTCCGTCATATCACTCTGATGACACACTTCGCGACCGCAGATGAACAGGCTGGAATTGACGAGGCGTTTTCCCGTTTTGATGAATTGACTGGCGAGATTTCCCGCCCGCGCTCCATGGCGAACTCTGCGGCACTGATGCGTTTTCCTCAGGCGCATGGCGACTGGGTACGCCCCGGCATCATGTTGTATGGCGCCAGCCCGTTTGCCGACCAGTCCGCCCGGTCGCTCGATCTGAAACCGGCGATGACACTCGCTTCCCGGATCATCGGCGTGCAGTCGTTACAACCCGGACAGGGGGTAGGCTATGGCCATGCCTTCACCGCGGATCGGCCAATGCGCGTTGGTATCGTGGCCTGCGGCTATGCCGACGGCTATCCGCGCCACGCGCCGACCGGCACGCCAATTGCGGTAGCTGGCAAGATGACGCGCACCCTGGGGCGTGTGTCCATGGATATGCTGTTTACCGACCTGACAGACATTCCTGAAGCTGACATCGGCAGCCCGGTGGAGTTGTGGGGCGAACAGGTCGGCGTGGACGAAGTGGCGCGCGCCGCCGGCACCATCGGTTACGAGCTGTTGTGTGCGATTGCGCGGCGGGTGCCCATGGTGCAGGTGGATTAGAGAGGCGCACGAAGATGGCCAAGGCGAAAACGGTTTATACCTGTACCGAGTGCGGGGGGCAGGTACCCAAGTGGCAGGGCCAGTGTCCTGCCTGCAATGCCTGGAACACGTTGGTCGAAACGATTGCCGAGGCGCCCTCGGTCAACCGTTACGCCGCGCTGGCACAGACCAGCGGGTTGCAAAAGCTTTCTGAAGTGGAAGCCTCGGACGTGGAGCGGCATCCCACCGGTATCGCCGAATTCGACCGCGTGCTGGGTGGTGGCTTGGTGCCAGGCGGTGTGGTGCTGATCGGCGGCGACCCGGGCATCGGTAAATCGACGTTGCTGCTGCAGACGCTGTGCCACATTGGCGGCCAGCGCAAGGTGGTCTACGTGAGTGGTGAAGAGTCGGCCCAGCAGATCGCCATGCGGGCGAAACGACTGGGGCTGGACGCAAGCCCGTTACAGTTGCTGGCCGAAATCAGCCTGGAGAAGATCCTGGCGACGCTGCAGACGCACAAGCCGGAAGTGGCCGTGATCGACTCGATCCAGACCCTGTATTCGGAAGTGTTGCAATCGGCCCCCGGTTCCGTCGCCCAGGTGCGCGAGTGTTCGGCCCAGCTGACGCGACAGGCCAAGCAGTTGGGCATTACCGTGATCCTGGTCGGTCACGTCACCAAGGAGGGTGCGCTGGCGGGGCCGCGCGTGCTCGAACATATTGTCGACACCGTGCTGTATTTCGAGGGCGACCCCAATTCCAGTTTCCGTTTGATTCGTGCGTTCAAGAATCGCTTCGGGGCCGTCAACGAACTTGGCGTGTTTGCGATGACGGAAAAAGGGCTGCGTGAGGTCAGTAATCCGTCCGCGCTCTTTTTATCCCACCACGCCGAAGAGGTGGCGGGTTCCTGCATCACGGTGACACAAGAGGGTACGCGCCCTTTGCTGGTCGAAGTGCAGGCCTTGGTGGATGAGGCACACGCGCCCAATCCCAAGCGCTTGTGCGTGGGGCTGGAGCAGAATCGTCTGGCCATGCTGCTGGCCGTGTTGCATCGCCATGCCGGCGTGGCATGCTTCGACATGGATGTGTTCGTCAACGCCGTGGGCGGTGTCCGGATAGCCGAACCGGCAGCCGATCTTGCCGTATTGGCTGCAATCGTATCATCATTAAAAAACAAGCCGTTGCCAAACAAACTTATTGTTTTTGGTGAGGTTGGGTTGGCGGGGGAGGTGAGGCCTGTGCAGCGCGGTCAGGAACGTCTCAAGGAGGCGGCTAAGCTCGGATTTACCCATGCTATCGTGCCCAAGGCCAACCTGCCCAAGCAGGCGATTCAGGGGTTGGAGGTATACGGCGTGGAGCGTCTCGAACAGGCCCTCAACAGAATACGGGATCGGTAGCCCTTGAATTTTCTGCCGGCATCCCCACCTGACGAAAAGCGGTAAAGTGGAACTCCCGCTTTTTTTGACGTAAAGTTGCGTTCTGAACAAAGCTCCACCATAAGGAGAACACCATGAGCACCAAAGGGCAAACCCTACAAGACCCGTTTCTGAACGCGCTGCGCAAGGAGCATGTTCAGGTTTCCATCTACCTCGTCAACGGCATCAAGCTGCAAGGGCAGATCGATTCCTTCGATCAATATGTCGTCCTGCTGAAGAACACCGTGACGCAGATGGTCTACAAGCACGCCATTTCGACGATCGTGCCGGCGCGTGCCGTCAGCATTCCCTCCGCTACTTCCGAAGAATAATGCTGGATCGTCCTGACGGCGGAAATGCCGCCGTCCTGGTCAGCCTCGACTTGGGCGAGGCTGGCTATGAAGAAAGTCTCGAAGAGTTGCGCCAACTGGCCTCCACGGCGGGGCTGGATGTACATGCCACAGTGGAAGGGCGTCGTGCCAAACCGGATGCCACCTTCTTTGTCGGCAGCGGCAAGGTGGAGGAGGTTGCGGCGGCATTGCAGGCGCTCGACTCCAAAATCGTCGTGTTCAACCATGATCTTACCCCCTCCCAGCAGCGCAATCTGGAGCGCAAGCTCGAGGCGCGCGTTGTCGATCGTACTGGTCTGATTCTTGAAATCTTCGCGCAGCGGGCACAAAGCTTCGAGGGTAAGCTGCAAGTTGAGTTGGCCCAACTGGAGCATCTGTCGACGCGCCTGGTGCGCGGCTGGACCCACCTCGAGCGCCAGAAAGGCGGGATCGGGATGCGTGGCGGCCCCGGGGAGACGCAGATCGAACTGGATCGCCGCATGATTCGCGACCGCGTCAAGGCGCTCAAGGAGCGCTTGGCCAAGCTCAAGCGTCAGCGCGGGATTCAGCGGCGCGCGCGCAAGCGGTCGCAGGTGATGTCGGTCTCGCTGGTCGGGTATACCAATGCAGGAAAGTCGACCCTGTTCAATCGGCTGACGCAATCCGGTGTCTACGCCGCCGATCAGTTGTTTGCCACGCTGGACACCACTTCGCGCAAGTTGTTTATCCCGGACGGCGGTCCGGTGGTCATGTCAGATACGGTCGGATTCATCAAGCACCTTCCTCACGCGCTGGTTGATGCGTTCGGCGCCACTCTGGAGGAGGCTGTGCAGGCGGATCTTCTGCTCCACATTGTTGACGTTTCCAGCGAGAGTCGCGACGACCAGATCGATGAGGTCAACAAGGTGCTGCGCGAAATCGGCGCGGCCGAAGTGCCGCAGGTCATGGTGCTCAACAAGATCGATCGTGCAGGGCTGGAACCGGGGCTTGAGCGTGATGAGTATGGTAAAATCGCCAAGGTTTGGGTATCGGCTCAGAGCGGCGCAGGGATGGAACTTGTACGTCAGGCGCTGGCCGAACACCAGCAACGTTTAAAAGAGGCGATGCGTCCCACGGACGCGATCGCTTGAGTGATCTCTCATTCGGAGAATTCCATGGCATCAAATGACCCCGGCTGGGGCCCGCGTAATAACGACGGCCCGCCTGATCTCGATGAAATGCTGCGTCAATTCAGCCGCAAGCTGAACGGCTTGTTCGGCAAAACGGGTGGTTCCAGACCTGACCCGGAGGAACCCGGCGCAGGCGCTTTTGCGATTGCGCCTATCCTTGGGTTGGTGGCCGTGATCTGGATGGCGACGGGTTTCTACATCGTCGATCAAGGGTCTCGCGGGATCGTGTTGCGCTTCGGCAAACATGTCGAAACGACGATGCCGGGTCCGCGCTGGCATGTGCCTTATCCGATTGAGAGCGTCACCGTGGTCAATATGGAACAGGTACGTACGCTGGAAGTGGGCTACCGCAGCGCGGGTGAAGGCGGCCCCGCCCGTAGCAAGGAGTTGCGTGAGTCGCTGATGCTGACCGATGACGAAAACATCATCGACCTGCAGTTCGCGGTGCAGTACAACCTCAAGAGTCCGGACGATTACCTGTTCACCAATCGTACGGTCGAAGACGCCGTGCGGGGTACCGCCGAAACCGCTATTCGGGAAATCGTGGGCAAGAGCAAGATGGACTTCGTCCTGTACGAAGGCCGTGAAGAGGTGGCGGTGCGCGCCAAGAAGTTGATGCAGGAAATTCTGGATCGCTACAAGTCAGGGATCAATATCGTCAACGTGACGATGCAGAACGCGCAACCGCCGGAGCAGGTGCAGGCAGCGTTCGACGACGCCGTGAAGGCGGGGCAGGATCTCGAGCGTCAGAAAAACGAAGGCCAGGCTTATGCCAACGACGTGATTCCGAAGGCGCGTGGTACCGCGGCACGCCTGCTGGAAGAGGCTGCGGGTTACAAACTGCGGGTCGTGAATGAGGCGCAGGGTAATGCTAGCCGTTTCAATCAGGTGTACGCCCAGTACGAGCGTGCGCCGGAAGTGACGCGCCAGCGCTTGTATCTGGACGCGCAGGAACAGATTCTGTCCAGCGTCAGCAAGGTGGTGGTAGATCAGAAGGGGGGCGGCAACCTGTTGTATCTGCCGCTGGATAAACTGATGGCGACCACCGGCGCGGCTGCGCCGACGGCAGACCCTGCCATGGCTGCGCCTGCACCAGATGCCGCCGCCAATGAATCTCAGCGTACGCGTGACGCTTTCCGTAGTCGTGACAGGGAGAGTCGGCCATGAAGAATATCGGCAATATCATGATTGGGTTGCTGATCGGCATGGTGCTGCTCAGCATGTCGGCCTTTACCGTGGACCAGCGTGAATACGCGATGGTGTTCCGGTTGGGTGAAATCGTCTCGGTGAAAAAGGATCCTGGACTGAACTTCAAGATTCCGCTGATTGAGAACGTGCAATATTTCGAGAAGCGCATCCTGACGCTCAACTGGGTGGAGCCGGATCGTTTCATTACCAGTGAAAAGAAGAACGTCCTGGTGGACTCTTTCGTGAAATGGCGGATCAACGATCCGGCCAAGTACTACGTCTCGGTGCGTGGTGACGAACGTCAGGCGGAAGCGCGCCTGTCGCAGACCGTGAACGACGGCCTGCGTGCCGAGTTCGGCAAGCGCACCATCCATGACGTGGTGTCCGGCGAGCGCGACAAGATCATGGAAATCCTGCGCCAGAAGGCGGACCGCGAAGCGCGTCAGATGGGGATCGAAGTGCTGGATGTGCGGCTCAAGCGCGTTGATTTGCCGGAAGAGGTCAGTGGTTCGGTCTATCAGCGCATGGAAGCCGAGCGCAAGCGCGTCGCCAACGATCTGCGCTCGCAGGGTGCGGGTGCCGCGGAAAAGATCCGTGCCGATGCCGACAAGCAGCGTGAAGTGATCATCGCCGAAGCGTATCGCGAAGCGCAGCGCATCAAGGGGGAAGGCGATGCGAAAGCTGCCGAGACCTACGCTGCCGCCTACGGCAAAAATCCCGAGTTCTATGCCTTCTATCGCAGCCTCGATGCCTACCGCAACAGCTTCAAGAGCAAGAACGACGTGATGGTGTTGCAGCCGGATTCGGAGTTCTTCAAATACATGCGTGGTGCGGGCGGCAGAAGCAAGTGAAGAACAGTCTGGTGATGGCGCTGGGCTTGATGCTGGTGCTGGAAGGGGTGTTACCCTTCCTTGCCCCTCGTGCCTGGCGTCAGACGTTTCAGCGCATGATCTCCATGCAGGATGGACAGTTACGTTTTGTCGGGTTGGCTTCAATGCTCGGCGGGTTGTTATTGATAATGGTATTTGCTTGAGTATGCGTAACTGGTTGCTTCCCGAATATATTGAAGATGTGCTGCCTGCACAGGCAGCGAGAATGGAGCAGATCCGCCGCCAATGGCTGGATTTGTTCCGCGTGCATGGCTACCAGTTGGTGATCCCGCCAACGCTGGAATATCTTGAGTCGCTCTCGACAGGCGCAGGCCATGATCTCGATCTGGCCACTTTCAAGGTGGTTGATCAGTTGACCGGCCGCCTGATGGGCTTGCGCGCGGACATGACCCCGCAAGCGGCCCGCATCGACGCACACCTGTTGAATCAGCAGGGGGTGACACGCCTGTGCTATGCCGGCAGTGTGCTGCGCACCAAGCCGGACGGCCTGGCGCAGACGCGTGAGCCGCTCCAGGTGGGCGCGGAATTGTACGGCCATGCCGGCGTGGAGAGCGATGTTGAAATTCAGCGCCTGATGGTGCAGGGGCTGCAGGCTTCGGGTGTCCAGCAACTGCTGGTCGACTTCAGCCATGTCGGCATTTTCCGTAGCCTGATCCGTCGCGGCAATCTGGATCAGACAATGGAGCAGTCACTGCACGCGGCACTGCAAAGCAAGGATCGGGCTGCCCTGCAGGACCTGACCCGCGACCTGGGCGATGAAATCCGTCAGGACCTGCTGTCCCTGATCGACCTGAACGGTGGCATCGAAGTGCTGCAGGAAACGCAATCCAGGCTGCCGCAGTATGCCGAAATCAAGCAGGCGCTCGCCGACCTGCGCAAGGCAGCTACGCTGCTGGAAGATTTGTCCGTGCAGGTGTCGTTCGATTTGGCCGAGTTGCGTGGCTATCACTATCACAGTGGCATGGTGTTTGCCGCCTATGCACAAGGCTATTCCGGCCCGCTGGCACAGGGTGGGCGCTACGACGAAGTCGGTTCTGCCTTTGGCCGTGCACGGCCGGCGACCGGCTTCAGCCTGGACTTGCGTGGCCTGATGACCGCGCTGGCGCCACTCGAGGCCGCCGCCGCCATCATGGCGCCTTATGACGAGGCTGATGCCGCACTGCGTGCTGCCATCGTGGCCTTGCGCGCCGCAGGAGAGGTCGTCGTGGTCGACCTTCCCGGCCACGAGGCACATCAGGATGAACTCGGCTGCGACCGCAAGCTGATCAAGCAAGGCGATGACTGGGCAGTTGTCGCCTTCTGAAGAATTGGAAAATGACAGGGTAATCATGAATAAGAACGTCGTCGTAATCGGCACCCAATGGGGGGATGAAGGCAAGGGCAAGATCGTAGACTGGCTGACGGACCACGCCCAAGGTGTGGTGCGCTTCCAGGGCGGCCACAATGCCGGCCACACGCTCGTCATCGGGCAAGGTGCCGCACAGAGGGAATACAAACTCAATCTGGTGCCGTCCGGCATCGTGCGCGAGGGCGTGCGTTGCTACATCGGCAACGGCGTGGTGCTGGACACCTCGCACCTGCTGGAAGAGATTTCGGGTCTGGAAGAAGTCGGGCTGCAAGTGCGCAATCGCCTGATGGTGAGCCCGGGCTGTCCGTTGATCATGAGTTACCACGTCAAACTGGACAAGGCGCGTGAAGCGGCACGCAACCCGGACAGCAAGATCGGCACGACCGGCAAGGGCATCGGCCCGACGTATGAGGACAAGGTCGCCCGTCGCGGCCTGCGCGTTTACGACCTGTTCTATCCGGAACGTTTCGGCGAAAAGCTGCGCGAAGTGCTGGACTATCACAACTTCGTCCTGACCAAGCACCTGAATTCCACGCCGGTCGATTTCCAGGCCGAGTTTGATCAGGCCATGGCCAACGCCGAGCACGTGCGTCCACTGGTGACCGATGTGTCGGCTGCGTTGTACCAGGCCAACAAGAACGGCGACAACCTGCTGTTCGAAGGTGCGCAAGGCACGCTGCTTGATATCGATCACGGGACCTATCCGTTCGTTACGTCCTCGAACTGTGTGGCAGGCCAGGCTTCCGCCGGGACTGGTGTCGGCCCCAGCATGCTGCATTACGTGCTTGGTATCACCAAGGCTTATTGCACGCGTGTCGGTGGCGGTCCGTTCCCGAGCGAGCTGGATATCGAGACCGAGCGTACCCCAGGCCATCAGATGTCGACCAAGGGCCGCGAGATCGGCACCGTGACCAAGCGCAAGCGTCGCTGCGGCTGGTTCGATGCGGCGGCACTGCGTCGTTCTGCCCGTATCAACGGGGTGACCGGGCTATGCATCACCAAGCTCGACGTGCTGGACGGCATCGCCGAACTGGGTATTTGTGTCGGCTATAAGCTGGATGGCAAGACCATCGACATGCTGCCGGTGGGTGCCGAGGACGTGGCCCGTTGCGAGCCGATTTACGAATTCATGCCGGGCTGGCAGGAAAACACCTTCGGCGTGAAGCGATGGGAAGACCTGCCGCTGAACGCCCGCAACTATCTCCAGCGTCTGGAAGCCTTGTGCGAAGTGCCGGTTGATATTGTCTCGACCGGTCCCGAGCGTGATGAAACCATCGTGCTGCGCCATCCGTTCGGGGTCTGATCTTGGCGCTGAAGGATGAAAAGCAACGTCTGGCATGGGCGCTGACGGGGTCCGGACATTACCTGAAGGAGTGTCTGGATATCATCAATCGCCTTCCAGACGTAGACCTGTTCCTGTCCAAGGCAGCGGCGGAAATCCTGCAACAGTACGGGTACCAGCACAACGCGGGCCGGGTGTTCCAGGATAAGACCGCCAGCGCGGTGCCTGTTGAACTGTTCTATCACGGCGTCTACCATACCGTGGTGATCGCGCCGACCAGTTCCAATACCGTGGCCAAGATGGTGTGCGGCATTTCGGATAATCTGGTCACCAACATTTTTGCCCAAGCTGGCAAATGCCGTGTCCCGACCATCGTGTTTGCCTGCGATACCGAGCCAGAGTTGGAATCGGATGCGCCGCGCGACAATGTCGTAAAGGTCTACCCGCGCCGTATCGATCTGCAGAACATGGAAACACTCAAAACCTTCGAGGAAACCACGGTGGCGGCCGATATGGCGGCACTCGAAGCCTCTATTCAGGCCCGTCTGGCGTGTCTGAACATATCCTCTTCCTGACGGGCAAGCTGGCCGAGAAAAGCCTGCACAAAGTGCTGGCTGAACTGCCTGCTGAAGGGTTCAGTTACGAAGTGGCCCAGCTCGGTATTTCCGTGGCGGCGCTCATGACGCCGGAATTCATCGCAAGGCGGTTGCCCGATGCGCGTGGCGCGGATCGCGTGCTGGTGCCCGGCATGTGCCGCGGGGAACTGGCGCCACTGCAGGAAAAGTATGGAGTGCCCGTCGAACGGGGGCCTGAAGACCTCAAGGACTTGCCGCAGCATTTCGGTCACGGACGTAAATCGCCGGACCTGAGTCGATACGCTGTGCAGATTTTCGCGGAAATTGTCGAAGCCCCCCAACTGACCGTCGAGCAGATCGTTGCCCGGGCCGGTTTTTTTGCTGAGCAGGGGGCCAACGTTATTGACCTTGGCTGTTTGCCCAACACCCCCTTTCCCCATCTAGAAGAGGCTGTTCGGACACTCAAGAGTGAAGGTTACGCGGTCAGCGTCGATTCGCTCTCCACCGACGACCTGCTGCGTTCCGGTAGGGCAGGTGCGGATTTCCTGCTGAGCCTGACCGAGAAAACCCTCTGGGTTGCCGAAGAGGTTGCCTCCACCCCGGTGCTGATTCCTGCGAAGGCCGGTAGCCTGCCGTCCCTAGCGCGCGCCATCCGGACCATGCAAGCCAAGGGCAGGGCGTTTATCGCTGATCCTATTCTGGACCCGATCCCGTTCGGTTTTACCGAATCCGTCGTGCGGTACCACAAACTGCGGAAGCAGTTTCCTGATGTCCCCATCATGATGGGGGTCGGGAATCTCACCGAATTGACGGATGCCGATACGACCGGCATCAACGCGATCCTGTTCGGCATGATTGCCGAGCTTGGTGTCAGTGCTGTGTTGACGACCTCGGTCAGTCCGCATGCATGTCATGCCGTGGCCGAGGCTGATATCGCGCGTCGCATCATGCATGCGGCCCATGAGGATAAGCGTCTGCCTCGGGATTATGCCAACGGGCTGCTCGGCTTGCACGACCGGCGCCCATTCCCTTACGGTGCCGACGAAATCGCCGAATTTGCAAGTCAGGTCAAGGATCCGAATTTCCGCATCATGGTGAGCGAGCGGGGGGTGCATATCTACAATCGGGACGGACTGCAGGTCGACACCGACCCTTTCCGTCTGTATCCCCAACTGGGGGTGGATGACGATGCCTCGCACGCCTTCTATCTCGGCGTCGAACTGGCGCGAGCGCAGATTGCGTGGCAATTGAAGAAACGTTACGTACAGGACGAGGAACTGCAGTGGGGCTGCAATACGGTCAAGCCGGACGTGCGAGGCCGGGTGGCCCATCGCGAGTCGGCGATCATGAAAAAACGCGACAAGGGATCAACATGATCTACGAGACCATCATCACGACGACCCAGCCAGATGGCAGCCCGCACATCGCACCGTTCGGCATTCGCGAACGTGACGGGCAGGTTGTGATTGCACCGTTTCGCCCTTCCGCCAGTCTGGACAATATGCTGCGCAGTGGTCGGGCTGTGGTCAATGCCACCGACGACGTGCGGGTGTTTGCAGGGTGTCTGACGGGGCGGCGTGACTGGCCCGTGCGCAAGGCGCAGGCGATTGAAGGGTGGGTGCTGGAGTCGGCATTGGCGCACCGTGAACTGGTGTTGGTCGATGTGCGTGAGGATGATGTCCGTCCGGAACTGACTTTCCGTGTCGAATTTGCCGCGCAACACGCGCCGTTCAAAGGCTATAACCGCGCGCAAGCCGCCGTGCTGGAGGCGGCGGTGCTGGTAAGCCGACTGCATATGCTGCCGCTGGAAAAGATCGATGCCGAGCTTCGTTATCTCACCATCGCGATCGAGAAAACGGCTGGCGAGGCCGAATGGCAGGCCTGGCACTGGCTGACCGAGACCATCGAAAATCATCGCGCCAGCGTACAAGGAGGAAACCTCGCATGACCGGCTTCCTCGCCAGTGTGCGCAATCTGGAAGAAGCCATGATCGCTTGTAATGAGGCCGTCGACATCATCGACCTCAAAAACCCGGCCGAGGGCGCACTAGGCGCCTTACCTATTGAGGCGATTGCTCAAATCGTCGCCGCCGTGGCAGAGCGCAAGCCGGTCAGCGCGACTGTCGGCGACTTGCCGATGCAGCCCGATCTGCTGGCTGCGCGGGTGATGAAAACGGCGGAAACCGGGGTCGATTTCGTCAAGATCGGCCTGTTCGGCCAAACGGGGCATGCGGCTTGCCTGCAGGCGATGAAGCCGCTCACTGCGCAGGGGGTGCAGGTGGTGGCGGTCATGTTTGCAGATGATGCCCCGGATTTTTCCTTGCTTCCCATGATGGCTGACTGTGGGTTGCGCGGGGTCATGCTCGACACCTGTCGTAAGGATGGCAAGCGATTGCTTGACTGGCAGCCTCCCGAGCGGTTGGAGGGGTTCGTCGATGCCGCGCGTGAACGGCGATTGATGACCGGCCTGGCAGGGGCGTTGGCGATGAGCGATATCGAAACGCTGGCGCCGCTGTGCCCCGATTATCTTGGCTTTCGCAGTGCCTTGTGCGCGGGACGCAATCGCACGATCTCTGCGGAGGCAGCTTCCATGCGAGATATTGCATCGTTGTTGCATAAATACAACACTCGAACCCATGAAATGGCCTGAGTTTCAGCAAATTGAATGAGCGGATTGCCTGGTCTGCAGGCCTCAAGTAAACTCCAACCAAGGTATGCTAACAAAGGGGTGTAACTCAATGAAAACCAAACTGATCAATCTGGCAGTCGCAAGCGCCTTCATGATGGCCGCGGGGACTGCAGTCGCTGAAGATGCCTACCAAGGTTCCTGGTACCTCATGCCGGGGATCGGCGTGATGCATGCCGACAATGACCTGGATGCTGACGATAACGATGTCGCATACTCCCTGCGCCTGGGTAAGCAACTCAGCGAACACTGGGATGTGCAGGTCGGTGCCAGCCACGCACAGGCAGACGAAGACAGCAATCTGTACAACAGCGGCAAGTTCAAGCAAACCCTGTTCGGTGTCGACGCCCTGTACATGTTCAGCCGTGACAATTTCCGCCCCTTCCTGCTGGCTGGCCTCGGCGCAGCACGTAACAAGGTTGGTTACAGCCAGGCCCTGCAAGGCCAGAGCGAAACTAACACTTCCTGGATGGCGAACGTCGGTGTCGGTTTCCAGTATCTGATCAACGAGACCATCGGTCTGCAGGCAGACCTGCGCCACGTGTGGAGCAAGGCTGAAGCGAATGGCGTATTCGGTGCATCCAACACCAAGGATGAAGAAACCATCGGTAATACCTACCTGAATCTGGGCGTGCTGTTCAACTTCGGCGCACCGAAGAAGGTGGCGGCTGCTGAGCCGATGCAATCCGGCCTGGCCGATGTTGCCCCGACCGATGACGAAGCTGTTGGCGCTCTGATGGATCCGTCCATGCAAGCACCGGAAGAACCGGCCTACGGTCCGGACAAGCCGGCTTTCGCCAAGATCAACCTGCAAGCCGAAGTGCTGTTCGGTTTCGACAAGGACACCCTGAAGGATGAGGGCAAGAAGATTCTCGACGTGGAAGTGGTCGAGAAGATGAAGGCACATCCGGAAGTGGAACTGGTGCTGATCACCGGTCATACTGATCGTATCGGTGATGACAAGTACAACCAGCGTCTGTCCGAGCGCCGCGCTGCGCAAGTGAAGAAGTACATCGCCAGCCAGGGTGTTGCAGAGAACCGTCTGCACGCAGTCGGCAAGGGCGAGAAGGAGCCGGTTGCCGACTGCAAGGGTATCCGTGGCAAGAAACTGATCGAGTGCCTGCAACCGAACCGTCGTGTTGTGGTCGAGATCGAAGTTCAGCGCGTGGTTGAAACCAAGTAATCCCATTGGACGAATCGAAAAAGCCCCGCATGTCGGGGCTTTTTTGTGAGCGAAACATGAGCGTATCCAACCCACCTATCGAATATCTCATTGAGGCCCGCTGGGTCATCTCCGTACAGCCACGTGGTCAGGTGCTGGAGCATACTGCGCTGGCGATCGCCGATGGCCGCATCGTGGATATCCTGCCTGTGATGGAGGCTCGGCAGCGTTATCCCGACGTCAGGGCGATGCACTTGCATCATCATGCCGTGATGCCCGGTCTGGTCAATCTGCATGCGCATGCCGCGATGACACTGATGCGTGGCTTGGCAGACGATCTGCCGCTGATGACCTGGTTGAACGACCATATCTGGCCAGCCGAGGCGAAGGTCGTGTCGGAGCAGTTCGTGCGCGACGGCACGTTGCTGGGGTGCGCTGAAATGTTGCGCGGCGGCATTACCTGCTTCAACGATATGTACTTTTTCCCGGGCGCTGCGGCGGAGGCCGTGGCGCAATCCGGGATTCGCGCCAACCTCGGGCTCGTCATGCTGGAGTTTCCGTCGGCCTACGCCAGTGATGCCGACGATTATCTGCATCGCGGCCTGGAGGCGCGCGATGTGTGCAGAGGGGAGTCGCGCATCACGTTCAGCCTCGCCCCGCATGCGCCGTACACGGTCAGCGATCGGAGTTTCCAGAAAGCGCTGGTGTACGCGGAACAGCTTGGGATCGGTTTGCATCTGCATTTGCATGAAACCCGTGATGAAATTGCCGGCAGCGAGGCGCAATACGGGCTGCGACCGATTCAGCGATTGCTCGCGCTGGGGCTGCTCGGCCCGAACGTGACGGCGGCACACTGTGTACACCTGACTCCTCAGGAAATCGAGATGCTGGCAACACAGGGCTGCCACGTGGCGCATTGCCCGACCTCCAATCTCAAGCTGGGCAGCGGTATCGCGCCTACTTCGTCCCTGTTGCAGGCGGGCGTGAACGTTGGCCTGGGGACGGATGGGGCTGCGAGTAACAACCGGTTGGACATGTTCTCCGAAATGCGTCTGGCGGCGTTGTTGGCAAAATCATCCGGTGATGCCTCGGCACTGACGGCAGTACAGGCCCTGGAAATGGCGACGATCAACGGTGCCCGTGCGTTGGGTCTGGATCAGGAGATCGGCTCGATCACGCGTGGCAAGCTTGCTGACCTGGTGGCCATAGATTTTAGTTCGATAGAGATGTCGCCGTGCTACGATCCCGTCTCTCATCTGGTCTATGTCGCCGGCCGCGAACACGTCACCCATACTTGGGTGGGCGGGGAACTTCGCTACGAGCGGGGTGCCTATGAATGCATTGATGAGACGATGTTGAAGGAAATTGTGACGGTATGGCAGAGCAAGTTGAAATGACCCAATCCCTGAATGCGGATCCGACAGAGTTGCAAAAATTCGCCACGCTGGCACATCGCTGGTGGGATCCCAAAAGTGAATTCAAACCTTTGCATGAGATCAACCCGCTGCGTCTGAACTACATCGAGCGCGAGGCTGGGCTCAAGGGCAAGTGCGTGCTGGACGTGGGCTGCGGTGGCGGTATTCTTTCCGAATCCATGGCAGGGCGTGGTGCCGAGGTGACCGGTATCGACCTTGGGGAAAAGGCGCTCAAGGTGGCGCAGTTGCACCAGCTGGAAAGCGGTGCCAAGGTCGATTATCGTCTCGTCGCCGTGGAGACCTTGGCGAACGAACAACCGGAAAGTTTTGACGTGGTGACCTGCATGGAAATGCTGGAGCATGTGCCGGATCCGGCGGCTGTGGTGCGCGCTTGCGCCCGCCTGCTCAAACCCGGCGGCAAGGCATTCTTCTCGACGCTGAACAGAAACCCCAAGGCCTATCTGTTTGCGGTGCTGGGCGCAGAATACGTGCTCAACCTGTTGCCGAGGGGGACGCATGACTACGCCAAGTTTATCAAGCCTTCCGAACTGGCGTCCTGGTGCCGGGAAGCCGGCATCGAGGTGTCCGGCATGGCAGGCATGAGTTACAACCCCTTCAGCCAGCGCTATACGCTGGGAGACGACGTTTCCGTCAACTATCTGGTGAATGCCGTCAAATGAGGGATCGTTTGCAGGCGGTGCTGTTCGACCTGGACGGCACTCTGGTCGATACTGCGCCGGATTTGGGCCTGGCGCTGAACATGCAGCGCGAACGTCACGGACTGGCCGCGTTGCCCTTGGCGACCATTCGCCCTTACGCTTCGCACGGCTCCAGGGGCCTGCTGGGGATTGGCTTCGGCCTCACGCCAGAGCATCCGGATTTCGAAGCGATGCGCGTCGAGTATCTCGATCTGTATGACCAAGTGTTTACCCAGTCGCCGGTGATGTTCGATGGGATTGCCGAGGTGCTTGGGGCGATTGAAGCGGCTGGCTTGAAGTGGGGAGTCGTGACGAACAAGCCGCGGCGCTTTACTCAACCCCTGATGCAGGCCATGGGGCTGGAGGCACGCGCTTCCTGTGTCGTCAGCGGGGACGATGCCCCGCGCCCCAAACCGCATCCCGACACCCTGCTGATGGCCTGTGAGATTGCGGATACCGTGCCGGCAGGATGCATTTACGTCGGCGATGCCGAGCGTGACATTCAGGCGGGCAAGGCGGCCGGCATGCGCACGGTGCTGGCGCGTTACGGCTACCTGGACGATCAGGATCAGCCGGAAGCCTGGGGGGCAGAAGTCATGATCGATACCCCGTCGGAACTGAAACGCCTGCTCGGCATTGTGTAGATCTTTAGCGGTTTTGAGGCGTGTTGCTGGATGGCTCGTCTGTCCAGCGAACGCTTTGACTGCGAGGATCGAACACTTCCCGCTGCTGTCGACCGCAACGGGCGCATGTCCTGGTGAGAAGGGGATAGCACAGGCCTTCCACCAGCATGCCTTTGGTGGCCGGCGGATTCCAGTGGTGAGGCCGAGACGACATCGCCAGTCGAGGGCTATTTGACCGCTCTCCGTTCCATCATGGCCTGTGCCAGCGTGCCGCTGTCGACATGTTCGATCTCGCCACCCATCGGCAGGCCGCGTGCGATGCGGCTGACCTTGAGACCCCGCGCCTTGAGTAGTTCGCTGACGTAATGCGCCGTTGCTTCGCCTTCCACCGTGTAGTTGGTGGCGAGGATAATTTCTTCCACAACACCATCCTGAGCCCGCTTTAACAGGCGATCGAGGTGGATTTCCTTTGGGCCGACGCCGTCCAGCGGAGACAGGCGTCCCATCAGCACGAAATACATGCCGTGGTAGGTGTGCGTCTGCTCCAGCATCAGCAGATCGGTGGGCATTTCGACGACGCATAACAGTCTTGCATCGCGCTTGCCGCCTGCGCACAGCTCGCAGATCGGGGCTTCGCTGAAGTTGTTGCAGAGGCTGCAATGTCCAACCTGATGCAGGGCACTCTGCAAAGCATTGGCGAGGTTGGCGGCGCCGGTGCGGTCGCGCTGCAGCAGGTGGTAGGTCATGCGCAGGGCGGACTTGGGGCCCACACCGGGCAGGCAGCGTAGCGCCTCGACCAGATGCTCGAGTGCCGGCGGGTTTTTCATCATGCAGGCTTAGAACGGGAGTTTCATGCCCGGCGGGATCGGCATGCCAGCCATGACGCCACCCATTTTCTCCTGGGTGGTGGTCTCGACCTTGCGCACGGCATCGTTGATGGCTAGCGCGATCAGGTCTTCCAGCATTTCCTTGTCGTCGGAAAGCAGCGATTCGTCGATCGAGACGCGCTTGACCTCATGCTTGCAGGTCATCACCAGCTTGACCATGCCGGACCCGGATTGGCCTTCGACTTCGATCTTGCCCAGTTCGTCCTGGGCGCGTTTCATGTTTTCCTGCATTTGCTGGGCCTGTTTCATCAGGTTGCCCAAGCCACCTTTCATCATGGTGCTGAACTCCTACTGTTGGATGGGTTTGATACTGGAGGGGACGATGGTCGCGCCGAAGCTGTCGATCAGGTCGCGCACGAAGGGATCGTTCTGTATCGATTGTTCCGCTTGCGATTGCCGTTCGGCTTTTTCCCGTCCGATTTGCTGGGCGGGGGTGTTGCCGCCAACGGCACCGCCGCTTTCGATCTGTACCTGCAGTTGCGGGCCGAAGTGCTCTTTCAGCGTGGCACGCAGTTTTTCCTGGTAAATGGGGTCCAGCAGATGTTTCTGGTTCTGCGGCACGGACAGGCGCATGCGGTTGCCTGTGAATTCGACCAGTTCACAATTCTGCGCCAGCATCTTGGCCATGCCGCCCAGCTTGAGTTGATCGACCAACACACGCCAGTTGCCGTCGAAGGTGATCGTGGCGTTGCCCGAGGCGCGGGTTTCGGCCACGGCCTGCTGGATCACCTGCAGCTTGTCGACGATGGTTTCTTTCGGCTGTGCTTCAGGAGCCGGCACCACCGGTGCCGCAGGCGTTTCACGCACCTGCGGTGTAGCGACCGGGGCTGGGGCAGGCGGGCTGGCAGGTTTTTCCTGTGGCGCGGGGCGGTTTTCGCGCGGGGCGGTTTCGCCGGGGGCGAAGGCGAGCATGCGCAACAGGCACATGCTGAAGCCGGCGAATTCGTCCGGCGCCAGGCCGATGTCACGGCGTCCCAGCAGGGCAATCTGATAGTAGAGCTGGGTGTCTTCCGGCGTGAACTGGTTGGCCAGTGCCAGGATTTGTGGGCGTTCCGGCAGTTCGGCCGGAATGGCCTGCGGGACGGATTGCGCCAGCGCGACCTGATGCAGCAACAGGGCGAGTTCGCCCAGCGCGGTTTCAAAGGAAAGGCTGCGTTCTTCCATGCCCTGGGCGATGCGGATCATCCCCGCGCCATCTTTTCTGGCCAGCGCCTCCAGCAGGTTGAACAAATAGCTTTGGTCGATGGCGCCCAGCATGGCGCGTACTTCGCCTTCCTGCACGGCGCCGGCGCCGTAGGCGATGGCCTGATCCAGCAGGGAAAGTGCGTCGCGCATGCTGCCGGAAGCGGCGCGTGCAATCAGTTGCAGGGCGGCGCCTTCGGTCTGGATGTTTTCGCGGGACAGCACCTTGTGCAGGTGTTCCGTGATCGAGGCGACCGGCATCTGGCGCAGGTTGAACTGCAGGCAGCGTGACAGGACGGTGACCGGCATTTTCTGCGGGTCGGTGGTCGCCAGGATGAACTTGACGTGCGCAGGAGGTTCTTCCAGCGTCTTCAGCATGGCGTTGAAGGACGAAGTAGAGAGCATGTGCACTTCGTCGATGATGAAGACCTTGAAGCGGCCGACGGTCGGGGCGTACTGGGCGTTTTCCAGCAGGTCGCGCATCTGGTCGACCTTGGTGTTCGAGGCCGCGTCGACTTCCAGCATGTCTACGTAGCGACCCTTGTCGATCTCGGTACAGGCGGTACAGACGCCACAAGGGGTTGCGGTGATGCCGGTCTCGCAGTTCAGCGATTTGGCGAGGATGCGGGCGAGGGTGGTCTTGCCCACGCCACGGGTGCCGGTGAACAGGTAGGCATGGTGCAGGCGCTGCTGTTCCAGCGCGTTGGAAAGGGCACGTACGACATGTTCCTGGCCGACCAGTTCCTGGAACGACTTGGGGCGCCATTTGCGCGCTAGGACCTGATAGCTCATGGAGTGTTCGGAGTGTGAAACGAAGCCTGAACTTTAGCTGAAAAAACGCGAGGGGGCGAGCCTAACCCCCGGCACTTGCTTCAATAGTTGTGGCTGCTTCCTTCCGGACCTGACCAGGTTGGCTATCTTGCAATGCGGGGAGGCCCGCCGATGCACATTCTACCTCAATTCCCTGATGCCCGCGCGTGGCTGGCGGGTTTAATTTTTGCGAGGCGTCATCCTTGCGCGCTTGCGGTTGAACACGCCCATAAATACGGTATAGTGATCGGCAAGTCAGTACGCGCAACACGGACCACAACCTTACATGACATTGGGCCTGAAATCCGCCACCCGGTACTTCTCCGATCTGTGGCACCACCTGCACAATCCCCCGGCCATCCTGGTCGGGCGCATCGTATTGGGGCTTCTGGTACTGGCAGAGAGCCTGATCAGCATTTTCTGGATTTTTGCGCTGTCGGACTTGGGCGAGGCGTACGCCTTCATGGCGCTTTTTCCTTACGCCTATATCCTGGTTTCCTACATCAGCCTCTGGATTTTCTATCGATACCGGAAGTTCGAGTATTCGACCTTTACCCAGTTGGTGATGCTACTGGTGATGCCGTTTTTCATGCAGTGGATCATCGGTGGGTTTGAGGCCTCCAGCGGGGTGGCGATCTGGGCGATTCTGTCGCCGGTCGGTGCCCTGATGATCCTGGGCACGCGCCAGTCGACCCCATGGTTTCTGTTGTTCTTCGGCCTAGCGCTGGTTTCCTGGGGGATGAACGACATGTTCGCGGCTTATGCCTTGCCGATTCCCAAGCACACCAAGCAGGCGTTCTTCCTCATGAACGTGTGCGGCGTGGCCAGCATCCTGTATTTCGTCATGCGTTATTTCGAGGCGCAAAAAACGCGGATCATGCGCCTTCTGGATGAGAAGAACCAGTTGCTTGAGCTCGAGCAGGCGAAGTCCGATCGTCTGCTGCTTAACATCATGCCAAAGTCGATCGCCGATCGCCTGAAGAACAACGAGAGCCGGATTGCTGACAGCTACGATTCGGTCACCATCCTGTTTGCCGATCTGGTCGATTTTACGCACATCTCTGCGGGGATGCCGGCAGCAGAATTGGTCGAACTATTGAATCAGGTGTTCTCTCGCTTCGATCGCCTGGTCGAGAAGTATGGGCTGGAGAAGATCAAAACCATCGGTGATGCCTACATGGTGGTGTCTGGTGCGCCAAACTGGCGAGAAGATCATGCTGTGGCGATGGCCGATATGGCGCTGGAAATGCAACAAGTGTTGCAGGAGGTTTCCACCCTGACCGGTAAGACGCTCCTCATGCGCGTCGGCATCAACAGTGGCCCGGTGATCGCGGGGGTGATCGGCAACACCAAGTTCAGCTACGACCTCTGGGGCGATACGGTCAACATGGCCAGCCGCATGGAGCAGTACGGTATTCCCAACGCGGTGCAGGTCACGGAAACGACCTATCAGCTTCTGAAAAACCGCTTCTCGCTGGAACGGCGTGGTTTGATCAACATCAAGGGGAAGGGTGAGGTCGAGGCCTTCCTGCTGTTAGGCAAGCAGTAAAAACACTGTCGGCTGCTTGTGCAGGTCTGGTAGGGTTCCTTTTTTCCATTCCGCTATCGTTTTGCTGACGATCAGTTCCGAGGCCAGGCTGACGTTGCAGGCTACGCACAAGCGGGTTTCCGGGTGGCAGGTGGCGAGCAGGTCTTCCAGCATGTGCTGATTGCGATAGGGTGTTTCGATGAAGATCTGCGTTTCGCGCTGCTTGCGCGAGGCCTGTTCGATTTCCCGGAGTTTCTGGCCGCGCGCGCCTTTCTCGCTAGGCAGGTAGCCCAGGAAGGTGAAACGCTGGCCGTCCAGCCCGGACGCCATCAGGCCGAGCAGGATGGACGACGGTCCGACCAGCGGCGCCACGCGGATGCCTCTGCGATGCGCCAGTGCGACCAGATGTGCGCCGGGATCAGCCACGCCGGGGCAGCCGGCCTCGCTCATCAGGCCCACGTCACGCCCTTCGAGCAAGGGTGCCAGCAGGGATGGCAGTTCTTTTTCCGTCGTATGTTCGTTCAGGGTCAGCAGAGTCAGTTCGCGAACGGGTATGGCGGTCTTGATCGCCCCGAGGAAACGGCGTGCCGTTTTTTCGCTTTCCACGACGAAGGTTTCCAGGCCTTGTGCAAGTGCCACCACGTCCGGGGGAAGTGCCTTGCCGATCTGGTCGTCTCCCAGCGTGACCGGGATCAGGTAGAGCGTGCCGTGCGCCATCAGTACCTCACCTGCGCGCGGTAGGTTAGGGTGGTCTTGCCTTCCGGTGGGACGGTGATCTGCCAGGTGGCCGTGTTGCTGGCGCCCTTGGTGTGCGGGTGGCTGGCGTTGAGGATTTTCCAGTCGCCGGGCATGGGCTCCTGCACGGTGACGGTCATGGCCTCTTTCTTGGCGTTTTTCAGCACGATTTCATAGGCGCTTTCAAACACGTAGTTGTATTTGCCGTTGCCGCCGAGTTTCTTGAAATCGGTCTGCTTCTTGTCTGCCGTGACGTCGAAGGATTCGCCCAGTTTGAGGCGGACCTTCTCGTTCTTGGGCGTGTGGTCGATGCTGTCTTCGCCGACGAACTGCGCGTTGCCGCCGCTATCCTTCTTGTAGACCCGGATCACGCCCTTGGGGAGCGGCAGGCCCAGGCGGCTGGCTTCCTTGTTGTCGAATTCGACGAACACGCCGACCTTCATTTTCTGGCCCAGATCGCCGTGGCTGGACTGGTAGTAGTAATCGGCGCCGCGCAGCAGCAGTTCCTTGCGTGCCGGAATCCCCGTGGCGGAGAGAAGGGACACCTGCTTGGTCTGGTTTTCGGCGAGGGTGGTGGGACGGTCGAGCGTGTAGAGGTGGTATTCCAGCAGGCCTTCCTGCGACATGGCATCGGCCATGACGGATTCCTGCATCGCCATCTTGCGCATGGCCCCGACGCTCGCCGGCGCAGTCTGGCGCACCAGATTGACGTCGCCGGCGACCAGTTGCAGTCTGGCGTTGCGATAGCTCGCGCCGCTGGTGTTGGTTAGCGTGACCCAGCCCGACAGGTCGAGTTTGTCATCGGCCGCGTTCAGTTCAGCGACGTAATCCGCCTTCCATGACAAGCCGCCCGTCAGGTAGGCGAGTTCGACGTCGTGGGTGGCGCTTCCCTGATTGCTGAGGGACATAACCAGCGTCGGGCGATCCCGCAGGTTGGCGGGTACGTCGGGGTAGACGATACGGCCGGGAAGACCGGTCTCGACGCGGTCGCCGATCTTCATCACCACACCGTTGTTGGCGGCCAGCACCAGGGCCTGTTCCGTCGTCTCGGTGCCGGTGGCAGGGTTGGTGCGGATCACGTTGACGGTCTTGCCGACGTATTTCTCCAGCAGCTTTTGCGGCGTCAGCAAATCGAAATCGAAATTCTGTTCCACGACGGACAGCTTACCGGGGTTGGAAAGGCTCCTCAGCAAGGCCGTCTCAGGGCGCATCCGGGCGCTGACGTCACGGAACGCCAGCGTGTTCTGGCCGGCGTTCAGGCGGATGTTGCGCTGGTCTTTGATCAGGGCCAGGTTTTCGTTGTAGATGGTCACCGCGACGCTGGACTGATCTTGCAGGGTGCTGGCGGATTCTTCTGCTGCCATGACCGGGAGTGAAGACAGGAGGCAGCCGACGACAAGCGCTTGCAATGGGGTGGACATGACGTTTCCTTTTTAAAGTGGAAGCGGGCGGTACCGGACCGCCCGAATTGCATGCAATGCGAGATTTTACCCGTGGTCAGATCGCTTGTGCGTCTGCCGGTTCACTCAGTCGGTACCAGTCCATTCTGCGCGTCAGCAGCATGACCCCGGCCAGCGCCGTGAACAGGAGGACAGCACCCATCAACAGTGCGTTATCTTCAGACTGCAGCACGCCGTAGAGTACGGCATAGAGCAACGCGATGCTGCTGGAGAATGCCAGGGCAGGGGTGCGGTTTTTCAGCACGCCGGCGAGATAGATGCCGATCAGCGCGACGCACGCGGTGCCCGAGGCGACGTAGGCCATCCAGAAGGGGATGTGTTCCGACAGGCTGATGATGAGCAGGAAAAACATAGCCATGGCCAGGCCGACCAGCAGGTATTGCATCGGGTGGATGCGCAGGCCTTTCAGGACCTCGAACAGGAAGAACGAGGTGAACATCAGCACCACGAACATCACGCCGTATTTCACGGCACGTTCCGACATCAGGTAAACGTTGACCGGGTCGATGAATTCGACGGAAAACCGGTCGCCGGCGGCCATCGTATTGCTGCCCGGCTGAGCCGCGTTGTTGCGGGCGAGGTTGGTGACCAGCCAGGAGGCGCTGAATCCGGTGTCGTCGACCTGACGCTGGCGTGGCAGATATGCGCCGCCGAACGAGGGGTGCGGCCACGGGGATTTCAATGTCATCGCGGTCTGGTTGCCGCTGGGGGTGATGGCCAGCGTGCTCATGCCTTGCAGGTCGAGCGGAAAGCTGAAGTCGAAGTGGTGTGGCACGATCGGATTGAGTGTTTCCAGCGGGACGTGCATGCCGTTGCCGGCCAGCGGCTTGATGCTGCCGGGGGCGAATTCCAGCTTCTGGTTGTTCAGGGTCAGCGATGGGGCGTTGCGAATGCCGCGCGAATCGCTGACGTTGACGACCAGATAGGTCGCTTGTGGAATGATGTCGTCGAGTGGCTTGCCGATGCCGTAACCCAGGGGCACATCGAAGCTGCCGGCCACGCGGCTGCGCAGGTTGTAAAGACGTGCCTGATAGATGCCGCGATGGCGGGTCTCGACTTCGGCACTGCCGTCAATATCAAGCTTGTGCGGCGCGATGACGGTTTCATAGGGGCCGGCCTCTGAGACGAAAATCTTTTCCTGGCCTTTGTCGTCCAGCCGGGTCGTGCGTTCGCGTACCTTGTAATGAATGACGAGATACGGCCCGGCAAGGGTCTGGGCGCCGGAGGCGCTGCGGGCGATGTCCTGCTGGACCTGCGTTTGCAGGTATTTTCTTTCGGAAATCTTGGATTCGATCATGCCGAGCGGGATTAGCAGCAATAGCGTCAGCAGCCCGATCATCAGGGTCTTGGAAAACAGGGGAAAACGTTTCATGAGAGTCTCCTTGGGGGATAGGGTAGGGAATGATTCAGGCGTGTTCATGCGCAAACGCGGCGCGGGCGAGGATGCACAGCATGCCGAACATCGCGGACAGCAGGCAGGTGAGATGCAGGTGCAGGATCCAGCCGGTATGCAGTAGCGGGTTGGCGGAGGTCAGAGGTGCAAACGGCTGCATGTCGGCGTGCATGACGGCATCCAGCAGCAGGTGCGTGCCGGTGCCCAGCAAGACGCTGATCCACGTCTGTGCGCAGGTCAGCCGGAACGGGGTTGCCTCGTCAAAGAGGCGCCATCGTTCCAGTTGGCGCCAGCCTAGGGTCATCAACGGTTTGCCGATCAGTGCAACGCCAGCGGCGATCGTCAACGCGCCGGCCAGCGTGTGTGATGCGCCGTGAACGGGGAACTCGATGCGCCACATGCGGTAAAGCGGTTCCAGGTCCATGACGACATTCGCCAGCGCGAACATAGACAGGCTGATATGGCGTGGCATGAGCCCTTTCATGGCCAGCCCGGGGCCGAAATGGAAGGGGGTGAATGGCATGGTGGTCTCCCTGTGGGTATGGAGACTGCAGGATGCCGCCCGAATGTGTGTCGACGATGGGCTTGTGTGTGGTGAAGGTGAAGCCAGAGTGCGGACAGAATATGCGGACAAAAAAAGACGGCGCCGTAGCGCCGTCTTGGGGGTGGGTAAAACGGGATTAGCGACGCGTCAGGCTGCCGCTGCTCACCTTGACCTTGTCGCCGGCCTGGAAGCCGGGGTCGGCATCGAAGCTGACGGACCGGCGAGAGCCATCTTCCATCAGCACGATGACATCCCATCGGGTTTTCTTGCGCAGGTACTTCTCGCCGTAATGGCCGGCAACGCCGCCGCCAACGGCGCCGACGATGGTGGACAAGGTGCGGCCCTTGCCCTTGCCGACCTGGTTCCCCAGCAGGCCGCCTGCGACCGCGCCGGCAGCAGCGCCGAGCCCGGAGGCATCTTCGGTTTCGACGGCGTTGATGCTATCGACCGTGCCGCAATCGGCGCAAACCACGCTGGCGGCCTGCGTGCATTCCGGCGGGGTCCATCCGCCGCCAGTGCTGCTGCCGGACGGGCAGTTGTAGGCGGCGCCGGCGTTTGCACTGGCAAGCAGTGCGAACGGCAAGAGCAGGGTGTAAACGTTTTTCATGGTGTTCTCCTTTCTGATGACGAGGAACGAGGATGACATGGTTGAGTCTATGCCTGATTGGCCCGAGTTGCTACCGTGCAGCCTCAGGATTCCAGCAGGCGCGGCTTGACGTTCTTACCCTTGACCTTGCCTTCAGCCAGCTTTTGCAGGGCCTGTGTCGCGATTTCACGGGCGACGGCAACATAGGTGTTCTGATCGGTCACGTTGATTTTGCCGATCTGGTCGCGCGTGAACGTCCCATCCGCCGTCAGAGCGCCCAGCACGTCGCCGGGACGAATTTTCTCCTTGCGCCCGCCGAGTAGCAGCAGGGTAACCATCGGCGGCGTCAACGGCGCCTGGCTGCTGTCCTGCAGCGAGCCCAGGGTGTGCCATTCGGGCGTGAAGCCAGCGGTCTGTGCGATCGTTTCGATTCGCCGCCGGTTGGCCGGGCTGCACAGGCTGAACGCCCAGCCAGCCTCGTCGCCGCGTCCCGTGCGGCCGATGCGGTGGACGTGGACCTCCGGATCGGGCGTGACGTCGACATTGATGACGGCTTCGATGCGCTCGATATCCAGCCCGCGTGCTGCGACGTCAGTAGCGACCAGCACGGTGCAGCTGCGATTGGCGAACTGGATCAACACCTGATCGCGTTCGCGCTGTTCCATATCGCCGTTCAAGGTCAGCGCAGTGATGCCTTGTGCGTGCAGCAGGTCAACCAAGTCTCGGCATTGCTGCTTGGTGTTGCAGAACGCCAGCGTGCTTTGCGGCCGGTAATGCTTGAGCAAAGTCGCCACGGCTTGAAGGCGCTCGTCGTGCTTGATTTCGTAAAAGCGCTGGCGGATTTTGTCATGGGCATGTTGCTCCGCGAGCATGACCTCTTGAGGCTGGCGCATGAAGTCGCGGGCAATTTGTGCCACCCCTTCGGGGTAAGTGGCGGAGAACATCAGGGTCTGTCGCCGGATCGGGCAATGATCGGCAATGTAGGCGATGTCGTCATAAAACCCCATTTCCAGCATGCGATCCGCCTCGTCCAGCACCAGGGTGTTGAGCTGGTCGAGCTGCAACGTACCTCGCGAGAGATGGTCCATCAGGCGTCCCGGGGTGCCTACAACGATGTGGGCACCGTGTTCCAGGCTCGCGGTTTGAGGGCGCATGGGCGTGCCACCACAGAGCGTGAGAATCTTGACGTTGCCCGCAAAGCGGGCCAGCCGCCGGATTTCCTGTGTGACCTGGTCTGCGAGTTCACGCGTCGGGCATAGCACCAGCGCCTGCACCGCATACTGTTTGGGGTCCAGTCGCATCAGCAGACCGAGTGAAAATGCCGCGGTCTTGCCGCTGCCGGTTTTGGCCTGCGCGATCAGGTCCTGCCCGGCCAGTGCAATCGGCAGGCTGGCTGCCTGGATCGGCGTCATGGTGAAGTATTCGAGTTGCTTCAGGTTGTCGAGGATGCCCTGTGGCAACTGGAGGGTGTCGAAGGGGATGTTGTCCGTGGTGGGGGAGATAGTTTCCATGCTGCCATTATCCTTGCTACGCCGTCGTCTGTCTGCGCAAAAAATGTACGTCAGGTTGCTGTGACGCGTGAACCGGGTTATACCTTAGTAAAATTGTCAGGTAATATGCCACATTCTTGTGCCTTTTTGACTGCCATTTCATGCAAACGCCTGATCCGCAAGCCAGCCATTCCTGGAATTTCGTGCATAGCTATGCCGAGTTACCGGCGAATTTTTATGCGCCTGTCACGCCATCGCGCGTGGCGGCACCCCATCTGGTGCTGCTCAACCGGCCCTTGCTCAACGCGCTTGGCATATCCCCTGAACCTTTTTCGGCCGAAACGGCGGCTGCGGTATTTTCCGGCAACGCTTTACCGGCAGGGGCCAAACCTATCGCCCAGGCTTACGCCGGGCACCAGTTTGGACACTTCACCATGCTAGGGGACGGGCGCGCCATCCTCTTGGGCGAGCATGTCGCCCCCGATGGCCAGCGCTTCGATATCCAGTTGAAGGGGGCCGGACGGACGCCCTATTCGCGGCGCGGCGACGGTTTGGCTGCGCTCGGTCCGATGTTGCGTGAGTACATCATCAGCGAAGCGATGCAGGCGCTGGGCATTCCGACTACCCGTAGCCTGGCGGTGGTGCTGACCGGCCAGGCCGTGATGCGCGACCAACCCTTGCCCGGGGCTGTGTTGACGCGGGTGGCCGAAAGTCACCTCCGGGTAGGCACCTTTGAGTACGCGGCCGCGACTGGCAACATCGACCATGTACGCGCGCTGGCCGACTACGCCATCCAGCGCCATTTCCCTGAACTGGTGGAAGCCGATCATCCTTACCTCGCCTTGTTGCAGGCCGTCATGGCACGACAGGCCGCGCTGGTGTCGAAGTGGATGCTGGTTGGATTCATTCATGGCGTGATGAATACCGACAACATGGCGATTGCCGGGCAGACCATCGACTACGGCCCGTGCGCTTTCATGGACGAGTTCAGCGTGCACACGGTGTTCAGTTCCATCGATCATCAGGGGCGCTACGCCTACGGCAACCAGCCCAAGATCGCGCAATGGAATCTGGCACGGTTCGCCGAAACCCTGTTGCCGCTACTGCACGCCGATCCGGAAGAGGCGGTGCGGTTGGCCGAAATCGAGATCCTGTCCTTCCCGGCGCTTTACCAGTCACACTGGATCGAAGGTATCCGTGCCAAACTGGGCTGGTCAAATGCGGAGGAGGGCGACAGCGCGCTCGCGGAAAGCCTGTTGACCTGTATGCAACTGGCCAAGGCAGATTTCACCAACACCTTTGTCGCCCTCGCCGGCAATGAGAAGCCGGCGGTGTTCGAGCAAGCCATCTTCGGTGACTGGTACGAACGCTGGCTGGCAAGGGCTACCCGTCAGCCGGGTGGATTGGAAACTGCCCGTGGCCTGATGCGCTCGGTTAATCCGGTGGTGATTCCACGCAATCATTTGGTCGAGGAGGCGCTATTGCAGGCGGAAACCGAAGGGAATCTCGAAGCGACTGTGGCATTGCTGGAGGTGCTTGCGGATCCTTATCGTGTGCCCCGGCAGCCTGATCGCTACTGCGTTTTACCGGAACCCAACCAGCGTGTGTACCAGACCTTTTGTGGCACGTGAGGTAAAAGGTGGCGGGCGGATTCCATGAATATGCCCTAAAATCACGGCTTGATTCTCCATAAGGTACGCCCCATGCCCGTTCTCGCCGTGACCGAAGTCCGATTCGACCCGACCAACACCCGTGTCATCCAGGCCAAGATGGGCCCGGTGATACGTAGCGGCAAGGAGTGGGTGGCGGCGCCGAAGCTGGTCGGGGTGGAAGAGGTGATTCAGGCGATTCGCGCCGGAGATGACGTATTCACCATTTTCAAGCAAGCCGGCAGCTTGGTGCCCGGTCCCAAGCTGAAGGTGGTCAGCGGGGCCGATGGCCACGAGACGGTCGACATCGATGGCACCTATGTGCCAGGCATGACCCTCAAGGGGCTGCCGACATTCTGAGGCGGGGCATGTCGTTTTTTCTGAGCGTAAACACGTATCTGCCCCGGATCGTCGTGGTTTAGTTCACCACGATCTTCATCTCGACTTCTTCACCCTGCACCATCTCGATGACCTGTTCCGAAAACGCATCGGAGCAGGCGCTGGTCCAGTCCGATTCCGGTTTTAGTTCGCGCGTGAACATCGGCAGAAAACTCATGTACATGTATTGACCATCGCCGATGTCGAGCACTGGAACGCCATCGGGATGCTCCAGAATGTCCCAGTCGTCGGGAATCTCCATATCCAGTTCGATCTTGACCGTCAGTTTTTTCATGCTTGCCTCCGGGAAATTACCACGTGGATGGGGAACGCTCGGGAATTGTAGCGTTTCCGTCAGAAGCCAGGGCGATGGTGAGCGGAATTATTTGAGGGCATTCAGGAACTTGCGCCGCGCCAGCGCCAGCTCCGGATTGTCGCCGACGAGCTTGCTGCACGTCAGGTAAAACGCCTCGAAGGCGCGAAGGGTTTGCTTGCGGTCCAGCATGTCGTTCGCCGGTGCTTCGGGCGGTATTGCGACCTGGCCATCGATGGGGGCGAGCATCGCTGATTTGCGGATCATCCTAGGCTTGCCTTCCTGCGACATCGCAAGGATCGGGCTGGTCTTTGTGTATTCCATCCCTTCGAATAGGAAGCGGTCGCCGATGGCGAGGTCGTTGAATTTCATGCTTGCTCCTGTGCGGGGGATGGCAGCGGCTCCCAATCCTTGATCAGCGCGGCCTGGCCGTATGGCTGGCCAGACTCGTCCAGTAGATTCCACACGGTGGCATTGCGAATCACAAATCGCTTGCCCTGTTGCGAGATGCGGATACCCGTGTAGTTATCGATCCATCCATGCTGTGTGACGCGCGCTAGTAGCCGATCCCGTTCCGACTGGATCAGCGGTTCCGCAGAGAGACGCGAAGGCATGGCGGTGAAAGCGGCCCACGAAGTCTCGAACAGGCGCAGTGCCAAGGCGTTAGCGTAGTTGAAGATGGGGTCGGCCTGCGTGCCGTGCGACACGACCGCAAAGTCTGCCTGTTCCAGCACATCAACAGCCTGGGGGCTGTCGATGTTCGAAGTCAGCAGATCCTGACCGGTCCAGTGCTGATAGCTCGTGCGCAGGAGGCGCACATGCCGTGCAAGCCAGTCGGCGTCCGGCATCACGCCGGACGGTGCTTCTTGTAGTGGTTGATCAACCCATTGGTGGAGGCGTCGTGGTCTTGCACCGTCTGCTTGCCGCCCAGTTGCGGATAGATCTTCTGCGCCAGTTGCTTGCCCAGTTCCACGCCCCATTGATCGAAGGAGTTGATGTTCCATACGATACCCTGCACGAAGATCTTGTGCTCGTAGAGCGCGATCAGCATGCCTAGCGTGCGCGGGTCGAGTTTCTGGAACAGGATGGAGTTGGTCGGACGATTGCCCCGGAACACCTTATGCAGCAACAGCAGTTCGAGTTCCTCGCCCTTGACGCCGGCTGCCTCGAGTTCTGCACGGGCTTCATCAGCAGTCTTGCCTTGCATCAACGCCTGGGTTTGAGCGAGGAAGTTGGAGAACAGGATTTCATGGTGTTCGCCCAGCGGGTACTGGGTTTCTATCGGCATCAGGAAATCGCAGGGCACCATGCGGGTCCCTTGATGGATCAACTGATAGAACGCATGCTGGCCATTGGTACCGGGTTCGCCCCAGATGATCGGGCCGGTGTCGAAATCGACACGTTTGCCTTCACGATCGACGAACTTGCCGTTACTTTCCATGTCGCCCTGTTGGAAATAGGCGGAGAAGCGTGACAGTGTCTGGTCGTAGGGCAGGATTGCGTGCGTCTGTGCACCGAAGAAGTTGTTGTACCAGATGCCGATCATGGCCATCACCACTGGCAGATTCTTCTCCAGCGGCGTGGTGCGGAAATGCTGGTCCATCTCGTAAGCACCCTGCAGCATGGCTTCAAAGTTATCCATGCCAATGTTGAGGGCGATGGAGAGGCCGATGGAGGACCACAGCGAATAACGGCCGCCGACCCAGTCCCAGAATTCGAACATGTTGGCGGTGTCGATACCGAACTTGGCGACTTCTGTCGCGTTGGTCGACAGTGCGACGAAATGCTTGGCAATCTGCTCCTCGTCCTTGGCCTTCTCCAGAAACCACTTGCGTGCGGAACGCGCGTTGGTCAGGGTTTCCTGCGTGGTAAAGGTCTTGGATGCCACGATGAACAGCGTGGTTTCCGGATCACACTTCTGCAACGTCATGCCCAGATGAGCGCCATCGACGTTGGAAACGAAATGGGCGTGCAGGTCCGGGCGACTGAACGGCTTCAGCGCCGTGCAGGCCATGAACGGACCCAGGTCGGAACCGCCGATGCCGATGTTGACGATATCGGTGATGGGCTTGCCGGTATAACCCTTCCAGGCGCCGCTACGCACTCTCTCTGTGAACTCGCGCATCTGCTTCAGCACGCGATTCACATCCGGCATGACGTCCTTGCCGTCTACCAGAACGGGCTTGTTGCCGCGGTTGCGCAGGGCAGTATGCAGTACCGCGCGGTTCTCGGTGAAATTGATTTTCTCACCGCTGAACATGCGCTCGCGCCATTCTTCGACGTGGCTTTCGCGCGCCAGTTGCATCAACAGCGCAAGGGTTTCCTCGGTGATGCGATTTTTCGAATAATCCAGAAGAATGTCATTGAATTGTAAGGAAAACTTTTCAAATCTCTGCGGGTCATCCTGGAACATCTCGCGCATGTGTCTGGGCGCGATTTCCTGTTGATGCTTGGTCAGCCTCCGCCAGATTGGAGAAGTGGTCAGTTTCGACATGTTGTGCCCTGAAAAAGCGTTCCGTTAATCTCTTCGAGAGTCAGCCGGATAATTATTTTATGCCTCGAGTTTGAGGATCAGTCCTGCCAAAGGTGGCAATGTTACCACGACTGAATGGGGGTAACCCATCCATGGCTGATCGTCGGACTGCAGCCCGGCGCCGTTGCCGAGGTTGCTGCCACCATAGCAGGCGGCGTCGCTGTTCAGCACTTCCTGATACTTGCCTGCCTGGGGCACGCCGATGCGGTAGCCCTCGCGCGGGACCGGGGTGAAGTTCAGCAGCACCAGCACGCAGGAGCCATCGCGTGCGCGTCGCTGATAGCTGATGATGGACTGATCGGCGTCATGGCAGTCGATCCAGGCAAAGCCTTCGTGACTGAAGTCGAGGTCGTGTAGCGCCGGCGTACCGGTATACAGCTTGCCGAGGTCACCCATCAGGTGCTGCACGCCTTGGTGCCAGTTGATTTCCAGCAGTTGCCAGTCGAGCCCGGCGCCGACGTTCCACTCACGCCCTTGACCGATTTCGTTGCCCATGAAGTTGAGCTTCTTGCCTGGATAGGTCATCTGATAGGTCAGCAGCAGGCGCAGATTGGCGAACTTTTGCCAGGCATCGCCGGGCATCTTGTCCAGAAGCGAGCGTTTGCCGTGGACGACTTCGTCGTGCGAGAACGGCAGCACAAAGTTTTCCGTATAGGCGTACAACTGGCCGAAGGTCAGGGAGTTATGGTGGAAACGGCGATGGATGGGGTCCTGCTTGAAGTAGCCCAGCGTGTCGTTCATCCAGCCCATGTTCCATTTCATCGAGAAGCCCAGGCCACCCAGATACACGGGGCGGGAGATCATTGGCCAAGCGGTGGATTCTTCGGCAATAGTGAGCGCGCCCGGGAATTCTTCATGCACCATGACGTTGAGTTCGCGCATGAAGTCGATGGCTTCGAGGTTCTCGCGCCCGCCGAAGCGGTTAGGCAACCATTCGTTGTGCTTGCGCGAGTAGTCCAGGTAGAGCATCGAGGCAACCGCGTCCACACGCAGGCCATCAATATGGAATTCTTCCAGCCAGTAATGGGCATTGGAGATGAGGAAGTTGCGAACTTCGTTGCGCCCGTAGTTGAAAATCAGCGTGCCCCAGTCCTGATGTTCACCCAGTCGCGGGTCTTCGTGTTCGTACAGGGCCGTGTCGTCGAAGCGGGCCAGTGCCCAGGAGTCCTTGGGGAAGTGCGCTGGCACCCAGTCGAGCAGAACGCCGATATTGGCCTGATGGCAGGCATCGACAAATGCGCGGAAGTCGTCGGGAGTGCCGAAACGGCTGCTGACGCCGAAATAGCCGGTGGTCTGGTAACCCCACGATTCGTCCAGCGGATGCTCGCTGATGGGCATGAGTTCGATGTGGGTGAAGCCGAGTTCCTTGACGTAGGGAATCAGTTGTTCGCCCAGTTCACGGAAATTCAGGAAACGGTTGTTGGGACCGCGGCGCCATGAGCCGGCGTGCAGTTCGTAAACGTTCATCGGCGCATGCAGCCAGTCAGAGGCGGCGCGCTGTTGCATCCATGTCGTGTCGCTCCAGCGATGGGCGGTGTCGGCCATGATGCGTGAGGCAGTGCCAGGACGCATCTCGAAACTGACGCCGTAGGGGTCGGTCTTGACCAGGGTGTGGCCGCTATGGCGATTGCGGATTTCGAATTTGTACAGGCTGCCGTGGTTCAGGCCGGGAATGAAGAGTTCCCACACGCCGCTGGAATCAAGCGCACGCATGGGGTGCATACGGCCATCCCAGCGATTGAAGTCACCGATAACGCTGACACGTTCGGCATTGGGAGCCCAAACGGCGAAACGTACGCCTTCGACCCCTTGCGATTGGGTCGGGTGTGCGCCCAGCATGTCGTAGGCACGGAATAGACGACCCTCGCCGAACAAGTGGAGATCATGGTCCGTGGTCATTGGGCCAAAGGTGTACGCATCGTGCTGCTCGAAGGTCTGACCATCCTGTTCGATGCGGAGCAGACAGGGGCGAGCGGGCTCTTCCTTGCCGGTCCAGACGTACAGTCCGTCGGGGTGGGTACGCTGGATTTCCTCCCAGCCGGCGGTGGTCTGCAGCCAGACGCGATGGGCGTATGGAAGGAAGGTGCGCAGGAGGAAGGCATTGTCTTGTCGATGCAGTCCCAACCAGGCAAACGGGTTGTGATGTCGAGCCTCGAGAATCAGGTTGAGTTGGGGGTCGTGCTTCTGCTTGGTGCCCATTATTTTTTGCCTTTTATAGATTCGTTAAACGTGGCTATAATGGCCACAGGGCGGTATTTGTTTGGCTTTGGAAGCGCCCGCCTCTAAGATTAAGCGAGAAGCCAGACTATAAATCAGGAGAGGCAAAAATGCAGCAGGATTTATCATCTTCCCGTTTTGTTAGCGCGCTCACAAAAAACACCGTAGCGCTCATTCTCTCTGGTGGACGGGGTTCTCGCCTCAAGGACCTGACCAACTGGCGGGCCAAGCCTGCCGTGCCGTTCGGCGGCAAGTTCCGCATC
>CAYUJU010000001.1:163118-237406 GCA_964445115.1 uncultured Methylobacillus sp. | reverse complement strand
TTTTCCGCTGTCCAACTGCATGAATTCGGGGATCCGCCGCATTGGCGTGGTGACCCAGTACAAGGCGCATAGCCTGATCCAGCACATCCAGCGCGGCTGGGGTTTTCTGCGCGGCGAATTCAACGAATTCGTCGAGCTGCTGCCGGCGCAGCAGCGCGTGGAAGAAGAGTGGTACAAGGGCACGGCCGACGCGGTGTTCCAGAATCTCGACATCCTGCGCAACATGGGGCCGGAGTACATCCTGATCCTGGCCGGCGACCACATCTACAAGATGGACTACGGCCAGATGCTGGCGGCGCACGTGCGCAACAAAGCCGACATGACCGTGGCCTGCCTCAACGTGCCGATCGAAGATGCCAAGGCGTTCGGCGTGATGGGCGTGGACGAGCATGACCGCGTAATCCAGTTCAAGGAAAAGCCGGCCAACCCGGATTGCATCCCGGGCGACCCGACGCAGTCGCTGGCCAGCATGGGTATCTATGTGTTCAACGCCGCGTTCCTGTACGAGCAGTTGATCCGTGATGCGGACGATCCCGATTCCGTACACGATTTCGGCCAGAACATCATCCCACACCTGATCAGCAAGTATCGCGTGTTTGCCCATCGCTTCTCCGACAGTTGCGTCAACAGCGCGGATGGCAAGCACTACTGGCGTGACGTGGGGACGATCGACGCCTACTGGGAAGCCAATATGGAGCTGACCAAGGTGACGCCGGAACTGAACCTGTACGATGCCACCTGGCCGATCTGGACCTATCAGGCCCAGTTGCCGCCCGCCAAGTTCGTGTTCGACTCCGACGACCGTCGCGGCAACGCCGTCGATTCGCTGATCTCTGGCGGTTGCATCATTAGCGGTTCGTCCGTGCGCCGCTCCGTGCTGTTTTCCAATGTGCGCGTCCACAGCTTCAGCAGCATCGATGATTCGGTGATCCTGCCGGACGTAACGATCGGCCGCCACTGCGTGATCAAGCGCGCGGTGATCGACAAGGGGGCTATCGTTCCTGAGGGGATGCAGATTGGCGTGAATCTGGAGGAGGATCGCAAGCGCTTCCACGTCTCCGAGAAGGGCATCACCCTGGTGACCCCCGACATGCTTGGGCAGAATTTGCACCACGCAAGGTAATCAAGACACCGCATGAGGGCGGTTGGCGACAACTGCCCTCGGATTCAACCCCTCCTGGCAAGTACCCGATCCCATGTCACACCCGCGCAAGCTTTACGTCAATCTCTACTGGCATATGCACCAGCCCGATTATCGGGATTACCTCACCGGTGAATATGTCTTGCCTTGGACCTATCTGCACGCCATCAAGGATTACACCGACATGGCCTACCATCTGGAGCAGAATCCCAATGCCAGAGCGACCTTTAATTTCGTCCCGGTGCTGCTGGACCAGCTCGAGGACTACACCGAACAGTTTGCTACGCGCAAGATGCGCGACCCGCTGCTGTCTCTGTTCCTGATCGATGACCAGACTTGCCTGACGCCGGAACAGCGTACCTTGATCCTCGACAGTTGCTTCAAGAGCAACCACACCAAGATGATCGATCCGTTTCCACGGTATCGCTATCTGCAAGAGATGTTTCGGATGGCAGAGGCCTACGGGGCGGAAAGCCTGGAATATCTTTCCGACCAGTACCTGCTCGACCTTCTGGTCTGGTACCACTTGGCGTGGACTGGTGAAAGCGTGCGCCGTGAAGAAGAACTGATCGCTCACCTCATGGCCAAAGGCGGACAGTTCCTTGCCAGCGACCGTCTGGAATTGTTCGAGTTGATTGGTCGCCTCATCAGCGACATCATCCCGCGTTATCGCAAACTGCAGGAGCAGGGGCGTATCGAGCTTTCCAGCACGCCGCATTACCACCCCATCCTGCCGCTGCTGCTGGATTTCAACGCGGCGCGTGACAGCATGCACGAGGTTTCGTTGCGGGAGGCCCCGCGATATCCGGGCGGCGTGCAGCGTGCCAAGGCGCACATCGACAGCGCCATCGAAAGCCATTTCCGTCGTTTCGGTGAGCCGCCGCGCGGCATGTGGCCGGCAGAGGGCGGGGTATCCCACCCGGCGTTGATGCTGCTGGCCGAGAAAAACCTTACCTGGGCAGCGACCGGCGAGGGCGTGCTGGCCAACAGTCTGCAGCACGCTTATGGGGTGTTGCTGCCGGAACGCCAGCACTACCTCTACAAGCCCTATCGCGTGACCGATGGCGCCAACGAGATCGTCACGTTCTTCCGCGACGACAAGCTGTCGGACAAGATCGGTTTCGAGTATTCCAAATGGCACGGGCCGGATGCCGTGAACGACTTCGTGCGCGAACTGGAACACATCTGGCACATCACCAATCCGGATGAGACTCCAGTGGTCAGCATCATTCTCGATGGTGAAAACGCCTGGGAATACTATCCCTACAACGCCTATTTCTTCCTGTCCGACCTGTATCAGGCACTGGCATGTCATCATCACATCGAGATGACCACCTTCAGCGAAGTGGTAAGGCATTGCTCGAATGTGGCTGGGGACGAGGAACTGCTGGAACTGGAGAGCTTCCATGGCGCCAACATCGCGCTGGAGAATTTGCCCAGTGTGTCGGCCGGAAGTTGGGTTTACGGCACGTTCAGCACCTGGATCGGTTCGCCGGACAAGAACCGTGGGTGGGACCTGTTGTGTGAGGCGAAGAAGAACTACGACCTGGCCATGTCCGGGAAACGCCTCAACGAGGCGGAGAAGTTGCTGGCTGAAAAGCAACTGGGCGACTGCGAGGGGTCCGACTGGTTCTGGTGGTTCGGCGATTACAACTCAGCCATGAGCGTACAGAGTTTCGATCATCTGTATCGACGCAACCTCGCGAATTTGTACCGCCTGCTCAAGCTGCCCGTGCCCAAGATTCTCGATAAGCCGATCAGCATGGGTGGGGGCGACCCTGAGGGTGGCGGCACCATGCGCCGGGGATCCGAAGGCTAGCGTTCAAGGAAAACAAGAAGGCAAGGTAAATAAGGGAATACATCATGACCAAGTCGGTTGCATTACTCCTCGGCGTTCACGCCCATCAGCCGGTCGGCAATTTCACCCACGTGCTGGACGACGCCCATGTGCGTTGCTATGGCCCTTTCCTGCAGGTGTTGCACCGATACCCTGATTTTCGTTTTGCCATCCATATCAGCGGCTGGCTGCTGGACTACATGCTCAAGCACTATCCCCAGGACATGCAGTTGCTGAAGGAAATGGTCAAGCGTGGCCAGGCCGAATTGTTCGGCGCCGGTTATACCGAGCCGGTGCTGGCGGCCATCCCAGCCAGGGATCGCGTAGGCCAGATCACCAAGTTGTCCGATCATCTGCACAAGAAATTGGGGCAAAAGCCTCAAGGTGCCTGGTTGACGGAGCGTGTGTGGGAATCTACCGTCGTGCCGGCGCTGGGAGACTCCGACATTGAGTACGTCACGGTGGATGACTACCATTTCCTGTGCACTGGCAAGCAGGCGCATGAACTGAATGGGTTTTACACCACCGAGGAAGATGGTCGGAAGCTGGATCTGTTCCCGATTTCCGAGCCGCTGCGTTATCGCCTGCCGTTCTCGCCGGCACACGAGGTGGTGGGGTACCTGGAAAGCCTGGCGGACGACACCGGTCAGGCTGCTGCGGTGTATTTCGACGATATCGAAAAATTCGGCATCTGGCCCGAGACCTACGAGTGGGTGTACGAGAAGGGCTGGCTCAAGGACTTCATCGAGGGGGTGCTGAATTCTTCCATCATCCACCCGATGCGCTACAGCGATTATCACGCGCAGTCCCGCACCAAGGGGGTGGTCTACCTGCCGACAGCATCCTACAGCGAGATGAACGAATGGACCCTGCCGGTTCCGGCGGCCCACCATTACGGCGACATGGTGGATCGTGAAAAGCGCGAGGGACGCTGGGAAACCAGCAAGCCATTCGTGCGCGGCGGTATCTGGCGCAATTTCTTCATGCGTTTCCCTGAATCCAACTGGATGCACAAGCGCATGCTGGCCTTGTCCGCGCGGTATCACGCGTTGCCGGATAAGCTCAAGACGCCGGCGATGCTGCATGAACTGTACGAAGCGCAGGCCAACGACGCCTACTGGCATGGTTTGTTTGGCGGCCTGTACCTGCCCCACCTGCGCCGCGCGATCTACAACGCGATGGTGCGTCTGGAAGCGATGCTGGACGTGGTGCAGCCACGCCCCGCGCGCAGCCAGGTCGATCTGGATATCGATGGCCATGATGAACTCTTCCTGCAGAACGGTACGCTGCAAGCTGTGATCAAGCTGGATGGCGATGGGTCGGTCTGCGAATTCGATGCCTATGCCTTGTCGCACAATTTCGGCGATTCCCTGGCACGGCAGACCGAGCATTACCACCGTCGCGTCAATGCCCAGCACGATCACGGGCACAACAGCGGCGGTATCGCCAACCCGCACGAACGCATGGTGTCCAAACATGAGATCGTCGCCGCCGACCTGGCGACCGACGCGCACGCCCGCTCCCTGTTCCGGGATAGCTGGGGCGAGCGGGAAGGGGTTTCGTTCTGTCCAGTGGCCTACGGCGCCCCCAGTGGTGGGCGCTCTGCCTCCGTGTCGTTCGAGGGACAGGCTGGCCGCGGCAGTGTGAGCAAGAAGATTGCGCTCAAGGACAACGCGCTACAGGTGTCCTATCGGTTCGATAAATTGAACAGCGGGCTTTTCCGCGTCGAGATCAACCTCGCCATGCCAAGTTGCGATGGTCCCGCCGGGCGCTTCCGTATCGGCGACGATATTCCGGGTGGGTTCGGCCAGCCGCTGCATCTCGACGAGATGCGCGAACTCGTACTTGAGGACGAAGTGCTGGGCGGCAGCCTGCGCCTGAGTTCGAATGTGCCGGCGGTGCTCAATACCTGGCCGCACTTCAGTGTGTCCCAATCCGAGGCCGGTTTCGAGAAGATCATGCAGGCGGTGACGCTGGAACTGACGTTTGCCATGACTGGCGTCGGCAAAGGCGTAGACCTGCAACTGGAAGTGCGCTGAGCCAATGCGTATCGGCGTCGATGTAGGCGGCACCAATCTTCGGGTCGGTGTGGTTGACGGTCTGCGTGTGGTGGACGAGCTCCGCGTGCAGGCCGATTTTTCCGGCATATGTCGCCGCTCGCCGCCCGAGGCGGCGCTGCGGGAGATCGTTTCTGTCTTGCAGCAGGCGCTGTCGTCGGCGCGTGCGCGTTATCCTGGGATCACGGCTGTTGGACTCGGTTTTCCCGGCTTCATCGTGGCCGGCCGTGTGGCGCAATCACCCAACCTGCCAGGGCTGCTGGACGTCGATCTGGCGACGCCTTTGCGTGAGGCACTGGGTTGCCCGGTGATCGTCGAAAATGACGCGCTGGTTGCCGCCTATGGCGAATATCAACTCCATGGCCGCCAAGGCAATGGGCTCATTTATTTGGGGTTGGGCACTGGCGTGGGCGGTGGGTTGATTCTCGACGGGCGGGCGTTTCCCGGGGAACACGGCGTGGCGATGGAGGTCGGTCACCTGATTGTGGAACCCGGAGGACGCCTGTGCGGCTGTGGCAACCGTGGCTGCATGGAACAGTATGCCTCCGCTAGCGGAGTAGCCCTGAGCTACGCCGAGTCCAGCGGTCAACAGCTTGTCGCCCATGAAATCGCCCAAGTGGCGGAATCCGGCGATGTGCAGGCGCTGGCGGCCTACGCGCTGGCAGGGGAAAAGCTGGCGCAAGCACTGGCGCAGATCCTCAAGGTGGTCGATGTTGGTCATGTCGTGGTGGGCGGCGGCATGAGCGCTGCCTGGTCGCTGATGCAGCCAGCATTCGATCATCGTCTCGATGCTGATCTGATCCCCGCCTTACGCGGCAAAGTGCAGATCACGCTGTCACAAGCCGGTGACCAAGCCGGGATGATCGGTGCGGCAACTCTCGCGCTCGCATGAGATAGCTTCCAGACTGCTGCCATAACGGCAAAACACTACCTGTAAGGTTTGAGTAAGACTGTCTGGCTACACTGGCGACACCCAATCCGGAGTGTCGTGGATGTACCGAATTTCGTTTCTACTCATTTCACTGATCCTGGCCGGTCCGCTGCAGGCGGCGGATGGCGTTGTTTCTCATGGCGCTACCCTGACCTTGCAAGAGGCGCGGTCGCTGATGCAGGCAAACAACCGCGAACTCCTGGCCGGTCGGCGCGTCGTTGAAGGCCTGCAAGCTGATTCCCTGACGGCAGCTCAGGCACCTAATCCTACGCTTTCACTCAATTCGACCAGTTGGCGGCTGGGCGGGGGCAACGGCCCTGGCCTTTGGGATAAACGTGTCGATACCATCGTTCGCTACGATCAGTTGATCGAGCGAGGCAATAAGCGTGCGCTTCGCGAGGCGGCATCTCAGGAGGCGATTGAAGCCGGCCGGCACGACCTCGGAGAACTGCAGCGCCAGCAAGAGATCGCGCTGTCCGGCGTTTATTACGATCTGGTTCTGGCGCAGGAAAAAGAGCGCATTGAGCGTGAGATGGTGGACCTGTTTGAGCGCAATCTGCAGGCTGCCGAGTTCAGACTCAAGGCTGGGGATATTGCCGCTGCAGACGTTGCGCGGATTCAGGTCGATGCGCTGAGAGCCCAGAATGATCTTCGCGCCGCAGTATCCGAGCGGAACAAGACACAACTTACCCTGGCTTACATGATCGGCATGAACGAGGGGGCCACTTCGCTACAGGCATCCGATTCATTCCCCGCCGTCATGACGGATGACCCAACGCTGGATGAATCCTTGCTGGAACAGCGTGCTGATATGCAGGCGGCCCGCGCCAGGATTCGACAGGCTGAAAAACAGCGTGAGCTCGCCGAATCGTTGAAAACACGCGATGTCACCATTGGTGTCCAGTACGAACATTTCCCTACCGATGCGAACAACAGTGTGGGGGCGGGTATTTCGATCCCGTTATTTACCAATTACCAGTATCAGGGTGAAATCGCCCGTGCTGAGGTCAATCGCAATGCCGCCCTGGATGACCTTGAACGCGTACGTGCCCAGGCGCTTGCAGAAATCCAGCGTGCGCGGGCCGACAGGCTTGCCGCGATCGAGCGCGCAAAGCGATTCGACGATGCCGTGCTGCGGGCTGCGCAACAATCTGCTGATGCTGCGATGTACGCCTACCAGCATGGTGCCTCGGGTGTGACGGATCTGCTTGATGCAACGCGCACCCTGCGTCTGTTGCAGATCGAATCCGCCATGACCCATGCCGATTACGCTAAAGCCGACGCCGCCTGGCGTGCCGCAATTTCACCGGAAGCTTCGATGCCATGAAAATCACGAGTCTTGTTCTCTCCGCCATGCTGGTTGCCAGTATGCCTTCTATTGCAGATACCCCTAAAAAACCTGTGACGCAAAGCCGCGATACGTTGACCTTGTCTCCTGGGTCGCCGCAATTGGCCAAGCTGAAAGTGATGCCTGTAGAGGAGGTTCCTGAAGCTGTTGCTGAGCCACTCAATGGTCGTGTCGCGCTGGATGAGGACCATACCGCGCGCCTCTATTCTCCAGTGCAGGGGCGTGCGGTGAAGATCAATGGCAAAGTGGGGGATCGCGTCAAGGCAGGTCAGATATTGATGCAGATGGACTCTCCCGAACTGGGTAGTGCGGTGGCTGATGTGCGCAAGGCAGAGGCCGACTTGGGATACAAGAAACACGCGCTGGAGCGCAGCCGGCAATTGTATGCGCATGGCGTTATCGCCCAGAAAGAACTGGAAGCGGGACTTGCTGATCTTGCGCAATCCGAGGCCGAAGCCGTGAGGGCGCGCGGAAGGCTTAACAACCTGGGCGGCAGCCGCAGCGGCGAGAGTTATTCCGTGCGAAGCCCGATATCTGGCGTAGTGGTAGACCGACAGGTCAATCCGGGGATGGAAATACGGCCTGATGCGCCCAATCCGCTCTTCATCATTACTGACCCGAATCAGCTTTGGGCCGTGATTGACTTGCCCGAGCGAGACCTTGGAAAAGTCCACATCGGACAGGCGATCAACCTGATGGTGGATGCGTATCCAGACGAAACCTTCACCGGTAAGGTGACCAGCATCGGCACCTTGCTTGATCCCGTCACGCGTCGCATTCCCGTTAGATGTTCGGTCGACAGCAAGCAGGGCAAGCTCAAGCCGGAAATGTACGCACGTATTACGCCGCTGTCCGACAGCCAGCGCAAGGTGTTGCGTCTACCTAACAGTGCATTGATCACGGAAGGTCTTTACACGTTCGTGTTTGCGGAGACAGCACCAGGGAAGCTGCAGAAACGCCGTGTTGTGCTGGGGGACCAGACGCGCGAATACGCGGTGATTGCACAGGGACTGAAAGCAGGAGAGCGTGTAGTGACCTCTGGGGCGATTTTGATCAATGCCGAACTGGCCGAGGGTCAATAAATGCTGGACCGCCTGATTTCCTTTGCGCTGCAGCAGCGCATGTTCGTGCTGATTGCTTCTGCGGTCGTAATGATCGCAGGGTGGGTCGCTGTGCAGAATTTGCCCATCGAGGCATTTCCCGACGTGGAAGACGTGCATGTCGGGATTGTGACTCAGGCACCAGGTCTGGCACCTGAGGAGGTGGAACGCGCTGTAACGCTGCCGATCGAGCGTGCGGTGAGCGGCGTGCCGCACCTTGCCCAGAAGCGCTCGGTCTCGATCACCGGATTGTCGGTGGTGACGCTGACGTTTACGGATAAAACGGACGACTATTTTGCCCGGCAGCAAGTGCTGGAGCGGTTGTCTAACGCCGACCTGCCGCAGGGCTACCAGCCGACCCTGGCGCCACTGTCAACCGCAGTGGGCGAGGTCTATCGCTACATCGTTGATGCGCCAAAAGATATGCCGCTCAGCGAAATCCGGGCCATTCAGGACTGGGATATTCAACCTGTGCTGCGCAATGTCCCGGGAGTGGCGGATCTCGTAAGTTACGGCGGGGCCGTGCGGGAATACCAGGTACTTCTTGATCCATACTTATTGAAAAAGTTTGGTGTCAGTATCGACCAGGTCGAAACCTCACTTGCAAAAGCCAGCACGAATGTTGGTGGTGGGCTGATGCCCCGCGGCGAGGAAGCCATGGTAGTCCGTGGGATCGGTTTGTTCGGCAAGTTGGATGACATTGCACAAACGGTAGTCACCTCGCGACAGGGTAAGCCTGTGCTGGTGGGTGACTTGGGTGTTGTGAAAATTGGGGAGCGGCCTCGCTCCGGCATGATCGCGTTCAATGATCGCGATGATGTGGTGCAGGGCGTTGCGATCATGTCCAAGGGGCAGAACGCGGCCAAGGTCGTCGAGGGGCTGCGTGAGCAGGTTGAGCGTATTAACGCAAGATTGCCGCAGGGCGTACGCATCAAACCCTATTACGAACGCACGACGCTCGTTCAGCACACCGTCCACACCGTCACGGAAAACCTGGTGGTGGGGGCTTTGCTGGTGGTTTCCATCCTGATGATATTCCTGCGAAACTGGCGTGCGGCGCTGATCGTGGCTTCCGTCATTCCGCTCTCGCTGCTGTTTGCATTCATCCTGATGGATGCCAGAGGGATGTCCGCCAATCTGATTTCGCTGGGGTCCGTGGACTTCGGGATTATCATCGACAGTGCCGTGGTGCTGGTCGAGGCGCTGATGGTGAAGCTTGCACTGGGGGCTCATGATGGCAACCCGGTACATAGCGGCTATGGCTGGCGCATTCATACGCTGAAGCAGACTGCTGTCGCGATGGGCCATCCCATCCTGTTTTCCAAGGTCATCATCATCCTGGCGTTTTTGCCTATTTTTACCTTTCAGCGTGTCGAAGGGCGCATCTTCTCGCCCATGGCCTTTACCTTGAGCTTTGCGCTACTTGGGGCGATTCTCCTGACCCTGACGCTGGTGCCGGCGTTGTTATCATTTACCATGCGACGTGAGGACATGGCAGAGAAGCACAGTCCCTGGATGCATGCGTTGCAGGAGCGCTATCGCAGTATCTTGATCAGCCTGCGTCCACGCTGGCGCCCGATTACCGTCATCTCCGTGGCGCTACTGGTACTTTCCTTGGTTCTTGCTCCAAAGCTGGGCACGGAATTCCTTCCCAAGCTTGATGAAGGAAACCTGTGGATCACCATGCCACTGGCACCGTCCACCAGTCTCGAAAAAACCAAGGAAATCGAGCGGCAAGTGCGGGCGATTCTTCAGACCTACCCCGAAGTGCAGAACGTCGTGTCCCAGTTGGGACGGCCTGATGACGGAACTGACCCCAAGGGCCCTAACAACATGGAAATTCTGGCCAGTCTTTCGCCGCGCGAGGCTTGGCGTTTTGCAGACAAGGAAGCCATGATCGAGGATATGGCCGCCAAGATTCATGAAATCCCGGGGGTGCCGACCAATTTCTCGCAGGTGATTCAGGATAATGTCGAAGAGGCGTTGTCCGGCGTGAAAGGGGAAATTTCCGTCAAAATTTTCGGTCCTGACCTTGCCGTGCTCGAGGATAAGGCCCAGCAGGTTGCAGAGGCTATTCGTAGTGTTCGCGGTGCCAGCGATGTCGGCGCTATCCCTATCTCCGGCAACAGTGAAGTCGATATCAACTTGCGCCGCACCGCCTTGGCACGTTATGGCCTGACCGCCGGTGACGTTAACGCGACCATCAGAACTGCACTGGCGGGCAGTGCAGTCAACACGTTTTACGAAAATGATCGTAGTTTTGACCTGACGCTGCGGTTGGCGACACCTTACCGTGATGCTGTGGATGACATCGCTGAATTGCCCGTAGCGCTTCCCGATGGTTCAACCACCATTCCTCTCGGCGAGCTTGCGGAGATTGATGTCCGGCAAGGGGCCTATCGCATCGCCCGCGAGGGGATCTCCCGCATTGCCGCAGTCAAGGTCAACGTGCTTGGGCGTGATCAGGGAAGTTTTGTGCAAGAAGCGATGGCAACAGTGAAAGCACGTGTCGGGTTGCCACCTGGCTATTCCATGGTGTGGGGCGGTCAGTTCGAGAACCAGCAACGCGCAATGAAGCGCCTCGAGGTGATTGTTCCGCTGTCTTTACTGATGATTTTCGTGTTGCTGTTTTGGGCGTTTAAATCCGTCAGGAGTGCATTCCTGGTATTGATGCTGATCCCCTTTACCCTGATCGGTGGGCTCGCCGGCTTGGCGCTGGCTGGCTTGCATCTTTCGGTGTCGGCCGCTGTGGGATTCATCGCGCTGGCTGGCATTTCGGTGCAGAACGGTGTGATCATGGTCGAGGAAATCAAGCACCTCATGCAGGAAGGGCGTGCGCAGCTTGATGCCGTCATGGAGGGGGCTGCCAGCCGTTTGCGGCCTATCCTGATGACGGCGCTGATGGCGGGGTTGGGATTGTTGCCGGCAGCATTGTCACATGGGATCGGTTCCGAGACGCAGCGCCCCTTCGCAGTCGTGATCGTCGGTGGATTGATTACGGCAACCTTCTTTACCTTGCTGTTGTTGCCATTGCTGTACCCTTACTTTTCGGACGAGCGTTCCAGCGCGTCCTGACGGTCATCCGTCTCGAGATGGATCAGGCATTTACAGGATGGGGTATGCACTCCATCCTGTAGTTTGCTTGCATCGCCACTCCCTGATTTGCTGTTAGCATATCCGCGTTTAAGAAACTCTTAAGCAACTCCTGATAACCTGCGTGCCATGTTATTTCTCCATGGCCATGGACGGACTGTATACGCGTGATGAAATCAACGTTGACCGCATTGTCGCTGGTGCCTCTTTTTACGTTCCACCTGATGGCAGGTGCGGCTGAAAACGATGCACTGCAATTCAATACCAATCTGAGCATGCACGAGGTGTTGCAGAGCACTTTTGCACGCAATCCGCAGCGCCATGTGCTCGAGGCGATGGATGGCGAGGTGCAGGCCCGCTATCTCCATGCGCGCAGCATGTTGCCCATGGCTCCCGCCATTTCCGTACGACACCAGAATGACACGGTGGGAAGTGCACGAGGTGAGCGTGAATGGGAAGCCGAGCTGGAATTACCAGTCTGGCTTCCCGGTCAGCGTACGGCAAGACAGGCGACGGCTTCTGAAGCCCAGGTTGAACTGGCCGCCACCCGAGATGCCTTGCTGCTCCAGATCGCGGGTGTCCTGCGGGATGCGGTGTGGGATGTGGGAATGAACGTCAACAATGTTGAGATCGCTCGTTTGCGTGTCGAGACTGCCGAAGCCTTGCAGCATGATGTCGAGCACCGTTTCAAGGCTGGCGAATTGGCCAAAACCGACTTGATGCTGGCACAGAACGAGACACTGCAGGCAAGGGCAGCGCTCTTGCGTGCGGAGGCCGAGCTGCGCCACGCCCAGCATCGCTACCATACCCTGACGGGATTGACCGAGATTCCTTCTCGTGCGGAAGAAGCCCTGTCCGCCAAAAATGAATTGAGTGATCAGCATCCGTTCATCAAGGAAATCGAATCCAAAATCACACTGGCGCAGAACGAACGTGCGCTTGTACGCGTCGAGCGACGGGAAAACCCGCAGTTGATGCTGGCTGCCCGAAGCCAGCGTGGTGCATTCGATTCCGAATATAACGATAGCATTGGCCTCAAACTGCGCATCCCGCTTGAATCAGAAGCGCGTAGCGCGCCTATGTTGGCCGCGGCCGAGAGTAATGTCGCCCGCTACATGACTGAGCGCGAGCGCCTGCAGATGCTGATGGAAACCGCGTTGCACGAGGCGCAACACAACCTGGAAGTGACGCGTGCCGAGTTGGAAATCGTGACTAGCCAGAATGAGTTGGCGCAGGAAAATCTCCGTTTGGCTAAAAAAGCCTTTCAATTGGGCGAAACCGATCTGGTGCATCTGATGCGGGTGCAGTCTTTGGCCCAAGAAGCAGAACGGGCCCTGCGCAGTAAAAAAGTGCAGATAGGATGGGATGTAGCTAAATATAATCAATCCGTTGGAGAGCTTCCTTGAGATTTTGCATGAAAAATATTCTGGCATTTCTGGTCAGCGCTTCTATCGCACAAGCCTATGCGGCGGAGCCGATACAAATTCCGATGACAGTCAAACAGCAGCAAACGCTGGGCATCGTGTCGGCACCGGTGTCTGCCGCCGCAATGGTGACCGGTAACCGCTTGCCTGGTGAAATTGCCGTTCCGGTAGGCCAGGAGCGTGTGGTGAGCGCTGCGCAGTCCGGGCTGGTGGATGCCGTGTTTGTGGCAGCCGGGCAAAGTGTGAAAAAAGGGCAGGCGTTGGCGCATATCACTAGTCCTGATCTGGTGCTCTTGCAACGCGAATATCTGCAGGCGCTGGCGCAGCAACGGCTGGCACGCAATACGCTGGACCGTGATGCGGAATTGTTCAAGGAAGGCATCATCGCCGAGCGACGTTACCTTTCGACACGCAGCGGGCAGGATGAGCTTAATGCCGTCTTGTCGCAGCGCCGCCAGGCCTTGCGTCTTGCCGGCATGGGGGATGCCGCGATTGCTCGTCTGGAGAGTCGGGGGGAGTTCAGTAGCGGCATGACAATCAGCGCACCGATCGAAGGGCAGGTACTGGAGCAGATGGTCACGTCCGGACAGCGTATCGACCCGGCCATGCCCATGTTTCGTATCGCGCGATTAACGCCGTTGTGGCTTGAAATCCATGCGCCGGTGGAGAGTCTCGGCTCGGTGAAGTCCGGTATGCAGGTGAGAATTCCCAAATACCAGGCTGAAGGCAGGGTGATCGCGATCATCCGTAACATCAACAAGAACGACCAGACCATGCATGTGCGGGCCGAGGTCACGAAGAACGGCGATCTTCTTTCTCCGGGCCAGTTCGTCGAGGCGGAAATTGCCTCGGAAAGTGTCGCAGGCAAGCAGTTCACGGTACCCAAGGCGTCCGTGGCAAGGGTCGGTACGGACAACTACGTATTCGTGCAGAACGACAAGGGCTTCCTGCCCAGAAAAATCACCGTCGTATCCGAACAATCCGAGCGCGTGGTGATCAACGGCCTGACGGGTAACGAAAAGGTTGCAATCAGTGGCACGGTGGCGATCAAGGCCGCCTGGGCTGGCGCTGGGGGCGAATGATGCTGGCTAGGTTGGTACAGTTTGCGCTGACGCAGCGCCTGTTGATGCTGGTGCTGACGGCGCTGCTGGTCGGCTTGGGCGCGTATGCCTTCAAGCAGTTGCCCATCGACGCGTTCCCTGATGTGTCGAGCACGCAGGTCAAGATCATTATCAAGGCCCCCGGGATGACACCGGAAGAGGTCGAGGCCCGCATCACTGCACCAGTGGAAGTGGAAATGCTCGGCTTGCCGCACCAGACCATGCTGCGGTCGGTGGCGAAATACGCCTTGACTGACATCACGGTGGATTTTGAAGACGGGACCGATATCTACTGGGCGCGCCAGCAGGTGACCGAACGCCTGAACGGCATCTGGGGCAGCCTACCGCCAGATGCGACCGGCGGTGTAGCGCCCATGACGACGCCCCTTGGCGAGATGTTCATGTTCACCATCGAAGGCGGCACGCTGTCGCTGGAAGAACGACGCAGCCTGCTGGACTGGGTGATTCGTCCGCAACTGCGGACGGTGCCGGGTGTTGCCGATGTGAATGCGCTGGGCGGCGTGGTGCGCACCTACGAAATCGTCCCGGAGAACGGGCGCATGTATGCCCGTGGCGTGTCGCTCGACATGCTGCAACAGGCGCTAGAGCTCAATAATCGCAACGATGGCGCAGGCCGCCTGGGCGATGGCGAAGAGTCGCTGCTGGTGCGTGCAGAAGGGCGCTTCCGTTCACTGGACGATGTCCGCAATACCGTGATCAAGAGTGAAATGGGTATGCCGGTGCGAGTTGGCGATGTCGCCGAGGTGCGCATCGGTGCCATGACCCGCTACGGTGCAGTCACCAAGAACGGACAGGGCGAGGCGGTAGAGGGTCTGGTACTCGGCTTGCGCGGCGCAAATGCGCAACAGGTCGTGAACGGCGTGCGCGCCAAGATCAAGGAAATCGAACCGACGCTGCCTAAGGGTGTGCATATCCAGGTGTTTTACGACCGTGGCAATCTGGTCGAACGTGCGGTAGGCACCGTCACCAAGGCCCTGTTCGAGGCCATTGTGCTGGTGGTGATCCTGCTGGTGCTGTTCTTGGGGAATGTGCGTGCGGCACTGACGGTGGCCCTGGCGCTTCCGCTTGCAGCCCTGGTAACGTTCATCATGATGGGTCAGTTTGGCATGTCGGCCAACCTGATGAGTCTGGGCGGCCTTTCCATCGCGATCGGCATGCTGGTAGACGCTGCCGTGGTGGTGGTGGAGAACATCATTTCGCATCTGGCTCACGGCGAGCAATCCAAGCTGCCCCGTTTGCACCTGATCTACCGTGCGGTGAAGGAGGTCAGCGTTCCTGTGACCTCCGGTATCCTCATCATCATTACCGTGTTCTTGCCGTTGCTGACGCTGCAGGGGCTCGAGGGCAAGTTATTCGGCCCGGTGGCACTGACCATTGTGTTCGCATTGTCTGGTTCGTTGCTGCTTTCGTTGACGGTGGTCCCGGTGCTGTCTTCCTTCCTGCTGGGCAAGGTTAGCCACGAAGAGCCATGGCTGGTGCGCAAGGCGCTGAGGGTATACGAGCCGCTGCTGACCTGGGCGTTATCGCACACCAGGATCATCCTGATCGGAGCGCTTGCTGCGCTGGTTGCCACGGCGGTGGTCTATCTGCAGATCGGCAAGACCTTCATGCCTGTCATGGACGAAGGCGACATCATCATGCAGGTCGAGAAATTGCCCTCCATCAATCTGGATAAAACCGTCGAGCTCGACTTGGCTGTGCAGCGTGCGGTGCTGGCAAACGTTCCGGAAGTGAAGGGGGTCGTTTCACGCGTGGGGGCGGACGAACTGGGCTTGGATCCCATGGGACTGAACCAGACAGATAATTTTCTGGTGCTGAAGCCGCGCGAGGAATGGCGTTCTCCGGACAAGGAGAAGTTGATCGATGCGCTGCGCAAGACGCTGGAAGACATGCCCGGTATGGCCTATGCCTTTACCCAGCCGATCGAAATGCGCGTGAACGAAATGATCCTGGGTGTGCGCGGCGACCTGGCCGTCAAGATCTTCGGCAGTGACCTCGCCCAACTCGATGCGATGGCGCAGCAGACCGTGCGTATCCTGCAATCCATTCCTGGCGCGCAGGATGTCTATACGCCGCAAAACAGCGGGGTACAGTATCTGCGTATCGACATCGATCGTCTGGCGGCAGGCAGGCTGGGGTTCGATATCGCGCAGATCGAGGCCATGTTGCGTGCGCAGCTCGAAGGGAAGTCACTGGGCATCGTGCAGGAAGGGCAACGGCGTACCCCGGTACTGCTGCGTGGCGCCGATGGCCTGCGTACCTCGCCCGCTGATTTCACCAGTTTGATGCTGACGTTGCCGAATGGCACCAACGTGCCGCTCTCCGCGGTGGCCAAACTCGAGCGCGTCGAAGGTCCGGTCAAGGTTGACCGTGAACGTGGCGCACGTATGGTGGTCGTGGTCGCCAATGTGCGCGATCGCGATCTGGTCGGCTTTGTGGAAGAAGCCCGCAGCAAGGTGATGAGCCAGGTGAAGTTCCCGGAAGGTTACGAGATGAAGTGGGGCGGGCAGTTCGAGAATCAGCAACGTTCCGCCGCACGTCTCGCCATCGTGGTGCCTATCGCCATCGGGTTGATTTTCCTGCTCCTGTTCGCGACCTTCCGTTCCGTGCGGCAGTCAGTGCTGATCCTGTCGAACATTCCGTTTGCCATGATCGGTGGGGTGTTCGCCCTGTGGATGTCCGGCGAATACCTGTCGGTACCGGCATCGGTCGGCTTTATCGCGCTGCTGGGGATCGCCGTGCTGAACGGTGTGGTGATGGTGAGCTATTTCAACCAACTGGCTGCCCACGGCATGGAAATCGCCCGCGTGGTCGTCGAAGGCGCCAAGCGTCGCCTGCGCCCGGTGCTGATGACGGCTAGCATCGCCGCATTCGGCCTTATCCCTCTGTTGTTTGCCACCGGCCCCGGTTCTGAAATCCAGCGTCCGCTCGCGATTGTGGTGATCGGGGGCTTGGTGACATCCACGACGCTGACCCTGATCCTGTTGCCTATCCTTTACCGTCGCTTTGGCCTGGAAAAATAACCATGCATCAATGTTTGTTGATTATTTATGCCCCACCATCGGTCGAAGAAACCATGGTGGACTGGCTGCTTGAGCACGATGTAATCGAGGGGTTCAGTAGCGCCGAAGCGTTTGGGCACGGGGTACGCCAGGCCGGGATGAGCCTGCTGGAGCAGGTCACGGGCCGGCAACGGCGCGTGCAGTTCACGATCCGGACGGAAACGGCGTTTGCGGATCACCTGATTCAGGACATGCGCGGGAAGTTTACCGGCGTTGGACTACGCTACTTCATCGTCCCGCTGATGGGCGAGGGCAGAGTCTAGACCGTGGTTGGCAGGCTGAGTTGTGCGCTCACACCACCTTGTGGCGCATTCACCAGCGTGATGCTCCCCCCGTGCAGTTGTGCCACGCGTTGTACGAAAGGCAGGCCCAGCCCGGTACTTTTCCGGTCGCTTCCCGAGCGAGGCAGGGAGTAGAAGCGTTCGAACACACGTGGCAGGGCATAATCAGGAATATGGTTTCCCTGATTATGAATCTCCAGCGTGAGTCGCTCGTGCTCCCGATGCAGGGTGCAACCGATTTCGCCGCCCTCCGGAGAGAATGCCACCGCATTGTCGATCAGATTCGAAATCGCCTGACGCAGCAGAAACTCTTCTCCAGCAACCATCGCCCCAGCAGGGACAGCGTTAATGCAGGTTATTCGACGCTTGTGCATTGCGGGGCCATGGTCGGCAACCACCTTGTCCAGTAGCAATCGCAAGTCCAGCGTTTTGACATCCTCCAGCGCATCACGATGTTCCAGTCTCGCCAGCGCCAGCAGTTTGTCCAGCATTTCACGCAGGCGCTCGCTTTGTTCGCGGATGTTGCGCGTGAAGGTTAGCCGTTCCTGTGCCGGTATGTCGCTGTCCAGCAACTCGGCCGAACCGATCAGGGCGGTCAGCGGGCTTTTCATTTCGTGCGCGAGATGATGCACGTAGTTTTCCACGTATTCGCGCCCGTCCAGTTTTTTCCGCATTTCTGCCAGCGCGCGCCCCAGCTCGGCTAGCTCTCCGCTGTGCAACTCCGGTGGTGGCATTCGGTTCCCTAGGCTGACTTCACGCGCATAGCGACGTAGACGTCCGATAGAGCGCGTTAGCCACCCAGTGAATAGCAGGCCAATCAACAGCGCGCCCCCCATCAGCCACCATCCGGCGCGCTCGATGCGGGCACGGCTGCGGTCGATAAACGGCTGCACACTTGAGGTGGCCTTGGCGACCGTTAGGACACCGAGTAGCGTCGATCCCTCCTGAATAGGCGCGGCGATATACATCACTGATGTTCGTTCGTTGTTCGGATCCGTGCGCGAACTGCGTGCGCCATACTGACCGCGCAGGGTGAGATAGACATCGTTCCAACGCGAGTAATCCTGCCCCAGCGCCAGACTGGCGGAGTCATACACCACGATGCCCTTGGCGTCCGTGATGTACACCCGCAAATCGACAGCGTCTTTCTGGAATCCCCAGATGGTCGCGCGTGGCGCACGGTTTCGGTAGCGCTGGAAGGCCTCGGCAAAGCGTCCGTGGCCTAGTTCCCCGTTCTTGAGGTCTTGCGCCGCAAGCTCTGCTAGCAACTGTGAGGTGTCGACCAGCGTTTCTTCCATTGCCTGCCGCACGCCCGGTTTTACTTCTTCGGTGAAGACGTTCAGCACAAACCAGGCTGCCAGCCCTACGATCAGGAAGTAGCCCAGCAGCAAGCGGTGGGAAATGTTCATGGGGCCGGCCGATCCATCAGGCTGTACCCCATGCCGCGGTGTGTCACGATAGGGTCAACGTCGTCACGAATCGACTTGAGCTTGGCGCGCAGCGTCTTGATGTGGGTGTCCACGGTGCGGTCGGACGTATCCAGCGCATCGTGCCAGATGGCCTCCATCAGCAGGTCGCGCGTATAAATCCGCCCGGGATGCGCGAGCAAGGTTTGCAGCAGGGCCTGTTCGTAGCGGGTCAGGTCCAGCGGCTTTCCGCAGAAATGCGTGCGCTGTGTGGTGGCGTCTACTGTGAACCACTGTGGCGATGTGGTCGGCGCCGACGTGCGGCGCCGCAGGATGACGCGCACCCGGGCGACCACCTCGCGTGGCGAAAAGGGCTTGGGCACATAGTCGTCGGCCCCGATCTCGAGGCCGACGATGCGGTCGATCTCGTCAGCGCGCGCTGTGAGAAAAAGAATGGGAATGTTGGTGAAGGTGCGTGCCTGTCGGCAGACTTCGAATCCGCTCATGTCCGGCAGCCCGACATCCAGAATTGCCATGGCGTGCAAGCCGCTGCGCAGGTGGGCCAGTCCTTCCTGGCCCAGAGCACAGCGCTGTGTCAGGAAACCTTCCGACTTCAGCGCGTATTCCAGTACGTCCGCGATGGCAGATTCGTCTTCGATGATCAGGATGCTGGCAGCCAAAGCTCTCTTCCTGACATGGGGGCTAGATGACGGAGAAACCTTCGTTTTCCAGCATGCTGATCAGCAGGATCAGGGGCAGACCGATCAGTGCGTTGGGGTCGTTACCTCGCATCCATTCGATCAGTGCGATCCCCAGTCCTTCCGACTTGGCGCTGCCGGCACACTGGTAGGGTTGTTCCTTGCGCAGGTAACGCTCGATCTGCGCGTCGCTCAAGTGGCGGAAACTGACCTCATACGGTTCCACCTCGGCCTGCATGCTCCCTGTGCGGGCGTTGTAAAGACAGAGCGCGCTGTGGAAGGTAACGGCGCGCCCGCGCATCAATTGCAGTTGGCGCGTGGCGTTGTCGTGGGTGATTGGCTTGCCGAGTTGCAAGCCATCGAGCGTGGCGACTTGATCGCAGCCGATAATCAATGCATCTGGATTCGTCACGGCAACCTTGCGTGCCTTTAGCTGTGCCAATCGCAGGGCAGTTTCTTCCGGTCGCTCGCCCTCGAGCGGCGTTTCATCGATTTCCGGGGAAATCACGCTAAATGGCAATTGCAGGCGTTCCAGCAATTCGCGCCGGTAGATGGAAGAGGAGGCGAGGATAAGTGGAGGCATCAAAGCGAAAGGCCGGCTTGCGCCGGCCTTGTTCAGTTTACTGAATCTCGATCAGGGTTTCGTCCGGGGTCACGGCATCGCCCTTCTTGACGTGAACGGCGATCACGACGCCACCTTTGGAGGCCTGGATTTCGTTTTCCATCTTCATGGCTTCGATCACCAGCACACCGTCACCGGCGTTCACGGTGTCGCCAGTCTTTACCTTCACGTCGACAATCGTGCCCGGCATCGCCGTTGTCACGCAGCCCTCGTGCGAGGGGCGCGGACGGCTGGAACCGCTGGCATTCGCCACGGCTTTCTTCTTGCCGCCGCTCTTGCCGCCGGAGACTTCGATCTCGCTCAGGGTTTCCACCATGACTTCTTCGGATACGCCATCGACGGAAACGTAGAACGGACGCTGTTCTTCCCCTTGCTGGCCGCTGCCGGTCAACTTGATATGGAAGGTTTCGCCGTGCAGCGTGACCTTGAATTCGTTTGGTGCATAGCGCGCAGCAGACGGAGCAGCAGCGTCCTTGGGCAGCAGCGGTTCGGCCTTGAGGGTGCCGGCGTTACGCTCCTGCAGGAAGGTCTGGGCCAAGTCCGGGAACATGGCGTACAACAGCACGTCTTCCTCGCTCTTGGCCAGGTTCTCGCACTCGATGCGCAGCTTACCCATCTCGTCTTCCAGCAGGTCAGCGGGACGGACGGTAATCACCTCGGCGCTGCCTACGGCCAGATTCTTCACCTCGTCGTTGACCTTGCCGGGTGCCTTGCCATAGTGGCCCATCAGGTAGTTTTTCACTTCCGTGGTCACCGACTTGTAGCGGGCGCCGGTCAGCACGTTCAGTACGGCTTGCGTACCTACGATCTGGGAGGTGGGCGTTACCAGCGGCGGGAAGCCGAGGTCTTCCCGCACACGCGGAATTTCGGCCAGCACGGCGTCCATCTTGTCCAGCGCGCCTTGTTCCTTCAACTGGTTGGAGAGGTTGGAGATCATGCCGCCCGGCACCTGGTTCACCAGCACGCGGGTGTCTACGCCGGTAAAGGCGCTCTCGAATTGCCAGTATTTCTTGCGCACTTCGCGCAGGTAGGCAGTGACTTCCTGAATCGCCGCGAGGTCCAGCCCCGTATCGAACTCGGTGCCTTGTAAAGCTGCCACCAGGCTTTCTGTGGAAGAGTGGCTCGCACCCTCGCCGAAAGCGGAGTTGCAGGTGTCGATCATGGTTGCACCAGCCTCGATACCCTTGAGGAAACTCATGGCTGAGAGACCAGAGGTGGCATGGCTATGCAGGTGGATTGGCAGGCTGACGGCCTGGCGCAACGCGGCAACCAGTTCGGCGGTCGCCTTCGGGGTCAGCAGGCCAGCCATGTCCTTGATGGCGATGGTATCGCATCCCATGGCTTCCATTTCCTTGGCCAGGCCAACGAAGTGGGCCACGTCATGGACTGGGCTAGTGGTGTAGCTGATGGCGCCTTCGGCGTGCTTGCCGACCTTTTTGACGGCTTCGACGGACACGCGAATGTTACGCATGTCGTTCATGGCGTCAAAAATACGGAACACGTCCACGCCGTTGTCAGCAGATTTCTGCACGAACGCGCGCACCACATCGTCGGAGTAGTGGCGATAGCCCAGCAGGTTCTGGCCACGCAGCAGCATCTGGATGCGGCTGTTCGGCAGCGCCTTGCGCAACTTGGCCAGGCGTTCCCAAGGGTCTTCCTTGAGGAAGCGAACGCAGGCGTCGAAGGTCGCGCCGCCCCAGGCTTCCAGCGACCAGAATCCGATGCTGTCCAGCTTGGCGCAGATCGGCAGCATGTCGTCGGTGCGCATGCGCGTGGCGATCAGGGACTGGTGTCCGTCGCGTAAAGCTAATTCTGAAACAAGGACTTTTGCCATATTTATAATCTAATGTATTAAGTTAAAGTCAAATGCCTTCATGCGCTGCGATGGCAGCGGAAATGGCCGCAGCCATCAGTTCGGGCGGGAATTCCGTTGCATAGTTGATCAGCTCCGGGTGCGCCTCTACGAAACTGGTGTCGAAATCCGCCGCGCGGAAATCCGGGTGTTTCAGGATCTCCTGATAATACGGCATCGTGGTTTTGACGCCGTACACGACCATATCGTTCAGTGCGCGGCGACCCCGTTCGATCACGCCTTCCCAAGTCAGCGCCCAGACGGTCAACTTGGCACACATGGAATCGTAGTAGGGCGGAATCACGTAGCCGCTATACATGGCGGCGTCGATGCGTACACCCGGGCCACCCGGTGCATAATAACGGGTAATCTTGCCGAAACTGGGCAGGAAGCCGTTCTTGGGATCTTCCGCATTGATGCGGAACTCCATGGCGTAACCACGGAAACCCACGTCTTTCTGCTTGTACTGCAATTCCTGGCCGTTGGCGATACGAATCTGTTCCTGCACGATATCGATGCCGGTGATGGTCTCGGTCACGGTATGTTCCACCTGCAGGCGGGTGTTCATTTCCATGAAGTAAAAGTTGTTGTCCTGGTCCAGCAGGAACTCGATCGTACCGGCGTTCTCGTAGCCAACCGCTTTGGCTGCCTTCACACCCAGTTCGCCGATGTAATCGCGCTGAGCCTGTGTCAGTTGTGGCGACGGGGCGATTTCGATCAGTTTCTGGTTGCGACGTTGGATGGAACAGTCACGCTCATATAAATGGATGACGTTGCCATGGCTGTCGGCCAGTACCTGAACTTCGATGTGGCGCGGATTGACCACGCACTTTTCCAGAAACACTTCCGGCTTGCCGAAGGCCTTGCTGGCTTCAGAGATAACCCGGTCATAGTTCGCCAGCAACTCTTTTTCGCTGTTGCAACGACGGATCCCGCGGCCGCCGCCGCCGTTGGTCGCCTTGAGCATGACCGGATAACCGATCTCCTTGGCTAGCTTAACGGCTTCTTCGACGGTTTCGAGATTGCCGTCGCTACCTGGTACGCAGGGGATGCCGGCTGCGATCATGGCATTACGTGCCTGGATCTTGTCGCCCATCTGGCGGATCACGTCGGCATCCGGGCCGATGAATTTGATCCCGCGGCGGGCGCAAATTTCGGCAAGTTCCGGATTTTCGGAAAGGAATCCATAGCCCGGATGCAGCGCATCGCAGCCCGAAGCCGCGGCGAGGTTCACTATATTGTGCGCATTCAGGTACCCGATGACCGGATCTGAACCGATGTTATAGGCTTCATCTGCTTTTTTGACGTGCAGCGCATGGCGATCGGCATCCGTATAGATGGCGACCGACTTGATGCCCATTTCCGAGCAGGCGCGTACAATGCGGACAGCGATTTCACCGCGATTGGCAACGAGAATTTTCTTGATCACGAAATCAGCCCAATTTTTGACACAAAAACCGCAGAATTGTACCATGCGCGCCACATGAAAGAACAGATCACCATTAACAGCCTTGAATTTGCGCAGAAATCCCACAGTATTCGTGGTACAATCGCGCCCCGTGATTTGGAACGGCTTCAGGATGTGCTGTTTTCAAATGACGGAAGCTTGGACTATCAGCTTCAGGGCGGCATCAATGCGCAAGGTAAACCCGAGCTGCGTTTGACGCTTGAGGGTGAGTTGATGTTGGCTTGCCAGCGTTGCATGGGCGGGCTGAGGCATCGAGTGGATTCGGTTTCGCGTCTGGTGATTGTGTCTGATGAAGAGATGATGCCGGCACCGGGCGACGAGCAGGATGATGAGGATTTCCTGGTCGCGGATCCCAGGTTCGACGTCGTGGCACTGATTGAAGACGAAATTTTGTTGGGGCTGCCGATGGCACCCCTGCACGATACGGCAGAATGCGGCGCAAACGCCGTAGCGGCCACGGAAAAAAGAGAAAGTCCCTTCAAGGTTTTGCAGGGGCTTAAGTTAGATAAGAGTTGAAGTTTACTAATTAGGAGTTTGCAATGGCTGTTCAACAAAACAAGAAGTCCCCTTCCAAGCGTGGCATGCATCGTTCCCACGATTTTCTGACTGCACCGGCGCTGGCCGTCGAGCCGACCACTGGTGAAGTGCATCTGCGCCACCACGTGAGCCCGAACGGTTACTACCGCGGCCGCAAGGTGATGCCGGCTAAGGGCGAATAAGGTCCCAACCATATAAAGAAAAACGGATGCGCCGCGCCTTCACGGGCGTGGCGCTTTCTTTATGGATATTACCCTCGCCATTGACGCCATGGGGGGCGACCACGGTCCCCATGTCACCGTTCCTGCTGCGCTGCAAGCACTCAAGCAGCATAGCGAAATCAACATCGTACTGGTTGGTCTGTCCGAAGCTATTGAGGCTGAGTTGCGCGCTCAGAGCGCCTCGGTCGGCCCTCGTCTGCGCATTCATCATGCCTCTGAAGTGGTGGCGATGGATGAGTCGCCGCAAAGCGCGTTGAAGAACAAGAAAGACTCTTCCATGCGCGTGGCCATTAATCTGGTCAAAAGCGGTGAGGCGCAGGCCTGCGTCAGTGCCGGCAATACTGGCGCCCTGATGGCAACCGCCCGATTTGTACTCAAAACCCTGCCTGGCATCGATCGGCCTGCGATCTGTTCCACGTTGCCCAGTCGCAACGGTCAAACCTACATGATGGACCTGGGTGCCAATGCCGACTGTACCCCGGAGCACCTGCTCCAGTTCGCCATCATGGGGGCCATGCTGGTGTCCTGCGTCGAGCACAAAGAGCGTCCGACGGTCGGTCTACTCAACATCGGTTCCGAAGACATCAAGGGTAACGAGGTCGTCAAGCAGGCGGGCGAATTGCTGCGCGCCAGCCATTTGAATTTCCACGGTAACGTGGAAGGCAACGACATTTACAAAGGCACGACTGACCTGGTCGTGTGCGACGGGTTTGTTGGCAACGTTGCACTGAAGGCATCGGAAGGGCTGGCCCAGATGATGGGGCAGTTTTTGATGCAGGAATTCAAGCGCAACTTGCTGACCAAGCTGATGGCGCTGGTGGCGATGCCGGTTCTCAAGGCCTTCAAGCGCAGACTGGATCCGCGTAGGTATAATGGCGCCAGCCTGCTCGGCTTGCGTGGTATCGTGGTGAAGAGCCACGGGGGCGCGGACAGCTTCTCGTTCCAGCACGCGATCGATACGGCGATTGAAGAGGCGCGCAGTGGGGTGCTGCAGCGCATTAGTGAACAGCTCGCTATCGAGCATGTGCAGCCTGTGGCTGCCGAAGAGACTGCTGCATGACATATTCCCGAATTGCAGGGACAGGAAGTTATCTTCCAGAAAAGATACTGACCAACGCCGATCTCGAGCGTATGGTCGAGACCTCCGACGAATGGATCGTAGCGCGTACCGGGATCAAGCAACGACACATTGCCGCTGATGGCCAGTTCACCAGTGATCTTGCCTATCAGGCGGCGTTGCGTGCCATTGAATCTGCCGGCATTGCGGCCTCTCAGATCGATCTCATCATCGTTGCTACGACCACTCCCGACCACGTATTTCCTAGCACGGCCTGTCTTGTCCAGCAAAAGCTGGGCATTGGCGGTTGCCCCGTCTTCGACATGCAGGCGGTGTGCAGTGGTTTCGTCTACGGACTGGCGACAGCCGATCAGTTCATCAAGGGTGGCATGGCGAAGTGTGCGTTGATCATCGGCGCAGAGACCATGTCGCGCATCACCGACTGGAGCGATCGCAGCAACTGCATCCTCTGGGGAGATGGTGCGGGTGCGGTGATTCTCGCAGCTTCGGATCAGCCCGGAATCATTTCCAGCCATTTGCATGCCGACGGCAGCCATGCGGCCCTGCTGAACGTGCCCGCGGGCGTGTCGCGCAAGGAGGGGAGCTCGACCATCCAGATGGAAGGCAACGCCGTCTTCAAGGTGGCGGTGAACACGCTGGATGCCATTGTTGACGAAACCTTAGGCGCTAACGGCATGGAAAAGTCTCATGTGGATTGGCTGGTTCCGCATCAGGCGAATATCCGCATCATTCAGGCGACAGCCAAGAAGCTCGGGATGAGCATGGATCAGGTGGTCGTGACCGTCGATCGTCACGGCAACACTTCTGCTGCGTCTATTCCTCTGGCGCTGGACACCGCGGTGCGCGACGGCAGGATTCAACGCGGCGAAACGCTGCTGATGGAAGCTTTCGGTGGTGGATTCACCTGGGGTTCCGTGCTGCTCAAGTACTAACGCTCAACGTAGGATCAAATCATGAAGTTCGCATTTCTTTTTCCCGGGCAGGGCTCCCAGTCGGTTGGCATGATGCAGGGTTTCGGCGACGCTGCTGTCGTCCGCGAGACCTTCGCAGAAGCTTCCGCTGTCTTGGGGCAGGATCTCTGGGCGATGGCGACAGAGGCCAACGAAGACATCAATCAAACCACCAATACCCAACCCATCATGCTGACAGCAGGGGTTGCCGTTTGGCGTGCCTGGCGGCAGGCTGGCGGTGCGCAACCGGTAATCATGGCGGGGCACAGCCTGGGCGAATATACAGCTCTGGTGGCCGCCGGTGCGCTGGAATTTGCCGATGCATTGCCGCTGGTGCGATATCGCGCCGAGGTGATGCAGGGCGCCGTGGCTGAGGGTATCGGTGCGATGGCGGCAATTCTGGGGCTGGACGACGACATCGTGCGTGCAGTCTGCAGTGAAGGCGCGGCGGGCGAAGTCCTCGAAGCGGTCAACTTTAATTCGCCGGGGCAGGTCGTGATTGCCGGACACAAGGCGGCGGTTGGGCGCGGGATGGAGATCGCCAAGGCCAAGGGGGCAAAACGCGCGCTGATTCTGCCGGTGAGCGTGCCATCGCATTGCGCGTTGATGAAACCGGCTGCCGAGCAACTGCGCAGCTATCTGGACAAGGTCGTACTGCGTGCACCGCAGGTGCCTGTGCTGCATAACGCCGACGTGGCCGCCTATGCTGACGCGACGCAAATCAAGGATGCGCTGGTGCGCCAGCTCTACAGCCCGGTACGCTGGGTGGAGACGGTGCAGGCGATGGCCGCGCAGGGTGTGACGATTGCAGCGGAATGCGGCCCGGGCAAGGTGCTGGCTGGGCTGAACAAGCGTATCGTGGCAGAGATGCCGTGCCTTGCGTTGACGGGCACTGAATCTTTGATCGACGCCAAAGGCCAACTGGAAGCTTAAGGAGAACAACATGCAGAATCAAATTGCACTCGTAACCGGCGCCAGCCGTGGAATCGGCACAGCGATCGCCGCAGAACTTGGGCGTCAGGGCGCGACCGTGATCGGGACTGCGACTACACCATCCGGCGCCGACAACATCACGACTGCGCTGCAGGCGGCTGGGATTAACGGTACCGGCATGTCACTGGACGTAAATGATGCTGCGCAGGTTGAAGCGGTTCTGAAGGAGATCAATGAGAAGTTCGGTGTGATTACTATTCTGGTGAACAACGCCGGCGTGACACGCGATACTTTACTGATGCGCATGAGCGAGGATGACTGGGATACGGTGCTCTCGACCAACCTGAAGTCAGTATTCCGCCTTTCACAAGCCGTGCTGCGCCCCATGATGAAGGCGCGCTACGGGCGCATTATCAATATCTCGTCCGTCGTTGGACACATGGGGAACGCCGGGCAGACCAACTATTGCGCCGCCAAGGCCGGTATGACGGGTTTCACCAAGTCCATGGCGCAAGAAGTCGGCAGCCGGGGCATCACAGTCAATTGCGTGGCGCCGGGCTTTATCGATACCGATATGACCAAAGAACTGCCGGAAGAGCACAAGGCTAAGCTGCTAGAGCGTATCCCTCTGGGGCGTCTGGGGCAGGCCGAAGACATTGCGGCAGCCGTTGCCTTTCTGGCGTCATCCCGTGCCGGATATATTTCCGGCGAGACGTTGCACGTCAATGGTGGCATGTACATGGCATGATGCCTGGCGATCCTGACGGATCGCCGCATTTTTGAATTCCTCGGGAGTTTTGCTAAAATGGCCCGAGATTTTTTCGCAGTAACCACTAGAGCAGTAACCAATCAGAAAAGGGGAAACAAATGTCCGATATCGAACAACGCGTCAAGAAGATTGTCTCTGAGCAACTGGGCGCCAATGAAGCAGACGTCAAGAACGAATCTTCCTTCGTTGACGATCTGGGTGCAGACTCTCTCGACACCGTTGAACTGGTGATGGCCCTCGAAGAAGAATTCGACTGCGAAATTCCTGACGAAGACGCAGAGAAGATCACGACCGTCCAGCAAGCGATTGACTACGTCAACGCCAATCTGAAGTAATTCATCCCATATCCACTCTTTCCTCGGAGCCGCTTTGTCTAAACGTAGGGTAGTTGTTACCGGGCTGGGTATTGTCTCGCCCGTCGGCATCGGCGTGCAGAACGCCTGGTCCAATATTGTGGCTGGCAAGTCCGGCATCACCAATATCACCCGCTTCGATGCCAGTGCCTTTGCGTCTCAAGTGGCTGGCGAGGTCAAGGGGTTTGATGTCACCCAGTATCTTTCTCCCAAGGATGCGCGCCGTATGGATGTTTTCATTCAGTACGGTTTGGTGGCAGGGATGGAGGCAGTCAAGGACGCCGGTATCGAAGTGACCGAAGAAAACGCCGAACGCATCGGTGTGAACATCGGTTCCGGTATCGGCGGTCTGCCCATGATCGAAGATACGGACGCGGTGTACCATGAGGGTGGTCCGCGCAAGATTTCGCCGTTCTTCATTCCGGGCAGCATTATCAACATGATCTCGGGCAACCTGTCGATCATGTACGGTTTCAAGGGGCCCAATCTCGCGATTGTGACCGCATGTACTACGGCAACGCACTGTATCGGCGATTCCGCACGGCTCATCGAGTACGGTGATGCCGACGTCATGATCGCCGGCGGTGCAGAGTCCTGCATTTCGCCACTGGCGGTTGGCGGTTTTGCTGCGGCGCGCGCGTTATCTACGCGCAACGACGATCCGGCAACGGCCAGTCGCCCGTGGGATGTCGATCGCGATGGTTTTGTGATCGGTGAAGGCGCTGGCGTACTGGTGCTCGAAGAGTACGAGCACGCGAAAAAGCGCGGTGCCAGGATTTATTGTGAAGTGGTCGGGTTCGGCATGAGTGCCGATGCCTATCACATGACGTCGCCGAGCGAGAGTGGCGAAGGCGCAGCACGCTGCATGCGTAACGCGCTGCGTAATGCCGGCATCAACGCCGACCAGGTGGATTACGTGAATGCGCACGGCACTTCCACGCCAGCCGGGGATGTGGCAGAAACCCAGGCCGCTAAGGGTTTCTTCGGCGACCACGTCAAGAAGGTCGCGATCAGTTCGACCAAGTCGATGACGGGGCATTTGCTCGGCGCGGCGGGTGGCGTAGAAGCGGTGTTCTCTTCACTGGCAGTGCGCGATCAAATCGCGCCGCCCACCATCAATATTTTCAACCAGGACCCGCTGTGCGATCTGGACTACGTGCCGAATACGGCACGCAATATGAAGATCGATGTCGCCATTTCGAATTCCTTCGGTTTCGGCGGAACCAACGGCACGCTGGTATTCCGTAAAGTCTAAACATCAGTTATTGCGCCTGATCTCAGGCCCGACCTCCAAGTCCGGATGGTCGGGCCTTGTTTTTTGCGGCTTATGCACAGCATTTTCTGGCAAGTCAAGCAGTGTTTTGACTGTAACGACGATAAATTGGATGTTTTCTAACCATATGAAATATATAGATTAATTTTATTGTTCAAAATATAGCCAATCCTGAAATTCTGAATGTCGATGCATAGTTAGCTGAATTATCCGTGACTTTTCCACAGTTTCATCCACAGCTTCTGTGGAATGGGGGGGGGTGGGCGCTACGACGCCGTTTTACAGACAAAATCTTTCCCATCATGCTGCCATGCGATAGGATGGCGAACTCGACGGATTGATGGCCCCATGCAGACACAGTACATGATCAATGGCAAGCGCGAGGGCTGTATCAGCCCCATGGACCGCGGCTTTGCTTATGGAGATGGGGTGTTTCGCACACTTCCTGTCAGACATGGCGTGCCTCATTGCTGGGCTTTGCATTACGCGCGCCTGAGCGATGATTGCCAGCGACTCGGGATTGTTTGTCCGGCCGCGCGACTGTTGCTGTCGGAAATCGAGGTATTGAGCCACGACGCGGCTGCCTGCGTCATCAAGATCGTCATTACACGTGGCGAGAGCGGGCGCGGATATGCCGTACCGGCACTTGCTCAGCCGACGCGCGTGCTGGTCATGTCCTCGTTGCCTGAATATCCCGAGCGCCACGTCACCGAAGGCATTGCCATGCAGATATGCCAGACCCGCCTTGCATTGCAGCCTCAACTGGCCGGCATCAAGCACTTGAACCGCCTGGAGAACGTGCTAGCCAGGATGGAGTGGACGGATGCCGGCATCGCGGAAGGCCTGATGCTGGACATCGAGGGGCGGGTGATTGAGGGAACGATGAGTAATCTGTTTGTGCGTCATGGTACGACGTATAGCACCCCGGACCTGAGCCGTTGCGGTGTGGCAGGGGTGACCCGTGACCGGGTGATCGAAATGCTGGGGCAACGGGGTTGCGCGGTCACGACTCGCGCACTCACGCTGGAGGAAGTATTGACTGCCGACGAAGTGTGGATATGCAACAGCCTGATCGGCGCGTGGCAGGTCAGAAGCCTGGGGGAGCAGACCTGGGAAAAACAACCCTTGGTCGCGGAATTGCGCAAGACGCTGGAGTTGGAAAATGCGCTTGCTCACTAGATTGTTCTGGGTGGGAGTGTTGTTGGCGATTGCCCTTGGTGGGTGGTTGATCCACTTTTCCGGCCAGCCAATTCATCTCGAGCAGCCGACACAGGATCTTGTGCTGAAACATGGCAGCAGTCTGCGTGGCGTGGCGCAGCAACTGGTCAGGGAAGGAGTGCTGAGCGAGCCCTGGAGTTTTATCCTGCTGGTCCGCGTGCAAGGCAAGGCGGGGGAAATCCAGGCCGGCAACTATCAGTTGGCGCAGGGCATGACCGTCAGCGACCTGTTTCAGATGATCAGTCGCGGCAATACCGTGCAGCGCAGCATTACCTTCATTGAAGGCTGGACCTTCCGCCAGATGCGGGCGGCGCTGAATGATCACCCTGATGTCCGCCATCTCAGCATGCATTTGACTGACGCAGAAATTCTTACCCAGATCGGTGCAGCAGAGACACGTCCCGAGGGTCTGTTCTTCCCGGATAGCTATTACTTTGGCAGCGGCATGAGCGATCTCGAAATTCTGCAGCGCGCTTACCAGACTATGCGCAAAAAGCTGGATATCGCCTGGCGCACGCGGGACAGCGGCTTGCCTTACCGGTCTTCCTACGAGGCACTGGTGATGGCTTCGATCGTGGAAAAGGAGACCGGCCGCGGCGACGAGCGCCCCCTGATCGCACGGGTCTTCCTGAATCGGATGCGCCTGGGCATGCGCTTGCAGACAGACCCCACGGTGATCTACGGCATGGGCGAACGATTCGACGGCAATCTGCGGCGCAAGGACCTGCAGGAGGATACACCTTATAACACCTACACCCGTGCCGGATTGCCGCCCACGCCGATTGCCATGCCCGGCCTCGCGGCCATCGAAGCCGTGTTGCACCCTGCACAGGGCGATGCGCTGTATTTCGTGGGCAAGGGCGATGGCAGCCACGCATTTTCGAAGACCTTGAGCGAGCACAATCGTGCCGTGTCACGTTTTCAGTTACGAGGTCAATAATGAATCAAGGAATGGGCAAATTCATCACGCTGGAGGGTGTGGACGGTGCGGGGAAGAGCACCCATATCCCGACGATCGCCAACCTGTTGCGTGCGCACGGCCGTGAAGTGCTGGTGACCCGCGAGCCGGGGGGCACGCCATTGGGCGAAAAGTTGCGTGCGTTGTTGCTGCACGAAGGCATGCATCCTGAAACCGAGACTCTGTTGATGTTCGCCGCACGGCGGGAGCATCTGGAGCAGGTGATCCGCCCGGCGCTGGCGCGGGGGGCGATCGTGCTTTCGGATCGCTTCACCGATGCCACGTTTGCCTATCAGTTCGGTGGTCGTGGCGTCGCCGCGGACAAGGTGCGTCAATTGGAGACCTGGGTGCAGGACGGGCTGCAACCGGACCTGACGCTGCTGTTCGATCTCCCGGTGGCGGTGAGCGTGCAGCGCCTGGCCGGTGCGCGTGATCCGGATCGGTTCGAACGCGAGAATGCCACATTCTTCGAGCGGATACGCCAGGCTTATCTGGAGCGCGCACGCGATTTTCCCGCACGTTTCCGCATCATCGACTCCAGCCGCAGTCTCGAGGATATCACCCGCGAACTGGAACAGTTGATCGCAACGCTATGAGTGCAACAGAACGCTATCCCTGGCACGCTGACCTCTGGCAAAAACTGCAGGGGATGCGCACGCGCCTGCCGCACGCCCTATTGCTTCAAGGGCGGAGCGGAACCGGCAAGCAGGATTTTGCCTATCGCCTGTCGCAGTCGCTCTTGTGCAGCCAGCCCGGGATGGAAATGGCGGCCTGTGGTACATGCCAGAGTTGCAATTGGTTCCTGCAGGGCCATCACCCGGACTTCCGCCTGTTGGAGCCGGCGGAGACGGACACGGACGCCGAGTCGGAAGGCGCTGCCAAGCCAGGCAAGAAAACGCAGATTTCCGTGGACCAAGTGCGCGAACTCGCCGAGTTCTTCAGTCTGTCCTCCCATCAGGCGGGTTTGCGTATCGTCCTGCTGCATCCGGCCGAGGCCCTGAATATCGCCTCGGCGAACGCTTTGCTGAAAATGCTGGAAGAGCCGCCTGCCGGCGTGGTGTTCCTGCTGGTATCGCATCAGCCACAGCGTTTGTTGCCCACCATCCGCAGTCGCTGCAACACCATCGATATGCCCATGCCCACGCGCGACCAGGCGCAGCAGTGGCTGGTCGCCAAGGGGGTGGAGCAGGCCGCCCGCAAGCTGGCGTATGCTGGCGGATCGCCGCTGCAGGCTTTGTCGGCGCAAGGGGATGTCGACAGGCTGGCACGTGATGTGCTCGCTTGTCTGGAGCGCGGGGTCGGCATGGACCCGTTTACGGCTGCTGCCGCTTGCGCACGGATTGGCATGGTCGAGACGGTGACGATGCTACAGAAATGGCTTTACGATCTGCTGAGCGTGCGCATGACCGGGCAAGCCAGGTACCATGACCCGCAAGCGCCGGCTTTGCAAGGGCTGGGCAAAGGGGTAGACTTGCCCAAGTTGCTTGAGTATCAGCGGGTCGTGGACGAGGCGAGACGCCACGCTTTGCACCCACTCAATCTTGAGCTGCAGTTGGAAGCCTTGATGATCCAATACACCCAGATATTCACGGTCAGGACATGAGCGAAGATTTTTCACCGACGCAACAGCAACGGGCGACCGATAACGCCGCCCGGTCCGGCGTGCTTTCGCTGGCCATCAAAGAGAAGGCTGCGCTGTATTCCGCCTATATGCCTTTTTTGCAGGGCGGCGGACTGTTCATTCCGACCAACAAGCCCTACAAAATGGGCGAGGAGGTCTTCATGCTGCTCAGCCTGCCTGAAGACCCGAACAAGCTCCGCGTGATCGGGCGCGTCGCATGGATCACCCCCGTGGCGCAGGGCAGTCGTCCGCAAGGCATCGGCGTGCAGTTCGGCGAAAAAGACGGTGGCATCGAGGCGCGCAACAAGATTGAAGCCATTCTGGGTGGGGCGCTGAAATCCGGCCGCCCGACCCACACCATGTAACCCTCGTTTCCGGTTTTATTCCTATGTCCCAATTACTGGTGGATTCCCACTGTCATCTCGATTTCAGCGACCTCGCCAACAACTTGCCTGCCGTGTTCGAGGCGATGCGTGACCACGGGGTCGGCCATGCACTCTGTATTGGCGTCACGCTGCCCGCGTTTCCCGCCGTGCTGGCGGTGGCGGAAAGCCAGCCTTTTCTTTATGCCTCGGTAGGGGTGCACCCTGATTATGAAGAGGTCGAGGAGCCGAGCGTGGAAGAACTGGTGCGCCTGGCAAGCCATCCCAAGGTGATCGCCATCGGCGAAACCGGTCTGGATTACTTTCGGTTGCAGGGTGACCTGGAATGGCAGCGTGAACGCTTTCGCACCCACATCCGCGCCGCGGTCGCCTGCGGCAAGCCGCTGGTCATCCATACCCGCAACGCGGCGGAAGACACGTTGTGCATCATGCGGGAGGAGGGCGCCGAGCGGGTGGGCGGCGTGATGCACTGTTTTACCGAAAGTTGGGAAGTTGCGGAACAGGCGATTGCGCTAGGTTTTTATATCTCGTTTTCCGGCATCGTTACCTTCAAGAATGCCGGGGCGCTAAAAGAGGTCGCGCAACGGGTGCCACTCGATCGCATGCTGGTCGAAACCGATTCGCCTTTCCTGGCGCCCATCCCGTTCCGGGGCAAGCTGAATCAGCCGGCGTACGTGAAGTATGTGGCGCAGACCATCGCGGATCTGCGTGGAATGTCGCTGGAAGACCTTTCCGCAGCGACCACCGCGAATTTCTTCAGGTTGTTCAAGCAGGCAGTGCCGTGCAACTGACTGTGCTCGGCGTCGGCTCCAGTGCCGGCAGCCCCATGATCGGATGCGGCTGCGCCACCTGCAGCTCCGATAACCCACGCAATACCCGCACCCGCTGTTCCGCGGCGGTGACCCTGCCTTCGGGCGAAGTGCTGCTGATCGACACCGGACCCGACCTCCGGCAGCAGGCCCTGCGCGAAGGATTGTTGCGCGTCGATGCCGTACTGTACACGCATACCCATGCCGACCACCTGCATGGCATTGATGACCTGCGCAGCTTCTGCCAGCGCAATCGTTGCCAGATCCCGCTCTATGGCAGTCCGGAACACATGGCGGTCATCGCCGACCGCTTCGGCTACACCTTGCGTGATCCCGGCCACCACTGGGATCTGCCTGTGCTGAAAGTCGTGCCCCAGCGCGAGGCATTCGATCTGTTCGGCATCACGGTCACGCCCATCCCGGCGCTGCACGGTCGCTCCCCGGTGTATGGCTACCGGATCGGCAACATGGCCTGGCTGACCGATGTGTCCGAGATTCCCGAGTCGTCGCTCGCGTTGCTGCAGGGGCTGGAACTGTTGTTTCTGGATTGCCTGCGGCATCAGCCACATCACACGCATATCAATCTGGAACAGAGCCTGGCCTACGCGGCACACATCGGCGCTGCCAGCACCTATCTCATCCACATGACTCATGAACTGGAATACGAAACGCTGTCAACGCAATTGCCTGCCGGTGTGTTAGTCGGGTATGACGGCCTGAAGCTCGCTTTTTCATGATGGTCCGAATAATGCGATAATTCTCACGAACCACTCTTTAGAGGAATCTGGAATGCAATTACACAAGATGATTTCCGCTTTCGCGGCGTCCGTCATGCTGGCAAGCGTGATGTTCGGGACTTCTGTCCACGCAGCGCCTGAGGCCAAGAAAAAGGTCTATGACGAGGTGTCCTTCCTCAAGGCATTTAGCGGCAAATCACGCAAGCAGGTTGCGGCAGTCCTGGGTCAGCCGATCAAGAAAGAGCAATCGGTCAAGCCGAGCAATGCAGACTCCTTCGTGGCCAGTGCCGGCAAGGAAGACAAGTCCAAGCGCGTCAACGTCGAGATGTGGTACTACGCCAACATCGTGACCTATGACGGCAAGCGCACCTACAAGAGCACCGAAATGACATTCGTCAACGATCGTTGCCAGAACGTCGCGTTCTTCAACAACAAGTAACGTTGCTAATCCCGCCTCCGAGGCATCTTGCCCGGAGGCTTTTTCTTGCCTGTCGGCGGCCAGAAAATCGACTCGAAGGTTTATTTCAGCCCGTCGAAATGGTATTCTTTCGCGTTTTCATAAACTTAACTTTTGGAGTTGTCATGGCTGTTGAACGCACCCTTTCCATCATCAAACCCGATGCCGTTGCCAAGAACGTGATCGGCAAGATCTACACCCGTTTCGAAAATGCCGGCCTGAAGATCGTGGCTTCCCGCATGACCCACCTGTCCCAGGCTGAAGCAGAAGGTTTCTACGCCGTGCACCGCGCACGCCCGTTCTTCGCTGACCTGGTGAAGTTCATGGTGTCCGGCCCGGTCGTGATTCAGGTGCTGGAAGGCGAGAACGCCGTGCTGGCGCACCGTGACCTGATGGGTGCCACCAACCCGAAGGAAGCTGCACCGGGCACCATCCGTGCCGATTTCGCGGAAAGCATTGACGCGAACGCCGTGCACGGTTCCGACTCTGCGGAAAACGCCGCGATCGAAATCGCTTACTTCTTCCCGTCCTCGCAGGTTTACTCCCGCTAAATGACGGTCAATCTGCTCGATTTCGATCAGCAGAAGCTCGCCGCGTTCTTCGCCGAACTGGGCGAGAAGCCGTTCCGCGCCAAGCAGTTGATGCGCTGGATGCACCATTTCGGCGTGAACGATTTCGGGCAGATGACGGACGTGGCCAAGGTGTTGCGTGAGAAACTCGCGCAGGTGGCCGAGATCCGTCCGCCCGAGGTCAAACTCGAGCAGATTTCCGAAGACGGCACCCGCAAGTGGTTGATCGACGTGGGTGCCGGCAACGGGGTCGAAACCGTCTTCATTCCAGAAGACGATCGCGGCACGCTGTGCGTATCGTCCCAGGTGGGATGTGCGCTCGAGTGCACGTTTTGCTCTACCGGCCGCCAGGGGTTCAACCGTAACCTCAGCGTTGCCGAGATCATCGGCCAGTTATGGCAGGCCAATAAGGCACTGGGGCGTGACCCCAAGGGTGACCGCATCATTTCCAACGTGGTGATGATGGGCATGGGCGAGCCGCTGGCGAATTTCGATAACGTCGTCACCGCGCTCAACATCATGCTGGATGACTCCGCGTATGGCTTGAGCCGTCGGCGTGTGACCGTATCGACGTCAGGCCTGGTGCCGGCGATGGACAGATTGCGCGACGAATGTCCGGTCGCACTGGCGGTATCGCTGCATGCGCCCAACGATGCCATTCGCGATGTGATCGTTCCGATCAACAAGAAATACCCGCTATCCGAACTCATGGCCGCCTGCCAGCGTTATCTGGAAAAGGCGCCGCGTGATTTCGTGACTTTCGAATATGTGATGCTGGATGGCGTCAACGACACGGTCGAGCACGCCCGACAGTTGCTGCAGGTCGTGCATGATGTCCCCTGCAAATTCAATCTGATTCCGTTCAACCCGTTCCCGAACAGCGGCTACAATACGTCCAAGCCGGACGCCATCCGCCGTTTCCGCGATGTGCTCATGCAGGCGGGCTACGTGGTGACCACGCGCAAGACGCGTGGGGAAGATATTGACGCCGCCTGTGGGCAACTGGCCGGCAAGGTTCTGGATAAAACCCGGCGCACCCACAAGCTGGTGCTGGAGAGTGCTGCATGAAATATCTGATGGTGTTGTTTCTGGCGTTGGTGATGGGCGGCTGTGCGGCAACGGGTGCCAAGCCAGGCGGCGATTCGAACGAGCGCCACCGCGCCAAGATTCACACCGAACTGGGGTCTGGCTACTACGCGCAGGGCTTGCTGGCGGTGTCGCTGGATGAGTTCAACGAGTCGATCCGGATCGACCCTGCTTATGCGATGGCCTATGCCGGGCTTGGGCTGGTGCACGCCGCGCTCAACGAGGATGACAAGGCCGACGCGAACTTCAAGCGTGCGTTGCAACTGGACCCCCAGAGTTCCGAAACACATAACAACTACGGCACTTTCCTGTGTTCGCGCAATCAGTTCGACGCCTCGATCAAGGAATTCCTGATCGCGGTCAGGAATCCGTTGTATCCGACGCCGGAACTGGCCTACCTGAATGCCGGAACCTGCGCGCTCAAGGGCGGCAACGACAAGGATGCGGAAAAATACCTGTCCATGGCGCTGCAGCTGCAGCCGGCGTTGCGCCAGGCCAATTACCAGATGGCCAACCTGCATTTCAATCGCCAGGACTACTTCATGGCCCGACAGTTTTTGCAGCAGGCCATGTTGAATACTGAGCCGACCCCGGATATGTTGTGGCTGGGGGTGCGTGTCGAGCGGCAGTTGGGAGGCAGCGATGCCGAGGCGAGTTACCGCCTGCTGCTGAAGAACAAATATCCGAACTCGTCACAGACCAAGGCTATGCTGTCGGGAGAGTAGGATGACCGAATCGATCGAAGAAAACGTCCAGCCCGTCGAGGCACCCACAGTCCCGCATAGCGTGGGACAGGTATTCTCCTCTGCCCGCGAGCAGGCAGGCCTGAGCCTGGAGCAAGTGGCTGCCAGCTTGCGGTTGAGCGTGCGGCAGGTGCAGGCGCTTGAAAGCGATGATGCTGCAGCGCTGCCTTCATCGACCTTCGTCCGCGGCTTTATCCGCAACTACGCCAAGTTGCTGAATCTCGATGTGGATGCGTTGCTGGAAATCTATCGGGTGTATGCGCCGACCACGACGCCCGGCAACATTTCGTTGCACTCTGAAAATATCCCGATTCTCAAACACGACAAGAAGGCTTGGCTGCCCTATGCCATGGCGTCTGGCGTGGTGGTGCTGGCGCTGGCCGGATGGCTGGCTTTCATGGAGCTGCGCCAGCATGTCACGGATGAGGCCGCTGCCCCGGCGCAGGCGGTGGTGGCCGAGCCGGAGATGATCGGCGAGGCATCGGCCCCGACCCCGATCGCGCTGCCTGAGCCTGTGTCGGCGCCCGTAGCCGTGTCAGGGGTCGAGCCGGAACCCGTCACCGCGGTCACGGTGCCTCCCGCCGTTGCCGCACCTGCCATGGCGAAACTTGTGATCCGCTTCACCGGTCAATCCTGGGTGAGCGTCATGGACCGCGACGGCAAGGAATTGTTCAACAAAAATGAATCGGCCGGCGCACAAGCCGCTGTCGAAGGCATCCCGCCGCTCAGTCTAGTGGTCGGCAATGCTTCGGTAGTCCAGATTCAATTCAATGACAAACCGGTGGACCTGGCCCTGCATACCAAGGCCAACGTTGCACGCCTTACCCTGGAGTAGAACTTGAGCCATCCGCACCTCCATCGCCGCAGTAGCAGGCGCATGATGGTTGGGCACGTGCCCGTCGGGGGCGATGCGCCCGTAGTCGTGCAGTCCATGACCAATACCGATACCGCCGATGCCAATGCCACCGTGCAGCAGGTCTTCGAACTGTGGCAGGCGGGCTCGGAGCTGGTCCGCATCACCGTCAATTCCCCCGAGGCTGCCGCGCAGGTCGGCGAGATCCGTCGCAAACTGGATGCGCTAGGTTGTAACGTCCCCTTGATCGGCGATTTCCATTTCAATGGCCACAAACTGCTCGCCCAATATCCGGACTGTGCTGCGGCATTGGCCAAATACCGCATCAACCCGGGCAATGTCGGCAAGGGCTCCAAGCGGGATGAACAGTTCGCCGCCATGATCGAAATGGCGATTCGCCATGAAAAGCCGGTGCGCATTGGCGTGAACTGGGGCAGTCTCGACCAGGCCAAGATGGCACGCATGATGGATGAGAACGCACAGCGCGCCGAGCCATGGTCTTCCGAAGCGCTGATGCGTGAAGCGTTGATCCAGTCGGCGCTCGAGAGCGCGGCACAGGCCGAGGCGCTAGGCCTGCCGGGTGACCGCATTACCATTTCCTGCAAGGTCAGCGACGTACAGGATCTGATCCTCGTGTATCGCGAACTGGCACGTCGTTGCGAGTATCCGTTGCACCTCGGCCTGACCGAGGCCGGCATGGGATCCAAGGGTATCGTGGCCTCCACGGCGGCGCTGGCGGTCCTGCTGCAGGAAGGTATTGGTGACACAATACGCGTTTCCCTCACGCCCGAGCCGGGGGAATCGCGCACCAAGGAAGTGGTGGTTGCGCAAGAAATTCTCCAGACCATGGGTATTCGCTCATTCACCCCCTTGGTGACCGCGTGCCCGGGTTGTGGACGGACCACGTCAACCTTCTTCCAGGAGCTCGCGCAGAAAATTCAACGCTATCTGCGGGAACAAATGCCGGTCTGGCGCAATCAGTATCCCGGAGTGGAAACGATGAACGTGGCCGTGATGGGCTGTGTGGTCAACGGCCCGGGTGAATCCAAGCTGGCAAACATCGGTATCAGCTTGCCAGGAACAGGCGAGGTTCCCGTGGCACCGGTATTTGTCGATGGCGAAAAAACCGTGACCCTGAAAGGCGAGGGGATCGCGGAGGAATTCCAGGCGATAGTCGAAGACTACGTCAGGACGCATTACGCCGAGGGCGGCAAGTTGCGTCACGAAAGCAAAACCATTTCAATCAAAGTCATTTAAGAAACACACCACATGAGCAAGACCATCCAGGCCGTACGCGGCATGAACGACATCCTGCCGGCAGACGCTGCGATCTGGGAATTTTTCGAAGATACGGTACGCGATTGGCTGCGCGCCTACGGCTATACCCAGATTCGCACGCCCATCGTCGAATCTACGGATTTGTTCGTACGCTCGATCGGCGAGGTGACCGATATCGTCGAAAAGGAAATGTACAGCTTCGAAGACCGGCTGAATGGCGAGCGCCTGACCATGCGCCCCGAGGGCACCGCTTCTTGCGTGCGCGCCGTGATCGAACACAATTTGTTGTACAACGCCCCGCAACGCCTGTGGTACATGGGCCCGATGTTCCGCCACGAGCGCCCGCAGAAGGGCCGCTATCGCCAGTTCCACCAGGTTGGGGTCGAGTCTCTGGGTTACGATGGCCCGGACATGGATGCCGAGCACATTCTCATGACGGCACGTCTGTGGAAACTGCTGGGTCTGCAGGACGTGGCGCTGGAAATCAATACACTGGGTTCCGCGGAGGCGCGTGCGCGTTACCGCAGCCGTTTGATCGCCTATTTCGAGCAACACGCCGACCTGCTGGACGAAGATGCAAAACGTCGCCTGCACAGCAATCCTTTGCGGATCCTGGATACCAAGAACCCGGCGATGCAGGCGATGGTGGAGGCCGCTCCCCGGTTGATGGATGATCTCGACGAGCCTTCGCGCCTGCATTTCGAACAGTTGCAGGCCATGCTCACCGCGGCCGGTATTGAATACCGCATCAACCCGCGACTGGTGCGCGGGCTCGACTATTACAACGCCACGGTGTTTGAGTGGGTGACGACCCGCCTGGGGGCGCAGGGAACGGTGTGCGCTGGTGGCCGCTACGATACGCTGATCGAGCAGATCGGCGGCAAGCCGGCGCCGGCTTGCGGCTATGCCATGGGCGTTGAGCGCTTGCTGGCGTTGTTGCAGGAACAGGCGTTCCAGGCCCCGACGATGGCTCCGGATGCCTACGTATTGCATCTTGGCGAGGCAGCAGACAAGATGGCGCCGCAAGTGGCCGAAGCCTTGCGCGACGCCGGTCTTAGCGTGGTATTGCACTGCGGGGGCGGCAGCTTCAAATCGCAGATGAAAAAGGCCGATGGCAGCCAGGCACGTTACGCCATCATCATTGGTGACGACGAGGTCGCCGCCGGGGAAGTATCGGTCAAACCCCTGCGGGGTAACGGCGAGCAGGCCCGCATGCCGGTGGCCGCTGCAGCGGAGTTACTCAGCGCATGACGGACCTGCTGCGCATCGAAGGGCTCAGTATCGCCCCGGTGGCGCAGCCGTCGCGCGTGCTGGTCAACGATGTCTCCCTCACGCTGCAATCTGGCAGTACGACCTGCATCGTCGGCGAATCGGGCAGCGGTAAAAGTCTGACGGCTCTGTCGGTGATGGGGCTGTTGTCGCCCGCCTTGCAACGTACCGCAGGCAAGATTGTGTTTCAGGGCGCTGATATTTCCGCGTGCGCCAATCGCGATATGCAGGAAATCCGCGGTAAGCGCATCGGCATGATTTTCCAGGAGCCGATGACCTCACTCAACCCGGTCCTGACGGTCGGGTTCCAGATCGGCGAGAGCCTCACAACGCACCTCGGTCTCAAGGGCGCCGCGCTGCAGGCACGCATCGGTGCGTTGCTCGAGCAAGTTGGCATCCCCGCTGCGCGTGTCGGGAGTTATCCCGATGAACTTTCCGGCGGGCAACGCCAGCGCGTGATGATCGCCATGAGCATCGCCTGCCAACCGGCCATGCTGATCGCCGACGAGCCAACCACGGCACTGGACGTGACGGTGCAGGCGCAAATCCTGTCGCTGCTGGCCGACCTGAAACAGCGCATGCAGATGGGCATGCTGTTCATTACCCATGATTTTGGCGTGGTGGCCGATATCGCGGATGATGTGGTCGTGATGTTCCGCGGGCAGGTAGTGGAAAGCGGCCCGGTCGATCAGGTGCTGGGCCGTCCCTCACATCCCTATACCCAGGCATTGCTGGATTGCGTACCCGATGCAGAAGGTCTCAAGCCGCTGAAGCCGATCGATTATGCCTGGCTGAAGGAGGGCGTGTGAGCAACATCATCCTCTCTGCCAAAAGGCTGGTGAAGCATTACCAGCAGCGCAGTGGCCGATTCGGCTTCGGCACCACCGTAGTCAAGGCACTGGATGACGTCAGCCTCGATCTGCATGAAGGTACAACGCTCGCCGTCGTGGGCGAGTCCGGCAGCGGCAAGTCCACCCTGGCGCGTTGTCTGTTACAATTGCTTCCCCTTGACGCAGGGGAAGTGCTGTTCGAAAACCAGGACTTGGCAGCGCTGGATGGCGCGAAACTCAGGACGGTCAGACGGCATTTGCAGATGGTGTTTCAGGACCCGTTTGCCTCCCTCAATCCCCGCATGCGGGTGGGGGATATCGTCGGAGAAGGGCTGCTGATCCATCAGATGGGCCGCGCGCAGGAGCGCAAGGATCGGGTGATCCGCATGTTGCAGCGCGTTGGGTTGAGCGTGGCCGATATGGAGAAGTATCCACACGAATTTTCTGGCGGGCAACGTCAGCGCATCGGGATTGCGCGGGCCCTGGTGCTGGAACCCAAAGTGGTGGTGTGCGATGAACCGGTCTCGGCGCTCGATGTGTCGATCCAGGCGCAGATTTTGTTGCTGCTGAAAGAACTGCAGCAGGAGATGGGGCTGAGCTATCTGTTCATCAGCCATGACCTGCGCGTGGTGCGGCATGTGGCGGATGAAGTGGCGGTCATGCATCGAGGTAAGATCGTCGAGCAGGGGCCCGCAGCAGCGCTCTATGCCGACCCGCAGCAGGGATACACACGGAATCTATTGAATTCGATACCCGGCCGTCATCGGTCGGCTTAACAGGAAAGAAAAGCATGGCATACGATCTGGAAGAGCAGGAACAACTCGACGAACTGCGCGCCTGGTGGAAGCGCAACGGCAACGTGGTGATGGCGGGTTTCACCGCCCTGGCACTGGCCTATGCCGGTTATCAGGGCTGGAACATCTACCAGAACAAACAGTCCGTGGCCGCCTCCGCGCAATACGATGCCCTGACCAAGCTAGATCCCAAAGATACCAAGGCCATCCAGACTGCTTCTGCCGAGCTGATGGAACAGTATGCCGGGACACCTTATGCTGCCCGTGCTGCGCTTCTAGCCGCCAAGGTCAACTATCAAGCCGGTGATGCCAAGAGCGCCAAGGCACAAGTCGAGTGGGTGACCAAGCACGCCAAGGAGGCTCCGGTACGCGCCATCGGTCAACTGCAACTCGCCAGCTTCCAGTATGAAGAGAAACAATACGATGCTGCACTGAAGACCCTGAGCGAACAGCACGACGTCGGCTTTGACGGGTTGTTCGCCGACCTGCGTGGCGATGTGCTGGCGGCACAGGGCAAGAAGACCGAAGCCAAGGCTGCCTACGCCGAGGCTTTGACCAAGCTCGATGCAGAAGGTCGTTATCACACCTTTACTGAACGCAAGCTGGATGCGCTGGGCAGCTAACGTGCGACTGATACCCCTCATTCTGGTGGCCCTGCTGGCCGGGTGTACCACACTGACCGATCTCAAGACGGATGTCTCCGAACGCCTGTTTGGGCCCGAGGAAAAAGATCCGCCGATGGAGCTGGCCGACTTCAAGGCTAGTGCGACCGCCAAAATCGTCTGGCGTGCCGATATCGGTGATTCGGCGTCTTACCAGTTCACGCCTGCCATGGATCAGAAGTCCGTCTTCGCCGCGTCTGAAGCGGGCGAAATCGCACGCTTCGATGCCGTGACCGGCAAGCAGGCCTGGCGTATCAAGGTGGGCGAAAAGATTTCTGGCGGTGTTGGGGCAGGGGAAGACCTCGTGCTCGTCGGCACCCCCAAGGGCATGGTGCTGGCGTTTGACCAGAGCGGCAAGGCGCTCTGGAGATCCAAGGTCAGCAGTGAAGTGCTGAGCGCGCCCAAGGTCAGTGGCGGGGTCGTCGTCGTGCGTAGCGGCGACAGCCGGATTTTCGGTCTCGATGCCAAGGACGGCAAGCGCAAATGGGTATACGAACGGGCAACGCCCTCGTTGACCCTGCGTAGCGCAGCCGGTGTGGCGCTGGATGGCGGGGCGGCTTATGTCGGCTTTGCCGGCGGCAAGATGGTGGCGCTCAAGGCCGATGATGGCAAGGTGTTGTGGGAAGCTTCTGTCGCGCAGCCCAAAGGCTCGACCGAAATCGAACGCATCGCGGACATTACAAGCGTTCCCGTGGTGGACGGCCGTATGGTCTATGCCGTGGCCTATCAGGGCCGCGTGGCAGCCGTTGATCGGATGAGCGGTCGCGTGTTGTGGAATCGCGATATTTCAAGCTACAACGGCATGAGTGCCGAAGACGGACGCGTGTTCGTGACCCACAGCGGCGGTGCGGTGTACGCAGTGGATTACAGTGCGGGCAAAAGCTACTGGCGCCAGGGTGGATTGTTGAATCGTCGACTGAGTGCACCCTTGCCGATGGGGCCATTTGTCGCGGTGGGTGACGTGCATGGCTACGTCCATTTCCTGGCCCGCGACGATGGCGCGTTCGTCGCCCGGATCGAAACGGAAGATAGTCCCGTCATGGCCCAACTGCTGGATCTAGGCGATGCGACCTTGCTGGCGCAGACGGCCGGTGGTGGCCTGTTCGCGATCTCGGTCAAATAATGCTGCCTACTCTCGTACTGGTCGGCCGGCCCAATGTCGGCAAATCGACCCTCTTCAATCGCCTCACCAAGACGCGTGATGCGTTGGTGGCTGACTTGCCCGGCTTGACGCGCGATCGACACTACGGCCGTGGCGTCGTCGGTGATTTTCCTTATCTGGTGGTCGATACCGGCGGCTTCGAGCCGTTGGTGGACAACGGCATTCTGGCCGAAATGGCGCGCCAGACGCTGCTGGCGGTCGACGAGGCAGACGTCATCGTATTTCTGGTGGATGGCCGTCAGGGGCTGACACCGCAGGACAAGGTCATTGCCGACCGCTTGCGCCGCAGTGGTCGTCCGGTTTACCTCGCCGTCAACAAGACCGAAGGCATGAACCGCGCCATCTCGGCAGCCGAGTTCCATGAACTGGGCCTGGGCGATCCATTGTCGATTTCCTCAGCGCACGGCGAAGGTGTGCGAGACTTGGTCAATCTGGCCTTGGCCGATTTTGCACCAGAAGAAGATGACCAGCCGGCACGCGACGAACGTTCTCCCAAGGTGGCCATCGTCGGTCGCCCGAACGTCGGCAAGTCCACTTTGGTCAATGCCCTTCTGGGCGAGCAACGTGTGATTGCCTTCGATCAGCCGGGCACGACGCGCGACTCCATCTACATTGAACTGGAACGCAACGGCAAGCACTACACGTTGATCGACACGGCTGGGGTGCGCCGCCGCGGCAAGGTATTCGAAGCGGTCGAAAAATTCTCCGTCATCAAGACCATGCAGGCGGTGGAAGATGCCAACGTGGTGATTCTGGTGGTCGATGCCAAGGACGGCATTACCGAGCAGGAAGCCCACATCGCCGCCTTCATTCTGGAGACTGGTCGCGCACTGGTGGTCGCCGTCAACAAATGGGACGGGCTGAACACGGATGAACGCGACTGGATCAAGAACGAAATCGACCGTAAGCTCAAGTTCCTCGATTTCGCCAAGTTCCACTATATCTCGGCACTAAAAGGCAGCGGATTGACGCTGTTGCTGCAGTCGGTCGATGGCGCTTACAAGTCCGCCATGGCCAAGCTGCCAACCCCCAAGCTGACACGCGTGCTGGAAGAAGCCTTGCAACAGCACCAGCCACCGATCTCCAAGGGGATTCGTCCCAAGCTGCGCTACGCGCACCAAGGTGGTAGCAACCCGCCGGTGATCGTGATTCATGGTAATCATGTCGACGGGGTCAAACAGAGCTACGTGCGCTTCCTCGAAGGAGTGTTCCGCAAGGCGTTTGAATTGTCGGGAACGCCATTGCGCGTGCAGTTCAAGAAGGGCGACAACCCGTTTGCCGAAGTGGAAAACAAGCCCAAGCGTGGCGAAGGGATCGTCAGCATGCGCCGTCGCAAGACCGCGCAGCGCAAGGAAATGCAGGCCAAGAAGAACGATGAGCGCAAGAAGCGCTAAATAAAAAAGCCGGGCTTGAAGTTCCCGGCTTTTTGATGGGTACGACCCTGACTTACATCAGGCTTTCCCAGAATTTCCACCAGACACGCTGGTCGTCCGGAATGCCGGTGCCGTTGAAGCGGCTGTCAGGATAGTTCGCTTTCAGCACGCGCAGGGTGTCCTGCTTCAGGTCTTCCATGTCGAGCAGGCCATAGGCGCTGACCATGGTGACCAGCGCCTCTTCCACGGCGGGTGTCTCCGGGTAGTTTTCGATAACGTACTTGCATCGGTTGAGCGCCGCGACGTAAGCCTGACGCTTCATGTAATAGCGTGCGACGTGCATTTCGTGTTGAGAAAGGCTGCTGACCAGGTAAGCCATGCGGGCCGTGGCGTCCTTGACATACTTGCTTTGGGGATACTTGGTGACCAGTTCCTTGAACGCAGCGAACGATTCACGCAGTGCCTTCGGATCGCGATCATTGATCTGTTGCGCGGTCAGTTTCTCGACGATGCCGCGCTCGTTGAAGGTGGCCAGGCCCTTGAGGTAGTAGATGTAGTCGACGTTGGGGTGGTGCGGGTGCAGCTTGATGAAGCGGTTCGCCGCGGCGATCGCAGCGGCGGCATCGGCCTTCTTGTAATGCGCGTAGGCGATCTCCATCTGTGCCTGGGTGGCGTAGCGTCCATGCGGGAAGCGGGATTCCAGGATCTCGTAGTAGTTGATGGCCTTGTCGTAGTCCTTCTCGCGCATCCGTTCTTCGGCCGCGCTGTTGAGACGCTGTACCGACCAGCCCTTGGTTTCGTCGAGTACTGTTGGTGCGCCGAAAACTGCACATCCGGCAAGGAAGAGTACCGAAATAAAAGCTAAACTACGTTTCATTGTGAAGTACCTGAATCAAAATTTCGTTCGATTATAACTGATGACCCAACACGCGCCCATCTTACTTGAAGTCCCTAATTCACTGGCCGGCCTGCGGCTCGACCAGGTGCTGTCCCGGCTACTGCCTGATTACTCACGGTCGCGCTTGCAGACCTGGGTCAAGGAAGGCCTGGTGCAGGTCGATGGCCAGGCTGCCACCAACAAACAAAAGGTTTATGGCGGAGAGCGCCTGACCATTACGCCACAGGAAGACCCGGAAACCACGTCTTTCAAGGCGGAGGCCATCGATCTGGATGTGGTCTATGAAGACGACCACATCATCGTGATCAACAAGCCTGCGGGCATGGTGGTGCACCCGGCGGCGGGCAACTGGGAAGGAACCCTGCTTAACGCCTTGCTGCATCATTGCCCGGCCCTGAAAGAGGTGCCCCGCGCGGGCATCGTACATCGACTCGACAAGGACACTAGCGGTTTGCTGGTCGTGGCCAAGACAATTGCCGCGCAAACCAGCCTGGTGCGGCAATTGCAGGCGAGAACCGTGAAGCGTGAGTATCGCGCCATCGTTTGGGGGCAGGTGTGGCGCAACGGCACGGTGGATACGATGATCGGCCGCCACCCCACGGCACGTACCAAGATGGCGGTGGTCCGGGTGGGCGGCAAGCCGGCGGTGACGCATTACGAGGTGCTGGAACGCTTTGCGGTCCACTCTTATCTGCGATGCCGTCTCGAAACCGGTCGTACGCACCAGATCCGTGTGCACATGCAGCATCTCGGCGCCCCGATGGTGGGTGACCCGGTGTACGGCCTTCGCGGCATCGTGCCCAACCAGATGATCACGCCCACCCTCAAGGCGGCGCTCAAGGCCTTCCATCGACAGGCCTTGCACGCCGTTAAACTGGGCCTCATCCATCCTGCGACCGGCGAATACATGGAGTGGCAGGCGGATTTGCCGGACGACATGAAGGCCCTGCTGGAAGCCATGCGCTTTGAAGAAGTGCCGGAAGAAGAGGACTTCGAGCTGGCTTATGACGAGGACTACGAAGACGATTACGACGAGGATTACGAGGACGAGGAAGACGAGTGATGCTGCTGCCCGAGCATCTGATCGTTCCTGACTGGCCTGCGCCGCCCAACGTCAAGGCCTTACAGACGACACGGCTGGGCGGGCAAAGCCTGTCGCCGTTCGATAGCCTGAACCTGGGCACACACGTGGGGGATGACCCCATGCGCGTCACCGCCAACCGGCAGCACCTGAATCGGTATGTGCCCAGCGAACCGGTCTGGATGGAGCAGGTTCACGGAACACAGGTGATCGTCGCGGAGCAGGCGAGTTGCGTGGTGAAGGCAGACGCCGCCATTTCCCGTCAACCGCATGCGGTTTGCACCGTGATGACGGCCGATTGCCTGCCGGTGTTGCTATGCGATGAAGAGGGCACGGTTGTCGGCGCGGCGCACGCCGGCTGGCGCGGGTTGGCCGATGGCGTGATCGAATCCACGGTCAACGCCATGGCGGTTACTCCTTCCCGCTTGCTGGCCTGGCTGGGTCCGGCTATTGGTCCCGAGGCATTCGAAGTGGGGCACGAGGTGCGGGATGTGTTTGTCAGCCATGCGCCCGAGGCGGCTTCCGCCTTTGTCGCCAAGGGCGAGAAATACCTCGCGAATCTCGAATTGCTGGCACGTCAGCGCTTGGCGGCCGTGGGCGTGCAGCGCATCCACGGGGGCAACATGTGCACCTATTCCGATCCCGGCCGCTTCTATTCCTATCGTCGTGATGGACGGACCGGCCGCATGGCCAGCATGATCTGGCTCGGCCGGGCTTGACACATCCCGTATAATTCTTCTTTTGTCGTTCGGATTCCCCATGACCGTGTTGACCTGGATTCTCGCTGCTTGCCTGCTCGGCGGTGTCATCAGTATCGTCGCTGCCGCACTGGTTGCACTCAATGCGCGTGCGGCATGGGTGCCGATGCTGATCAGTTATGCGATCGGTGCGTTGCTGGGCGCAGTGTTTCTGGAGATCCTGCCGCACGCGTTCGAGCTCTCCGGCAACATGGAGTCCATGGCGGCGACCGTGCTGTTCGGTATCCTGCTGTTCTTTGTGCTGGAGAAACTGGTGCTCTGGCGCCATTGCCACGGCGATGACTGCGAAGCCCACGCTGTCGGGCATACGCATGATCACGGCCATCATGGCCATCAACACGATCACGGGCACGACCATGGCCGCAGTGGGCTGATGATCATGATCGGCGATACCTTTCACAACTTTGTGGACGGTATCCTGATCGCGGCGGCTTTCATGACGGACTTTAAGCTGGGTGCCGTGACTGCATTGGCAATCATCGCGCACGAAATCCCGCAGGAAGTCGGTGACTTCCTGATCCTGCTGCATTCTGGCTACACCAAGCGCAAGGCCTTGGTGCTCAATCTGCTGTCGAGTCTGGCAACGTTGGTTGGGGGCTTGCTCGCGTACTTCGCGTTGAAGGACGTGCAAAGCTGGATTCCGACCATCCTCGGGCTGGCCTCGGCCAGCATGATCTACGTCGCGGTGGCAGACCTGATCCCCGGGCTGCACAAGCGCCCGGAAATCCGCGCCACGATCCAGCAGGTCAGCCTAATCGCGCTGGGTATCGGGTCGATCTGGGTGGTCAAGCTCCTGATCGGCGAGCACGCGTAAACGGTTGCGCTTGCGTTGTGGCGTGCCGATCAGCCACACCAGCAGTCCGCAGGGCAGCAGCCCGTAAAACACGAAGGTGAGCACGCCGGCGACAAAGCTCGGTTCGGTGATCGCCATCATCATCGTGACGTAAAGCCAGGCGATCGCAACGATATACATACGAAACTTTCTGTCAGGTGGGCCAGCGCAGGGCAGGGCGTGCCAAAGCGCGTGGCCGCTGATGGTTATGCGGAAACGGGATCGATGCTCACCTGACGGTGCTCAAGCGCTGACGTCAGCACGGCATTGATCGTGGCGCACGTCGACTTCGCATCCGCCAGCGTCAGCTGGGGCGTCTTGTCAAGTAGCACGCAATCGCTGAAGTGCTCGATTTCCAGCTTGAAGTGATTGGCGGGCAGCAGTTGCTCGGTACCGCGACGCCCGTCTTCCGTGGCCCATGAAATGACCGGAAAATCGCCGGGCAACTGCCACACCGTATGGCACTTGATGCTGCCCTTATCGCCGAAGATTTCGTATTCCGAGCGGCGCGTGGTCTCAAAACTGATATCAAAATGGCCGTGTTTGCCATCGCCGAAGTCCAGAATCCCGGTCGTGGCGATGTCGGCACCATGCGCGTTGAACTTTGCCATGGCCATCACACTGAGTGGCGGCGTGTCGAACCAGGACAGCAGCGAGTGAATGGCGTAGGGGCCGATGTCCCACATCGCACCGCCGCCCGCCTGCGGCTGGCGCGCGACACGGTACATGCGCGCTGCGCGCATCAGGAACGAATATGCCGTGCGCACGTATTTCACCTCGCCGATCAGGCCGGATTGCAGCAGTTCGCGCACCCGGGCATGCTGCGGGTGAAACACGTACATGAAGCCCTCCATCACCTTGACGTTGTGACGCTGGGCCGCGGCTTCGATGGACTCGATATCCGCCACGCTGAGGGCGAGTGGCTTTTCAATCAGCACGTGCTTGCCTGCCTCGATGGCCCGCAGTGCCCACTCGGCGTGATCCTCGTTGGCCATGGGCAGATATACCGCCTCGATATCGTCCGCTTGCAGCAAAGCCTCCAGATCGTCATGCGCCCGGATACCCGTTTGTTGCGGCGCATATTTCTTCAAGGTTTCTGCCGCGGCGCCCGGCCGGCGGCTGGCGATTGCGACCAGTTGCGAATTGCTTCCCTCGACGATGGCGGGCAATAAACGTTCGTTGACGCGAGCGGCGCCAAGAATGCCCCAGCGCAGTTTTTTGGTGTCAGACATGATGAAGGCTTTACCTAAAATGATGCCTGCATCATCTCAAAAACCCCACTTGAAGGCAATGCGGTAAAACCATGAATTTTAAAAGGTTTTATGTGCGCCAATTTGCCGCTAGAATGACCCGAAAACCACCTGATAATTACCAAGGAGCGAGATCATGACCATTCAAGTCGGAGAACACCTGCCGGAAGGCATCCTGATGGAAACCACCGAATTCGACGCCGGTAACGGTTGCCCGCTGCCCCCGCAAAAGCTGGAAGTGCTGCCGCTGCTCAAGGGCAAGAAAGTCGTCATCTTCGGCGTGCCCGGCGCGTTCACGCCGCTGTGTTCCGCACAACACCTGCCGGGCTACGTCGCCCAGTACGATGCCCTTAAGGCCAAGGGCGTGGATGAAATCTGGTGCGTGGCCGTCAACGACGCCTTCGTCATGGCCGCCTGGGGCCGCCAGAACAACGCCATCGGCAAGGTGCGCATGCTGGCTGACGGCAGCGCGGAATATGTCACCAAGCTGGGCTTCAACCGCGACCTCACCGGCGGCGGCATGGGCATGCGCAGCTTTCGCTACGCCATGATCGTGGAAGACGGCGTGGTGAAATATATCGGGGTAGAGGCTTCGGGGAAGTTCGAGGTTTCGAACGTGGAAACGGTGTTGGGGCTGCTTTAACGTTTGAATTAAGGGGCGCCTTAAGGCGTCCCGCTTTAAAGGTGGGTTAGCATGGCAAATGACCGGAGTTTTTGGCAGAGAGCTTAATGCTTAGAGGTTCAACGGAAAGCAGCCTAGCTTTATACCAACGGCTGTCGCATTCAACTGCAGTTTTATAACGATCAATAGTTACCTTTGCAAAACCTTTATAGGTTTTGAATTGCGCCCCATTCATCACCTCTTCCTCAGTGTATTTGTGCTCTTCAGACATGAGTGTGAGATACTTTTTTTGACCTAATAGGAGATTTGCTGCTTCCTTTGCGTTTGTAAATACAATCAGCTCTGGTGGTTGCTCGCCTTTAGGGAAGGGTAACTGCTCGGCTGATTTTTTATTGGGGTGAAGCGAAACGATTAACTCGTATGGTGGGCCACCCATATTTCTCAAGGTGGCAGTAAAGTTGCCTTCAACTTGAACCTTACCTTTGAAATAATGGGTATCCGTTTTTCGTGATTGATTTCCAGTTTTCCGCGACCGATGAAATCATAATACAAAAGAGTGTTGCATGATTGACAGGCATGAGTTGCATCAATACCATGAATCGTGATTCGTGGTTGATCTGGGGGTTGGCCTTGGCTGAAACGATAAGCAGTGCAATCCGGTGGATGATAGGGGCGTTGCTGGCTCTTCCTATCATTGCCAATGCTGATGCCACAGCAAGCCATTCTCCCGAACTCAGGCCCATTCAGACTATCTTGGAGCAGCCGGAAAACCAGATCGACCTCGCCAAAGCCAAGCTGATCATCGACAAAACGATCAATCCTTTGATCGATGTCGAAGCGAACCTCATGGCTATTGATGCCACGGTTGCTAAGATACAGGCGATGTTGCCGCCCAATGCTTCCGGTCAGGCCAAACTGGATGCGCTGAAAACCTATCTCTATATGGCCGGCCCCTGGAATGGCCAGCGGCCTTACCAGTATGATTTCGACGACCCATTGGGCCAGAAGATCAGTAACAAGCTGCTGCCAAGTTATCTTGCGTCCAGGAAAGGCAACTGTGTCTCCATGCCGTTTCTGTTCATCATCCTCGGTCAACGCTTGGGACTGGACGTCACGGCTGCCTATGCACCCCTGCATATCCTGGTGAAGTACCGGAATTCATCGTCAGAGAATTACATTAACCTCGAAGCCACCAGTGGAGCCAATCCCACCCGCGATGTCTGGTACCGGCAGCAAAGTCCTATGACCGACAAAGCTATTGCGAACGGCATCTATCTCCGGCCTTTGAGCAAAAAGGAAACCGTAGCGGCCATGGTGTTGACCTTGGCGGAAAACTACATGCAGCAGCGCCAGTACGAGCGGGGCATTGACGTAGCCGATTTGGTATTGGAGTATGATCCGAAATCTGTAGACGCCATGTTGCACAAAGGGTCGGCATGTGCCTGGCTGATCAGGGAACGTTTCCAGAAGAAATACCCGACGCCCAATCTGATCCCGCCCGAGGAGCGTCAGTATTATGTGTATCTGGATCAGAACAACCGATTTTTGTATCAAAAAGCCGAAGCTTTGGGCTGGCGCGAACCCACCCGGGCAGAGGATGCAAAGTACCTGCAAACGTTAAAGCAGCACCAACAACCGAGAACGCAATAACTTGGAGAGAGCAAAAATGTCCAGATACCGCATGATCCTAAACTTGCTGATTCTTGTACTGCTGAGTTACAGCAACCTTGCATCGGCTCGATATATCTCCGCGGATCCAATTGGGCTTGCGGGTGGGATCAATCCTTATGCCTATGTTGAAGGGAATCCCGTTAGCAAAATTGATCCGTCGGGCCTAGATGCGGTGGTTATTTATGGCGCAGCCACTTCTTCCAATCCTTTAGGGCATGCGGCAATTGCGATAACTGGCCAAGGGGTTTATAGCTATGGGACTGGAACAAAACCAGGCACTAACTTAACGGATTACCTGTTATCTCAAGCAGACTATCGAAATTCTATTGCCTATATCATTAAAACCACATCGGAGCAGGATGAGGCAATGCTTCAATACTTAAATTCATTAAATCCCCTTTTGCCCGCTGTGCCTAGTCAGGATAGCTCCGACACATGTGCGGCAAGAACAAATGAAGCATTACGTCATGCAGGAATGTATGACCCACGTTCCCCCATTACCTCGCTTCTACTTGGTAATTCCTCCCCCTTCCCTATCGACTCGGCTGTTACAGCGAAAGCTTATGCATCGGGAGTGGTAAAAATACCAATCGGCACAACGATCATTCCCGCAAGCTTGAATCAATTTAACCGATGAAAGCGAAGAACTGGCTATGTTTCGGAATGACTGCCATATTAATTCTGGGGGGATTGATATGGTGGTTTCTGCAGTTTTTATCAGAAAGTGATGAGTTAGGCTCGAAACCTGAATGGTCGGTGCTCCAATTTCTGTCAGTTAAATACGATACTGATGCATCTAAATTGAATGAGAGTGTCGTTTTCAATCTGGAATCGTATGACAAACAATATTGGATACTTGGGGTTGCAGGAGAAAACGGTTCGCCGAACATCTGGATATTGCTTAATCCTTCACATAAACCATATTACAAACAAATGCCACAGGGTAGTTATCAAATTGACACGCAAATCCTCCTTAAAGCACTTTCGACAGGAAAGGTGAATCCTATCGTTTCAAAAGAATTGGCTGCCCATATCACCAAGTAGTTTAGCCTAGCCAGCATGCCAACCAACATCCTGCATCTTAGCGCCTACCGCGTACTCCATGTCGACACCAACGAGCATGACTACCACATCACGGCCGAGGTCGTAGAGCCCCCGAGACGCTGCCTGCACTGCTTCTCCGACAATCTGGTGGGCTTCGGACGGCGCGAGCAGATGGTCAGGGACTTGCCCATGCACGGCAAGCGCGTCGGCCTCTACGTGAACACGCGGCGTTACCGCTGCCGGGGCTGTACCAAGACTTTCTATGAGCCGCTGCCGGAAGTCGATGAGAAACGCCTGATGACCAGTCGCCTGGTCAATTGGATGGGCAGGCAATCCATCAAGCGTACCTTCGCCAGTCTGGCCGAGGAGGTCGGTTGCACCGAATTCACCGTACGCGCCGTATTCCGCGACTATATCAACGAGCTGGAACGTACCGTGCGTTTCGAGACACCGAAGTGGATGGGCATCGACGAAATCCACCTCATCAAGCCCCGTGGCGTCATCGCCAACATCCACAACAACACCGTCGTCGAAGTGCTGCGCGACCGCAACAAGAAAACCTTGGCCGACTACCTGTTCCGCCTCGATGGCAGGCAGGACGTGCAGTATGTGGCAATGGACATGTGGCGACCCTATCTGGATGCGGTCGAAGCAGTCCTGCCGCATGCCAGGGTGGTGGTGGACAAGTTCCACGTGCTACGCATGGCAAACGATGCCATGGAGAAGGCCCGGAAATCGCTGCGCGCCGATCTGGAGCCGAAACAACGTCGCGGCCTCATGCATGATCGTTTCGCGCTGCTAAAACGCGCCAGAGAGTTAAACGACAGGGAACAATTGCTGCTGGACGGCTGGATCAGGAATTACCCACTGCTGGGCGAAGCCTACCGTATCAAGGAAGAGTTCTTCGACATCTACGACGCCTCATCTCGCCAGCAGGCACTGATGCGCTACGATGCCTGGAGCAAAAGCATTCCGACGGAACTGCGCGAGCACTACCAGCCCATCCTCACCGCTTGGACAAACTGGCAGCCGCACATTCTGGAATACTTCAATCATCCGATCACCAATGCCTACACCGAATCGCTGAACAACCTGATCCGGGTAATGAACCGGCTGGGTCGTGGCTACAGCTTCGAGGCGCTGCGGGCCAAGATTCTGTTCACGGAAGGGGCGCACAAGGTCATCCAGCCCAAACCAAAATTCCAGCGTCGCAGCATCGGCTTTGCGACGAAGGGCACCATGTACGACAGCATGATGTACGGGGTACCATCAACCCAGCAGGAAGAGTCCGAAAAGAACTACGGCGCGGACATATCAACACTGATCCGCATGATCGAAAACGGCGAACTGTAAGCCGGTTTCAATCATAGAAATCGGATACCCGAAATAATCAATTCCATCTTGACCTTTTTTTGAGAGTTTTAGAGGGGACGGAGCTTGCGAGATAAAGGTAGGAGTCTCAGCATTTGACACTGAAAACCACAGGAGAAGTATGAGGGCAATGTAATGTTTCACTTTGAATGCTAACTATAATTAGGTGGCGTGCCGTACTTCAACCTGCCCCTCATGGGCAACCAGCATGGTACTCGCTAACGTAGTAAAAATCCCATGTTCCACCACCCCAGGCGTGGCACTGAGCGCCGCCGCCAGCATCGCCGCATCCAGATCGGGGTCGAACTGCATATCCAGCACCAGGCTGCCGTGCGAGGTCATGGTGAGGCCGTCGCCGTTCTTGCGCAGGGCGCCTTCGCCGCCCAGGCCTTCGAGCGTGCGTTTGGCGAGTTGCCAGGCGAAGGGCATGACTTCGATGGGGATGGGGAATTTTTCGCCGATGCGGCTGACCAGTTTGCTGCGGTCGGCCACGACCACGAATTGGTCGGCCGCGCGGGCCAGCAGTTTTTCGCGTACCAGGTCGAACCCGCGGCCCTTGAGCAGGGTGAGGTCGGGGGTGATTTCATCCGCGCCATCCACGTAGAGGTCGATGTGGCTGATGTGCTCCATGGCGACCACGTGCAGGCCAAGTTGTTGGGCCTTGATGGTGCTGACCACCGAACTGGCGACCGTGGTGACACGCAGGCCTTCCTCGCGTTGGCGGCGGGCGAGTTCTTCAATGAAATAGTTGGCGGTGGAGCCGGTGCCAAGGCCGACCAGCATGCCGTCCTTGACCAGTTGGGCCGCGTGCAGGGCGACCAGTTGCTTGTCGTTCATGGCGGGTTCTCCAAATAAAAACGGGAGCGCTGGGCTCCCGTTAGTTTCAAGCGTTTAGCTGAGTGCTTTTTCGATTCGATCCAGCGCGTTGCGCAGGTTCTCCATCGAGGTGGCGAAGGAAATGCGGAAATACCCATCCGCCCCGAATGCCGAACCCGGCACCACGGCGACACCGACAGTTTCCAGGAGGTAGTCGGACAGGGCCAGGTCGGTCGCGTCCTTGAGCTTGCCAGCCGCGTACAGCCTTGCGATGACTTCGCGGGCATCGGGGAAGGCGTAGAACGCGCCGCCTGCGCTCAGGCACTTGAGGCCTGGCATCTTGTTGAAACGATCCACCACGTAGGTATGACGCTCGCGGAATGCCTTGATCATCGGCTCGAGGCAGCTTTGGTCGCCTTCCAGCGCGGCTTGTGCGGCGACTTGGGAGATCGAGGTCGGGTTGGAAGTGGACTGCGATTGCAGGATTTCCATTGCCTTGATGATATGCGCCGGGCCGGCAGCGTAGCCGATGCGCCAGCCGGTCATGGCGTAGGCCTTGGAAACGCCGTTTAGCACAATCGTGCGGCTCTTCAGATCCGGGTTGGCGTTGAGGATGTTCACGAACGGCTCGCCGGTCAGGTTGATGTGCTCGTACATGTCGTCCGTAGCGATCAGAATGCGCGGGTACTTCTTCAGCACTTCGCCCAGCGCCTTGAGTTCTTCCAGCGTATAGACCGAGCCGGTCGGGTTGGAAGGGGAGTTGATCATGAACAGCTTGGTCTGCGGCGTGATGGCCGCTTCCAGTTGTGCCGGGGTCAGCTTGAAGCCTTGCTCGATACCGCATTCGATGATGACTGGTTTGGCTTCGGCAACGATGGCGATGTCGGCATACGAAACCCAGTAAGGTGCCGGCACGATGACTTCGTCACCGGCATCCAGCACGGCCAGCGCCAGGTTGAAAATGCACTGCTTGCCGCCAACGCCGACGATCACTTCGTTGACGGTGTAATCAAAGCCGTTTTCGCGCTTGAACTTGTCGACGATGGCCTTCTTCAGACCGGGGATGCCGCCGACGGCGGTGTACTTGGTGAAGCCGCTGTCGATGGCTTTCTTGGCGGCATCCTTGATGTGTTGCGGCGTATCGAAATCCGGCTCGCCGGCGCCCAGACCAATAATGTCGCGGCCTTCAGCCTTGAGGCGTGCGGCGCGTGCGGTGACGGCGAGGGTGGGGGATTCCTTGATGGCTTGAACGCGGCGGGAGAGTTCCAAAGTGTGGGTCCTTGATTAATCGGCAGAATTAACGGAATTCTACCGATTTTCGGACGCCAGATAAACTGCCGCGCGCGCTCAACAAGCGGCGTTGCAGCCGACTTCCTTGTTGAACTTGTCGGCCATCTCGCCATCGATCTTCGCCAGGGTCACGCTGACCTGATGGGTCTCTTCCTTGTCGCCACGTTTGGAAGCATAAACGCCCAGCCGGAACAGGGCTTCCAGATGCCGCGCGTTGAGCGAAGTGGCCGTGCGGTAGGCGCGTTGCGCCTCCTCGTCATGCCCCATGCCTTCCTGCGCCGAACCGAGTTCGTACCATGCCTCGGCGTTTTCCGGCTCTGCCTTGAGCCAGCGTTGGCTGACGCTCTCCAGTGTGGCCCAGTCACCGTTCAGGTGGGGCAGGGCGACCTGCATGAAGAACGGTTTTTCCTGATCTGGCAGTTCCCAGAAGGCCGAACCGCTGACCGGAAAGTTGGTCTGCCGTGGCGCCTGCTCGAGCGCCTTCACCCATTCGACCGGCATGGCATAGAAATAGGCACCACGCCCCGGCGTCTTGAAGGTGTTGATGCCGATCAGCTTGCCACTACTGTCGAACAACGGGCTGCCACTGGCACCGAGAGAAAATCGGGCGTTCGTGCGGATGACGTTGCCGCCATCGTAGGCGTAGATCGATTTCAGCTGCCCGCCGGAGGTAATGGGGGACGGCATGCCGTTGGAATGCCCCATGGCGATGACTTCATCGCCCTTGCCCAGGCCGGTGGTCGTGCCAAGTTCAACCGGTTTGAGCGGCAGCTTGTCCACGGTGGTCAGCAAACAGAGGTCATGTTTCGCGTCCACGTTGACCGCTTCGATCTTGTAGACATCCTCTGCCTGCGATATCCAGGCACTGTTGGTCTTGCGCAGCACGTGGCAGTTGGTCACGACCTTGTTTTCGCCGATGACCACCCCTGAGCCGTAGGCCAACGCCCCGGCGCTGTCGTAGCCGCGGACGAGCACGATCGAGAAAAAGACGTTCATCAGCGACTGCTGATCAAACGCATGGGCGCTTTGGGAGAGGATCAGCAGGCTGGATAGCAGAAGACGGCGCACGATGGATCTCCAATTCAGGGGTACTGAACTGAAAGACCCATCTTCCGTGCAAAAGTTTCTGTCAACTTTCCTGGTTTAAGAAAACCCGCAAATTGCGCGGCTTGATGAAAACCGTTTCACCTTCCCTGAAGGCCATGGCGTTGAAGCGCTCACGCGTGAGCTCGACTTCAATGGTGTCAGGGCTATCCTCCTGCTGCAGTTCGAGACGCACCACAGGACCAATCGCGATGATGTCCTGCACGCGGGCACCGAAGGCGCTGCCATTGGCCTCGCGCTGCAGGTCGATGTCGTGCGGGCGGACATAAGCCAGCGCCGGGGTATCTTCCGCATGCCCGTGTTCTGGCGCCGCGATCTGCAGTTCGCCGATTCTGGCGAATCCGCCATGCACACGGCTGTGGAACAGATTGACGTTGCCGAGGAACTGGTAGACGAAGGGCGTGGCCGGATTGTCGTAGACCTCGGCGGGTGCACCGACCTGTTCGACTTTGCCGTGGTTCATCACCACGATGCGATCGGCGACTTCCAGGGCCTCTTCCTGATCGTGTGTCACGAACACGCTCGTGATGTGCAGCTCGTCGTGCAGGCGGCGCAACCAGCGGCGCAGTTCCTTGCGTACCTTGGCGTCGAGCGCACCGAACGGTTCATCCAACAACAGCACCTTGGGTTCTACGGCGAGGGCGCGGGCGAGGGCGATGCGCTGGCGCTGGCCACCGGAAAGCCGTGGCGGGTAGCGGTCGGCCAGCCAGTCCAGTTGCACCAGTTCCAGCAATTCATGAACGCGACGGCGGATTTCCGTTTCGCTCGGGCGGGTTTCCTTGGGGCGCACACGCAAGCCGAAGGCGATGTTCTCGAACACGGTCATGTGGCGGAACAGGGCGTAATGCTGAAACACGAAGCCGACCTGCCGCTCCTGTACATGCTTGTTCGTGGTATCCACGCCATGAAAGTGCACGCTGCCTGCATCCGGGGCCTCGAGCCCCGCGATAATGCGCAACAAGGTGGTTTTGCCGCAACCGGAGGGGCCGAGCAGGGCGGTCAGTTCGCCGGACGGCAGATCGATGCTGACGTCGTTCAGCGCGCTGAACTGGCCGAATTGCTTACGGATATTGCGAATTTCGATACTCATGATGACTCCTTATTCTTCCGTCGTCGCCGTGCGTTGCAGTTGCCACTCGACCAGCGTTTTGAGCGCCAGCGTGATCAGGGCCAGAAAGGCCAGTATTGAGGCGCAAGCGAAGGCGGCCGCGTAGTTGTATTCGTTGTAGAGGATCTCGACGTGCAGCGGCAGCGTGTTGGTCAGGCCGCGGATGTGGCCGGACACGACCGACACCGCCCCGAACTCGCCCATGGCGCGGGCGTTACACAGGATCACGCCGTACAGCAGGCCCCACTTGATGTTGGGTAGCGTCACGCGCCAGAACGTCTGCCAGCCGGAGGCACCCAACACGATCGCGGCCTCTTCCTCTTCCTTGCCCTGGGCCTGCATCAGCGGGATCAACTCGCGGGCAATGAAGGGAAAGGTCACGAAGATCGTCGCCAGTACGATGCCCGGCACGGCGAAGATGATCTTGACGTCGTGCTCGGACAGCCAGCCGCCAAACCAGCCCTGCAGCCCGAATACCAGCACGTAGATCAGCCCGGCGATCACTGGCGATACGGCGAACGGCAGGTCGATCAGCGTGATCAGCAGGCTTTTGCCGCGGAAATCGAATTTCGCGATAGCCCATGCAGCTGACACGCCAAACACCAGATTCAGGGGCACGGCAATGACCGCCGCGATCAGCGTGAGCTTGATGGCAGATAATGCATCCGGCTCGATCATCGCGGCCAGATAGGTTTCCCAGCCTTTGCGCAGCGCTTCGGTAAACACTGCAGCCAACGGCACAAACAGAAACAGTCCGAGAAACGCCAGTGCCAGGGCGGTGAGTGACCAGCGTACCCATGTCGGTTCGGCGATGGCGCGGCGCTGTGCGACCTTGGCCGCGTAGTGCGTCGTGTGTATGGTAGCGGAGATGCCTGACATGTTTGATTACCTTCCTTGTCCGTGACGGCGTGCGCTCCACCACTGCAAGCCGTTGATGGCGAGCAGCAGCAGGAACGAAATCACCAGCATGACGACCGCGATGGCGGTGGCCTGGCTGTACTCGTACTGTTCCAGCTTGGTGATGATGAGCAGGGGGGTGATTTCAGACACCATGGGCATGTTGCCCGCGATGAAGATCACCGAGCCGTATTCCCCGACGGCACGGGCAAAAGCCAGCGCGAAACCGGTCAGCAGGGCCGGCCACAGGGCAGGCAGAATGACCTTGGCGAAGGTCTGCCAGCGGTGCGCCCCCAGACTGGCTGCCGCTTCCTCAACTTCGGTTTCCAGGTCTTCCAGTACCGGTTGCACGGTGCGGACTACGAAGGGCAGGCCGATGAAAGTAAGGGCAATGACAACCCCAAGCGGGGTAAAAGCGACCTTGAGGCCATGCGGCTCCAGCAGGCTGCCGATCCAGCCGTTGCCGGAATATACGGCAGTCAGCGCAATGCCAGCCACCGCCGTTGGCAAGGCAAACGGCAGGTCGACAAACGCGTCGATCAGCCGCTTGCCGGGGAAGCTATAGCGTACCAGCACCCATGCCACCAGCAGGCCGAACACGGCATTGATGGCTGCGGCAAACAAGGCGGCGCCAAAACTCAGTTGGTAAGAGGCCACGACGCGCGGCGCGGTGACCGTATTCCAGAACTCTACCCAAGTCAGGGAAAAGGTCTTGAGCAGGGTCGCCGAGAGCGGGATCAGCACAATCAGGCTGAGGTAGAAGATGGTAAATCCCAATGTCGGCCCGAAGCCCGGTAGCACACTGGATTTTTTTAGGCGGAATGTCATGTATCAACTCGTGTCGGTAACGATGCGGCGCCATCATAGGTTGCCATCGTTAGATTGAAAAAGAATCGTTTCAAATATGTTTATTCGATTTTGTTTTAATGACCAAAAAAGGGGCGCCGCAAGGACGCCCAAGGGAGGAGAACATGAGATTCCGGGGTCAGGCGGCAGCCTTGATTGCGTCTGCCGATTTTTCGTTCAACCAAGTCGAAGCGGATTCAGGGGTCCCCAGGTAGAACCCTTGCAGTATCGATGCTCCGGCGTCCAACGCGATCTGTTTCTGGGATTCCGTTTCAACGCCCTGCACGATAGGCGTGGCGCCGATTTCCTGTACCAGTTCGATCAGCTTGGCGAGCACCCGCCGTGCCTTGGCGTTCTGCTCGGTGTCACGCAGCAGCGTGCGGTCGAGCTTCACGAAGTCGGGCGACACCTGCCACAGGCGTTCCAGATTGGTCCGCCTGCCGCCAAAACCGTCGATCGCCAAGCGATAGCTGCGGTCGCGATAGTTGCCGACTGCTTCATGCAGGTGCTTGTCGATCTCGACGGCACTTTCCTGGAGCTCGATCACCACCTGGTGCGTCGGCACGGAGTGGTTGTGCAGGATGCGCTCGAATACCTTGCCGTGAGCGTTGACGGTCGCCAGCAACTTGGGATGTACGTTGAGAAACAGCAGGCCGCGCTTTGCCTCGGGCAGGTTCTGATAATTCAGCAGATGCAGCGTCCGCGCTACGCGATCCAGCTTTACCAGTCGCCCCTGTTTGTCGGCGAAATCGAAGGCGAACTGGGTCGTCAGGGCTTCGGGGCCGATGGCCGGGCGGAGCAGCGCTTCGTGGCCGACCAGCGCATCGCCCTTGCGCGCGTCCAGAATGGGCTGGAATGCGCTTTTTAACTGCACCCCGATAAACTTGCTGATGAGTTCCGAGCCCTGCGTCTCCAGCCCGAAATCGTCGAGGTCGAGGTACAGGGCCTCATGCAGGCTGGTTTTCAGGTCGTTCAATACTTGTTGCACCATGATGGCATCTTCCTTCTGAATCTTTTATTTGGCGTAAATCTGGTCAAACGTGCCGCCATCGCTGAAATGCGTCTTCTGCGCGTTCTTCCAGCCGCCGAACAGTTCGTCGATCGTAAACAGGGTCAGGGCTGGGAAATCTTTCGCATGTTTCTTGGCAACCGATTCGACGCGCGGGCGAAGGTGGTGCCTGACGGCGATCTCCTGTCCTTCCTCGCTGTAGAGGTAGTTCAGGTAGGCTTCTGCCACAGCACGCGTCTTGCGCTTGTCGACAACCTTGTCCACCACGGAAACCGGGTTCTCGGCGAGGATGCTCACTGACGGATACACCACTTCGAACTGGTTCTCTCCAAGTTCTTTCTCGATCAGGGCGACCTCATTTTCGAAAGTCAGCAGCACATCGCCGATGCCGCGTTGTGCGAATGTCGTCGTGGCGCCGCGACCGCCCGTGTCCAACACCGGCACATTCTTGAACAGGCGCGTCACATATTCCCTAGCCTTCTTTTCGTCGCCACCTTGCTTGATCACAGCACCCCAGGCAGCCAGGTAACTGTAGCGACCGTTGCCCGACGTCTTGGGGTTGGGAATGATCACGGCCACACCGGGCTTGGTCAGGTCATCCCAATCCTTGATCTTGCGCGGGTTGCCTTTGCGCACCAGAAACACGGTCGTCGATGCGGTGGGCGAGCTGGCGTTCGGCAGGCGCTTTTGCCAGTCGGCTGGAATCAGCTTGCCGCGCTCGTGGAGGATGTCGATGTCGTTCGCCTGATTCATGGTGATTACGTCGGCTTCAAGACCATCCGCCACAGCGCGAGCCTGTTTGCTGGAACCGCCGTGCGACTGGTTGATCGTCAGGGTTTCACCGGTTTTTTGTTTCCAGTATTTGGCGAACGCCGGGTTGTATTCCTTGTAGAACTCGCGCGTGACGTCATAGGAAACATTGAGCAGCGAAGTATCTGCGTGAGCCTGTCCAGCAACTATCAGGACGGCGGCCAAAAGCGTTTTCTTGAACATGTGATGCACTCCAGATGGAAATTGGTGTGCACTATAGGGGGTTCAATAAATAATGTGAAAGAATATATATAAATATCTATATTCCATTATGGGATATAAAAGCCGGGGGCGAAAAAATGGGCACGACGCGAGTCATGCCCAAATGTGAATGTGTGCCTGCAGCCGGATTGAAGTTGTGAGGACGCGCTAAGTCGCGATCCCATGCGCATCGAACAGCCCTTCGAACAGGGCGGTGCTCAGATAACGCTCCCCAGAATCGGGCAGAATCACGACGATGGTCTTGCCGGCGTTTTCTGGTTTCTTCGCCTGCCGGACGGCCGCCGCGACGGCAGCACCACAGGAAATACCGGCCAAAATGCCTTCTTCCCGTGCCAAGCGCCTCGCATAGCTGATCGCGTCTTCGTTGCTGACCTGTTCGACCTCGTCGATCAAGGTCAGGTCAGCATTGTCCGGCACAAACCCGGCGCCTAACCCCTGGATTTTGTGCGGGCCGGGTTTAAGCTCCTCACCTGCACGTTTCTGGCTCAGCACCGGGCTGGCCGCAGGCTCCACGGCAACCGACTTGATCGCCTTGCCACGCGTGCGCTTGAGATAACGCGATACGCCGGTGATGGTGCCCCCGGTACCAACCCCCGCAACGAAAATATCGATATCGCCTGCCGTGTCTTCCCAGATTTCCGGGCCGGTCGTCGCCTCATGGATGGCCGGATTGGCCGGATTCCTGAATTGTTGGAGCAGCACGTATTTTTCGGGGTCGGAGGCCGCGATTTCCTCGGCTTTCTCGATTGCGCCTTTCATGCCGCGCGCACCCTCCGTCAGCACCAGCTTGGCACCGTAAGCGACCAGCAGCTTGCGGCGCTCCACGCTCATGGTTTCCGGCATGGTCAGGGTAAGGGGGATACCGCGTGCCGCAGCGACAAATGCCAGCGCGATACCGGTATTGCCGCTGGTCGGTTCAACGATTTCTTTCCCGGCACCAAGCCTGCCGGATTTCTCCGCATCCCAGATCATGGCCGCGCCGATGCGGCACTTGACCGAGTAAGCGGGATTGCGGCCCTCGATCTTCGCCAGGATGGTGGCAGGTGCGCCGTCATGGATACGGTTGAGCCGAACCAGCGGGGTGCGTCCGATGGACAGTGAATTGTCTTGATAAATCGTCATCAGGTTCTCCAAACGATCCGGGTTGAGCAAGATTCCAACATTCCGCCGTAATCATCGTACCAAAGCCAGAGGCTTAAGATGTTCGATGTACGATCCTACTTTTGATTAAAAATGGACCGCGGTGCCAAGCTTGCTACGCAATTCGTGGGCGGACCGTCTGCTGTAGATGATCGGCAGTCCGAGGCGAGTCGCACGGATGGTGGCGTTATACAGCATGGAATGATTCAACTGGTCGGTGACCATGACCACCAGCTTGACGCGGGCGGGGATCGCCCGCCGCGCGTCTGCAGGTTTGCGGCCGCCCCAGTGTTCGACATGCGACAGTCCATGTACTGCAAGTTCACGGCGGATCGCGTCGATCTTGTCACCGCCAATCACCAGTGTCGTCATGGTCTGGATCCTGTCTTTACCAGGGCTTGTGATTACTTCGCGTAGATCTGGTCGAACACGCCGCCGTCAGAGAAGTGCGTCTTCTGCGCCTTCTGCCAACCGCCGAACACGTCGTCGATCTTCACCAGGTTGACCTTGGGGAACTGGGACTCATATTTCTTGGCCACCGATTCCAGGGTAGGGCGGTAATAGTTCTTGGCGGCAATTTCCTGCCCCTCAGGCGTATAGAGATATTCCAGATAGGCCTGTGCCACGGCGCGTGTCTTATGCTTGTCGACGTTCTTGTCCACAATCGTGACAGGCGGTTCGGCCAGGATGGAAATCGAAGGAATCACCAGTTCGAACTTGTCCGGACCTAGTTCCTTCAGCGCCAGGAACGCCTCGTTTTCCCACGAGATAAAGACGTCGCCGATACCGCGCTCGACGAAAGTTGTCGTAGATCCACGTGCGCCGGAGTCCAGTACCGGAACATTCTTGTAGAGCTTCTGCACAAACTCCTTGGCCTTGGCTTCGTCGTTGTTGTTGTTTTTCAACGCGTAGGCCCAGGCCGCCAGATAATTCCATCGCGCGCCACCCGAAGTCTTCGGGTTGGGAGTGATCACCGAAACGCCTGGCTTGACTAGGTCATTCCAGTCTTTGATGTTTTTGGGGTTGCCCTTGCGTACCAGCAATACGATGGTGGAGGTATAGGGCGAACTGTTGTGCGGCAAGCGCTTCTGCCAATCTTTCGGAATAAGTTTGGCTTTTTCGTGGATGGCATCGATGTCGTAAGCCAGTGCCAGGGTCACGACGTCAGCTTCCAGGCCGTCGATCACTGCCCGGGCCTGTTTGCCTGCACCACCGTGCGATTGCTTGACGATGACGTTGTCACCGGTCTTTTTCTTCCACGCCTCTGCAAAGGACTTGTTGAAATCGACGTACAACTCGCGCGTCGGGTCGTAAGACACATTCAGCAGGTTGATATCGGCTGCCAGCACGCTCAGGGGGCTGGAAAAGGCGAGGGCAACCAAGGCCCCGCCCAACGTTAGTCTAAAGTTTTTCATCATGATGCCTTATCAATAAATTGAGCTAAATCAGAACGAGTACTGCAAGCGTGTGAACAGGATGTCTTCATCTTCACGATCCAGTGCTGACGTCACCACACCACTACCATTCTTGGTACCACCGCCACCGCCATCAAAGGTGGTGTGTTCGTAATTGGCGACGATCTTGACGTCCTGGTTGAGATACCAGTTCACACCGACGCCCCATGTCTTGGCCTTTTTGGCCGATGCGGTCAGATCGGCGAAAGCGAGCGTGCCGGTCGTCGTCGTGCTGCCTTCAAATGCCCGGTCATCCACATTCAATTCCTGATAGCGTGCCACCAGTTCGACTGCTCCCCAACCATCGCCGTCAGTGGCAAAGGCTTTCTTGGGTTTGACGCCCTTGAACGAGGCATCTTCTCCGGTCAGCAGCCAGGATGCTGCGATTTGCCAGGCATCGTTATCCAGTGAATCGCGGCTATTGCCACGTCGAACATCCTGGGAAACGCGTGCATATTCAGCAATGACGCCGAATGGGCCGTTGTAGTAATAAGCTTGAGGCGTCCAGCGGATTCGAGAACCATCGGCATAGGTAGTGTTCGTCGTGGTCGGTGTTCCACCCACCAGGTAGGAGAAGAAGTTAGCTGCCTGGCCCGGTGTCTTATAGCTGGACAGGCCAGTCGCTGATGCCGAGCCACGTTGGTTGGCATAGGTGGCAGCGATACCAAACCCGAGTCCGGACAGGGCACTGTCACTATCCTTGAACGGCGTCAGGAAAACGCGTGCCGCGTAATCCTTATCCTTGTTGGTATCCTGGGTCGTGGTGTTTTCTCCACCATCGTTGACACCGTTGAACACTCCGACCGCGTAGCTCAGCTTGTTGTCGAACAAGTCGCCGTACAGGGACACGCCTTGGTCACGGTTCGGCAGGAGATTGTTACTCACATAGCTACGCTCGATGAACTTGATGTCACTCCCACTTTGTAGCCGCTCCAGACCGACGAAGGGCTTGAACTTACCCGCACGCACTTTCGCCCAAGGCTGAAAACGTGCGTCCAGGTAGGCATCCACGACAGCGGATTTGTTCTCGCCAAATTCTGGCGTGAATCGGAAGTCGTATTTGCCGAACAACGTTCCCTGGAAAGTCGGACGGATGCGACGCAGGGTGAAGCCTTCGGTATTCGGCTTCTTGTCGTCGTCAATCCAGGTCCGATAGTCGGCATGGACCAGTCCGCGCAGTTGATATTCAAACTTGCCATCGGCTGACTTGATGCCGAAGCCTTTGTCACTGGCCGTCACCACAGGCGCTTCCTTCTTGGCCGCAGCCTCAGCCTCTTCCTTCAGTTCGCCCTGACGTGCCAGAATCTTTACCTTCTGGTCCAGTTCCTGTACCAGGGCACGCAGCTGTTCCAGTTCGCTGCTATCGTTGGCCAGCGCGATCTGTGGCGCTGAAATAACGCCGCTGGCAAGCAGCAGCGAGCTGAGTATCTTTTTCTGATATTGCATGTTGAACATCTCCCCAAATGAAATGAAAGCGTCTACTGGCTCACTCCGGGGAACCGGTCGCTGCAGCAGTGGATTTTTCAGGTGATGGCTTCTGCGTACGCAGTGGCCTAAGGTTGAAAACGAAACTTCTCTTTACGTTCGATCTGGGTCACCTTGCCTTCGTGCACGGTGATTTCGATCGACCCGAAGCGCAGGCCATGACGAGCTCGATGCAACGCTTCCAGAAACTGGGCTTCCAGCTCTGTTACCTGCTCCTGCGGTCTGCCTGTCGGTGTTTTCTGAGGCAACGACATGTTGTGCGCTCCGTAAATCAAAGAATGGTGCGCACTATAGAGGTCGATTTAAATAATGTGAAAGAATTTGATTAAATAAAAAAATAACCAAAACGAATATAAGTGGCGTGAGCAATAGGGTGGCAGGGGAGGCTGATACAATGTTGCATCCTTGATGAAAGCCCTGCCGTGATCGTTACGTTTCCCGATAGCCGTTATGAGTTGCACCAACCGTTTCCACCGGCGGGCGATCAGCCTGCAGCGATCGAGAAGCTGGTCGAAGGCGTGCGGCAGGGCAACCGTTTTCAGACCCTGCTCGGGGTGACCGGCTCTGGCAAAACCTACACCATGGCCAACGTGATCGCGCAGCTTGGCCGCCCAGCCATCGTGATGGCGCCGAACAAGACGCTGGCCGCGCAGTTGTATTCGGAGTTCCGTGAATTCTTCCCCAACAACGCGGTGGAGTATTTCGTGTCGTACTACGATTACTACCAGCCCGAAGCCTACGTCCCGTCGCGCGACCTGTTCATCGAAAAAGACTCCAGCATCAACGACCATATCGAGCAGATGCGCCTGTCTGCGACCAAGGCGATCCTGGAACGTGAGGATTGCGTGATCGTGGCCACCGTGTCCGCGATCTACGGCATCGGTGACCCGGGCGAATACCACGGCATGGTGCTGCACATCCACCAGGGCATGAAGATCAGCCAGCGCGACATCATCCTCAACCTGACGCGCATGCAGTACGACCGCAACGAATTCGATTTTTCGCGCGGGACGTTCCGCGTCCGTGGCGATGTCATCGACGTATTCCCTTCGGAAAACAGCGAAACAGCGATACGCATCAGCCTGTTCGACGACGAGATCGAAACCATCACGCTGTTCGACCCGCTCACCGGCGTGATGCACAAGAAGATCCACAATTTCCGCATCTTCCCGTCCAGCCATTATGTGACGGCGCGCGAGGCCACACTGCGGGCGATGGACACCATCCGCCAGGAACTGCGCGAGCGGGTGGATTTCTTCATCAAGAACAACAAACTGGTCGAGGCGCAGCGCATCGAGCAGCGCACGCGCTACGACCTGGAGATGCTCAACGAAATCGGCTTCTGCAAGGGCATCGAGAACTACAGCCGCCACCTGACCGGCCGTACTGCCGGCGAACCGCCGCCGACCCTGATCGACTACTTGCCCAAAGAGGCGCTGATGATCATCGACGAATCGCACGTGACCGTGCCGCAGATCGGCGGCATGTACAAGGGCGACCGTGCGCGAAAGGAGAACCTTGTCGACTACGGCTTCCGGCTGCCTTCGGCGCTGGACAACCGTCCGTTACGTTTCGAGGAATTCGAGAAGGTCATGCGGCAGTGCATTTTTGTATCCGCGACGCCAGCCGATTACGAAGCCAGCCATCAGCAACTGGTAGCAGAGCAGGTGGTCCGCCCGACCGGCCTGATCGACCCGCTCATCGAGGTCAAATCTGCCGACACTCAGGTGGACGATCTGCTGTCCGAAGCCAAGCTGCGCATCGATGCCGGCGAGCGCGTGCTGGTCACCACGCTCACCAAGCGTATGGCCGAGGACCTGACCGATTACCTGTCCGAGCACGGCATCAAGGTGCGCTATCTACACTCTGATATCGATACGGTGGAACGGGTCGAAATCATCCGCGACCTGCGCCTGGGCGAGTTTGACGTGCTGGTCGGCATTAACCTGCTGCGCGAAGGGCTGGATATCCCGGAAGTGTCGCTGGTCGCGATTCTGGATGCGGACAAGGAGGGCTTCCTGCGCTCCGAGCGCTCACTGATCCAGACCATTGGCCGCGCTGCCCGCAACATCAACGGGCGAGTGATTTTTTATGCCAATCGGATCACGCGCTCCATGAAGCTGGCGATGGACGAAACCGAGCGTCGCCGCGCCAAGCAGATCGCCTTCAACGAAGCCAACGGCATTACGCCACGCGGTGTGTCCAAGCGTATCAAGGACATCATCGACGGCGTCTATGACAAGGATGCTGCGGAGAAGGAACGTAAGGCCGCGCAGGATACCGCCAACTACCACGTGATGAACGAAAAGCAGTTGGCAAAGGAAATGAAGCGTCTGGAAAAAGAGATGCTGGAAGCCGCCAAGAACCTCGAGTTTGAAAAAGCCGCAACGTTGCGCGACCAGTTGAAGAAACTACGCGAGCAGTTCTACGGCGCGGAAGTGCCGGACGTAGAGGCCTGACCTATGCGGCCCATGGTCAATTGGCTGATGGGCGTGGGGTTGTGCGCCGTGGTTGCGTTGGCCGCGGCAGAAACCACCGATCCTTCAAAGCGCACCTTTGCGACCTCGTTTGAATCGATCGCTGATTTCACAGGGTTTTATATCGTCCCGCAAGGGCACATGGGCACCTCGTGGCATGAACAATCTCGTGAACAAGTGCATGGCGGGATGTTTTCGCACAAGGCTTGGATACAAGGCACCAATCCCGCCAGCAGTCTGTTCAGAAACAACAACCATCGGGCTTATCCGACCATTCAGTTCCAGAAGACGCCCTTGGGCGTGTTCCACACTCCGGTCGAGATTGAATTCCAGGTCTGGCTGGACATGCCGCTCAAACCGCGCAAGGGCGAGAACCAGTGGGTGTCGTTCGCGACGTTCACCGATGACCGGACCGACGCATGGAAGCGCACGGTTCTCGTCAATCTCAGCTGGGATGGACGTCTCCACCTGATGCACGTCCCGCGGCAGGGCATGCAGGAATATCTCTACCAGAACACCAGCCTGAAGTTCCCGCATCGGCAGTGGGTCCATGTGCGCGTGTTGCTGGATACCCATGCGACAAATGGCTACGCCAAGCTCTGGCAGGATGGCGTGCTGGTCAGCCACGCCAGGATCACCGACATGAACGGGACATTGGCCCAAGCGCATTTCGGCTTGTATGCCGCTCCGTCCGTCCCCAGCGGCGTGATTTTCAACGATGACCTGATCATCCGTGAAGTCAGTGGCGAATCGGCTGGCCAGACATCTGCCGAACCCACAGTCTCGGAAGAGTAGGCAGTCGGCTAACAATGAATCAGCAATAAAAAAGCCCCGCAATTGCGGGGCTTTTTCGTGGGGAGACGGCAAGGTTACTTGCCAGTTTCCACCATCACCAGCGGTTCTTCACCGCTGGCATCATCGGCCTTTTTCTTCCAGGCCGCCGGCTTGCGCGGTGCGCGGGGAGCCTCTTCTTCGACCACCACAGGCTTCGCAGTGTCCGAACGGGTTTCCACCATCTCCAGACCGCTGCTGCTGATATCCGGCACTTCAATAGCCGCCGGAATCAACGGCATCTGCTCGGTTTCGACTTCTGCCTTGGGCTTGCGCGGTTGGCGTGGTTGACGCGGCTTGCGCTCTGCCTTAGCCACCGGTGCTTCTTCGGCTGCAACGGCTTCTGCTTGCGCAGGTTCAGCCACGGCATCTGCAACAGCGGCAGGCGCCTCAACCTCGGCTGCAACTTCCACTGCCGGGGCAGGGGCTGCTTCAGCGATCACCGGGGCGACCGGGGCGGTCACAGCTTCCACCGGGGCGGCGGCTTCTACGACCGGAACAGCAACGGTTTCTGCGACGGGGGTCGCAGCAGCCTGAGCCTCAACTTCTGCCGGGATCTGGTTTGTAGTATCCACAGTTTCAGTTGCGGTGTTGCGTGCTTCGTTACGGGCACTGCGATCGCGGCCACCACGACGGCCACGGCGGCTGCGTGACGGCTGCTGGGATTGATCACCTTCGGCAGCTTCTACCACGGGTGCCGGCTGTTGCTGGCGATCTACCTTTTCAGCTTTCGCTGCAGCCTGCTTGGCTTCCTGTTGCTGCTGACGCGACTGACGGTCACCGCGTTGGCCTTCATTGCGTTGTTCAGCGCGCGCTTCGTTGCGGTTACCGCGTTCCTGGCGCTCGCCACGTTCGCCGCGGTTACGTTCCTGACGTTCGCCGCGCTCGCTACGCTCACCACGGTTACGCTCGCCACGCTCGTTGCGACGACCACCTTCGCGCTTCTGGCGACCTTCTGCCTTCGGCTTCGGTTCTTCCTCGACCTTGCTGGCGCTAATGCTGCCCAGCCAGCTGCGGAAGCGACCGAACAGCGAAGTCTTGGGTGCCTTCGGAGCGGCTGCCTCTTCAACCACCGGATCCGCACGCATCGGTGCCGGTGCCGTCGGGGTGATGCCCTTGACGGCGGCTACCTGCTTGGCAATTTCCGGCTTCTGCTGGGAAGAAGCGGCTTCTTCAATCTCAGACGGCAGTTCCACCATTTCGTAGCTGGCACGGACGTTCTCTTCGCTCACGTCATCGTGGCGCAGGCGCACGATCTTGTAGTTCGGCGTTTCCAGATGGATGTTCGGGATCAGCACGACCTTGACGCCCATGCGCTGCTCAATGGCGTGGATGTCGGTACGCTTTTCGTTCAGCAGGAAGGTTGCGGCTTCGACCGGCAACTGCACCTGGATGACCGCGCTGTTTTCCTTCATCGCTTCTTCCTGGGTAATGCGCAGGATGTGCAATGCGGTGGACTCGATGCCACGGATGTGGCCGGTGCCATGGCAACGCGGGCAGGGGATATGGTTGGTTTCACCCAGCGATGGACGCAGGCGCTGACGGGACAATTCCAGCAGGCCGAAGCGGGAAATCTTGCCGGTCTGCACGCGGGCACGGTCGTAATGCAGCGCGTCGCGCAGCTTGTTTTCCACCTCGCGCTGGTTGCGCTGGCTTTCCATGTCGATGAAGTCGATCACCACCAAGCCGCCCAAGTCGCGCAGGCGCAACTGGCGTGCCGCTTCTTCAGCTGCTTCGAGGTTGGTGTTGAATGCGGTCTGCTCGATGTCGCTGCCACGGGTAGCGCGACCGGAGTTCACGTCGATGGAGACCAGGGCTTCGGTATGGTCGATCACGATCGCGCCGCCCGAAGGCAGACGCACTTCGCGGGAGAACGCAGATTCGATCTGGTGTTCGATCTGGAAGCGGGAGAACAGCGGAATCTCGTCACGATACAGCTTCACACGCGACACATTGCCCGGCATCACGTGGTTCATGAACTGCATGGCCTGCTCGTGGATTTCCGGCGTGTCGATCAGGATCTCACCGATGTCCGGCTGGAAGTAATCACGGATTGCGCGGATGACCAGGGAGCCTTCCTGATAGATCAAGAACGGGCCCTTCTGCATGGTGGAGGCGCCTTCGACGGCGGTCCACAGTTGCAGCAGGTAGTTCAGGTCCCACTGCAGTTCTTCCAGCGTACGGCCGATGCCGGCGGTACGGGCAATGATGCTCATGCCGGAAGGCACTTCCATCTGTGCCATCACGTCACGCAGTTCGTTGCGGTCTTCGCCTTCGATGCGGCGGGAAACACCACCTCCGCGCGGGTTGTTCGGCATCAGCACCAGATAACGGCCAGCGAGGCTGATGAAAGTGGTCAGGGCAGCGCCCTTGTTGCCGCGCTCGTCCTTGTCGACCTGAACGATCAGCTCCTGGCCTTCGCGCAGGGCTTCCTTGATGGAGGATCGGCCATCCGCACCTTCCTGGAAGTAACTACGAGCGACTTCCTTGAATGGCAGGAAGCCGTGGCGGTCGGTACCGTAGTTGACGAAACAGGCTTCGAGTGAGGGCTCGATGCGGGTGATGACACCCTTGTAGATGTTGCTCTTGCGTTGTTCCTTGCCGGCGTGCTCGATATCGAGATCGATAAGTTTTTGCCCGTCGACGATGGCGACGCGCAGCTCTTCGGCTTGCGTCGCATTGAATAACATGCGTTTCATTGTAGTTCTTCTCCCGCGCTCTTCAGCGGGCGTGCATGGTAGGCCGCGGTGAGGCGACCGGAGGGAAAGGGAAGTGACGGCAGGCGAAATAAGCCCGGAACGACCGCAACACGCAAGGGGTACAAGACCTGGTCCGCAAGGCATATCAAGCACGCCTGCGAATGTAATTTTTGCGTTAAATCAGTTCGTTGAACAATAAATTCAACGAGATACTAA
>CAYUJU010000001.1:109673-163018 GCA_964445115.1 uncultured Methylobacillus sp. | reverse complement strand
TCGGTTACAATGCCGAACTTTTGAAGCTGATCAAACAGCTTCCTGACTTCGATTTCCCGCCGCGCGGCACTTGGCCTGTCATTGCGCGGCAGCTTTGAGCGCATTAATCCTGAAACCTACTTCCCGCTCGTCGCTGGTGCGAACGTATCCCGCACTGGGAGAGGGTGTCGAATTCAGAAATTTTCAAAACCGCTTCTTGGCGACCCGACTAGTTCGGGAAGCGATGGTGAGCGGAATTAACCAGAAATTCTTTGTTGCCTTTTTCAGGCAGCCCGTAGTATAGGTGAGATGAACGATTTAAGCAAAGCAGCCGTAAGCCTGGTGACCGTTGACGAAGCGGGCGAGGGTCAGCGCATCGACAATTTCCTCGCACGGCAACTCAAAGGCGTCCCCAAGAGCCACCTGTACCGCATCCTGCGGAGCGGCGAAGTGCGCGTGAACAGCAAACGCGTGGACGCCACCTGCCGGCTCGTGATCGGTGACGTGGTGCGTATCCCGCCGATCCGTGTCGCCGCCCCGGCGGCCAAGCCGGATACACCGGTCGCAGCCAAATTCGCCGACAAGATCATTTACGAAGATGACGCCATGCTGGTGATCAACAAGCCGGCCGGCATCGCTGTGCACGGCGGCAGCGGCATCAGCCGGGGCGTGATCGAGCAATTGCGGCTGGAACGCCCACAGGCCAAATTTCTGGAACTGGTGCACCGGCTCGACCGCGAAACCTCGGGCGTGCTGCTGCTGGCGAAGAAACGCAGCGCGCTGGTCGCCATGCACGAGGCCATCCGCGGCAACGACATGGAAAAGCGTTACCTGATGCTGGCCTGCGGTAGCTGGAAAGACCAGAAGCGCCGCGTCCGACTCAATCTGAAGAAATACACGCTGGAGAGTGGCGAACGCCGCGTCAGCGTGGAAGAAGACGGCCAGCATTCCGAAACCATCTTCCATTTACGCCAGAATTTCGGCGAGTTTACGCTGCTCGAAGCCGAGCTGATCACCGGCCGCACGCACCAGTTGCGCGTGCAGCTGCAACACCTCGGCTTCCCCATCGCCGGTGACGATAAATACGGCGATTACGGCGTCAACAAGGACCTGCAGAAGCGTGGTCTGAAACGCATGTTCCTGCATTCGGCCACCACCGTGATCCGCCATCCGCTGACAGGACAGTCCTTGCGGCTGGAAGCCCCGTTACCCAAGGAACTCCAGGCTTTTTTGAACCAACTTTCGAGCACGCATTCGTAATGCCCAAGCAATTCGACCTTATTATTTTCGATTGGGACGGCACGCTCGTCGATTCGTCCCAGGTCATCGTCGACAGCATTCAGTCTGCCAGCGTCGATGCCGGCCTGCCGGTACCGAGCGCGGCCGATTCGCGCAGCATCATCGGCCTCAGCCTGCGCAACGCCATCCTGACTTTATTCCCGGAAATCACCGAATCCCAGCTTCAACTGCTGGTCGAGCGCTATGGTTACCATTTTCATACGCGTCACGATGAAATCCCCCTGTTCGAAGGCGTGCCGGAAACCTTGACCGAGCTGGGCGAATCCGGCGTCATGCTGGCCGTGGCCACGGGCAAAGGACGGCGCGGGTTGGACCATGCCATGGACACCAGCGGCCTGCGCCCGCATTTCATCGCCTCGCGCTGTGCCGACGAGTGTCATTCGAAGCCTCACCCGCAAATGCTCCACGAAATCATGGATGAACTGGGCGCCACACCCGAGCGCACCCTGATGATCGGCGATACCAGCTACGACCTGCAGATGGCGCAAAACGCCAACGTGGCCAGCCTGGGCGTCACCTTCGGCGCACAATCGCTGGAATCGTTGCTGCCGTTCGCGCCGCTGGCCGCCTTCGACCAATTTCCGGATCTGCGAACATGGCTCAATCAGAACGTCTGATCTGCAGCACCGCCGAACTCGAGGAGCGGGGCAGGGGGGTGCGCTTCACGCTGCCAGAGCTTGGGGAGCGCGTGACCGGCTTCGCGGTGCGCTATAATGGCCGCCCCTGCGGTTTCGTGAACCAATGCGCGCACGTGCCCGTCGAACTCGACTGGCAAGAGGGCGAGTTCTTCGACATGTCGCAGGAATACCTGATTTGCGCGACACACGGCGCGCACTACCTGCCGGATTCCGGCATGTGCGTCATGGGGCCATGCAAGGGCCGCGCATTGAAGCCGCTGGAACTGTGCGAACGTGACGGCAATATCTACTTAATATTGAAAGACACACATCATGTCTGACCAACAGAACTGGGAACGCCAAGTCCTCGAAAAACTGGCCATGTCGGCGGTGCAGGAACAACGCCGTTCACGCCACTGGGGCATCTTTTTCAAGACGCTGGGCTTGGTGTATCTGTTCGCCGTCCTGCTGATCGCCATGGACTGGATCGGACCGAGCAAGGCCATCGGCAGCCACACCGCCCTGATCGACATTCAAGGTGAAATCGGTGCCGAAGGCGAGGTCACCGCCGACAACACCATCTCCAGCCTGCAATCCGCATTCGACGACAAGCACACCAAGGGCGTGATCCTGCGCATCAACAGCCCGGGCGGCAGCCCGGTGCAGGCCGGCATCATCAATGATGAAATCCGCCGCCAGCGCAAGCTGCACCCGGAAGTCCCGGTATATGCCGTAGTGGAAGACATTTGCGCTTCCGGCGGTTATTACATCGCTGCCGCTGCCGACAAGATCTATGTCGACAAGGCCAGCATCGTCGGCTCCATCGGCGTAATCATGGATGGCTTCGGTTTTACCGGCACCATGCAGAAACTCGGCGTCGAACGCCGCGTGCTTACCGCCGGTGAAAACAAGGCACTGCTCGACCCGTTCTCCCCGGTCAACCCGGCCCACACTGCCTTCGCCAAGGAACTCCTCAACGAAGTCCACCAGCAATTCATCCAGGTGGTGCGCGATGGCCGTGGCAAGCGCCTGAAAGAAACTCCGGACATGTTCAGCGGCCTGTTCTGGACAGGCACCAAGAGCATCGAGCTCGGCCTCGCCGACGCGCTGGGCAGCTCCGAGAGCGTCGCCCGCGACGTGATCAAGGAAGAAAACATCGTCGACTTCACCCTGCGTGAAGGCTTTGCCGACCGTTTCGCCAAGCGTTTTGGTGCCACCATGGCTAACACCCTGAGCGGCAGCGCCGTCAAACTTCACTAATTGTTCTGAATCAGGTTCCAGATGCAAGTACAGCAAACCCGCTGGCAGGTCTTCCCGACTGCCAGCCAGCTGCAAGACGCAGCCACCACCGCCATTCTGAAATCCGCTGAAGAGGCCATTGCCGCACGGGGCCGTTTTTCCATCGTGCTCGCCGGTGGCACCACCCCCAAGGAAATCTACCAGCGCCTGCGCGCCGCCCAGACCGATTGGTCCAAGTGGCACATCTATTATGGTGACGAACGCTGCCTGCCTGTCGATCACGCCGACCGCAACAGCCTGATGGCAGAAGAAAGCTGGCTGCGCCACGTCAGCATCCCTTCTGCACAAGTACACCCCATGCCCGCCGAACTCGGCCCGGACGCAGGGGCAGAGCGCTACAACGCTACGCTCAGCGCAGAAGGCGCGTTTGACTGCGTCCTGCTCGGCATGGGCGAAGACGCCCACACCGCCAGCCTGTTCCCCGGCCAGCAATGGGACAGCCCAACCAACGTGCCCGCCATCCCGGTGCGCAATTCCCCCAAACCCCCGTCCGACCGCGTGTCACTCACCGCAGCACGCCTGTCAGACGCCCGCCTGGTGATGTTCTTTGTCACCGGTGCCGGCAAACGCGAAGCCGTGGGGCAGTGGAAGCGTGGCGAACACGTACCCGTGGCATCCATTCGTCCAGCAGGTGGCGTGGAGGTGTATATCGACGAGGCTGCAGCAGCCTGATTGCGATTGTCGAAGGCGTTACAAGGAAAGGGCCGGCAATATGCTGGCCCTTTTTTATCTGGTTCGCCGGTTCGGACAAATCTGGTAACTGGATTCTGTCTATCCTTCTCGATGTATGTTTGGATTCACCATTGCGCCGCCAATAAGCTGAGCGTCCGGTGGAATGATGGGTTAACCCTTGCGCAGCACGCAGACATGTGCAAATTGCTTCCCTAGCTGTGTCACTTGTAACCCCTTGCGCTCTACAACGGCACGCAACTTAGGATTTTGTTCGATATTAGATTTTACGCTCAGAACTTCTGGGGCACTCTCTAATGAGTCGTACGTGCCCTTGTTCGTGTATTGGAACATCACTGGAATTTCTGCGAGCCCGAGGCGGCAGAGATTATCGAGATAGGTCGGAGTAAGGTTCAAGAACTCCACTCCTGCCTGCTTTCCTATCTCAGAGAAGTTGACGAGAACGTCCACCCCGCCGTTTTCCTCAGGGGTCGGGTTCTTGTACTCCCACCGGACAGTGACCAGCGGAAACGCTATTGGGTGCGCAAACAGACCGACGATCTTTGCCTCGTCAGGGGTTAGCTGTTTAATGATTTCCACGAACGCCGGGTGCGCTCCATCGGCAGTTGCCTTGTCCATTGATGCAGCAAGAAGATTTGCGTAGAGATCGCTTAGAGAAGATTCGTGTCCGGTATATCGGAGCGACTCAAGCGCCGGACCTGCGACGTTTGGTTTTGGCGTAACGATGTTTTCCGGCGGAACGTTCCTCAGCCGATCAGCGACTTTTGTAGAGACAAATTCTTTGATTTGATCGTATCCCCACACCAATGCGCTCACAGGCGCAAGCGCAACGTGCACTGTTTTGGAAACTGTCTGGAGCGCTTTGCCAAGCTCTTGCGCTGCCGGTTGCACTACGTCCTGATATACCGGGACTGCCTTTGCAATGCCAGTTACAGCATCGACAACATCTCGCACGGAATTGTCATCGCCCATTTGTATCTCCAAGGGTTAACGTCTGAATTCACCGGCCTGCGTAGTTTTTTGCGCAGGTCCGGTGGAATGATGGGTTGGGTGGCACCACATGACCTCAGTGGTTCTCGAAGTCATTGAACGGTGTTTTAAGTACGGTTGCGGCATAGATTTCTAGCAGAGCTTGCCGAGTAGGATCATGTTCTTCAACGAAGCGAAGACTCAACTGTCGGATGCGTGCTTTGCATGCGGTGAACACAGGGCCAAACTCTGCGTCTTTCACCATCTCGCTTCGTGAACCAGACGTGGTGTAAGCTGCTTCGAGGCGCCCGGTTTGCTGACGAGCCATACGGAAGGCGAAGGTGGCTTGATTGTGTTGGCTTGAGGGTCGGCAATGCAGCCCGATGCGCCTACGGATGTTGTTGCTGCGCCCAACGTACAGGTGGTTAGCGCCGTCGGAGAACAAGTAAATGCCCTGCACTGGCATTTTGCGCGGAAGGCTCGCGGCAGTGACAGGCTGCATATTGAGTAGCCTTTGAAAGGCCGGTTCAAGTACATCGACAAGCGCAACAAACTTCTCGTTCACGCGATTCGCTCCTAAGCCGCCCAACGTAAATTAGACGCCAAAACTGACGCATCATCTGCCGAAAAATGACGTATGCCTTGGAGTTTTATTCCTACGCTCATGCTCATGTAAATAACCCTTTTTTTGTTTTTAGGGATTATATGGCAATGAGGAGCGTAATTTGCAAAACCCGAAATGGGGATGTGACAGGCTTTGATGGAAGAGGGCATGTGAAATGAAAAAGGCCCGCTTTATGCGGGCCTTTTTGTATCTGGCTCCCCGACCTGGGCTCGAACCAGGGACACACGGATTAACAGTCCGTTGCTCTACCGACTGAGCTATCGGGGAATTCAAGAAGGCGCAATGATACTGATTTCGCGGCCTTCGGTCAAAAACAATTTACTGGACTCAGCAGGCATCGCGGCGATACCTTGCGCTATCAAATAAAAACGGGAGCCTGGCTCCCGTTTTGTGTCGGTGGTTTGTATGTCGCGCTTATTTGAGCACGATAATTTCCACGCGGCGGTTGGCGGCACGGCCCTTGGCGGTCTTGTTGGATTCCACCGGAACGACCTTGCCGTAGGAGATGGTGGACATGCGGTTGAGCGCGATGCCTTGCTCGTTGAGGAACTGGCGCACGGCTTCTGCTCTGCGCAGGCCCAGGGAAACGTTGATGGCTTCCGGCCCGGTGCCATCGGTGTGGCCCTGGATTTCCAGATAGACGTTCTGGTTGTCTGCGATCAGTTTCTGGGCGAAGGCTTTCAGGGTTTCTTGCGTGGCTTCGGGCAGGTTGGCCTTGCCGGAGGAGAAGTTGACCGCATCGCCGTTCAGGACCTTGTTGTAGACGAACTTGCCTTCGGCCAGTTGATGGGCGGACTTGGCTCGGTCGAGCGCTTCCTGCACGTTCTGGGCGAGTTTGCTGATTTCGGCATCGTGCTTGTCGAGTCTGGCGTTGATGGCGGCGACATCGTTGCCATGCTGGCTGCTCAGGCCTGCGACCTTGGCGTCCAGGGCTTGATCGGCGCTGTCGCTCTTGGTTTCGAGCGCCTTGATACGGGCGTCGACATCGGCAAAGCGGCGGTTGGTTTCGTTGATGCCGGCGCACCCGCTGAGCAGGGTGGCGGTGGCGATCGCGAGGGTGATGGCGTGGCGCATGGTGGGGTTCCTTCAGCAAAATCTGAATTCGTATCCGCCAAGTATATGCCGAAAGGCGTCGGAATGGGCAATACGAGGGAGCTTGGTGCCAAAAAGCGGCAGGCGAGGTAATAAAGCACGGGGTAAAAGCAAAAGGGCCGATACTTGCGTACCGGCCCTTTTTTATCTGGCTCCCCGACCTGGGCTCGAACCAGGGACACACGGATTAACAGTCCGTTGCTCTACCGACTGAGCTATCGGGGAATTCAAGAAGGCGCAATAATAATGGGTGATAAGGGCCCGGTCAACACTTGGCGCTGCAAAATTCTATGGAGCGAGGAATGATGAAAAAGTTTGTGATGGCAGCGGTTGGGCTTGTGGTTCTGTTGCTGCTGATCCCTTTTTTAATCCCGACAGGGACTTACCTGAAACAGGCGGAACAACTGGCCACCACGGCGATCGGGCAACCGGTGAGCATTGGCGGTTTGCGTTTGGCGTTTCTTCCCACCCCCAGGGTGAAACTGACAGCGTTGCGCGTCGGCCAGCATGATGAAGTATCGGTCGGCAGCATTGCGGTGATCCCTGCGATCAGTAGTCTGCTGTCGGATCAGAAGGTCATTTCGTCGGTGGAGATTGCCGATCCGGTGATCAAGCGCGAGGCCCTCGATTTTGTGGCGGCGATGCCGAAATCCGCGCCGTCCGACCAGTCTGCTCAAGTGGTCGTACAGAAAATTCGACTGCATCGTGTCCAACTGGTGTGGCCCGATATGTCGCTGCCGGCTTTCAATGTCGAAGCGTCGATGAAAGATGCCTCGACACTTGAAAACCTGAAGCTGGACACGGTCGATGGGCACCTCAATGCCGAGGTCAACCCCGAGGAGGCGGGTTACAAGATCGCACTGAACGCCAAGGAGTGGGTGGCGCCAGCAGGCCCCAAACTGCTGTTCGACACGCTGAAATCGGAGATGACGGTGCAGGGCAGCAAGCTCCATATCGCTTCACTCGATGCTGCCCTGTACAAGGGCACGCTGGCGGCCACCGGCGATGTCGACTGGAGCAAGGGCCTGCACGCGAATGCCAAGTTCAAGACCGACGGGCTGGATATCGCCGCGCTGTCGCAGTTGTTTTCCAAGGAGCGTCTGGTGAGCGGCCGCCTGCAAGGCACGGGCACGGTGGGCGTTCAGACCAAGGATGCGGCCAAGGCGGCGGATCATCTCGTGCTGGATTACCAGTTCAATGTCGCCCAGGGCGTATTGCATGGCGTGGACCTCGCCAAAGCTGCCACCCTGCTGCTGAACGAAGGCGAGAAGGGCGGCGAGACGCGGTTTGATGAGCTTTCAGGGGTGCTGCATCTGGTGGGCAAGCAAATCGCGTTGAATCAGATCAAGGTCGCATCCGGCCTGCTGGCGGCGAATGGCAACGTCAAGATCAGCCCGAGCAAGCAACTGGATGGCGTGGTCGAGGTGGAACTCAAGAAGGGCATGGCGCTGGCGACCGTGCCCTTGCAGGTCGGCGGTACGCTGGATAAACCGACCGTGTTCCCGACCAAGGCAGCACTGGCCGGCGCAGCAATTGGCACCGGGGTGCTGGGGCCGGGGGTCGGGACTTCGCTGGGGGTAAAGGCGGCCTCCGGCGTGGAGAAGATCAAGGGGTTATTCGGGAAATAGCCGCGGCGAGGCGTTCCAGCCCGGAGAGGATGGCGGCTCTTGGTGCGCCGATGTTGAGCCGCATGAAGCCGCTGCCTTCGGGGCCGAAAGCCCGGCCCGGCGAGAGGCCAAGCCCGGCCTCCTCGATGAAAAAGCGCTCCAGTTGGGCATCGGTCATATGCAACGCGCGACAATCCAGCCAGAGCAGGTAAGTGCCTTCCGCCGGAATCAGCCGAACAGGGGAGAGATGCTGGGCGGCGAAATCGCTGACCTGATCCCGCGTGGCCTGCAGGTAGTCCAGCAGGCTTTCCAGCCACGGTTCGCCGTGACGGTAGGCGGCCTCGAAGGCGACCAGGCTGAACGGATTGGACGCCGTCATGTGCAGGCTATCGAATACTTTGCTGATCGCCGCGCGTCTGTCGGCATCCGGAATGATCAGTGCGGAGAGGCCCAGTCCGGGGATGTTGAAGGTCTTGCTGGGGGCCACGGCAGTGACGATGCGCTCCAGCGAATCGGAGAGCGTGGCGAGCGGGCGGTGGTGGTGATCGCGGTAGATGAGGTCGGCATGGATTTCATCCGCGAGGATGGTGAGGTCATGGCGCTGCGCGATGTCGAGAATGCGCCGCAGCTCTTCTTCTTTCCACACGCGCCCGACCGGATTATGCGGGCTGCACAGCATGAGCAGGCGCGACTGGGCAGCACAGTGCTCCAGATGTTCGAAGTCGATCTCGTATCGACCGTTCACCAGTTGAAGCGGGTTGCGAACCAGCGTTCTGCCGCTCTTGGTGACGGCAGAATAGAACGGAAAGTAGACCGGTGGCTGGACAATGACGCCATCCCCCAGCGCCGTGAAGGCCATGACGCTGGCGTTGAGCGAAGACACTACGCCGGGGACGAGCAGCACCCATTCGCGTTCGACTCGCCAGCCGTGACGATGCTGCATCCATGCAATCAATGACTCAGTGACACTTTCCGGCACCAGCGTATAGCCGTAAACCGGATGCGCCGCACGCGCCTGCAGCGCCTGCGTGACGGCCAGTGGCGCGGCGAAATCCATATCAGCCACCCACAGCGGTTGGACATCCTCGGTACCGAACATGGTCTGGCGGCCATCGTACTTGAGGGCACCGGAACCGTTGCGGTCTATGCTCTGGTCGAAATTGAAACTCACGTTTTCTCCCAGATCGTCACTTCCGACAGAGTGTGCTGGAACTTGCGGCGGGTTTCGCGGATGACGAAAGGCACATCCTGCGGGCCCTGCAACAGCTTGAAATGGGGCGCGAGCAGTGCCTTGAGGCCATCCAGCGTGGTGAAGTTTTCACCGGCCTGCTTGTAGCCACCTATCCATTCTTCCCGAGCCGTGTGTTCGGTGAGCCAGGTGTAAGGCGATGCGATGAGCAGCAACCCGCCAGGATTCAGCCGCTCGTGCACTTCGGGCAGGAATTTGCGCGGATTGTAGAGGCGGTCGATCAGGTTGGCGGCCAGGATCAGGTTGGCGGCCAGGATCAGGTCGTAGCCGGTGAAATGCGGCTTGAGGTTGCAGGCATCGCCTTGCCAGAATTCCACCTTGTCCTTGGCTGCTTCCAGCCCAAGGGCCGCCAGCGTGCGCTCTTTGTACGACACCAGTTCGCCTTCGTCTGTCAGCGTGTAGCGGATGATGCCCTGCGAGGCTAGTTGCACGCCCAGGCCGATGAAACGGGCGGAGAAATCGATACCCGTGACGTGATCGAAATGGCGCGCTAGTTCGAACGTGGCGCGACCCGTTGCGCAGCCCAGATCGAGCGCGGTGCGGGCAGGGCGGTTGCCCATGGCCTGGATGGCGAGGTCGCTAAGCGCCTTGGGGAAATTAGGGACGTCGAAGTAACGGTCGCCGTAGTGGAATTCGGCATACTCCGAGAGCAGCTTGTCTGTTTCGTAATTGGAAGATTTGATCTCGAGCGGGGTGTCAGAAACGACATAACGGAACCCGGCGTGCTGGAAAAAGTGCCGGCGGAAGGCATAGCGGGCGCTGTGCAGGGCCTCGTTGCCACAGGAGATCCACGAGCCGCCCTTGATCAGGTTATGGCGGTTGTCGAAGGTGGGCGTGGTGAAATCGTCGTAACACGGATGCACCTGGAAGCCCTCGAACGGATAGATCGGGGTTTCGCTCCATTGCCATACGTTGCCGACTACGTCATACAGCGGGCCGTGCCGGAAGCGGTTGACCGGACATGGCGAGGTGAAATGATCCAGATGCAGGTTGGCTTCCATCCTGGTTTGAGCTGGTGCCTCTGCAAGGCCGGAGACGGCGAGCATGCGATACCACTCGTCTTCTGTCGGCAGGCGCGTGGTCTGCCCGGTTTCACGCTGCCGCCAGAGACAGAACGACTTGGCCTCGTGATAATTGACTTCCACGGGCCAGTCCCAAGCCATGGGAATGTCTTCCATCATCAGGCGCAAGCGCCAGGCGTCCCCGTTGCGTACCCAGAAAGTGGGGTGTTGTGCCCGGGCATAGTTGCGCCAGGCAAGGCCTTCTTCTTCCCACACAGCATCGTCCTGATAACCGCCTGCGGTGACGAATTCCAGGAATTCACCATTGCTGACCAGATACTGGCTGGTCTGAAATGCGGGCACATGAGCAGCATGTTGTCCGTATTCATTGTCCCATCCGTAGGTATCATCCTGGTCTTTCTTGCCGATCGACATCTCGCCTGAGTCTATATGAATCAGTTCATTAGGAGGAACTTCTCCCGTGTTACCGTAAATACTCCATTCGGGCGTTGACCGGACAAACTTGAGCGCATGCTGTCGAATGAGTACCGATGAGGTCTCCAGATGAATGCGTTCGTGCTCGATGCCCATCAGCACGATCCACCACGGGCTTTCCCAATCGATGGTGTGCGGCGCCGGCAAGTCGCTGATCAGCCGATCGACTGTTTGCCTGACCTGTTGGCGATAGCTGCGCACGGCATCGACCGTCGGCCAGTCGTAATGCTGATCGTTGAGGTCATCCCAACTCATTTCATCGACACCGATCGCGAACATGGATTCGAAGGTCGGGTTGAGGCGCTGGTCGAGCGCGCCGGCCAGGATAAGCTTGTTGATGAAGAAGGTGGCCGTGTGCCCAAAATAAAATATGAGCGGATGCCGAAGGCTGATGGGTTTCAGGTAATAAGCTTCATCACACGCAAGTGTTTGGAACAGGGATTCGTAACGATCTAATGTGGCGTGGAAATACCGACGAATTTCTTCGCGCTTGGCTTCAGGGTTGTCTGTGGTCAAATGCGGTGTGCGCGGGAACAGGCTTTGCATGTTGGAATCGTCTTGTTGAGTGTGCGTGGTAGACAGTGGGTCGGTGACGAAGTTTGCCATACTTGGCACAGATTGCGCGTATCTTTAAGTTCGCATAATGTATATTATGTTAAATAATATGTATGCCAGTTCATGAGACTACCGGTGCGTGGCGACTCGCCCTCTCACTAAAAGACTCCAGCGAAGAAACAGGTCGGTTCTCAGGGCAAGCAAGACGCACAGGATCAAGGTGTAGATCAGCGGTTCTGTGATGTCACGTTTCACCAGCCACCAGAAATGGAGCACTCCAAGCACGGCGATCAGGTAAATGGTGCGATGCAGTGTCCTCCACGACCTCCCCAATCGACGCATCATCCGGTCTGTCGAAGTTATGGCCAAGGGGACCATGAAAAGAAACGCCAACGCCCCGACCAGGACGTAAGGATGTTTAATAACGTCATGCGTGATCGCCTGCAGATCGAACCACTGGTCGAGCCCCGCATATGCCAAAAAATGCAGGCAGACGTAGAAAAACGTGGTCAACCCCAACGTGCGCCGATAGCGCATGGCCGCATTCCAGCCAGTCAGCTTGCACCATGGCGAGATTGCTAGCGTGAGGAGGAGCATGATCAGTGTCCAATTGCCGAGGTCATGGATCACAAACTCCACTGGATTCGCCCCCATGTCGTCGACATAACCCAGCCATCCGAGTCTTGCCAGTGGTACAAGCAGAACCACAATCAGCAGCCACATTGTAATCAGATAATTTCTATTATTCATATGGATGCAATATGCACTAGAAGTTCTTTCTCAGGTCCATGCCGCTATACAACTGACCGACTTCCTCGGCATAGCCGTTGAACATCTGGGTCTTGCGCCGTCGTGCGAATAGTCCGGCACCAATACGCCGTTCCGTGGCCTGCGACCAGCGCGGGTGGTCAACTTCCGGATTGACGTTGGAATAGAAGCCATATTCGCGAGGGTTGGCTTTCATCCAGGCGGAGCGCGGCATGGATTCCACGAAACGGATTTTCACGATCGACTTGATGCCCTTGAATCCGTATTTCCATGGCACCACCAGTCGCATGGGGGCGCCATTCTGCTTGGGCATGACTTCGCCATACAGGCCGACCGCCAGCAGTGCCAGGGGATGCATGGCCTCATCTAGCCTAAGGCCCTCGGTATAAGGCCAATCGAGTACCGGCAAGTTCTGTCCTGGCATGGTGAGCGGATCATGCAGCGAGACAAACTCGACAAATTTGGCATTACCAGTGGGCTCTGCCCAGCGAATCAAGGCGGAGAGCGGGATGCCAACCCAGGGAATGACCATGGACCACCCTTCCACGCAACGCATGCGATAGATGCGCTCTTCGAGCGGGGCGAGTTTGAGCAGGTCCTCGATTCCGATGGTTTTGGCCTTCTTCACCTGACCTTCGATGACAATGTTCCAGGGGCTGGTTTTCAGCTGGTGCGCGTGACGCGCCGGCTCATCCTTGCTGGTGCCGTACTCGTAGAAGTTGTTGTAGGTGGTGATGTCGTCGTAAGGCGTGAGCTTTTCATCGCGCCCGTAGGGTGTCTTTCGAAACGCCAGCGATGCCACAGAGGCGGCTGCCTGTGCCCCGGTCGGCAACGCCACGCCGTTGAACAGCGCAGCGCCGGCCAGCAGGCCCATGCCGGCGTTGCCCAGAAAGTCGCGGCGCGATTGGTAAACCGCTTGCGGGGTGATTTCACTGCTCGGGATGTGAATGGACGGTCTGTAGGCCATGAGAAGCTCCTGCGTCGTGGATGATTGATCCTGCCGATTAGTCGTTCCCGAGCAGGATTCCTTACATGTTGAGGCTGCCCTCGATATCGCTGACCAGTTCGGTCGCGCCGATCTTTCTGGCCAGATCCACCGCCTGTTGCAGTTGGGCGCTGCCCTCCTCCTTCAAGCCACGGGCCAATTTGACGCGGCCCAATTGATGCAGCGTGGCAGCCTGCCAATAGGCGTCATCAGCAGATTTGACCACCTCGAGCAACTTGTTCAGCACGCGCTCGGCATCGTTCGTCATGGCGGCATCAGCGTAGTAGCGCCCGAGATCCAGATGCGCCTGGGCGTAGTGGTCGAGGTCCCCGCTACGCTCTTCCATCACGGCAGCCTTCAACTGGTGTATGACCGCCTGTTCGTGGTTTTTCATGGCGTGATACGCCGAAGCCAGATGGGCGTGACAATCGGCACGCTCATTGTCGTTGGCGGCCAGTTTCATGGCTTGCTGGTAGACCTCCAACGCCGCGTCGAGTTCTTTTGCCTGCTCCCTGGTTTCGCCTATGCCGATCAGATTGGCGCGCTGAAAATACTTGTTTTTCTCGGTTTGCGCGAGTTGCAGGCTTTGCTGATAGGCAGCGCGCGCTTCGCCATACTCCTGCGCTCGTTTGTACTCGTGCCCGAGCAGGGTCAGCGATTGCATCCGGGCGACCGGATTGCTGGATTGCTGTTCAGAGGCTTTCAGTGCGACAACTGCAGCGGGATGATCCCCTGCCATGCCCTTGGCCCGGCCCAGACACAGCAGCGCGTCACGATCATTTGCGTCGCGCTTCAGCACCTGCTCTGCGGCGAGGGATGCTTGATCGTATTCCCCCGAGCGCAGTTTTTCCTGGCACGTGGCGGGAGACTCTGCGGCCCAAAGATGGAGGGAAGTGAGGGACAAGGTCAGGAAAGTCAGGGTTTTCATTGCTTGCGATACCTTTGCTTTACAAATTCAACGAACAGTTCAATCCAGATATTTCGACCAGTCGCGGCTATCGGGCCCGATGGCGAAGAATTCAGGATTCAGCAGCGAATCCTTGGTGTTATACCGCAACACCTGCCCATCAGTTCCCTTGATCGTCCCGCCGGCCTCTTCCAGCACGCATTGTGCTGCCGCGGTATCCCATTCCGAGGTGGGTCCCAGGCGGGGGTAGACGTCTGCCCTGCCCTCGGCGATCAGGCAGATCTTGAGCGAGCTGCCCATGCTGATCAGCATGTGGGGGCCGATACGGTCGAGAAAAGCGTGCAGTCGGTCATCGCCGTGCGAACGGCTACCGGCCACGGTGATCTGGGTAGGGTCAAATTGTCTGGCTCTGATTTTCTCTGCTGGTCGCCCGGCCAGTTGGCGGAATGCACCTTGCCCTTGTGCCGCATAAAACAGCAGGTCCATTGCCGGCGCGTAGACCACCCCCAGCACCGGCCGGTCGCCGTCGATCAGGGCGATATTGACGGTGAATTCGCCGTTGCGCTTGATGAACTCCCGGGTGCCGTCCAAGGGATCGACCAGCCAGTATCGACGCCAACTTTTCCTTTCCTGATAAGGAATTGACGTCGATTCTTCAGAAATGACGGGCAGTGCCGGAGCCAGCGCAGCCAACCCCGCCATGATCGTGTGGTGGGCCGCCATGTCGGCCTGCGTCAGCGGGGAATTGTCCTCCTTGCGGGTGACGGCGATGTCATCCCCATACACGGCCATGATGGCCTTGCCAGCCTCCAAAGCAATGGCAGAAACTTTCTGGACAAGCTGGTGCATAGCGTTACCCGGGTCTCTTTCTATGCCGAAGGAGCCGCGGAGACGCGATTCCGGCCTTCGTGCTTGGCCTGGTAAAGGGCGTCATCGGCTTTCTTCAGCAACTGGTCCAGATTGGTCACCGTAGCGGTTTTCTGTGCCACGCCGATGCTGACCGTGAATTTGAGATTAAGCTCGCCGATGCTGAACGTTTTTTCCTCGAAACTGCTGCGGATACGCTCGGCGTAGTGCACTGCACCATCCAGCGGCGTATTGGTGGCGATCACCAGAAACTCCTCCCCGCCGATACGGCAGGCCACGTCGGGATTACGGGAGAGTTCGCGCAAAGTCTCGGCGAAGTGTTTCAGCGCGGCATCGCCGACATCATGCCCGTAGGTGTCGTTGACCTGCTTGAAGTGGTCGATATCCAGCACCATCACGCTGAGCGGATGGTGGTTGCGTTCGGTGGCGACCCATTCCTGCCCCAGCCGGTCCATGGCATAACGGCGGTTGTGCAGGCCGGTGAGCGAATCGGTCAGCGCGGTTTCCTTGGCGTGCTGATGGGCGATGGTCAGTTCCGCGGCCATGCGGCGCAGCGCCTCGCGGTCCTGCTCGATCTCCTGCTGCACGCGGATGGTGCGCAACCCGGCCTTCAGGCGGGCCTTGAGGATCACCGGGTCGATCGGTTTGACGATGAAGTCGTCGGCACCTTCGTCGAAGGCCTGGATCAGATTGTCCTTGTCGCTCAGCACGGTCATGACGATGACGTACATGCCGTGCCCCATGCGCGTTTCCCGCAACGTTTTGACCAAGTCCAGCCCGTTCATCTCGGGCATCAACCAGTCGGTAATGAGGATGCGCGGCTGATATTCCAGCGCCAGGCGGGTAGCTTCCTTGCCGCTGGCAGCGGTATGCACCGCGTGTCCGGCCGAGGTCAGCAACTTTTTCAGCATCAGCAGCACGGCGGGGTCATCGTCCACCACCAGAATCGCGATGCCGCCGTCTTCCGGTTTCGCCTGGCCGGGTTCGAATGGAACGGTTTCGTCCAGCTTGAGCGACTTGAACGCGGTGACATCATGCGCGGCAATTTGCAAATCGGCGCTCCAGTCGCGCCACTCGGTCAGCATCTGGTCGCCCAGCAAGGACAGCGAGTCGACCGAGATGCCCAACCGCTGGGCGATGGGCACCAGTGAGGCGAAATGCGCTGGACGTTCCGCGTCGCCCAGAAAACAGGAATCGGCCATCCGTTTGGCCAGATGCAGGCACCACACCAGCCTGGTGCTACGCGAATCTTCCGGGAAATTGGAGGCATCCGGGACTTCGTGAAAGCGCACGGCGTCTGCGAATAATTTCGGAATGCCCCAGTCCAGCATCATCGCGGCAGAGATTTGCGTGTGGGATAACCCGAAGGTCTCTTCTTCGATGGTGGCAATCGCCATGTCGGTGCGATCGCGCAGCGTTGCCAGCATCTCGCCGTAGCGCTCCGGATGAATGGCCGACAGGGCCAATCGGCCAATCTGCGCCAGCAAGCCACAGGTAAACAGTTCGACCGGCGGTGCCACGCGCACCGAAGCCCCGATTTGTTGTGCGGCAACGCCCATCGCAATAGAACGCGACCAGAAGTTTTCGTAGTCGAAATTGCGGCATTTACCGCTACGGTTGGCCGAAACCAGCGAGAACGCCAACACGGCCTGTCGCAACGATTGTGTGCCGATGCTCATCAACACATCTGGCGTAAACGAAACGACAGGGCGAGTGCGCGCAAATACCGGTGCATTGGCAATTTTGAGCAGACGTCCGGTCAATCCCGGGTCGGCCTGGATGACATGGATGATTTCGCTGAGCGAAACATTGCTGCGCTGGCAAAGTTCGATCACCTTGAGCGCAGCCCCCTTGGGCGATGGCAGCACGCCCGTGGATTTTATTTCTTCAAATTTCTGTTGGTCCAGCATGGTTACACTTCCTGTCCTGCCACATCATCTTCATCACGGTAGCGATTCTTGATCGACAGCACGGCCTCCATGTCCTGGAGAAACGCATCGACGCAGGCCGGGTCGAAGTGGCTTCCTCGCCCCTCCTGCAGGAGCGCGATCGCGCGATCCAACTCCCATGCGGGCTTGTAAGGCCGCTGCGATGTCAGGGCATCGAACACATCGGCCACCGCGACAATACGGCCGTACAACGGGATGTCCTGTCCCGACAGGCCCCTCGGATAACCACTGCCATCGAATTTCTCGTGGTGCGTCCAGGCTACGGTCGCAGCCGTGCGCAACAGGGGCGAAACACTGTCCTTGAGGATGGAATAGCCGATTTCGGCATGCTGTTTCATAATGACCATTTCATCGTCCGTCAGCCGTCCCGGCTTCAGCAAGATATGGTCCGGCGTGCCGACCTTGCCGATATCGTGCATGGGCGCGGCTTCAAGCAACAGTTCCTGTTCGCCTTCCGGCAGCCCCAGGTTCCTGGCGATCAACCGGGTGTAATGTGACATGCGCAAAATGTGGGCGCCGGTTTCCGGGTCGCGGTATTCGGCCGCACGGGAAAGCCGGAGGATGGCTTCCTTCTCTCGCGCCAGGATTTCCACAGTCGCTTTCTTGACCTCCTGCGCCAGCCACTGCGCCCGGTTGGCCAGTTGCACCTGACTCAACCGCAGGCTGAGCAGGTTACGGACACGCGCGGTCAGCTCGGTTTTGTCGACCGGCTTGGTCAGAAAATCGTGCGCACCGAGTTCCAGTGCCCTGTTGCGAATATCGCTCTCGATGTCGGCGGTGACCATGACCAGCGGGATTTCCTTGTGTCCGGGGATCGCACGGAATCGGGTAATGAATTCCAGGCCATCCATGCCGGGCATCATGTAGTCCAGCAGGACAAGGTCCGGGAGGTGGTCTGCACACCAGACAATCGCCTGGAGCGGGTCGTCGAGGGTGGTGATCTCGAGTTCGCACACCTTGCTGACCAGATGTTTGAAGAGCACCAGATTGGTCTGGTTGTCGTCGACGATGAGCACGTGTTGAGACATGGCCGGTTTCCTTATGCCTTGTTCGCCTGAATGTACTGGATTACCGACTGAATCTCAATTTCGGCCTGCTGGTAAGCCTGGTCAAACTGATCCCAGTTGGCCGCTTGCGCAGCAGTTTCCAGTTGCTGGGCGCATGCCGCGAGCCGGATGGCGCCCATGTTGGAGGCGGAGCCTTTGAGTTCGTGGGCCAAGGCCTTGGTGTTGGGCGAACGCTCGTCGATGGCCAGCCGGAAGCGCTCGTGCAGCTGCTGCAGGGAATGGGAGAACACCTGCAGCAACTCGTCGATCGCCGCGTCATCGTCACCAAAAAATTCGCGCAGACGCCGCATCTCGATGGCCTGCTCACCCGGCGCACGAGGCGCCACACTGGTCACCGGAGCACCGCCCGATGCCGCACGGGCGCCAAGCGGCAGCCATTGCTCCAGCATGGCGCGCAGTCTGTCGGTATCGATCGGCTTGGAGATGTAGTCGTCCATGCCGGCTGCGATGCAGCGCTCGCGATCGCCCTGCATGGCGTTGGCAGTCATCGCGATGATGGGCAGACGGGTCTTGCCGCTCGACTCGGCGCGGCGAATGGCATGGGTGGCCTCAAACCCGTCCATCAGGGGCATCTGGCAATCCATCAGCACCAGGGCGTAGGGCAAGCACTCGACCGCATCCACCGCCTCCTGCCCGCTTTGCACCACATGGGCCGCGTAGCCCAGTTTATTCAGCAACCGTATCGCCACCTGCTGATTGACCGGATTATCCTCGGCCAGCAGGATCAATTTGCGGTCTTCCAGCGCCTGGTCGGCGGCAGGGGCTTCGACACGGGGCTCGGCGGTGGCCACGGCAACAGCCATTGGGGCGGATTGCACTGCCTGAGGATGCAGCGCATCCAGGAGCGCGTCGTACAGCGCCGACTGTTTCACGGGTTTGACCAGCACGGCGGCCGCTCCCGCCTCCAGCAAGGAGGTTTTCAACGCGGCATCCGTGGAAGACAAACAGGCCAGCACCGGCGTCCTGGCAGACAAGGCTGTGCCCTGCAGGCGCGCCAGGGCGCGCACCATGTCCTCCTCGCCGAGGGGCTGCGTCAGCAGCAGCAGGTTGGGAGCATCGTGGGCCGTATCATCGAGATACGCCTGTGCCTCGGGTAACGTTGCCAACATGTGTGTCTGCATGCCCCAGTGTCGGGTATAGGCCGCAAAGGCTTCCCGATTGCCATCCGTCCCGCCGACCAGCATGATGCGGATCCCCGCGGTTGGGCATTCCTTGGCTACGGGCTGGGCCGCCGTGCGCCAGAACGGCAAGCGGATCCAGAACATCGAACCCTGCCCTTCTGCGCTGCTGAGGCCGATGTCCCCGCCCATCAATTCGACCAGACGCTTGCAGATCGATAGCCCGAGGCCGGTGCCGCCGAATTTCCGGGTGGTGGAACTGTCTGCCTGCATGAACGGCTGGAACAGGCGTTTTTGTGCCTCGGCCGAGATGCCGATCCCTTGATCCTGCACCTCGAAACGCACCCAGACGCTGGACGCATCCTGGTGGTCCAGCGTGGCGCGCACGGCCACCTCGCCACTGGCAGTGAACTTGATCGCATTGGTGAGAAAGTTCAACAGGATCTGGCGCAGTCGTGTCGGGTCGCCGACCAGCTTGTCCGGAATCTCAGGCGCGACGTAACTCATCAGCGAGAGCGATTTTTCGTGGGCCTTGGGCGCCCCCAACTCGACGCTGCCTTCCACCAGGTGCTGGATCGAGAACTCCACTTCTTCGATCTGCATGCGCCCCGATTCGATCTTCGAGAAATCCAGGATGTCGTTGATGATGGCCAGCAGTGCCTGGCCGGATTCCTTGATGGTGTTGGCGAAATGGATCTGTTCGGCATCAAGTTGCGTATCCAGCAACAGGTCGGTCATGCCGATCACCCCGTTCATCGGCGTGCGGATTTCGTGGCTCATGGTCGACAGGAATTCCGACTTGAGCCGCGTCGCTTCAAGCGCCGCATCGCGTGCCTCGCGCAACTGCGTAATGTCGTAGAACCACCCGAGGATGGCGGGCTCGCCGTCGTACTCGAAATGGAAATAGGAAGCCAGTACCCAGATATCCTTGCCATCGACAGTACGCAAGCCGATTTCGCGATTGAGGATGTCGGCGCGCTGATTGAGTTCCCGGCTGATCTCGTGGAAATCCTTATCGTGCTGGTAGAAATTCAGCGGGCTGGTGCCGATGATGCGATCCAGCGTGGTATTGAACAGCTTGGCGTAGCTCGGATTGGCAAACTGCAAGCTGTGATCGCTGCTACGCATGATGCGCACCGCCACCGGGCTGGTCTCGAGCAGATGACGCATACGCTGCTCGCTTTCGGTAATTCGCTTCTCAGCGAGTTTGGTTTCGGTAATGTCCGTCCTAATTGAAATGTATTGCTTGATGCTGCCGCGCTCGTCGAGGTAAGGCACGATGGTCGAGGCGACCCAGTACAGGTTGCCACTCTTGGCACGGTTACACACCTCGCCCGTCCACACATGGCCGGAAGCGATGGTTTTCCACATGTCGGCGAAAAATGTCTTGGGGTGGAATCCCGAGTTTACGATTCGATGGTCCTGTCCCAACGCCTCATCCCGCGAATAGCCGCTGATTTCACAGAACCGGTCGTTCGCGTACACGATATGTCCGCTCGGGTCGGCAATGGTCACGATGGCGTGCTGGTCGAGTGCGAATTGCTGGATGGCAACGCGCGCCAAGGCTTCCCGCGCCTGTTCTTCGCTGGTACGCAAAGCCTGCTCGACTTGTTTGCGGTCGGTAATGTCCTGATACGTGCCCAGCAAACCGGTGACGCTGCCGGTCTCATCGAAAATGGGGACCGTGCTGGTTTCCACCCACATGTCGGTACCGTCTGGTGCCACCAGATGATTTTCTTTCCCCAGCTTCGGAAAGCCGGTGGACAACACCTCGACATCCACCTGATGAAAAGCGTCCTCGTCATCGGTAGCCCACGCGATTTCCACATCGGACTTACCCAGAATGGTTTTCACATCGCTAACACCCGCCAGTTTGGCGAATCGCTGATTGCATCCCTGGTAGCGAAGCTGGCTGTCTTTCCAGGCGATCAGAATCGGCACGTTGTCCAGTACCGACTGCAACAGTTCCCGGGTCTGTTTTTCGTCGGCTGCGCGCCGTGCACCCATCCACCAGAAACGGAAAATGGTGGCAATCAGGGTGGCAGTGCTGAGCCCTGCCGCCAGAATCATGAAGGGAAGGATTTCTTTCACCCCTTCGGACAAGGAGCTTGCCACCTGGTAGATCCAGAGCGTGAGCATGACCACCAGCGTCACGCTGACAATGCCGCCCAACATCAAAAAGGTCTGTTCGTTGTGGCGAAATAGGCGATTGAGGCGGCCAGGAATGCTTGTCATGATGTTTTCCCCCTGAGGCGCATCGCTAGGTGGCGAGCAAAGTCAGCAACTCTGCCTCTTCCAACAGCGTGATCCCGAGCGACTGGGCTTTTTCGAGCTTGCTGCCGGCCTCCTCGCCCACTACCACGTAGTCGGTTTTCTTCGAGACACTGCCCGCCACCTTACCACCTGCGGCTTCGATCAAGGCCTTTGCCTGATCGCGACTGAGCGTGGGTAACGTGCCTGTCAGCACGAATGTTTTGCCGGAAAGCGGTTGCTGCTCAGGTGACACTGGTGCAGTTTGCTCCAGCTCGATGCCTGCGCCGCCCTGCGCCAACGGTGTGACCAGTTGCGTCAGGACATCCCGGTTATGCGCCTCGCCAAAGAATTGCAGGATGCTTTCCGCGACGACCGGTCCTACGTCCGGCACCGCCTGCAGGGCTTCGGCATCGGCCTGCAGCAAGGCGTTCAGCGTGCCGAAGTGCCGCGCCAGATCCTTGGCAGTGGCTTCGCCCACGTTACGGATGCCCAGTGCAAAAATGAATCGCGCCAGCGAAATATGCCGGCTTTTCTCCAGCGCATCGAGCAGGTTCTGTGCCGATTTTTCGCCCATGCGATCAAGGCCCGCTAGCGTTTGAAGGTCAAGTCGATACAGGTCGGGCAGTCTGGTCACCAGTTTCTGGTCGACCAATTGTTCGACCAGCTTGTCGCCAAGGCCCTCCACGTCCATGGCGCGTCGGGCAGCGAAATGCAGGATGGCCTGCTTGCGCTGGGCCGGGCAATACAAACCGCCCGTACAGCGGGCCACCGCCTCGTCCTCAAGACGAACGACGTGAGAACCGCACTCCGGGCAGGCATGGCCGATGGCGGCCAGCAACTGGTAAGGCTGCGTGCCGGCTGGGCGGCGTTCCGGCAGCGCACGCACCACTTCGGGAATCACGTCCCCTGCCCGCCTCACGCTCACCGTGTCGCCGACGCGCACATCCTTGCGGTCGATTTCATCCTGGTTGTGCAGCGTGGCGTTGGTCACGGTCACCCCGCCGACAAACACCGGCTTGAGCCGCGCGACCGGAGTGATGGCGCCGGTGCGGCCGACCTGTACGTCAATCGCTTCGACAATCGTCAGCGCTTCCTGCGCGGGAAACTTGTGTGCCACGGCAAAACGCGGCGCGCGGGATACGAAACCGAGTTCCTGCTGTTGCCGAACGTGGTTGACCTTGTACACCACCCCGTCGATGTCGTAAGGCAGTTGCGGGCGTTGGCTGCCGACCAGTCGATAATAGGCCATCAGGCCATCCAGACCCTCTACCACGTCGCGTTCACGGGCTACCGGCAGGTGGAGCGTTTCCAGAAAATCCATCATGGCACTGTGCGTAGGCAATGGCGGCAGATTTTCGGATGCCCCGATGCCATAAGCGAAAAAGCTCAATGGTCGTTTCGCCGTGATTTTCGGATCCAGTTGACGCAGGCTCCCTGCGGCCGCATTGCGGGGATTGGCGAACAGTTTCTCACCATTGTTTTCTTGCGTCTGGTTGAGCTTCTCGAAATCGGCCTTCAGCATCAACACCTCACCGCGGACCTCCAATAGTGCTGGCGGTGAAGATGTTTCCAGGCGCATGGGAATGGCGCGTATGGTACGGATATTGGCGGTGACGTCCTCACCGGTATAGCCGTCGCCACGCGTCGCGGCACGCACCAGTGCGCCGTGTTCGTAGACCAGGCTGATCGCGAGGCCATCGAATTTAGGCTCTACCGCATATTCGACTGTTTCAAGCCCCAGGCTGTCGCGCACGCGGCGATCGAACGCGGCAGCTTCTGCTTCCTCGAAGGCGTTGTTGAGCGATAGCATGGGCTGGAGGTGCGTGACGTTGGAAAACTCGCGCGCCGCCTGCCCCCCGACCCGCTGTGTGGGCGAGTCCGGCGTGATCAACGTCGGATGTTCTGCCTCCAGTCCCTGCAACTCGCGAAACAGCCGGTCATATTCGCTGTCCGGCACTTCCGGCGCGTCCATGACGTAGTACAGATAATCGTGACGGGAGATTTCCGCGCGTAACCAGGCGGCGCGCGCTTGCGTTTCTGCTAAGGAAGCCGGCATCAGGAGAACAGCCGCAACGCAGATGACGCGCCCGGGATGATGCCTCGCGCCACCATCTTGGCGTAGATGATGCGCAGTTGTTCGCGAATTTTATCCATCGCCTCTGTGTTCAGCGGGCGCTGGTTGTCGTCGATCAGGATACCGCCCAGGCTGCTCTCCATCTTTTGGGCAAGCAGCGCCATCTGGTTAAAGGCCTCTGGGCAATTGCGTACGCGAGGCACATCCAACTGGAAGCTGATGCCGCCGATGAAGGCGGTGCGCAGCAACTCCGGAGTGAATGGACGCTGATCATGATTGACCAGCGTAAACAGGGTATCCCCGCTCTCAGTCACGAAATGGAAGGTGCCATCTTCGTGCAATTGCATGCCACCCGCCTCCGCGATACCGCGCAGCTTGGTGGCCGCGAACGGGCCGTTGCCACCGCTCATGATATGGAAGCCGACCATCACGTCCACGTCGATACAGAACTGGTCAAGTTCCGTCGCGTACTTGAGTGGGTCGCCGTTGCCGCGCCATTCGAGCGCGCCCTCGACCCCTTCTGCGAGCGATTCAACCTTGTGCTGGAACTTGCGCAAGCATTCACGCGAAAACGGGCCGGAACGGTCTGCGTATTGGAGCGCACAGGCCACGCGGTGAAAAGCGACCGCCTCCTGATCTTTGGTGAGGGGGAACCACTCCCCGAACTCTGTTTCACCTTGCCATTGGGTCGCTTTCTCAAACCCCGGCAACGGTTGCAGGGCATCACGCAATTCCGCACCACTGCGCGTTGTCGGCAGATGGACTACAGCGACCAGGTCGATCTGCTCGTCCATATTGGCCGGCAGCGGAACCGGCGCTGATTCGCTCTCTTCGAGGTCTTCCTCGTCGGCGGCGAGAATCTCGGCCACTTTCGGCTCAACCGCCTCATCCAGCGCAGAGACACCCGGCTCATCCTCCTCAGGCTCGGCGATCTGCGGCAGTTCGGAAAGTAGCGTGTCATCCGGAATACTGGCGATGGAAATATCCTGTTCGACGATGCCCTCGTCCACGTCCAGCATGGCTTCGTCCTGCGGCAGGACATCATCAGGCGCAGCAGTTGTAAAGCTGTCATCGATCGCGATCTTGGAGTCGTCGAATTCGACTTCGCGACGGCGTACAGGCGTACCAGCGCTGCGCCCCTCGTCAAGCAGCGGATCACTTTCCGGGGTATCGAAACGACGAATCGCGTCCTGACTGAGGCGGCGCTCCTGCCACCAGTTGTACAGGATGACCCCGGCGATGATGATGGCGCCGAGGGCGATCAGATAAAGCTGCATGTCCGACATACTGGTTCCAGATTTCAGTGTGGTGGAATCAATGATTCCTAGATTATATCCGTTTGCATCTGCAATGCCGCTTCCATGTCGACTTCCACGATACGCGACACACCGGATTCCTGCATGGTGACCCCGATCAATTGCTGCGCCATCTCCATGGTGATCTTGTTGTGGCTGACGAACATGAACTGAGTGCGCTCCGACATCTTGCGCACCAACGCGCAGAATCGCTCGGTGTTGCTATCGTCCAGCGGCGCATCCACCTCATCCATCAGGCAGAACGGCGCCGGGTTGAGGCGAAACAGCGCAAATACGAGCGCCATCGCGGTCAGGGCCTTTTCTCCGCCCGAAAGCAAGTGGATCGTGCTGTTCTTCTTGCCTGGCGGCTGGGCAAATACCTGAATGCCGGTGTCCAGAATCTCATCCCCAAGCAGTTGCAGCTGCGCCTGGCCGCCACCGAACAAGGTTTGAAACAGTTCGTTGAAGTGGCGATTGGCTTCGTCATAGGTGTGCTGCAAACGGCTCCGCGTTTCTCGATCGATTTTCAGGATGGCATCTTCCAGTGTCAGCATGGCCTGTTCCAGATCCACGGCCTGGCTATCGAGGTAGACTTTACGTTCACGCTCGCTCTCAACCTCCTGAATCGCAGCGAGATTCACCGCGCCGAGCGCATCGATTTCCGCCTGTAGCGACTGGCCCCGATGTTCCAGCTCTGCCGCCTTGGCGCCCTTCGGCAACGCAGCTTCCAACATCGCTTCTTCCAGACCCGTCGACACCAGTTGGTCGCTGCAGTGCTCGAAATGCAACCTGGCCTGCTGTTCCTGCAAACGGGATTGCTCCAGCTTGTCGCGCATCGGATGCAGCTGCTGCTCAGCCTGCAGGCGTGCCCGCTCCTGGTCTTGCAGCAAAGATTCTTTTTCTGACAATACGTTACGCGCTTGGCTTAAGGTGTTTTCGGCAACACCTTTCGCGGTCAGCGCGTGCGCAAGTCGAGTTTGCAGCTCGGTGTCGGAAATCTGGCTGAGTTGCCCCGACATTTCTGCATGCTTGATCTCAAGCCCCCGCATCGCCTCATGCAACACGTGCAGTTTTTCTTTTAGCCCTTTAATTTCATTAATAATTATTTTTTCACCAAACTCGGCCTGCTGCGCTTCCCGCTCGCACGTCATGAAATGTTCTCGGGCCTGCCGCAGCGCCTGTTCTGCCTGCTGACGCATCTGCCCAGCCATGTCACGCTGCTGGCGCAATTCCGTCTGGCCATCCAGCAGCGCCTGGACCGCCTCGCCTCGCGCGGAAAGCTGTGTCTCCACTTCAACTTTTCTCGCATAGGTCTCTGATTTTTCAGTGGCTATCTGCTGTCGCCGCTCCACCACATGCTGCATGCGCTGCTGCAGTCGCTGCACCTCCATCCGGGTGGCATGGAGAGACGCCGTCAAAGACTTTTGTTGCTGCTGGCGATCCTGCAGATCGTGCCGGATTTGCTGCAACTGCCGCTCCTGCGCCTGCAGGCCTGCCAGCGCCTCCTGATATGCCGCCTTGAGTGGCGGCAGCGCCTGTTCCAGCGCATCGATTTCACGCTGCCGCTCCAGCACACCCGTCATTTCCCCTTGGGGCGCAAAGGGCGTCAGGCTGTAGCGCGTCGCGACATCGCCTTCCAGTGAAACCAGCACCTCGCCGGCGCGCAACCCGGTCCTTGCTGCCGTCATGGACTCACCCGGAGGCAGCACCCAGACATGCGCCATCCAATCGGCAAGCACCCCCTCCACTTCTGGATGGCTGATGTTGACGTATGCAGCCAGCGGTTGCCAGCCCGCGAGGTGCGGGGACATCGCGCCATCCTGGCTTCCGCCTCCTGCAGTGACCATCGTTAGCATTGAAGGCGGTCTATCCGCGATGTCCAGCTGCCCTTCTAGTAGCAAGGCATTCAGTCGGTGGCCCAGCCAAGCCTCCATGGCCCGTTCGTATCCTGGCGTTGCACGCAGGCATTGCCAGAGTCGTGGCAGCCGATCCAACTGGCGATGCTTCAGCCATGCGTCCAACTTGCCTTCATGACCAACGTTCTGCTGCAGTTTCTGCAGCGCAGCCAACTGTGCTTCCTGATGGTGAATATGCCGAGAATCCATCTGAACAGATTCCTGCATCTGTTTGTATTGGATGGATATTAATGCTTCATTTTCATGCAGATCGGATATCTCTGTATCGAGCCCCCCCAGTCGGGCCTGCTGATCATTCGCTTCCTGCTCTTTACGCTGCAACCCATCTCCATCGGGCAACTCCAGTCGCTGCTCGTCATCCGTCAAACGCTGCAAGCGCTGTTGTAACTCCCCCAGCAACTTCCTCGCGTGTTCGTGATGGGTACGCTCCAGTTGCAATTGTTGCTCGGATTGATGTATCGCGCTCTGCGTCCTGCTGAACGCAGCCTGGGCATCGCGCTGCTGTTGCTCCGCCAGCGGCAGTTGCTCGCGCGCCTCTGTCTGACGCGCTTCCATCCGCGCCTTCTCCACCGCGGCCTGCTCGAGTCGTGCTGTTTGTGCCTGCAATGCAGTTTCAACGGCAACGGTTTGTTGCTGCGCGCTACTTTTTTCCGCCTCGATCTGAGCAATTTGCGCTACCAGTCGATCCCGGGTTTCACGGGCAAAACGTAGCTCCTGCTCGATGGTGGAGACCGCTGCATTGGCTTCGTAATAGCTCGCTTGCGCACCTTGCACCTGCTGGCTGGCGTCGTGATGGGCCTGCCTGAGCTGCTCCAGTACGCTTTCGTTCTGCCGCAGCGAGGCGGTTTGGGCTTCGAGTTCGTTCGCCAGCCGCTCGACCAATCGTTGCGACTTTTCCCAGGCGAGCGCGGCGTCTCGCTTCTTGAGCAGCCACAACTGACCTTCTGCCAGCCCCAACGATTCCTGCAATTGGTGATATTGCCGGGCGACTTGCGCCTGCACTTCAAGGCGTACGATCTGATGATCCAGTTCGCGCCGGATATCCTCGACGCGCGTCAGGTTCTCGCGGGTATCCCGCAGCCGCAACTCGGTCTCGCGTCGGCGCTCCTTGTATTTTGATATCCCGGCAGCCTCCTCCAGGAATACCCGCAACTCCTCCGGCTTGGCTTCGACAATGCGCGAAATCGTGTTCTGGCCGATGATAGCGTAGGCGCGCCCGCCCAGACCTGTTCCCAGAAACAGATCAGCGACATCGCGCCGCCTGACCTTGGTGTTGTTGATGAGGTAATCCGAGCCGCCATCGCGATGTAATACGCGCTTGACCGAAATCTCGGCATATTGCGACCACTCGCCACTGGCGCCACCCAGACTGTTGTCGAACAACAGTTCCACGCTGGCGCGCGCGACCGGTTTGCGGTTGGCGGAGCCGTTGAAAATGACGTCCTGCATGGAGTCACCGCGCATTTCCTTGGCGCTCGATTCGCCCAGCACCCAGCGGATCGACTCCATGACGTTGGATTTGCCGCAGCCATTAGGGCCCACCACGCCGACACGCTGCCCATGGATATGCAAAGTCGTCGGATCGACGAAAGATTTAAATCCGGCGAGTTTTAAGTGGGTGAGTCGCATGAGAGTTGTATAATTGGCGCATCGATTTATACGGGACGCACCATGTCAAGTCAACCCAGCAAGACCCTCGAAACCTTTGCCAATCCGCAGCCTGAGCGCGATTTCCACATCCATATGGAAATCCCCGAATTCACCTGCCTGTGCCCCAAAACCGGGCAGCCGGATTTCGCCACGCTCTATCTGGACTATATTCCGGACCAGACCTGCGTCGAGCTCAAGAGCCTGAAGCTTTACATCTGGTCCTTCCGTGACGAAGGCGCCTTCCACGAGGCCGTAACCAACCGCATCCTGGATGACCTGGTCGCCGTCACCCAGCCGCGCTTCATGCGCCTGACAGCCAAGTTCTACGTCCGCGGCGGTATTTTTACCAACGTCGTGGCCGAGCACCGCCAGCCCGATTGGCAGCCTGCCCCGCGCGTGGACCTGACGCAGTTCGACCATCAGTACAACACCCGCGGCTAAACGGCATGCTCATGCCCCCCGAGCCGGGAATCACGTACCAATCATTGATGCCTCTGGCGTGGGAAGTGGCAACTCCGGACGTATTGGCCTTATCGGAGGCAAGGCATTGCAACCTACGTATGTTGCATGCCCTGGCGCTAATGGAAAGCTTGCCTGAAAAGGATACGGATGCTGATCCTGCGATCGCCAAGGCGATACAGCGTCTCGAGGCAAAACTGGACATCGTACTCAGTCAGCTATCCCGGCTTGCGGCCCAAGATGCCAGCAGACTCAGTCATACCCGCGTCAGTCTCGGCGCTACTCATCTGACCTGGGAAACACACTCCGAGGTGCCGCCACCTGGCACCTCCATCAAATTGACCCTGAATTTGAGTCCGATGTTGTATGAAGGTATCCAGCTTTATGCCCGGGTTACAGAATCTTCTGCAACGACATGCCGTGCGGAATTCGTCGACCAAGACGAGGAATTCGTGGAGTGGATGACGCGGACCTTGTTCCGCTACCACCGGCGGGAGTTACAGGCACGCCACCCGGCCTAAAAACCTGCCTCCATTTGCAACCTGTCTCCGTCGTCAACCAACCCAAATCCCTCTCCGCAGCAATACCGTCCAGCACGTCTGGCTTGCGACAGCTTGAACTCCTCGCGGAGAATCGAATTTCATTCCCATTCGAGCTGCGGATAAATGAGGTTGACATTGCGTCTGTTCACCACATCGAACAGAAGCCATGCATTGGCTTCCGATTGAGCAGCCGAGCTCATGGTGTCACTCATGCTGATACCCTTTCTGATGCTGGCTCGGACACCATCCAGCAGGGTTTGCAGATAGCGACGCTGATTATCAAGTGCTGCATTTTTATCAGTGGTTACTTTCCCATGTCCAGGGATCGTCAGTCTTGCGTCTGTAGCTTGTATTTCCTCAATGGCTTTGAGCCAGCCCTTGATGTCTCCATCAATCGAAGGGGCACGCTCAATAAACAGCAAGTCGCTTAGCCACCATGTATTGGTCGTGGCGTCCAGAATGCTGAGATCATTGTTAGTATGCGCGGTTGGCCACGCTTTTAGTTCAAGCTTTCTACCCCCCAGATCTAGGATGAGTTCATCCTCCACCAACAACGTGGGGGGGATGACTGTGCTGCCCTCAGCCTCCTTGCCGAACTGGTTTTGCAGATTCCGCAGGTAGCTATCCGCGCGTTGCTGCATGGCCGCAGGCAGACTATGGTGGCCTACATAGGTGGGCTTATCCAGGTCGAAAGCCGCATTGCCAAAGATGTGATCCGGATGGACATGCGTATTGATGACGTAGCGGATCGGCAGGTCGGTGATGGCGCGGATGGCTTCGCGCAATGCTGCGCCAACCTTTATGGTTCCACCGGTATCAATGACGGCGACCGCCTCATTGCCAACAATAAAACCAATGTTGGCAATATCGCCATGATAATTATCATCAAAATCCTCATGCACACCTTGATGCACGTAAATCCCCTCGGCAACCTCCTTGACTGACAGAGGGGATGCGAATGCGCATCCTTGCCCCAGCATCCACAGACCGATCAGACATGCTGCTGTTTGTAAGGTGCGCATGGAACTATCCATCCACCCGAATTGACTTCTTGAAAGTCCCGCCTTCATTGTCATGAATTTCAGCCTCCACCTCGCCGGGGGCATCTGCAATGAAATTGAACTGGATATTGGGGTCTTCGCTCATGCCAATGGCCAGATCGGCATCCAGCATGGTGATGCCACGATATTTGATGATCGCCTTATTGGCAAAAAACGCGGGACGGAAGCCTTGCGATACTAAATCTCGCTGCAAACCCGTGTACATCGGATGTTTGATCAGCAACTTACCCTGATTGACCTTGCCAACGCTTAACGGGGTGTTGACAGTCAGTTTCATTTTTCCAGCCTCCGCCCTGATGGACTTTTCATCGCCCTCTACCGTTCCTCCGCAACCGCCGGCAGCTCTGACTGGAATTGCATTCATGAAAAATTTGCCATGATTATCTTCGGCAACCACATGGATATAGGAGTCCCGCTCCAAACGGATGCGCGTGGCGATTCCAGCCTTCCCGCTCGCCGGGGTGAAGTGGAAGATGCCGACCAATGGCACCGGATTTACACCTACCAGAACGTAAACATTTTTGTAGTAATGTTCTGCTGTCATGGGCTGTTCGATGCTGAATGAGAGCGGTACTTGTGCCCCACTCTCCGCACGTTTAGGTGCCTCCAGCCTGATCAGGTCGGGAGCCATTTCAACGGTCTTGCCAGCAAAAAATGCTTCTTTCAGCACCTCCCATTTGTCTTCCGCTTCGGCCCAGGCATGCATGGGCGTGCAAATAATTGCCATCAGAATCAGAAAGATAAATTTCATACTGTTGTGGTTTTTCATAACGGTTCTCCCCAATGAAGAATTAAACATACCAATTGGTATGCATACCGTTCGGTATGGTATCCTGATACCTAAAGATGTCAAGGAGCATTTAATGAAGAAATTCTGGCTTTATTTCGGGGCAGCCACACTACTGATCGGATTGGCACAGCACGTAGCTGCCGAGGACAAGACAACGGATGCCATCGCTCTGGAAGGCGTAACCTCTGGGAAAGTGGTCTGGGATATCAATACTTCCAGTCCAGCAAAACTCGCCTTGTATCTGAGTGTTATCCAGGAAACCTATGAGGATTTGGTGCGTCAGGGAGTGACCCCAGACATGGTGTTCACATTTCGGGGCGAGAGCCTAAGAATTATCAACTCCGAGCACGACGAGATTTCAATACAATCCATGCCGGAAATCCAACAATCCGCACATATGATTCATGCACTGATGCAACGTCCTGGCATCCGTATGGAAGCCTGCTCGATTGCGGCAAGGATATTTGAAGTTGATACCGACAAAATACTACACGGCATCCGCCCGGTCGGTAATACGTTCGTATCGTTGATCGGCTACCAACTAAAAGGTTACGCGATCATCCCGATATACTGATCGAATAAAGGCCCGAATACAGTTTGTATTCAGCCCGGAGGACGCGCGAGATCGGAAGGAGATTGAAGCAGAGATCCCAACTGATTACGGTAAAGCGTCAGCACACGGGGAATGACCAGTGGATCGTCAAGCGCCTTGGCTAACGTGAGCGCGCCTTCAAGGGTTGAAATGTAGAACTCGGCCCATCCCGCTGTATCGACTTGGTCCTTGATAGGTAGTTGAGCAACCGCCCCTTGCAACAGTAAAACAAAATCGGATTTCCACGAGAGAAAATGCGGGATGCACTTCTGATACAGGTCGGGGTGCGTTTCCCTAAGCTCGGAGACATACACCGCCAGTAAACAACCGCTTCTGAGTTCAGGGTTCTGATATGTTTCGATGGCATGGTCAATATATCCAATCAACCTTGCAAGCGGGGTGGGCGCATCGTGGTAAGCCGCATCTTCCTGCCGTTTTAGAACGCTTTGCCAGAATTCCTCCAGGACCGCCTCCCCCAGAATTTCCTTGCTGTCGAAATGATGAAAGAAGCTTCCCTTGGTTACCCCGGCAGCCGCGCAGACATCATTTACGGACATCGCGAAAAATCCACGTTCGAGAATTAAATGGCGAGCAACCGCTATCAACTTATTGCGTGACGGAGATGACAATTCGTGACTCACAAAAAAATGACAATTCATCCTAGAGACAATCGGATGACAGGGCAAGCGTCATAGGATGGTTACCATCAGGCATAGCGATACAACACGCAAAAATCCATCATTAGTGGCTTTTTCCTAACTGAGTGATGCGTAGAGATCGGATGCTGGACGGTGGCCAGCCCGAAATTACGCTGCATGGAAGAAACTGAGCGCGTGCCATCGATCTTGATGTTTCCGAGCGACACACACAGGAAGAAAGCTGAGCAAAATTGTCGCTGAAAAGCGTTGACAAACTTGACTCCCGTCTCTATGATGGCGGCTCTTTTTCGGGGGTATAGCTCAGCTGGGAGAGCGCTTGCATGGCATGCAAGAGGTCATCGGTTCGATCCCGTTTACCTCCACCAAATTTTCAGGTCTTTGTCCCCATCGTCTAGAGGCCTAGGACATTACCCTTTCACGGTAAGTACCGGGGTTCGAATCCCCGTGGGGACGCCACAAAAACAACGGGTTACGGAGATTTCCGTAACCCGTTGTCGTTTTCAGGAACCTGATCTCTTCCTGAGAACCTGTCCATCAGGTACAGAAGTTGCAACACAACCCCTGTATCTTGAGCGTTGATCGGATAAAGGCGTGAGGTGTTGTTATGATTAAGGTTTGGTCGCTCCCGACCAGATTAATGCACTGGACCCTAGTGGCCGCTTTCGCGGTCGCTTTCTACACGCGTGACTCCGAGATGATGCGTGACATCCACGTCGATGCAGGTTATGTCGCCGGCATCGTCATTCTCTTGCGCCTGATGTACGGGTTCGTAGTGCGTGATTTCGCCGCGTTTCGCAGATTCCCCCCCAATCCTGTCGCCGGCATCGGCTACCTGATCAGCCTTGCCAAGGGTAAGGCCAAGCGTTACATCGGTCACAACCCGGCAGGTGCGCTGGCCGTCTACGGCATCCTGCTGCTGGGTTCCCTGACCACCGTTTCCGGTTACATGACTTTCAACGACATGCCGCTGCCCTTGGGGCTCGGCGATGAAGAGGTCGTCGCCACACTGCATGACTGGGTCAGCCATGCCTGGATGGTGCTGGTTTGCATGCACATCACCGGGGTGCTGGTCGGCAGCGTCGCGCACCATGAGAACCTGCCGCTGGCCATGATCACCGGGACCAAGAAGCGCCGACTGGTGCCAGAAAAGGCGCCTGTGCAACCACCTTCGCAGCCGCTGCCCGACTATGTGCGCCGGCAGTATATCGAAGAAGCCGCCTACTACATTGCGGAAAGTCGCGGGTTCCAGTCAGGCTCAGACTGGGACGACTGGCTTGCGGCCGAAAAGGAAGTGGACGAGCGCCTGTACCACGCGATCGTCCTACCCGGCCAGAAGTCCTGATTTTTCTGAATCAGGACTGAGTCATCGCGATCAAAACTCCACCATCTCGAAGTCTTTTTTACCCACCCCGCATTCCGGGCAGGTCCAATCTTCCGGAACTGCCTCCCATGGGGTTCCTGCCGGGATCCCATGCTCAGGGTCCCCAGCAGCCTCATCGTAAATATAGCCACACACCACGCACATCCACTGACGCATTGCGTTCCTCTCCGGATCGAGTTGTTCAGGCGAGTATTCTGACATGACCGGAAGCATTTGCAGAGGTTCGTTTCAACCGTCTCTCCAGGTGCGAAAAGCCACACCGTCATTATCGTTGACGTTGATTGCTCACAGGCGATATTCTCTCGAGATACGTTGCGTGTCGTTAAACGGTAATACCCGAAACTATCCGGCATTTCTCGCGAGGAACTCATGGCTCTGTCAGAAAGCATCACGGAGGTGGTCGCCACGGCGATCGCCAGCAACAAACACCGGCCAGGCGCCCTCCTGCCGATCCTGCACGGGATCCAGGACCGCATCGGCCACATTCCGCCTGATGCCGTGCCGGTCATCGCCAGCGAGCTCAATCTATCCCGCGCCGAAGTGCATGGGGTGATCACCTTCTATCACTATTTCCGCCAAACCCCGCCGGGTCGCCATACGCTGCAGATCTGCCAGGCCGAATCGTGCCAGGCCATGGGCAGTGAGGCGCTCACGGCGCACGCCAGAAAGCTGCTTAGCGTGGATTTCCATGAAACGACCGCTGACCAGGCCATCACGCTGGAGCCGGTTTACTGCCTGGGCAACTGTGCCTGTTCCCCCGCCATCATGGTGGATGACGAAGTCCATGGCCGTGTCACACCGGCACGGCTGGAACAGCTACTGGCCGAAGTGAAAAAGGAGCAGCAATGAGCGTCAAGGTCTATGTGCCGCGCGATTCCAGCGCGATTTCCCTTGGGGCCAACCGCGTCGCCAAGGCCATCCAGGCCGAGGCCGCCCGTCGGGGTATTGCCATCGAACTGGTACGCAACGGTTCGCGTGGAATGTTCTGGCTGGAAACGCTGGTCGAGGTGGCCACGCCAGCCGGCCGCGTCGCTTATGGCCCGATCAATTCCGAAGACGTTGCCACACTGTTCGACAACGACTTCCTGAATGGCGGTGCGCACCCCCGGCATCTGGGCCTGACCGAAGAGATCCCGTTCCTCAAAAAGCAGGAACGCCTGACGTTCGCCCGCGTCGGTATCACCGACCCGGTGTCACTGTCAGACTACGTCGCACATGAAGGTTATCGCGGACTGAAACGTGCACTGGGCCTCAGTGGCGCCGATATCGTCAAGGAAGTCACGGATTCCGGCCTGCGCGGTCGCGGCGGTGCTGCGTTCCCGACTGGCATCAAGTGGAACACGGTGCTGAATACTTCCGCCGACCAGAGATACATCGTCTGCAACGCAGATGAAGGTGACTCCGGTACCTATTCCGACCGCATGATCATGGAAGGCGATCCGTTCGTGCTGATCGAGGGCATGACCATCGCCGGGATCGCCGTCGGCGCGACGCAGGGCTACATTTATTTGCGTTCCGAATACCCGCACGCGCTGCAGGCGCTGAACGAGGCCATAGATGCCGCTGTCGCTAACCATTATCTGGGCGAGAATATCCTCGGCAGCGGCAAGACGTTCCATCTGGAAGTCCGTCGCGGGGCCGGTGCCTATGTCTGCGGCGAGGAAACCTCGCTGCTGGAAAGTCTGGAAGGCAAGCGCGGCATCGTGCGCTTCAAGCCGCCCCTGCCGGCCATCGAAGGCCTGTTCGGCAAGCCGACCATTATCAACAACGTGATTTCGCTGGCCTCCGTGCCCATCATTCTGGACAAGGGCAGCGCGTTCTACCGCGATTACGGCATGGGCCGTTCGCGCGGCACCCTGCCGATCCAGCTCGCGGGGAACCTCAAGCAATGCGGTTTGGTCGAAAAAGCATTCGGGGTGACGTTGCGTGAGCTGTTGTACGACTACGGCGGCGGCTCGGCCACAGGACGACCCATTCGCGCCGTGCAGGTTGGCGGCCCGCTTGGTGCCTTCCTGCCGGAATCGCAGTTCGATACCCCGCTGGATTACGAAGCCTTTGCCGCGCTATGGGCTGTGCTGGGCCACGGCGGCATCGTCGCTTTCGACGATACGGTGGATATGGCGAAGATGGCCCGTTACGCGATGGAGTTCTGCGCGATTGAATCCTGCGGCAAGTGCACGCCCTGCCGCATCGGCTCGACACGCGGTGTCGAGGTGATCGACAAGGTGATTGCCGGCCAGGATCACGCCGTCAACATCCAGTTATTGCGCGATCTCTCCGACACCATGCTCAACGGCTCGCTGTGCGCTTTGGGCGGCATGACGCCCTACCCCGTTCTGTCGGCGCTCAATCATTTCCCGGAAGATTTCGGCCTCAACAACAAGCAACAGGCCGCGTAAGGAGGAGCATCATGGCATGTCAATGTGGCAATGGCGGTTGCAGTACGGATTACGGGACGCCGGCACGGGTCTCCGAGCAGATGGTCGAGGTGGAGGTCGACGGCATCACGCTGACCGTCCCAGCAGGGACTTCGGTGATGCGCGCTGCTGCCGAGGCCGGCGTGCAGATTCCCAAGCTGTGCGCCACCGACAGCCTGGAACCGTTTGGCTCCTGCCGCCTTTGTTTGGTCGAGATCGAGGGCCGTCAGGGCTACCCGGCCTCCTGTACCACGCCGGTCGACAACGGCATGAAGGTGCACACCCAGACACCGAAACTGGCGGATATTCGCCGCGGCGTGATGGAACTCTACATTTCCGACCACCCGCTCGACTGCCTGACCTGCTCCGCCAACGGCAACTGCGAGCTACAGGACATGGCGGGCGTGGTCGGCCTGCGTGAAGTCCGCTACGGCTATGAAGGCGAAAATCATCTCAAGAGCACCAAAGATACCTCCAATCCCTATTTCACCTACGACCCCTCCAAGTGCATCGTCTGCAACCGCTGCGTGCGCGCCTGTGAAGAAACGCAGGGCACGTTTGCGCTGACCATCGACAGCCGCGGTTTCGCCTCACGCGTGTCTCCGGGCCAGAACGAAGACTTCTTCGATTCCGAGTGCGTGTCCTGCGGTGCCTGTGTACAGGCCTGCCCAACCGCGACCCTGATGGAAAAATCCATTATCGTGCATGGCCAGCCTGACCATCGCGTGGTGACGACCTGCGCCTACTGCGGCGTCGGCTGCTCCTTCGTTGCCGAAATGAAGGGCGATCAGGTGGTCAATATGGTGCCCAACAAGGACGGCCACGCCAACCACGGTCATAGCTGCGTCAAGGGCCGCTTCGCCTGGGGCTACGCCAGCCACCCGGATCGCATCACCAAGCCGATGATTCGCGACAACATTTCGGATCCCTGGAAGGAAGTCAGCTGGGACGAGGCCATCCAGTTCGCGGCTAGTCGCTTCAAGGGAATACAGGCCAAATACGGCAAGGGTGCCATTGGTGGCATCGTGTCCTCCCGCTGCACCAACGAGGAAGACTATCTGGTGCAGAAGCTGGTGCGTGCCGCGTTCGGCAACAACAACGTCGACACCTGTGCCCGTGTCTGCCACTCGCCGACGGGCTATGGTCTGAAGCAGACCTTGGGTGAATCCGCCGGGACACAGACCTTTGACTCCGTGATGAAAGCCGACGTCATCATGGTCATTGGCGCCAACCCGACTGATGGGCACCCGGTATTCGGCTCACAGATGAAGCGTCGTTTGCGCGAAGGCGCCAAGCTCATCGTAGTGGACCCGCGTGAGACCGATATCGTGAAGTCGCCGCACATCAAGGCGGATTACCATCTGAAACTGCGACCGGGTACCAACGTGGCCGTGGCTAACGCGCTCTCCCACGTGATCGTGACCGAAGGGCTGGTGGATGAAGCCTTCGTTGCGGAACGTTGCGAACCGCAAGCTTTCATCGACTGGAAAAACTTCGTCGCCGATGCCAGCAATTCCCCGGAAGCACTGGAAGCGGTCACGGGCGTTCCTGCTGACGAGATGCGCGCGGCAGCCCGCCTGTATGCAAATGCTGGCAACGGCGCGATCTACTATGGCCTGGGTGTGACCGAGCACAGCCAGGGCTCCACCATGGTGATGGCGATCGCGAACCTCGCGATGGCTACTGGCAACATCGGCCGCCTCGGTGTGGGCGTGAACCCGTTGCGCGGCCAGAACAACGTGCAGGGCTCCTGCGACATGGGTTCATTCCCGCATGAACTGCCAGGCTACCGCCACGTATCCGACGACTCGGCACGTAGCCTATTTGAACAGGCCTGGGGCGTCACGCTGGAGAAGGAGCCTGGCCTGCGTATCCCCAACATGTTCGAGGCAGCGCTGGATGGCAGCTACAAGGGCCTCTACTGCCAGGGCGAGGACATCGTACAGTCCGACCCGAACACGCAACATGTGATCGCCGCCATGGAACAGATGGAATGCGTCGTGGTGCAGGATCTGTTCCTGAACGAAACCGCCAAATATGCCCACGTCTTCCTGCCTGGTGCCTCCTTCCTGGAAAAAGATGGCACCTTTACCAATGCCGAACGCCGGATTTCCCGCGTGCGCAAGGTCAAGGAACCGCTTGGCGGCTACGGCGACTGGGAAGCCACCATGATGCTGGCCAAGGCCATGGGTTACGACATGCATTACGACCACCCGTCGCAGATCATGGACGAGATCGCCCGCCTGACGCCGACTTTCCATGGTGTCAGCTTCGACAAGATCGACAAGCTCGGCAGCGTTCAGTGGCCGTGCAACGAACAGGCACCGGAAGGTACCCCGATCATGCACATCGAGGAGTTCGTGCGCGGCAAGGGCAAGTTCTTCGTCACCCGCTACGTCGCTACGGACGAGAAGGTCAACCAGCGCTTCCCGCTGATACTGACCACCGGCCGTATCCTGTCGCAATACAACGTCGGAGCGCAGACGCGCCGCACCAACAATTCGGCGTGGCATCCGGAAGACATCCTGGAAATCCATCCGCACGACGCGGAGGAGCGCGGCATCCTGGATGGCGACTGGGTCGGCATCCAGAGCCGTGCCGGCGATACCGTGCTGCACGCCAAGGTCTCGACCCGCATGCAGCCTGGCGTGGTCTACACCACCTTCCATCACCCCTTCTCCGGGGCCAACGTGATCACCACGGACAATTCCGACTGGGCGACCAATTGCCCGGAATACAAAGTGACCGCGGTACAGGTGGTGAAGGTAACGCAGCCTTCCGAATGGCAGCAGCGCTACCGCCAGTTCAGCGCCGAGCAGGATGATCTGCTGAAGCAACGCGAAACCGTCAAAGCCCAGTAATGCAGCTTGCCGAGGTCCTGAGCCCGAACGCGCCAGTCGAGGAAGCCTACGAAGGTTTCCCCGCCTGGCGGACGGTGGCGGTCGAGCGCTGGCGCGATGGACGCACCTCTGCGGCAGAAGACCAGGTCGCCGACGAGGTGCCGGTCGCGCTGGTGTACAACGGTATTTCGCATGCCGTGATGCTGGCCTCGCCGGTGGACTTGGACATGTTCGGTCTGGGGTTCAGCCTGACGGAAGGCATCTTGCGCGACAAAAGCGATCTTTACGATCTGGAAGCGGTGACCCGTGCCGAAGGCATCGAACTGCAAATGACCATTGCCCAGGAGGCTTTCGCTCAACTGAAGGAGCGTCGGCGCAGCATGGCCGGCCGCACAGGCTGCGGCCTGTGCGGTGCGGAGAATCTCGCTCAGGTGGTTCGTCACCCGGCGCCGCTGGGGACAGGCTGCAAGGCCACTCCTGAGACCGTACATCGAGCCTTTCATGAATTGACGTCACACCAGCGCATCCAGTCCGTCACCGGTGCCGTGCATGCGGCCGCGTGGGCAGACACCAGCGGAAAAGTGCTATACGCCCAGGAAGACGTCGGTCGCCACAATGCGCTGGACAAGCTGATCGGCGTGCTGGCGACGCATGCGGTCGAGGTCGATCGTGGTTTTGTCATCGTGACCAGCCGGGCCAGTTATGAAATGGTGCAAAAAACCGCCGCCTACGGCATTTCGCTGCTGGCAGCGATTTCCGCCCCGACCGGACTTGCGATTGATCTCGCCGAGGAAACCGGGCTGACGCTGCTGGGCTTTACACGCCACGACAGCCATGTCATCTACGCCAACCCGCAACGAATCCAGTAGCCATCATCGATTATTCGAGGAAATCAGATGCACATTGAAAATCTAGTCAAAATGGCGAACCAGATTGGCCAGTTCTTTGAAGCCGAACCGGATCAGGACCAGGCCGTGAAGGACATTGCCTCTCACATCAAGCGCTTCTGGGATCCGCGTATGCGTACGGCGATCATCGCCCATGTGGATCAGGGCGGCGCAGGGTTGCTGGATATCGTGGCCAGAACCATCAAGACCCAGCGCGAACTGCTACAGCCCGCACAAAAATAATCGCTTCTCCGGGCCGCTTGGCCCGGTTGTTGAATTCTCCACCCTGCTTGCCCAGGTGCGGCCATGAAAAACGTATTCTCTACCCTGCCCTCCATCGACCAACTACTGGCGCAGCCTATTGTCTCTTCCTTGCGTGAGCGCTTTGGCCATACCGCGACCGTCAAGGTGTTGCGCGACTTGCTCTCAGAATTGCGCGAAGCGCTTAAACATAGTCCCCAATTTTCATGGAACATGGAAAATCTGGTCGACACCGCACATGCGCGCATGCACGAAGATGCAAGGCACTCCCTGCGTCCGGTCTACAACCTGACAGGCACAGTACTGCACACTAACCTGGGACGCGCGCTGCTTTCACGGCAGGCCGCCGAAGCGGTCAAGGCCGTCATGGAAACCCCCTGCAACCTCGAGTTCGATCTCGACAGCGCGGCCCGTGGCGATCGCGACGACCATATCGACAGCCTGATCTGTGAGCTGACGGGTGCAGAAGCCGCTACGGTGGTCAACAACAACGCTGCCGCCGTGTTCCTGCTGCTGAACACCATCGCGCAGCGCCGCCAGGTGATCGTCTCTCGTGGGGAATTGATCGAGATCGGTGGGGCGTTTCGCATCCCTGACATCATGGCGCGAGCCGGCGCCAAACTGGTGGAAGTCGGCACCACCAACCGCACGCACCTGAAAGACTACGCGGAGGGTATTACCGCACGCACCGGGCTGTTGATGAAGGTCCATCCGAGCAACTACGCGATTCAGGGGTTCACCAAGTCCGTTCCCGAGGCCGATGTTGCGGCACTGGCACACGAGCACGGTCTGCCGTTTGCGGTGGATCTGGGCAGCGGCACGCTGGTGGACTTTCCCGCCTACGGCCTCCCCAAGGAACCGACAGTACAAGAGGCGATCGCGCTGGGGGCCGACCTTGTCACGTTCAGTGGCGACAAATTGCTGGGTGGACCGCAGGCTGGCATCGTGGTCGGGCGCAAGGACCTGATCGCCAAGCTGAAAAAGAACCCTCTGAAACGGGCCCTGCGTGTCGACAAGATGACCATGGCCGCGCTGGAAGCGACCCTGCAGCACTATCGCCGCCCGGAGTTGCTGGCCCGCGAAGTCCCGACCCTGCGTGCCCTGACCCGCCCCACCGCAGAAATTCATGCGCTGGCGCTGCGGCTATTGCCTGCCGTGCAGCAGGCGCTGGGTAATGCCGCACGCGTTGCGGTCGAACCATGCCATAGCCAGATCGGCAGCGGCTCGCTGCCCGTCGATTTGTTGCCGAGCGCCTGCCTGTCGATCAGCCCCAGCGTGCAAGGACGAGGTGCAGGCACAGCCCTGAACCGCATCGCGGCGGCTTTCCGCGCCTTGCCGCAACCGGTGATCGGGCGTATCGAGGATGGCGCGTTACGCTTCGATCTACGGCTGCTCGAAGAGGAACATGATTTCCTCGCGCAACTGGAGCAATGGCGGCCATGATCATCGGCACTGCCGGCCATATCGACCATGGCAAGACCTCGCTGGTCAAGGCGCTGACCGGCGTCAACGCCGACCGACTCAAGGAGGAGCAGGAACGCGGCATCACGCTGGACCTTGGCTATGCCTATCTGCCGCTGGCTGATGGTGAAGTGCTCGGTTTCATCGACGTACCCGGGCACGAAAAGCTGGTGCACAACATGCTGGCCGGCGCCACCGGCATCGATCATGTGCTGCTCATCGTCGCCGCGGATGACGGTGTCATGCCGCAAACGCGTGAACATCTGCAGATTCTCGACCTGCTCGGGCTGGAGCGCGGTACCGTGGTGCTGACTAAAACCGCACTGGCGAGCGAAGACCGGCTTGCCGAGGTTCAGCAGCAGGTGCATGCGCTGCTTGCGACGACAGGCCTAGCCGGCAACCCGGTGTTTGAGGTGGATTCACTCAACGGCAACGGCATCGCGGCACTGAAGGCGCATTTGTGCGCCTTGGCAGCCACCACACCCACCCGATCATCGCGCGGCCGCTTTCGCCTGGCCGTGGACCGTGCCTTTACGCTCAAGGGCATTGGCACGGTCGTCACCGGAACGGTGTTTTCCGGTCAGGTTGCTGTCGGGGAGCAACTCATCCTCGGCCCCTCCGATATGCCGGTCCGCCTTCGCGGCCTGCATGCACAGAATCGTCCAGCGGAGTCCGGTCTCGCCGGGCAACGTTGTGCGCTCAATCTTGCGGGCGTTGAAAAAGAGCAGGTGCATCGCGGCGACTGGGTGTTGGGCATGGCGCAATCATCCCCGACGAACCGGCTGGACGTGGCCTTGCGTCTGCTGCCCGATGCCCCGATGCTGCGGCACTGGTCGCCGGTCCACGTCCATCTGGGCGCCTCGCATGTCACGGCACACGTTGCCCTGCTGGAAAACGAAACACTGGCGCCGTGCCAGCAGGCAATGGCACAACTCGTTCTGGATCGTGCACTTTGTGCCGCGCATGGCGACCGCTTCATCCTGCGCGATGCATCGGCACAGTCCACGCTGGCCGGCGGACTGGTGCTCGACATCCATGGCCCGGCGAGAAACCGCCGTTCCCCGCAACGGCGTGCCCTGCTCGCCGCCTGGTCCTTGCCAGACCCGCAGGCCCGTTTCGCCGCCCTATTGGCAGCATCTCCCAACGGTCTGGACCTGGAGACCTTCGCCGCCAACGCCAACCTGACTGACGACGAATTGCAGGCCTTGGTGGCGAGCGTTCCTTGCGTGACCGCCGCATTGCGACCGCCGGCAACCGCCTTTTCACCCGACCGCTGGCAGGCCCTGTGCGATAACGCACTGGATGCCCTGGCGCGGGAACATGCGGAAGTCGCCGACTCGCTGGGGCTGAATGCCGAGCAATTGCGTATGCGCACCGCCCCACAGGTCACGCGCGCCGCCTTCGCTGCGCTGGTGGATCACCTGCTGACTGCCGGCCGCATCGCCAAGGATGGCTCCTGGCTGCATCTCCCTGGCCACCAGATCACGCTGGGGGCCGCAGAAGCGCCGTTGTGGCAAGCCATGCAGCCACTGCTGGCAGAAACCCCTTTCCAGCCGCCGCGCGTGCGCGATATCGCCAAGCTGCTGGGCCGCGACGAGAGCGAGATCCGCACCCTGTGCCGCCGCCTGGCACGCATGGGGCAGGTATATCTGGTCGCCCACGATCACTATTACCTGCCGGAAGCCGTAGCCACGCTAGCGAACATCGTGCGCGCTACTGCTGCCGATCATCCCGCCAGCGAAGTCTATGCGGCCGAGTTTCGCTCCCGCATCGACACCGGCCGCAAATTGGCCATCCACATCCTGGAATTCTTCGATCGCGTCGGCTTTACCCGGCGCGTGCAAGACGCGCATCGCATTCGCAACGATTTGCTCCAGTTTTAACTGGTAAAATTGCGGCCATGGAAGAGACACGTTCCCCGGTGGGGCGGCCGGACTTCAAATTCGGCTGAGGCTGCCAGGCAGTCTCAGGTGGGTTCGACTCCCATTCTCTTCCGCCAACCACCCTTCGCACACATTCGCGCAACTTAAATTTAATTATATATATCAATAAAATATAGAATACATTATTCGCTACCCTTCGCACTTTGTTACTTGAAGCCGGACTGTGGTGGTGGGATAATTGGTGGTACACAGAATCCAGTCGCGAGGATATACCACCATGCTAACCGATACCGCAATCAAGAAAGCAAAAGCCGCCGACAAGCCTGTCAAGCTAACGGACGAGAAGGGGTTGTTTCTACTGATGCACCCCAACGGCTCCAAATACTGGCGACTCAAATACCGGTTCGATGGCAAACAGAAGGAACTTGCGCTCGGGGTGTACCCAGATATATCACTTGCAGCCGCAAGGCAGCGTCGTGACGAGGCCCGCACTCTACTGGCCCATGGAACAGACCCCAGCGAACAAAAGAAAATAGAAAAACGCGAACGCACCTTAGCCGTCACAAACAGCTTTAAAGCTGTCGCACTTGCATGGATCGAGAATATCCGCCCGAAGTGGTCAGAGGACCACTACACATACACCCTGCGCCGTTTTGAGGCGTACGCCTTCCCAGTGATTGGGAACAGACCAATATCTGAAATCAATGCGCCTTTGCTGTTGGAAATGGCTCGGAAAATTGAGGCCAAAGGCACGATCGAAACGGCCCGCAAGGTAGTCATGGCATGTGGTCAGGTATTCAGGTTCGGCGTATCGACCGGGGTGTGCGAGGAGGACCCTACCAAGAACTTGAAAGGAGCGCTCAAGCCAAAGCCCGCTGTACAACACATGGCCGCCCTCCCCCTCAAGGAACTCCCGGCGCTGATCCGTAAAATCGACCGATACTCTGTCGACCACGGAGATAAACAAACCGAACTGGCGCTCAAATTACTGATGCTCACATTTGTTCGCACTGGTGAGCTACGCGAAGCGACTTGGGATGAGTTTGACCTGGATAAATCCATTTGGACCATACCGGCTGAGAGAATGAAAATGGGGATCACCCATCAGGTACCTCTGTCGCGCCAAGCCATAAATATCATTCAGCAGCTTAAAGAGCTAAACGGCACTTATACGTTTGCATTCCCCGGCAGAAATCCTGCCAAACCGATGAGCAAAAACACAGTGCTGTTTGCCCTTTACCGCATGGGGTATCACAGTCGTATGACTGGTCACGGTTTCCGTGCGGTTGCCTCAAGCCAGCTAAATGAAATGGGGTTCAACCCTGACGCAGTGGAACGGCAGCTAGCCCACAGAGAGAGCAACAAAGTAAGAGCCGCATATCACCGAAGTGAATATATGGCCGAGCGAACCAAGATGATGCAGCACTGGGCTAATTATCTAGACGGATTGGCCGCTGGCGGGGATGTTGTGCCGTTGCATGCGGAGGCGGCATGATTGAAGATAAACTTCCAGAGCAAATTGAAGCGGAGATCAAAACGGCTGAGAGCATTCAATCCCGACTTGACGCCTATAACACCATGCACCCAAGGGTGGGGCGACCATCCAAGCCTGTGTTGAAGTACGACAAGGTACCTTGCTTGGTCGCGGAGAGTGTCTCGGCTTTAGATGCGTTGATAAGCCAAGCTGAAACTGTCCTTGGCCCGCGAGTTAGGGGTAATAAACGTCACGCGTATAAGGCACTTTACGCTGACCTGACGCAGCATTTCACAGCCCTAAAAAGTGCAGGTGTGCCGTTGCCGAGAAAGCACCTCAATATTGAATGCTGCTCGGATCATCTGGCAGAAATACTCCACCGCTACGGCTACCTGTCTGAGGACGAGTTAAACACTGGAGCCATATACAAAGAAGAAACGCGCCGCTATCTGGTAAACACCCTTGGACGTATCTTTTGCCGCATAACTGATACTCTGACCCCCTGCAATAATCCTTAAATTCACTCCCTTTCTTTCGTAGTCCTTCATTCTGGCGGCGTCTCTAACAAACGAGGTGCCGAGTATGAGTCAGAATAAAACGCGCCGCCCAATGGCGCTCAAGTTTGATGACCTCCCCGATGAGGCCCTAGTGCCTATCAACATCGTCATGGACGTGACTGGACGTAGAACCACGTCCGTTTATGACGGCATCAAGAAAAAGACATTCCCCAGCCCCGAGAAGATGGGCACCCGCTGCTCCCGCTGGCGCGTAGGAAAACTTCGCCGCTGGCTCTCAGACCCATCCAGTTATTCAGAAGCATGACCCCGGCACAGGATGCCGCCCTTGAAACCGTATTGGAACTCCTGCGGGAGATATGGGCTGAACTGGAAGCTGAAGATGCCGACTATCTGACTGATAACGAAAACGGCGACGAATAAGAAAATGCCGCGCAGAAGCGCGGCGAAAGGAATTTGCATATGGAAAATAACACAGGGCAAGGAATTAAGTCGAGTGCACTGCTCAATGATATTTGGCTGACCTCGGGAGGCATCCGAATGATTGGGGGCTTGAAGGGTAAACGTTTCAGTAACATCCCAATCGCCGGTGCAGTGGCAGCCATAACCACAGCAGAAACACTCAGTAATGATGGGGTGGATGTCTATTTTGCTTTGGCTCGGTTCGACACACCGGATAGTCGAACAGCGGATAACGCTATTGGAGCATCGGAGTTCCATCTCGATATCGACTGTGGGTCTGATAAGGCCGCAAAGGGTGCCGGCTACAAGACAAAGAAAGAGGCATCGAGTGCACTTACCGAGTTTTGCAACAAAGCTGGGTTACTGCCCCCAACCCATATCGTTGATTCGGGGAATGGGCTACATGTTTACTGGGCTCTCGACCGTGAATTGCCGAAAGATGAATGGCAACGGATGGCCCGAAAGCTCAAGGAGCTGACCACGCGTCACGGGCTGCTCGCCGACCCCACAAGAACCGCAGATATTGCCAGCGTGTTGCGCATGCCGGGCACAATGAACTGGAAAGACCCCAGTAATCCAAAACCCGTGAGGCTCATGTTAAGTCGTGGGGTTATGTCGGCTGATGCTATGACATCTGTCTTGGAACTCCCTCGCGATTTGGAAAAACCTGTGGCGCTGGGTGATATGTTTCCGCTTGAAAGACTCGGATCAAAACCTAATGCGGGCGAGGCATACCAGTTTGAACAAAACCGCGAGGATATTTTTTCGGCAACTAAAGCTGCCTTTCCCGACCCATCAGATCGAGAGTCATGGCGTAATGGGATGTGCGCTCTAGCATACCTCGTAGTAGTTCATGGATGGCCTGAGCCGGAAGTAAGGAGAATGCGTGTGGCGTGGGAAAGCACCGCATCTGATAAATCAAAGATCGATCCTGATGCCAACGAAGCACAGTGGCAGGATGCGCTTGCCAGAACCGCGGAACGCGTTAAACGTGGCGAGCAGGTTACGACTCATTTGACGGTTCTGAAACTGGCCCGAAATAACGGTTGGAATCCTGCATCACAAGCTCCTGACGCACTTCAAGCGGTCCAACAAATATTCGCATTGATTTCTCTTGGCGGGAAAGTTGGCATTATCGACTTACGCGTACTGAGTGCCCGTAACGCGGATGGAACAGCGGCATTCCTTGCCGTTATGAGTCGCCCGGACGGGTTGTTGTTGATCGAACGCTATCTATCAAGTGAGTACCCCCAGGTCGATGCGCGATCCATCTTGGCTAAATTCGTCCGTGATAAGGGCACAACTCTCTACTCCGGAGTGGAATTCAATCCGCAAGCTACAACCCACGGCACGCTCAATCTGTGGGTGGGTATGACCGTAACGCCTACTGCCGGTGGCTGGAATCTGATAAAGGAACTGCTACTAAATGTGCTCTGTGGCGGGCGAACTTCCGAGTACCAGTATCTCCTTTCTTACATCGCACACGCTATCCAAAAACCTTGGGAGAAACCCGGTGTAATGCTTGTCATGCTTGGGGGCCAAGGGATCGGCAAGGGAACTCTGGCTCGCATTCTGCAACGAATCTGGGCGGCGACATTTTTACACGTTCATCGGATCAAGCAGGTCGTTGGTGATTTCAATGGCTCACTTGAGCGGGCCTACGTTGTGTTTCTCGACGAGGCATTGTTTGCAGGGGACCGCGCCAGTAGTGACGCACTAAAGAGTTTGGTGACGGAGCAGACCATCAGTATCAACGAAAAACACCAGCCATCACGCCAAATTCGTAGCTATCACCGCTTCATCTGTGCAACGAACGCCGACTGGTTCAAAAACACTGAGCGTGATGACCGGAGAGATTTTGTCTTGCGCGTCTCTGAAAGCCGGAAAGGAGACCATGCCTTCTGGGATGCTCTTAATGAGGAAATTTATTCAGGCGGCGTTGAGGCGTTCGTTCATGACCTGCTAAAGATGGACCTGTCGGGTTTCAACGTGAGGGCAAAGCCAAATACTCGCGAGCTGACGGAACAAAAGTTGCGAAGCATCGACAAGTTTCCTCGGTGGTGGTTCGACTGCCTCTCCCGAGGTGCTATTAGTTCCAACGGAACCGAATGGCCTGATTTTGTTAGCACATCCAGTTTGTTGGCTGGATTCAAAGAAGCGGAAGCGCATGTCCGCGCTTTCAAGTTACCGATTGAACGTGACATTAAGGCCAATATGGTGAGTCTGTGCCCCTCGGCTACAGCCGAACAGGGGATGGAGGGGATGCACCGCCGTAGAGGATACCGGCTGCCGGAGTTGGCTACGGCCCGAAACGACTTTGAACGCTACATCGGCGACCGGATTGAATGGGGGGATGCCTGATGCACACTCTGCACGGCAAATGCACAGGTATCCGTGCAACGGAGAGCCAGTGCTGGCGCGGCTTTCGAGAGATTGCACAGATAACTCACTTATTTAGGGAAAGAAATTATGAATCCGCCGGGACTACGTTTTATATATACGCCGGCGCTCGCAAAAACTATTTTGAAAATATCTGTGCAATGTGTGCAAATCGCCGAATCCATTGTGAGACTAAGGCTAGCGCTGCACAGATATGTGTGTGCATACGTGAGTTCATCTGTGCAAATGCACACTGAAAGGAGCTGAAAATGACCTACTTATCTTCGTTCTTAGCGCGCGCCCGCCTACACCAAACCGAGCATGGAGAACTCAGCACCAAGCACGTCGAACCCACACAACGAGTAATGGACCTTGCCAACCTGATTACACAATGGCACGCGACCCGTGCGGTTCCGGAGCGATGGCAGTCAGTTCAATTAGGAAGGATCGCCGCCCAATTCGGCGCCACTCGTGAAACAACAGCAGCAGCTTTGATATATGCAGGCTGGAAAGAAGTAAGACAAGGCGCAACCAGCGTATGGAACGCCCCCGTAACCAACCCAAGGAAACCGACATGATTTACCAGTTCAACCAACGGAAACCCCACACCAATACGCACCTGCCCCGCGGAATAATTCCGGATGAGGAGACTTTCGAGATCGACCAAGAAACCCCGAGCGAGCACATGTTACGAGGTCAGAATTATTTTTCTAATAGCGTGCGTCGCACACCTGACTGGGCTGAGTCCGTTACCGACCTGTACAGGCTTCGCCTCGTCGCACCTGGCATCCTTGATGCCTACCAACATCTTCACGGCAGCGACCGCCTTAAGAACACCCCACGTGGGCGAATTTCTGGCCCAGTGGACGAATTTAACCTCTGGGACAATGCACCACTGCACCGTTTGGCGTTCCTGTATGGGCACCGATTCTGGCCGGGGCTGGCTGTCGTAGCTGAAGCTCTCGACATGCCTGTGATGCTTGAGGAAACGTCTCTATGGATGGTTGGATCGTTTTTACCTCGCGCAGACGCCACCGCCGCACAGCACCGGCAATTAGAAAGAGCACACACCCGCACCGCATCGATGGCGCATTTACTCCTCCCCCTAATGGACGAATACCGCTTGCAATACGTTGAGGTGATACGGCGAGTAATTGACGCTTGGCCTGAATACGCGGGGCAACTACTGGACCGGCAGGTTGAAACCCTGCTCGATATGCACTAAACCCCATCCCCCGCTTCGGCGGGTTCTTTCTTGACCGCATCAGCTTACACAGATAGAGTTTAGAAAAGCCCTACTTCGTGCTGACGGAAGCGTCACCTGCCTCCGGGGATGGATCCCGGACTACCAGAGATAGGGGGCTTTTTTAACGGACGACAAGCCATAGCTTCGTGCCATTTGTGCACGCACCTCACTGGCGACTCGTCCGTTATTTTTTTGCGGCTCCCTTCCGCCAGCTTCAACATCACAAACTTTACATAATTCGGCACCACTTTGACCCGGTGCTATCTTTGAATCATCCTAGCAACTAAATGGAGGTTCGAAGAATGGTCGAAAAAAATTCAGATGCAGTAATGTGCATCCATCCTTACATGCACGACACTGAATGGGTGTTTGATGACCCCGCAGTGGGTTTGGATAAAGAACCGTTCGTGAACGGGGCTGATCTATTGATCGATCGTCTTGTGGCCAATCTTCCGGAGGCGTGGAGCGGCTTTGATCTTTGTTTCTCCGATCTTCCATTCGAAGAGTGGCAGGTCAAACTGGAATGGGACAGGCATGAGGCGGATGGTAATTGGTATTACTGCGAAACCTACAACGATTACGGATGGCTCTGCCCAGCCCTCCTCAAATACTTTCCCGCAGCCCCCCAGGCACCTTTATGTCAGTGCCTCACCGTTGAATGCAACAAGTCGCCGTAGTAGTAGAGCTGCAAAAATGGCGAGTACATATGGGGCGAAGTTAAACGAGACGGTGGCCGAAAGGGACAGATGAACGAGAACGCAATATATTTCGAAGCACCGAAGGAAGACCAGCAAAAACACATCAAGCGGTTGTGGGAAATGGTTGAAAAGTGCTCATCAGTGGAAGACGCTAGCGAGGATGAGCGATGGAGAATGTCTGGGCTTCGGCTTCAAGCGGCTATCGTAGCGCGCGTGTCAGGTGTTATGGACAGGGATACATTTTGCGCAGAGACTTCACGCTACACACAGATTTTTGCTAGTGCTGTTGGTGGGGTAGCCTTTTCATCAGAGCCACCATCCGAAGTATCGCCAGAGCTACCAAGTGATCTAAAAGATTGGATCGTGGATGAAGCCGATGAATTCCGAAAGAATCATGGAGACCCACATGACTGAACAGAAAACGCGAGCGCAGCGTATGGCAGAGCAGTATGGAGCAAAACTCGACGAGGCAAGTGGAGTGGAGCCCAAAGCACGCCTAGTTACCCAGTCCGACAAAACAACGCCGGAACAAGAAAAGAAGTTGAGGGATGCGCTAAAGAAACTAGCTGATTTTAGAGATTTAACCTGAAATTGGATTCTTAAAGTGAGGGGATGTTAAGTGATCAGAAGTATTGTGTTTGCGTTCTCCATTCTATTTCTGTCGAATTCACCGAATAGTTATGCCAATTGTTTCCAAGATGCTATTACTTTTCCAAATCCATACAACGGAAACGGGGGGGAAGTTATCAAACTAATGGGGGGAACCGTTTGGAAAGAAGTTAGCTACCAGTATTTATATTTGTACCAATACAATCCCGTAGTAACCATATGCCCTGAAACAGGGTTGATGATTTTGAACAACAATAGATTCAAAGTTATTCCTGTTAGAGCAAATCAAGGCAATTCGTTAAACACAAAAAAATCTGCACGCAATAATTCATCACGTCCGGATATTCAGTCGACGTCTTCAGTTATTGAAAGTCGGATTGATGGTGACTTCGAAGGATGGGATGGAAACACGATTTTCAAATTATTGAATGGTCAAATATGGCAACAGACTTCTTACGCATACACTTATCATTACGCATTCATGCCAAACATAATTATTTTCAAACAAGATGGAGCCTATTTTTTACAAGTTGAGGGTGTTTCCGAAAGAATTATGGTTGAACGTTTAAAATAAAATTCAGGATCGAATCTAAATGCACAAAACTTTACGAATTATAGTTATCTGCTCATTCATCTTTTTTGCCACCTCATCGAACGCAGCAGAAACAGTAAAGATGGATTCAACCGACAGTCTTTTGGTTTTAGATTCAGCCAAAAGAATCAATAATTTTCTTATTTTTGATATGGCGACTCCATATGAGGATCAGGGTTACAAGTCGACCCTTATTGATAGATGGATTACGTTGTGTGACAAAAACTTGTACGGCCGGATTTCACGGGGGTATATCCCAAAGCACGACTTCAGCAGTGAAGACTACGGATTTATCAATTCAGTAGATTTTTTTCAATCGTTAAAGCTATCTACTTATGACAAAGCAGATTCAAACAAAACATTAAACAAATATAAAAAACTTTGGTGCAAGGGATTGCGAGATTCCGATGAGAAAATTGACGTGCTTATCTCGAAAGACAATAAGATAGCTCACACTATCCGAATCAATTCCATAAAAATGAATTCGTCCAGGGTTGAGTTTTGGTCAATTGGATACCCAAAAAAACGTGAAAAAGTGTCTTATGTAGACTCAGACGGAAAATCAATATTGATTTTGGATGAAAACAAAATCCCACGAGAAAGAGATGTTATTTCAAACAATCCAAGTTTCAAGGATCAATTAACTGTTGACTGCAATTCAAAAAAATTAGCCACTTCAAGTTCAATACGCTTTAACGAGTTTGGGGAAGTAACAGATTCTAAGACCTACCAATATAAGAATTACGAATCGATGGCCCCAGACTCGGTTGGTGAAGTGTTAATAGAATCTGTGTGCGAGTTGGCAAATTTAAAATGATGGTCTACGTTTACATTGAAACACATGTGTCTAGTTTGAAATTTTGACCCCATCACGTAAGCCTCTCGTACGACGGGCACAGGGCGCCTCACCTCATGGACCCACGGGGTGGGGGTTCCCCCCTCCATACTGCTCAGACTCGTTCCTAATGCAACAAGCCGCCCTTAGTACCGACAACACACGAGGGGCAGCACATGACGAGACGGGGATTTATATTGATTGCTGACGCCATCCGGCATAACATCCAAGACAAGGCGCAACGTGAAGTGATTGCCGCTGCGCTGATACCAGCACTGCGGGCAGATAACCCAAGGTTCGATTCAGCACGGTTTAAAGCCGCTGCTGTGGGGGAATGAAGCGATTAACTTCGATGGTGCCGACTAGCCCGCATATTGCGGGCTTTTTTGCGTCCGTGCGCCCCGAACTTGTTTACTTGTAAGCAATTGTTTTTATTATGTTTTTATTGTTTTTTAGTGGCATTTCTGTATAATTCTAAGTGTCGGTTGAGTAACCGATAAGCGCCGAGAAGGGAGGCGGCAACCTCCCGACCGGCTGACCACAACGTAAAGAGGAGTTTTACACCATGGCTACTGCCGAATATACCCGCGAATTTAATATCTTTGAAGAAACTGACCGCGCCGCGTTCCTGAACAAACCGATTGAGCCTGATATGCGGGGCGTGGACCTTGGCGCGGGTCTGACTGCTAACGGATACCCGAGGGCTAAAGTTCTGACGGATAGTGAAGACTAAACCCACGCGATATGCGAAGATTGAGCCCCGTTTATCGGGGCTTTTTTACTCCCCTCCCCCACTCACCTTGCGCAACTGGTGGGATATTTGGTGGGATAATGAAACAACGAATTATTGAAATCCAGTAACGGCGCGACTTGTAAGCCATAGTGTGCATTACATTCTCTCCGCCAACCAACATGTCCACATTCAAGCACATTCAGATACAGCAAGCGCTCGAAAGCACCTTTGATGATGTGCTGG
>CAYUJU010000001.1:0-109573 GCA_964445115.1 uncultured Methylobacillus sp. | reverse complement strand
TTCAAGCACATTCAGATACAGCAAGCGCTCGAAAGCACCTTTGATGATGTGCTGGACGTGCGATCGCCCGCCGAGTTCGCGGACGACCATCTGCCTGGCGCAATCAACCTGCCGGTGCTGAACGACGAGGAGCGTGCCCGTGTGGGGACGCTGTACGTGCAATCGCCCTTCGAGGCGCAGCGCCTGGGGGCGGCCTTGATTGCGCGCAATGTCGCGCATCACCTCGACACCGTGTTGCAGGACAAGTCCAAGCAGTGGCGACCGCTGGTCTATTGCTGGCGTGGCGGCATGCGCAGCGGCGCCATGGCGCATATTCTCGCGCAGGTAGGCTGGCGCGTGACTCGGCTGGATAGCGGCTACAAGGCGTATCGCCACCATGTGCTGGCTGAACTCGCCACGCTGCCGGCGCGGTATGACTGGCGCATCCTCTGCGGCCCGACAGGTTCGGGCAAGAGCCGTCTATTGCAGGCGCTGGCACAACAGGGCGCACAGGTGCTCGATCTGGAGCAATTGGCCTCGCATCGCGGCTCGCTATTGGGGAACCTTCCTCTGCAGCCCCAGCCATCCCAGAAATGGTTTGAGTCCACGGCATGGGACGCGATGCGCCGCTTTGACCCGCAACGCCCGGTATTCGTCGAGGCGGAAAGCCGCATGATCGGCACCGTACGCGTGCCGGGTGAGCTGCTAGCCAGCATGCGCGCCGCCCACTGCATCGTCATCGATGCGCCACCATCCGCCCGCATCGCATTGCTGATGGAAGATTACGCCCATTTTCTGCACGACCCTGCCCTGCTCGGCCAACGCCTGGCGCTGCTGACCGAGTTGCACGGGCACCAGACCATCGCACGCTGGCAGGCGATGGCGGCACAGGGGGATCAGTGGCAACCCCTCGTACAGGAATTGCTGGTCAAGCATTACGACCCGGCCTACCAGCGATCGTCAGACGTCAGTTTCACGCAGTTGCAGTCGGCCATCCGCCTGCCCGTGGAGACGCTTGACCCGGCCGGGATCCAGGCTGCCGCGTTGCGGTGTCTCGACATTATCAAGGAGCAGAGCCTATTTCAGTAGGTTTTATGTATCTCGTTGAGATGGGATGGGGATGGATGCAAGGCGCGGAGTGCGGCGAATGGTCGTTCCATTCGCAAGCTTCGCAACGCCGCAGACGCACCACCCCATCTCAACCCGAAGGGCCTGTTGCCTGCAGGACGCATTGCGGTGTTGCGCCCTGTTTGTGGAGAATGACTACACTGCACAGAGCGCGCCTTGCACTGCATCCTGCAGGCAACCGGCGCGATATATAAAACCTACTGAAATAGGCTCCAATTTATGAGTGAAGCGATTCGTTTGACCCAGTATTCCCACGGCGGCGGCTGCGGCTGCAAGATCGCACCAGCCCTGCTTTCCCAGATGCTGGCCAAGTTGCCACAGGCCGGGATGTTCCCGGACCTGCTGGTCGGGCTGGATTCGAGCGACGATGCCGCGGTCTACAAGTTGAACGACGAACAGGCGATCATCGCGACCACCGACTTTTTCATGCCTATCGTCGACGATCCATTCGATTTCGGTCGCATCGCCGCCACCAACGCCATTTCCGATGTCTACGCCATGGGTGGCCAGCCCATTCTCGCGCTGGCGGTGGTCGGCATGCCGATCGACAAACTGCCGGTCGAGACCATCCAGCAGATCATGGCGGGCGGCGCGGCAGTATGCCAGGCGGCCGGCATCCCGATCGCCGGCGGGCATTCGATCGATTCACCGGAGCCCATCTACGGCCTGGTAGCCTTGGGGCTGGTGCATCCGGACAAGGTCAAGCGCAATGACCGTGCGCGTGCCGGCGACGTGCTGGTGCTGGGCAAGCCCCTCGGTGTCGGCGTGTTGAGCGCAGCGTTGAAAAAAGGCGAACTGGATGCCAACGGCTACCGCCAGATGGTGGACGTCACCACCCAACTCAACCGCACCGGTACCCAACTGGCCCAGATGGCCGGCGTGCATGCGCTGACGGACGTGACCGGCTTCGCCCTGCTCGGCCATCTGCTGGAAATCTGCCGCGGTTCCGGGCTGCGTGCCGAACTGCGCATGCAGGATGTGCCTGTCATCGACACTGCGCTTCGTCTGGCGGAAGCCGGTTACGCCACCGGAGCGGCGGCCCGCAACTGGAACAGCTATGGGCACGAGGTGGCGCTGGGGGCCAATATCGCCGAGTGGCAGCGCAAGCTGCTGTGCGACCCGCAAACCAGCGGCGGCCTGCTGGTGAGTTGCGCGCCGGAGCACGTGCAGGACGTGCTGAGCGCATTCCACGCCGACGGGTTTACCTCCGCGGCGGTCATCGGGAAACTCGGGGACGGTGAACCAGGCATCGACGTGCGTTAATAAGCACACCTGCACTACCCACACGAAATCTGGGGGCGGTTGAGCCGAGCATGTTTGCAACAGGATGCGCCTCGTAAAATTGGTGATTATCCTTAGTGCAACAACGGTTCAATCCACGCACCGATGCATTTAAAATCAACCCACTAAATCTGAAATCGAAAACATCCAGCATGCAACGTCGCGCATTTCTTCAATTTGCCACCGCCTCGGCGCTGGCGGCCTTCAGCGCCCGCAGCCTTGCAGCTTCCGCTCACGATGCAGGCGATCCTTGGAGAACTTTCGAACTCACCTATCAGGTCGATCTCAGCGGCCAGTCAGGCGCCGGACGCCTCTGGCTACCCGTGCCGCAGGACGCTGGGGATTACCAGCGCATCCTTTCGACCCGTTGGGATGCAGGACCTGCGCAAGCCAGCGTGCAAGTCGAACAGCTCTACCGGACACCGATATTCTCGGCAGCTTGGGAGACTGATTCCAGACCACGCACTGTCCGCCTGGTCACCCGCGTGGCAACACGCGATCGCCGTATGTCTGCGAGAGACAAGCCCAACCAACATGAGGTTCAGGTTTACCTGCAGCCGACCCGGCACATGCCGACAGATGGCATCGTTGCCGAAACCGCCGCCAGCATCATCAAGCCTCACAGCGATACTGATGCCAGGGCACGTGCGATTTACGACTGGATCGTGGACAACACTTTCCGCGACCCGGCGGTTCGAGGTTGTGGCATGGGCAATATCAAAACCATGCTCGAAACCGGTAATCTCGGAGGGAAGTGTGCGGACATCAACTCCCTGTTCGTGGGTTTGGCCAGGGCCGCCGGCATTCCGGCCCGGGAAATGTACGGCGTACGCGTGGCAGAGTCCGAACAACTGGCCTGCCTGGGCAAATCAGGGGATATCTCGAAAGCCCAGCACTGCCGCGCGGAATATCACTCTCCAGTGCACGGCTGGGTGCCGGTGGATCCTGCAGACGTCCGCAAGGCGGTACTGGAAGCCAAGCTGGCTCCCGACGATCCTCAGATCATCGCATTGCGACAGCGCCTGTTTGGTTATTGGGAAATGAACTGGGTAGGCTTCAATACGGCCCGTGATTTTGAACTGACGCCACGGACGAGAAATCCACTACCCTACCTCATGTACCCTTATGCGGAGTTTGGCGAAACGACTCTCGATGGACGCGACCCGGCGCGCTTTGATTTTACGCTGAACAGCGTCGAGATTCCCGTAGTTTCCGCGCCCGCGGGCTGACGATCAATCCAGCACGCACATCCGGTTTCGCCCCTGCTCCTTGGCCTGATACATTGCTTTGTCGGCTTGACTTAGCAGCATGTCGAGGTTGATGTCGGCATCGGGCAGTGCCACGACGCCGACCGAAATGGTAAAGCTCAGGGGGAGTCCCTCCTCCAGCACCAGCTCATAGCAGGATACGGTGGCACGTAGCCGTTCTGCGACTTCTGCCGCCATGTTGATCGAGGTTTCGGGCAGCAGGATGGCGAATTCTTCCCCACCGATTCGGCCGACAATGTCCTGGGATCGCATGACATCGCGCATCAACTTGCCCAGCGCCTGAAGCAGCCGGTCACCCGCATTGTGGCCATGGCTGTCATTGATCTGCTTGAAATGGTCGATGTCGATCATGAAAACGGTCAGACTGTGCCCATAACGCCTCGAGCGTTTCAACTCAGTCTCGGCCTTTTCCATGAAGGCACGTCGATTGTTGAGGCCGGTGAGATGATCCCTGTTGGCTTCGACGTCCAATTTGTCAATCAGGTCTTTCTGTGCCGTGATGTTCTGGATCTGTGCGATGAAGTAAAGCGGCTTCTGCCGGTCATCCCGCAAAACGGCGACATTGATTTGCACCCAGATCGCACGGCCCCGTTTGTGGAAATAGCGCTTTTCCGATTGAAAAAAGTCGCGCGTGCCGGAGATCAATTCGTCTTTCATGGCCAAGTCTTGGGGCAGGTCTTCCTGATGCGTGATGGACTCGAAGCTTTTCCCGATCAATTCCTCGTGGTCGTATCCCAACAGTTGGCACAACGCATGATTGGCCTGCATGAAGCGCCCTTCCAGGTCGACCAGCGCCATGCCGATCGCCGCCGACTCGAACACAGCCTGAAAGCGTGCTTCTGACTCCTGCAACGCCGACCGTTGCTGCAGCGACTCGGTAATATCCGTCGAAATACCACAGAGCCCCCACACGGTCTGGGGATCAGATTCAGAGAAAATCGGGGTTTTTATGTCAAGGTAGACCCGTTCTGAACCATCTGGCGCACGCACAACCAATTCCTCCGTAATGTCGCACTTCTGATCGATGACCCGATGGTCGACCCCTTCAATTTGTGCGACCGCATCCGGCGGAAAAAACTCCGCATCCGTACACCCACTCAGGGTTTGATCCGTTCGGTTGAACAAGCGCAAAGTAGAGCGATTGGCATACACGTAGCGATGCGCCCGGTCTTTCATGTAGATGTAGGCTGGGATATTGTCGAGTGCAGTTGCGAAACGATTGGCAATGGCCCGGGAATCAGCGGCATCTCTTTCGAGCGCTTGCTGCCTGCGCTGAAATATATACAAGCCCAAGGAAGAGAGCAGCACCAATAGCAGGTACAAGCCTGCCTGCATCATGGCATCCCAGCGCCAGGGCGCGTACACGGCATCCCTGTCCCGGGTAACGGCAACGACCAGCGGCTGGTTCATCTTCAAGTGCGCTGGATGCACCGTACGCTGGGCGATTATGCGATCCTCCCCAGTCAAGTAGATCTTGCCTTGCATGAAGGTCGAGATCAGGCCGCTTTCGCGATGGCGGGTAAAGAATGTGCCAGGCTTGGCCAAGTTGGTGCCACAGGCCCCCTTGCGATCTGGCTCAATAACGAACAAATCGCCGTTGCCATGGGCGAGTGCATCCCACATATCCTGGGTATGCAACACGGAATGCATCATCGATCGAAAATACGCCGGTTCCAGCGTGGCGCCGACGACACCGTTAAAACGGCCATCCCCGCTACTCACCATGCGTGACAGAGTCATGACGTACAACCCCTCGATATTCTTGAATGGCGGGGACATATACAAGGTATTCGGCGATGGCTGCCGTTGCACGGCCTTGAAGAAATCCCGATGCTCGAGGTGCTGACCGATATGTTCAGGCAGGGTCGAAAACAGCATCTTGCCACTTTGATCCTGCACGAACATGGTACGAATTCCGGGCATCACGTTAGTCAGAACCTTGAGGTGAGCGTTGCCGGCAGCAAGACCATGCCATGCAGGCAACTCGACCAGCACGCTCGACAGCGCCACGTTCGCCGCCTCAATCTGGTGCTCCATGTTGTTGGCGAGGACGTCGGCCTGCGCCTGCAAGCGATCACGCTCGCGCGCCTCTACCCGGCCATGTTCCATCACCAGGTTGACGAGCACCAGCAACCCCAGAGCGCCAAGCATCAGGCTGAGCTTCACCCAATGGGCCCTCGATGAAACATCTCCAAGTCGGTTGTACAGGGGCATGGCGCGCTGAACTTTCTCTCAGAAGTGAGACCGAGTCTACACACTGCATCAGTAAATGGCTATATTCAACCACTTTAAAATTCCAGGTTACTTAACGGCTATGGAATGGACGTTCGCCAATGGCAAAAACCATGAATAGGATTCAGGTTTAATCCCGCGCCTGGCGCGGCTATAATCGCGTTATTCGTCCCAATTTCCAGAGTTGAGGTCATTCATGCAAATCAACAGGCGTCAGTTTTTCAAACTGAGCGCCGCGACCCTGGGGTCGTCCAGCATCGCCGTGATGGGTTTCATGCCCGCACAGGCGCTGGCGGAGGTGCGACAGTTCAAACTGGCGCGCACCACCGAGACCCGCAATACCTGCCCGTATTGCTCCGTGGCCTGCGGTCTCATCATGTACAGCCTCGGCGACAAGGCCAAGAACGCCAAATCCGAGATCATCCACATCGAAGGTGACCCGGACCATCCGGTCAGCCGCGGGAGCTTGTGCCCCAAGGGCGCCGGCCTGCTGGAGTTCGTACACAGCAAATCGCGCATCACTTTCCCGGAATATCGCGCGCCTGGCAGCAACGAATGGAAGCGCGTGTCCTGGGAATGGGCGATTGACCGCGTTGCGCACCTGATGAAGGAAGACCGTGACCAGCATTTCATCGCCAAGAACGAGAAAGGCACCACGGTTAACCGCTGGAACACGGTCGGTTTTCTGGCCGCATCCGCCGCTTCGAATGAAGCGGGTTACCTCACCCACAAGGTTCTGAGAAGCTTAGGAGTCGTCGCACTCGACAACCAGGCACGTGTCTGACACGCACCGACGGTGGCAAGTCTTGCCCCATCATTCGGTCGCGGCGCGATGACCAATACCTGGATGGACATCAAGAATGCGAATGTCATTCTGGTGATGGGCGGCAATGCCGCCGAAGCGCATCCTGTAGGCTTCAAGTGGGTGGTGGAAGCCAAGGCCCACAACAAGGCCAAGTTGATCGTGGTAGATCCACGCTTCAACCGCACGGCATCGGTCGCGGATTATTACGCCCCGATCCGTACCGGCACGGACATCGCTTTCCTGAACGGTGTCATGCGCTATCTGCTCGAAAAGGGTCAGATCCAGCACGAATACGTAACGGCATACACCAATGCATCCTTCATCGTGCGCGAAGACTTCACCTTCGAGGAAGGTCTGTTCAGCGGCTATGACGAAAAGGATCACAAGTACGACAAGTCCTCCTGGGCCTACGAACTCGACGACAAGGGCTTTGCCAAGGTCGACCCGACCCTGAAGCACCCGCGTTGCGTGATCAACCTGCTCAAGCACCACGTCGACCGTTACACGCCGGAAGTTGTCAGCAGCATCACCGGCACACCGCAGAAGCAGTTTCTGGAAATCTGCGAGATGCTGGCCTCGACCGCTGTTCCCGACCGCACCATGACCAGCCTGTACGCGCTGGGCTGGACGCAGCACTCCGTCGGCGCGCAGAACATCCGCGCCCTGGCCATGCTGCAGTTGCTGCTGGGCAATATCGGCATGCCGGGTGGTGGCGTCAACGCGCTGCGTGGTCACTCCAACATTCAGGGCCTGTCTGACCTCGGCCTGATGTCGGACCTGCTGCCGGGCTACATGACCATGCCCAAGGATGACGACGTAGACCGCACCACCTACCTCGACAAGCGCACGCCGAAGCTGCTGCGCCCGGGGCAGATGAACTACTTCGCCAATTACCCGAAGTTCCACACCAGCCTGATGAAGGCGTGGTACGGCCCGTCTGCGACCAAGGACAACGACTACGTCTACGACTGGATGCCCAAGTTGGACAAGGTCTACGATGGCTTGCGTGTGTTCGACATGATGAACGAGGGCCATTTCACCGGCTATTTTTGCCAGGGCTTCAACCCTCTCGCCTCGTTCCCGGATTCGAACAAGCTGCGCTCAGCGTTCTCCAAGCTGAAGTACATGGTAGTGATGGACCCGTTGGCGACCGAGACTTCCGAGTTCTGGAAGAATCACGGCGAATCGAACGACGTCGATCCTTCACAGATCCGAACCGAAGTGTTCCGCCTGCCCACCACCCTCTTCGCGGAGGAAGATGGCGCGCTGGTCAACAGTTCGCGCTGGCTGCAATGGCACTGGAAGGGCGCGGATGCGCCGGGCGAATGCCGGACTGACATTGCCATCATGTCCGAACTGTTCCTCAAGCTGCGTGAAATGTACGCCAAGGACGGCGGCGCCTTCCCGGACGCCATCCTCGGTTTGCACTGGCCGTATCACGATCCGGCCGAGCCAAGTGCGGAAGAAATCGCCAAGGAATACAACGGCAAGGCACTGACCGACATCATGGACCCCAAGGACAAGACCAAGGGACTGGTCAAGGCCGGGCAACAGTTGTCGAGCTTTGCCCAACTGGCAGACGATGGCAGCACCGCCTGTGGCACCTGGATTTTCTGTGGCAGCTGGACCGAAGCCGGCAACCAGATGGCACGTCGCGACAACTCCGATCCGTCGGGTCTGGGTGTGGCGCCCAACTGGGCATGGGCATGGCCGGCCAACCGCCGCATCCTGTACAACCGTGCCTCGTGCGACCCAAGCGGCAAACCTTGGGATGCCAAACGCAAGCTGATCGCCTGGGATGGCGCAAAGTGGGGAGGTTTCGATGTGCCCGACTTCAAGGCCGATGTCCCGCCGGGTGATGCCATGTCGCCGTTTATCATGACCAATGAGGGCGTGGGACGCCTGTTCGCGCTGGACAAGATGGCGGAAGGCCCCTTCCCCGAGCATTACGAGCCGTTCGAGAACCCGCTGGGCACCAACCTGCTGCATCCCAAGGTGGTGAGCAACCCGGCTGCGCGCGTGTTTGCGAAGGACCGCGAGCATTTCGGCACCAGTGCCGAGTTCCCGTATGTCGGCACGACATATCGCCTGACCGAGCATTTCCACTACTGGACCAAGCACGTCAACATCAATGCCTCCCTCCAGCCGGAACAATTCGTCGAAATCGGCGAAGAGCTCGCGAAGGAAAAGGGCATCGAAAACGGCGAGCGCGTGGTGGTGAGTTCCAAGCGTGGCTATATCCGCGCCGTGGCTGTAGTCACCAAGCGGATCAAGGGACTGGACGTAGGTGGTAAACGTGTGCACCAGATCGGCGTACCGATTCACTGGGGCTTCACCGGGGCTGCGAAAACCGGCTTCCTGGCCAACAACCTGACCCCCTTCGTCGGCGATGCCAATACCCAGACGCCGGAATTCAAGTCCTTCCTGGTCAATCTGGAAAAAGACACCGGCCAGAAACCGGCACAACCTGCCTCCGCCAAACCTGCGCAGCAGGCACAGGCCGGCGATGAAGACGTCGATCTGACCCGTCGCGGCTGGTTGTTCGGGCGTCGCAGCACGTAAGCCAATCCTTAGATGCGGCATCTCAAGTCACTTGGCCCTTCCCCCCTTTGCGTTTCCCGGAAACCGACCGGAAAACGCAAAGGGGCAGGATCGCGTGCTTTGTTGCCGGGATCCAATAAGCACAAGGCGACCAGGGCTTTTGACCTCTGCGGAACCGGTGGAAATTCGTGTCATAATGGCGACTTTCCCCGATCCTCAGTTGAGGTCAACATCATGCAGATCAACAGACGCCAATTTTTCAAATTGAGCGCTGGCGCCCTTGGGTCGTCCAGCGTCGCCCTGATGGGCTTTGCCCCTACCGCAGCACTTGCGGAAGTCCGCCAATTCAAACTCGCCCGAACCACCGAAACGCGCGGCACCTGCCCGTATTGCTCGGTCGGTTGCGGTGTTGTGCTATATAGCCTCGGCGATAAGGCCAAGAATGCCAAGGCCGAGGTAATCCACCTCGAAGGCGACCCGGACCACCCGGTCAGCCGTGGCAGCCTCTGCCCCAAGGGTGCCGGGCTACTCGAATTCATCCACAGCAAAAGTCGGCTGACATTTCCCGAGTATCGTGCCCCGGGCAGCAGCGAATGGAAGCGCGTGTCCTGGGATTGGACGATGGAGCGCATCGCCAAGCTAATGAAGGAAGATCGCGACCAGAATTTCATGGTTAGGAACGACAAGGGCGAACTGGTCAACCGCTGGCCTACCCTTGGTTTCCTGGCCTCATCCGCCGCTTCCAACGAAGTGGGCTATATTGACAACAAGATCGCGCGTGCCCTCGGTATCGTGATGATCGACAGCCAGGCCCGTGTTTGCCACGCGCCGACCGTAGCTGCCCTCGCCTCGACCTTTGGCCGCGGCGCCATGACCAACACCTGGATGGATATCAAGAATGCCGACGTGATTCTGGTCATGGGTGGTAACGCGGCGGAAGCCCATCCGGTGGGCTTCAAGTGGGCGATCGAGGCCAAGGCACGCAACAAGGCCAAGCTGATCGTGGTCGACCCGCGTTTCAATCGCACGGCTGCGGTCGCGGACTTCTACGCGCCCATCCGCTCGGGCGCCGATATCGTCTTCCTGAGTGGCGTGATCCGCTACCTGCTGGAGCACGATGCGATCAACCACGACTACGTGAAGTCCTACACCAATGCGGCGTTTATCGTGCGCGAGGATTTCAAGTTTGACGAGGGGCTGTTTAGCGGCTACGACGAGCAGGAAAGCAAGTACGACCGCAGCACCTGGGCCTACGAACTAGACGACAAGGGCTTCGCCAAGGTTGACGAAACGCTCAAGCACCCGCGCTGCGTATTCAACCTGCTGAAGCAACACGTGGACCGCTACGATGTCGATACCGTCGTCAACCTGACCGGCACGCCCAAGGATCAATACCTCAAGGTGTGCGAGATGATCGCCTCCACCGCGGTACCCAACCGCACCATGACTAGCCTCTATGCGCTGGGTTGGACCCATCACTCGGTCGGCGCGCAGAACATCCGCTGCATTGCGATGATTCAACTTTTACTGGGTAACATGGGCATGTCCGGCGGCGGCGTCAATGCGCTCCGCGGCCACTCCAACATCCAGGGATTCAGCGATCTGGGCGTGCTGACCGACATGCTGCCAGGCTACATCACGCTGCCGAAGGACGGCGAAAACACGCGCGAACAATACCTGGCCAAGCGCGCCTTCAGGCCGTTGCGCCCGGGCCAGATGAGTTACTGGCAGAACCTGCCTAAGTTCCACACCAGCCTGATGAAGGCGTGGTACGGGGCCGCGGCAACCAAGGAAAACGATTACGCCTACGACTGGCTGCCCAAGCTCGACAAACCGTATGACGGCATGCGTATGTTCGACCTGATGTATCAGGGCAAGCTCAATGGCTTCCTCTGCCAAGGGTTCAACCCGCTAGCCTCTTTCCCGGACAAGGAAAAGGTCACAAAGGCCTTGTCCAAGCTCAAGTTCATGGTGGTGATGGACCCCTTGGCCACGGAAACTTCCGAATTCTGGATGAACCATGGCGAACAACACGATGTCGATTTCAGCCAGATCCAGACCGAAGTCTTCCGCTTACCGACCGCACTGTTCGCCGAGGACGAAGGCTCCGAAGTGAACAGCTCGAGATGGCTGCAATGGCACTTCAAGGCTGCCGAACCGCCAGGCGAGGCGCGTCCGGATCTGCGCATCCTGGGCGAAATGTTCATGCGTCTTCGCGAACTCTACGCCCACGAAGGCGGGACGTTTGCGGATCCTATCCTCAACTTGCACTGGCCCTACCACGATGCCGAGGAACCAACGCCCGCGGAAGTGGCCAAGGAATACAACGGCTACGCACTGGCCGACATCATGGACCCCAAGGACAAGACCAAGGTGCTGGTGAAAAAAGGCCAGCAGTTGTCCGGGTTTGCGCAACTGACCGACGATGGCACCACCGCCTGCGGTACCTGGATTTTCTGTGGCAGCTGGACAGAAGCCGGCAACCAGATGGCACGGCGTGACAACTCCGACCCCTCCGGTATCGGCATTGCCCCGGGCTGGGCCTGGGCTTGGCCGGCCAACCGCCGCATTCTCTACAACCGTGCTTCTTGCGACCGTGACGGCAAGCCCTGGGATCCTTCCCGCAAGTTGCTCGAATGGGATGGTGCGAAATGGATTGGCCCGGATGTTCCTGACTTCAAGGTGGATGTGCCGCCGGGCGATGACATGTCACCGTTCATCATGAATGCGGAAGGTGTTGGTCGCTTGTTCTCGGCGGACAAGTTGGCCGAAGGCCCATTCCCCGAGCATTACGAGCCGTTCGAGTCACCGCTGGGCACCAACCCGCTGCATCCCAAGGTCATCAACAACCCGGCAGCCCGCCTGTATGCTGATGATCGCAAGAACCTCGGCACGCATGACGAGTTCCCCTACGTAGGCACGACCTATCGCCTGACCGAGATGTTCAGCAGTTGGACCAGCCATAACCAGATCAACGCCTCGCTGCAGCCGGAACAGTTTGTCGAAATCGGCGAAACACTGGCGCAGGAAAAGGGCATCGCCAACGGCGAGCGTGTGATTGTGCGTTCCAAGCGCGGCTACATCAAGGCGGTGGCCATGGTCACCAAGCGCATCAAGGCGTTGCAGGTGCAAGGCAAGACCGTGCACCAGATTGGCATCCCCTACCACTGGGGATTCAAGGGGGCGATCAAGAAGGGTTTCCTCGCCAATGCCCTGCCGCCGTTCGTCGGCGATGCCAACACACAGACACCGGAATACAAGACGTTCCTGGTCAACGTAGAAAAAGACACTGGTGCGCCAGTGAAAACCCAACATCAACAACCCGCCAAGCAGGCTGATGCCGGTGAGGTCGACATGCGTCGACGCGCCTGGTTCTTCGGCCGCCAGCAGACGGAGGAAGTCTAAATCATGGCGTTGCAATCTCTCGACATCTGGCGCCGCTCCGCGACGACCACGCCGAGCCCTTCCCAGCGCGATCCGATCGAGGTCGCCAAGCTGATCGACGTGACCAAGTGCATCGGCTGCAAGGCCTGCCAGTCGGCGTGCCAGGAATGGAACGACGTGCGCGAGGAAGTTGGCGTCAACGTGGGTTCCTACCAGAACCCGCATGACCTGACCGCCAACAGCTGGACGCTGATGCGTTTCGCAGAAGTGGAAGAAAACGGTCATCTGGAATGGCTGATCCGCAAGGACGGCTGCATGCACTGCGCCGATCCGGGCTGCCTTAAGGCCTGCCCATCACCGGGCGCGATCATCCAGTACAAGAACGGCATCGTCGACTTCGCCGAGGAAAACTGCATCGGTTGCGGCTACTGCATCAAGGGCTGCCCGTTCAACATCCCGCGTCTTTCCAAGGAAGACAGCAAGGTGTACAAGTGCACCCTGTGTTCCGACCGCGTGGCAGTTGGGCTGGAGCCTGCCTGTATCAAGGCCTGCCCGACCCAGGCACTGGTGTTCGGCAGCAAGGAGGACATGAAAGACCATGCCGCCGAGCGTATTGCCGAACTGAAAGAACGCGGCTTTGAGAATGCAGGCCTGTACGATCCGGCTGGCGTTGGCGGCACGCACGTGATGTATGTGCTGCACCATGCCGACAAGCCTGAGCTGTACAACAATCTGCCCAACAATCCGCAGATCAACCCGATGGTAGCGGTATGGAAAGGCATCACCAAGCCGCTGGCGCTGATGGCCATGGCCGGCGCGATGCTGGGCGGGTTCTTCCACTACATCGGCATCGGTCCGAACGAGGTCGAGGAAGAGCATGACGAGGAGAAGAAGGCATGAGCGCGCATTCCGACAAGTTCATCCAGCGCTACAACACGCCGGAAAGGCTGAACCACTGGGTCACCGCGATCACTTTCATCCTGCTGATCCTGTCCGGGTTTGCTTTCTTCCACCCGGCGCTGTTTCCGCTGACAAATCTGTTTGGCAGCCCGACCTGGACGCGCATTCTGCACCCGTATATCGGGGTGGTGATGTTCGTGTCGTTCAGCGCGCTGGCCTTGCGCTTCTGGCACCATAACTTCCTGAGCCAGAATGATATCCAGTGGCTGAAGCAGATTCCGGACGTAATCCAGAACCACGAAGACAAGTTGCCGGAAGTCGACCGTTACAACGCCGGGCAGAAGCTGCTGTTCTGGACCATGGTGACCACGATTCCGCTGTTGTTCATCACCGGCATCATCATCTGGCAACCGTGGTTCACGCCCTACTTCCCACGTAACGTCGACCGATTTGCCGTGCTGCTGCACGCTTTCCTCGCCTTCGTCATGACTACCGGCATCATCGTGCACGTGTATGCGGCGATCTGGGTCAAGGGCACGCTGCGCGCCATGATCCGCGGTACCGTGGAACGCGCCTGGGTGAAGAAGCACCACCCGGGCTGGTACAAGCGCATCGAGCGCGGCGAAGACCACTGAGGATAATCAGGTAATGGCAATCGGCACTGCGGGACAACCCATCCCCATCATCCCCAGCCCGACGGAGATTCCGTTTTTTCTGCCTCCCGAGGCAGAGGGCGTATTCTCCAGCCGCGCACAGCGGCTTAAGGCGCTGGCCGAGGGGCACGCCATGGGCGACTACCTGCGCTTCATGGCAGGCATCGCCGAGGCGCAGTCGGAGGCAGTTGCTGCAATGCCAGTCCTGCCCCTGCCCACGCTGGCAGCGGAACTCCCTCCGCTGAGTACGGCATGGATACGTCCATCGACCGCATGGCATCACGCGTTCCGCAAGCTCGTCGAGCAAGCCATCGCGACCGCACCGGCCGACTACGCCACGCATCTCGGTGGAGAGTTGCGTGCCATGACGCCGCAGGATCTGGAGCGCTGTGGACGTGCATTTCTCGATGGGCAGGCCGTGCCCTGTAGCCTGGGTATGACGCCATTGCTGGCGGCTGCACTACAGGTCTACTGGACCGCGCTCGCCAGCCATCTGCAACCCCATCAGCTAAAGACCCACGCCACGGGGCAAGCTGCGCACGACTGCCCTGTCTGCGGCAGTTTGCCGGTGGGCGGCATCGTACGTGCCGGCGCCGCGCAACAGGGCTTGCGCTACCTGAGCTGCTCCCTGTGTGCAAGCGAATGGAACATGGAACGTATCCGTTGCGTCAGCTGCGGTGATAACGCCAAGGTGTTCTATTACGGCATTGAGGGCGACAAGGGCGCCGTGCAGGCAGAAACCTGCGACGCCTGTCACGCCTACACCAAGCTCATGCACATGGAAAAGGACCCAGCCGTCGACGTGCTTGCCGACGACCTCGCCACCATGTCACTCGATATTCTCGTGGGCGAAGCCGGATATCAACGCTTCGGGTTCAACCCTTTCCTGATCGCCGGCAGCGAATAGCCCTGCGCTACACACGGCTTCTGGCACCGCAACGACACGGCGCTTGCCACCCCGCTCCGCCTTGCATACGATGTGATCTTTGGCGGCGTGGAGCCGTCTTCACATGCGCACGGGTTTGATCGTTTGAAGATTATCGAGGTATGGCGCTGGCCGGTTCGGCTGATGCACTGGAGCATGGTGACGGCGTTTGTCGTGGCCATGTGGACACGGGATTCCGAAATGGATCGCATGATCCATGTCTATGCCGGATACGCCATCGCTGCCATCCTCAGCGCGCGTATTCTGTATGGTTTTCTTGCGCGTGACCTGGCCGCTTTCCGACGCTTCCCGCCCGCTCCGATCAAAGGCCTCAAGTACGCTATAGACCTGATTCGTGGCAATGCGCGCAATTACCTGGGACACAACCCGGCCGGCGCGCTGGCCATCTACGGCATGCTGATGATCGGGGTGGTCACTGTCAGTTCGGGGTATATCGCCTTCGAATACGATCATGACCTTGCCAAGGAAATCCACCACGATGCGTCATACCTGTGGTTCTGGCTGGTATGCGTGCACCTGTTCGGCGTGCTGATGGGCAGCCTTGCGCATAAAGAGTTTCTGGTCATGGCAATGATCACCGGCTGCAAGACGCGCCGCACCATCAACGAGACCTTCTCCTTCCAGTCGGCAGGCGTGACGCTACTGATCATCGTGCTGCACATTCTCAACTTCGTCACGCTGATGTTTGGCGGCAAGGGCTTTATCAGCCGCAAGAAACACTGACGCAACAAAAGCCCTCCATCGATAATTAATTTCAATTGGATTGATTCCAACAATCAATTGGAACTATCGATATGCTCTCTCTAGAATGACCTGGTCGTTGTGCAAGACAACCCAGATCAACAAGGAGAACATTATGAGCCACAAGAAATTGACCACCGCCGCCGGCGCGCCGGTTCCCGACAACCAGAACACCATGACCGCAGGCCCCCGCGGGCCGGTGCTGTTGCAAGACATCTGGTTGCTCGAAAAGCTCGCCCATTTCGATCGCGAGGTTATCCCGGAACGCCGCATGCACGCCAAGGGCTCAGGGGCCTACGGCACCTTCACGGTCACGCACGACATTAGCCGCTACACCCGGGCAAAATTGTTCTCGCAGGTCGGCAAGAAAACCGAGCTGTTCGCACGCTTCACTACCGTGGCAGGCGAACGCGGCGCGGCAGACGCCGAGCGCGACATTCGTGGGTTTGCCGTCAAGTTCTACACCGAAGAAGGCAATTGGGACCTCGTTGGCAACAACACGCCGGTATTCTTCCTTCGTGATCCGCTCAAGTTCCCGGACCTGAATCACGCCGTGAAGCGCGACCCGCGCACCAACATGCGCAGCGCCAAGAACAACTGGGATTTCTGGACCTCGTTGCCTGAGGCCTTGCACCAGGTCACCATCGTGATGTCGGAGCGCGGCATTCCTGCCAGCTATCGTCACATGCACGGCTTCGGCTCGCATACGTTCAGTTTCATCAACGCACATAACGAACGATTCTGGGTGAAATTCCACTTCCGCTCTCATCAGGGCATCAAGAACCTGACGGATGCCGAGGCTGAGGCCATCATCGGCAAGGATCGTGAAAGCCATCAACGTGACTTGTACGAGTCCATCGAGAACGGGGATTTCCCGAAATGGACGTTGTCGGTGCAGATCATGCCGGAAAAGGATGCAGCCAAGGTGCCTTACAACCCGTTCGACCTCACCAAGGTATGGCCGCACAAGGACTACCCGCTGATCGAAGTCGGTGTGATGGAACTGAACCGCAACCCGGAGAACTTCTTCGCTGAAGTAGAGCAATCAGCGTTCAATCCGGCACCTGGCATCAGCTTCTCGCCGGACAAGATGTTGCAGGCACGCCTGTTCTCGTATGGCGATGCACAGCGCTACCGGCTCGGGGTGAACCATCACCAGATTCCGGTCAATGCCCCAAAGTGTCCGTTTCACAGCTATCACCGTGACGGGGCGATGCGGATCGACGGCAACCATGGCAGCACCATCGGTTACGAGCCCAACAGCGAAGGCCAATGGCAGGAGCAGCCGGATTACCGCGAACCGCCGCTCAGCATCGAGGGCGCCGCAGACCACTGGAACCATCGCGAGGACGACGATTATTTCTCGCAACCAGGCGACTTGTTCCGCCTGATGACACCGGTGCAACAGCAGGCGTTGTTCGAGAACACTGCACGCTCCATCGGTGCAGCGCCGCGCGAGATCCAGTTACGGCACATCGCCCACTGCAGCAAGGCTGATCCAGCCTACGGTGCGGGCGTCGCCAAGGCCTTGGGTATCGCCCTCTGACACAACCAGTTACCCGCCCTGCAGGGCGGGTAACTCCACAGGATGAAAGGAATCGAACATGCCAATTCAACAAGGATGGATGTCCACGGCCACGCATTGGTTTTCCGTATTCGGTGCCGTCATGGCGGGCGTAGCCGCCGAACTGGAATCGATCGAAACAGAAACCTGGCTCGGGATCGGCTATGACAGCCGAGCCAGGTGACCTGGACCTACTGGCCTAGCTTGAACACCAAGATGCCGTCGCCCTGCTTGTAGCCCCAGATCTGGTTGCCACCGGCAGCCACGGCCACATACTGTACCCCGTCGATCTGGTAAGTGATGGGTGGGGCGTTTACCCCTGCGTCGGCCTGGTATTGCCACAGCAGCTTGCCCGTCTCGGTATCGAAGGCATCGAAGCTGCCATTACCCTCTCCCGTAAACAACACACCACCTGCGGTGGCCAGCACACCGCCCAGCAAGGGTTCGGCGGTCTTGTGCTGCCAGCGAATCTTGCCGGTGGCGAGATCGATGGAGGACAGCAGGCCCCATTTGGGTTCGTCGATCGGCTCGGACGTGGTGTAACGAATTGCCGGCTTGCCATCCTTGGCGGGGGTATCGTGCAGCGTATAGCGCACCGGCATGTGCATGGCGGCGACGAAAACCTGCTGGCGCCCTTCATCGAGAGAGGTGGGTGACCAGTTCACGCCACCGAACACGCCCGGATGGACGCGCGTGCCTTCCTTGCTGGCGTGGACGAACAGATTGGATTGCGGCACGAAGGCTTCGGACTTCTTCAGTAGCTTGCCGGTCGCACGGTCATGGACGTAGAACCAGCCGGTCTTGCTGGCCTGACCCACGGCCGGGATGCGGCGCCCGTCCTGCACGTAGTCGAACAGCACTGGCGGGCTGGCGAGATCATAGCCCCAGACGTCGTGCGGCACTTGCTGGAAGTGCCAGCGAATCTTGCCGGTGGCGATTTCCAGGGCAACCAGCGACACGGTGTAGAGGTTATCGCCGGGGCGCGAGACGTCATCCATCTGCGGCGAAGGGTTGCCCGTGCCAAAATACAACAGGCCCAGTTTTGGGTCGATGGCAGGCGTGGTCCAGGCCGATCCGCCACCAAAACGCCAGGCGTCTTGATATTGCTGGAAGGTAGCGCGCTCCTTGTCCAGATCGCGATTGAGCGGAATCCCATCCGGCGTCGTGGGGGTGAACTGCCCTTCCCAACCCTCTGTCGGGATGGTGTCGAACTGCCACACGCGCTTGCCGGTGTTCGCGTCGAAGGCTGCCAGGAAGCCCGGTCGGCCATAGCGTCCGGCCACCCCGATCACCGCCCCAAGCGGCGCATCCGGGCGGTCTTCCTCGATGTGCAGTCCATAGCCGACGCCCGTGATGCCGACGATCACCTTGCCGTCGATCACCGTGGGCGCCATGGCGATGCCGATGCCGGTGCCGCCAGACACGCGCTCGCGACTGAGCGGATCATTTTCATGCAGGGCGTCGATGCCCTCGGTGACCACATCCTCACTCACGGCGTTGATATCCCACACCACCTTGCCGGTTTTCGCGTCCAGCGCGACCAGGCGGGCATCCACCGTGCCGATGTATACCTTGCCATTGGCCACAGCGACCCCACGGTTGGCCGGGCCACAACACATCTTCCAATCCTTGTTACGCTTGTGCTCGTATTTCCAGAGGGGCTGGCCGGTTTTGGCATCCAGCGCCAGCACATGGTTAAACGGCAGCGAGACGTACATCACGCCATCCACCACGATGGGCGTCGCCTGGAAGGTCGCCTTGACGCCGGTCTGGTGAATCCAGGCCGGCACCAGCTTCGCCACATTGTCACGACGTATCTGGTTCAAGGGCGAGAAGCGCTGGTTGCTGTAATCGTGTCCGTACAGCGGCCATTCGTGCGTTTTCGCGGTACTGGCGGGTTGATGGGCACAAGCGGCTAGCAAAGCAGTACTGCTCAGGGTCAACAACAGGCGTCGAATCATGGTAGGCTCCAGACAAACATACTGGTTAGTATGGTACCGCGTTTTATGGATGGATGGCACAAAGACGCTGCAAATAAACCGGATCAGGCTCCTCGAATCGTCCCTGCTCGAACGCCACCACCTCCAGCGTGCCGGCACACACCGTCAGCAGTTCGTCCGGCTGCAGCAGAAAAGCCGGATTGCGCGGGCGGCCCAGAGTTTCCTGCCCAGCCATGAAGGTTTCGTAGATCAACACCCCGCCCGGCGCGAGCGATGCCAGCATCATGGGGAACAGCGGTCGGTGCAGGTAGCGGCAGACGATGATCGCATCGAACTGCCGGCCATCCAGCGGCCACGGCTGCTGCTCAATGTCCGCCTGCAGCGTAGTGATGTTGTGCCGCCCCCGCAGCCCGGACAACGCCTCGGCATCCTGATCCAGCGCCAGCACGTGCAGCCCCAGCCCAGCCAGGGCAAGGCTGTTGCGGCCCTTGCCGCAGGCGAGGTCCAGCACCTCACCACCGGGCCGTATCCTGCCGGCATATCGCATAATCCATGCGGACGGGGTGTCGTGAAAATCGAACATATCGTGAGAAAATATGCACGAAGCGGAATGACATGACAATGCACAAACAAGACATCCTCGCGTGGCAGGACGGGCAGCCCGTCTCCAAGGCCTTTGGCGACGTATACTTTTCCCGCGCCTCCGGCATCGAGGAGACCCGCTACGTCTACCTGCAGCACAACCGCCTGCCGGACCGATGGCGCGCGTTGGATCGCGACCTGTTTACCATCGGTGAAACCGGCTTCGGCACCGGATTGAATTTCCTCTGCGCATGGCAATTGTGGCGGGAATGCGCGCCAGCCAACGCCCGGCTGCATTTCGTCAGCACCGAAAAATACCCCCTCAATCCGGAAGAACTGCGCGAGGCCCTCGCACTGTGGCCGGAACTTGCATCGCTCAGTCAGGCACTGCTGCAGCAATACGAACCCCTCGCACCCGGGTGGCGGCGTTTTCAGTTTGATGACGGACGCGTCACGCTCACCCTGTTGATCGGTGACGCGCGCGAAACCTTGCCCTTGCTGCACGCCCACGTGGATGCCTGGTTTCTGGACGGGTTTTCTCCCGCCGTTAACCCCGAGCTGTGGCAAGCCCCGCTCTTTCAACAAGTCGCGCGACTGTCGGCGCAGGATGCGACCTTCGCCACGTTCACCAGTGCGGGGGGGGTTCGGCGTTGCTTGCAGGCAGCGGGCTTCGAAGTCCAGCGAGTACCGGGGTATGGCAACAAGCGACACATGAGTTGCGGCCAGCGTATTGCCCAGCCAACCGCCCCCACGCCCATCTGGCAGATTCGCCCGACCTCTCGCCACGCGGTCGTGATTGGCGGTGGACTCGCAGGCACGGCCACGGCCCATAGTCTCGCCGCGCGCGGCTGGCAAGTAACGCTGATCGAGCGCCATGCCGAACTCGCGCAGGAGGCCTCCGGCAACCCACAGGGCGTGTTGTATCCGCGTCTCTCCGGGCACGACATTCCCCTCAGCCGGGTAGCACAGGACGGTTTCTTTCATACCCTCAGCCTGCTCAATACGCATCTGGAACGCGGTGTCGACTGGGATGCCTGCGGCCTGCTGCAACAGGCCTTCAACACGCGTGAAGCCAAGCGCTGCGCCGAGGTGATGGCGCGGGGGCTACCGACATCGCTGGTCACAGAAGTCGGTGCCGCAGAGGCAACAACCCTGGCCGGTATGGCCATGCCGCACGGTGGGCTGTGGTTCCCTGCGGGCGGCTGGGTGCACCCGCCTGCCCTCTGCCGGGCGCTGGCGTCACACCCCAATATCCGCACCATTATCTCCAGCGAGGCCCTCACGCTGCAGCGTACCGGTGGCGGCTGGCAAGTCTGGGGGGCAGACATCTGCCTGGCGGAGGCCGGCGTCGTCGTGCTCGCGGGGGCCAACGACACCATGTGCTTTCCCCAGAGCGCCCATCTGCCGCTGGAGCCGGTGCGTGGGCAGATCACCCAGTTACCGGCCACGGCGGCGAGCGCGTCATTGAAAGCCGTCATCTGCACCGAAGGCTACATCAGCCCGGCAAGACGTGGCCAGCACTGTGCCGGCGCCAGTTTTTCCCCGAACGAGCGCGATCTGACGCTCCGCGTCACCGATCATGAGGCCAATCTGGCGATGCTGAAGCACCTCTCCCCCGCCCTGTATGCGGCACTTACCCCTGAGGCTACCGCATCACTGCAAGGTCGCGCCGCCCTGCGCTGCGCGACGCCCGACTATCTTCCCATGGCCGGCCCCTTGCTGGATCCCGCACTCACGGCAGCGCGCTACGAGCCCGGCAGCCGCCTCAGCACCGAGCACCTGCCCTGGCAGACCGGGCTGTTCGTCAACACCGGCCACGGCTCCAAAGGGTTGCTCACCGCGCCGCTCTGTGCGGAACTGATCGCCGCGCAACTGAATCATGAACCCCTGCCTGTCGACACCGGACTCGCCAAGGCACTCGACCCCAACCGCTTCCTGTTGCGCGAACGTGGGCTGAAAAGGCTGATCGGCGCGGCGGTAGTTTAGAATGACCGCCATGAATTCCGCTCTGAAGCAACTGCAACAAGCCCTCCAGCTAGATCCGACTGATCCTGCCCTGTATTATGAGCTCGGCACCTTGCAACTGAATCAAGGCACGGCGGCCGAGGCCATGTCCAGCTTTCAACGTGCCCTGCAATTGGCGCCCGGGCATCCGCAGGTGTTGATGCAACTGGGGAATGCTGCGGCTGCGCTTGGGCAGTATCAGGAGGCCGTATCGTGGTTCCAGCAGTCGCTGCGGGCTGATGCCCATGACAGCGCGACGCATTTCAACCTGGGCAATGCGCTGCGCGAACTGGGGCAGCCCGAGCAGGCGGCAACAGCTTACCGTGCCGCGCTGCGGCTGGACCCGAACGATGCCGATACCTGCAACAACCTCGGCAACGTACTGCGCGAGATGGGGCGGCTGGACGAAGCGGTAGCGCAGTACCAACGCGCGTTGCAGCTCAACCCCAAACTGCACCATGCACGTATGCACCTGCTGCATCAACGCCAGCACATGTGCGATTGGGATGGGCTGGACGCAGAGATCGCCACGATCCGCCACATCGTGCAGACCGAGCCCAAAGCACAGATATCCCCCTTTGCCTTTTTATCGCTGCCGGGCACCACGGCCGCCGAACAACGGCGCTGCGCCGAACAATGGGTCGCCAACCGCTACGCCCGTATGATCGAGGATGGTCAGCGGCTGAACTTCAGGCATGATAAATCGGATAAGTCCAAGTTGCGTATTGGCTATCTTTCCGGCGATTTCCGCCTGCATCCGCTGGCGTTTCTCGCGACCGAACTGATCGAACTGCATCACCGCGACCATTTTGAAATCTACGGCTATTCCTACGGCGTGGATGACCAGACGCCCGCGCGCAAAAGGCTGGAACGCGCGTTCGACCACTTTCGCGACATCCGCTCCATATCGCAGCATGCAGCCGCCCGGCAGATTCACGACGACGGCATCGACATCCTGGTCGACCTGACCGGCTTTACCCAGACCAGTCGCACCGGCATCCTCGCCCTACGTCCGGCACCGGTGCAGGTCAACTGGCTGGGGTTTCCGGGCACGATGGGCGCGCCGTTTGCCGACTACCTGATCAGCGATGCGTTCATCACGCCATCCCATGCGGCTGGAGATTACGACGAGCAACTGATCCGCCTGCCCGACACCTACCAGCCCAATGACAGGCAACGCCCTGTCGCCGCAACGCCCACCCGTGCGCAAGCCGGATTACCCGCCACCGGATTGGTGTTCTGCTGCTTCAACCAGACTTTCAAGATTACGCCACAAGTGTTTGATATCTGGATGGATCTTCTCCTGAATAATGCCGGGAGCGTACTCTGGCTACTCGAATGCAACCCGTGGGCCAAAGCCAACTTGTGCAAACAGGCGCAGCAGCGCGGTGTAGACCCAAGGCGGCTGATCTTTGCGCCACGCGTGCCCATCGACCAGCATCTGGCGCGACAAGCGTTGGCAGACCTGTTCCTCGACACCCTGCCCTATAACGCCCACACCACGACCAGCGATGCCCTGTGGGTGGGCCTGCCGGTGCTGACCTGCGCTGGCAACACCTTTGCCGCGCGCGTCGCCGGCAGCCTGTTGCATGCCGCCGGCCTGCCCGAACTGGTAACCTATTCACTGGAACACTACGCGGCAGAGGCGCAGGAGCTCGCGGCCAACCCGACGAGATTGGCCGCCATGCGCGAGCATCTCCTCCACGCCCGCGACACCATGCCCCTGTTCGATACGCCGCGGTTCGCACGCAACCTCGAGCAAGCCTACCTGACCATGTGGCAGCATTGGATTGCCTGACGGGCGTTTACGCCTTATCCTAAAGCCCATTGTTCATTCACCATTGGACTGTTTTCCATGGCCGCACCCGACATCACCCCCGTTCTCAAGTTCATGGTTGAAAAAGGGGGCTCGGACCTCTTCTTCAGTACCGCTGCGCCGATCAATATCAACATCGAAGGCGAGGCGATGCCCGTCAACGCGCAGATCATGAAGCCGGGCATGGTGCAGGAAATCGCCTACAGCCTGATGAACGAGACGCAGATTCGTCAGTTTGAAGAATCCATGGAAGCCAACTTCGCCCTCAGCGTGCACGACGTCGGCCGTTTCCGCGTCAACGTGTTCCGCCAGCGCGGCGAAGTCTCCATGGTCATCCGCCACATCAAGAACGTGATTCCCTCGCTGGAAAGCCTGGGCCTGCCGCCCATCCTGAAAGACCTGGTGCGCCGGCCGCGCGGCCTGATCCTGATCGTGGGGGCGACCGGCTCGGGTAAATCAACCACGCTCGCCTCGATGATTGACCACCGCAACGAAAACGAAACAGGCCATATCCTCACGCTGGAAGACCCGATCGAGTTCATCCATAACCACAAGAAATCGGTCGTAGACCAGCGCGAAATCGGCATCGACACGCTATCGTTCGACAATGGCCTGAAGAACGCCATGCGCCAGGCTCCCAACGTGATCCTGATCGGCGAAATCCGCGACATGGACACGATGAAACACGCCGTGGCCTACTCCGAAACCGGCCACCTGTGTCTGGCCACGCTGCACGCCAACAACGCCAACCAGGCGATCGAACGTATTCTGTCCTTCTTCCCGCCCGATGGTCGCCAGAGCATCATGCTGGCGCTGGCGCTCAACCTGATCGGCATCGTCTCGCAACGCCTGATCCCCGGCACGCAGACCAAGCGCGTCGCCGCCATCGAGGTGCTGATCAACACCCCTTACATCGGCGAATTGATCCAAAAGGGCAAACTGGAAGAAATCAAGGAAGTCATGGCCGAGAACACCGATATCGGCATGTGCTCGTTCGACCAGTCGTTGTTCAAGCTGTTCCAGAACGGCCGCATCAACCAGGAGAACGCGCTGCGCAATGCCGACTCGCGCAATGACCTCTCGCTCAAGATCCGTCTGGCTGCGGAAGGCGCCCGCGCAGGGATTTAATCAAACCATCCTGGCCGGCATCTTTCCTAGCTGGCATCCTTGGGCGCAAAGATGGTCGCGGCCACGATCATCGTTCCGCCTATCCACTCGCGCAGGGTCATTTCTTCCCCCGCCAGAAAATAGGAAGACACGGCAGCCACCACCAGTTCAAAGATAAAAATCACGGCAGCCCGCGTCACGGGCGTGTGGGTGATACCGTACTGGACCAGCACCGTGGCCAACACCAGCACCGCCCCCAGCATGACAATCAGGCCAGTGTCTTCCACCACCTGAGTCGGCGTCGGGATCACGCCGCCCGCCAGCGGCAGCAGCACCAGCGCCAGCACGAACACCCCTGCCCACACCGCGAACGACTTGGCTTCCAGCGTCAAACAGGTCGCGCGGCGGGTCAGCACGTTGGTCAGGGCAAAACAGAAGCCTGAAGACAGCGCGACCCATTCGTAAGTGTTCTGCGGCAGCGGCATGCCTTGTGACGGCTCCCACAGCATGACGAAGGCGCCGCACAGCGACAGAACGATGACAAACAGGCCACGCTTGCCGGTGCGCTCGTCCAGCAGCAACGTCGCCAGCAACAGCGTCCACAGCGGCGAAAGGTAAAACAGCAACAGCACCCGCATCACCTCGCCGCCAATCACTGCCAGCACGTAACTCAGGTTGGTCCAGCCCGCGACCAGCGCCAGCGGAATCAGGGTGGCAGGATGCGCGAACACCTCGCGCCAGCGTCCACGAAAAAGCCACAGCGCCAACAACAGCGCCACTGCATACGTGGCGACACTGGCGGCAATACCAGAGATGCCAGCCTCGTCCAGCAAGCGGTAGGGATACCAGATGATGCCCCAGGTCGTGGCGGCGAACAGCAGGCCGAAGGTGGCCAGCGCGGGATGTCTTTGGTTCAGGAATCTCATGGAGTGGGATGATACCCGATGACCATGACATTGAAACATGCCTCCAGAACTCCATCTCGACCCGGCATGCCCATGATCCGCACAGATGATTCGCAGTGCTGGATTTTGTAGGATAATTGGCACCATGAACCCGAATCTGAACGCCCTGCACCCCTACCCCTTCCAGAAACTGCGCGACCTGTTTGCCGGCATCACGCCAAACGCGAATTACGCGCCGGTCAACCTCTCCATCGGCGAGCCCAAGCACGCCACGCCGGAATTCATCAAGACTGCGCTGACGCAAAACCTGGCGGGCCTTGCCAACTACCCCACCACGCCGGGCAGCGTGGAACTGCGCGAAGCCATCGCGAACTGGATAGTGCGGCGCTACGGCATCCCCAAGCCCAACATCGACAAGGCGATCATCCCGGTCAACGGCAGCCGCGAAGCGCTGTTCGCCTTTGCCCAGGCCATCGTCGATACCAGCAAGCCCAATCCGGTGGTCATCAGCCCCAACCCGTTCTACCAGATCTACGAAGGTGCAGCCCTGCTGGCCGGTGCCGAACCCTATTACCTCAACACGCTGCCCGAGAACGGACTGAAGATGGACTTCTCCAGCGTGCCGGAATCCGTGTGGAATCGCACGCAACTGGTCTATGTCTGCTCGCCCGGCAACCCGACCGGCAAGGTGCTGGAGTTGGACGGCTGGCGCGAGATTTTCGCGCTGTCGGACAAGTATGGGTTTGTCATCGCCAGCGACGAATGCTACTCGGAAATCTATTTCGACGAAGCCAACCCGCCGATCGGCGCCCTGCAAGCCGCGCATCAACTCGGCCGCAGCTTCGAACGCGTGGTCATGTTCAGCAGCCTGTCCAAGCGCTCCAACGTCCCCGGCATGCGCTCCGGCTTTGTCGCCGGCGATGAAAAGATCCTGGAAAAATTCCTGCTCTACCGCACCTATCACGGCTGCGCCATGAACCCCGCCGTGCAGGCCGCCAGTGCTGCAGCCTGGAACGACGAAGCCCACGTACAGGAAAACCGCCGCCTGTACGTCGAAAAATTCCAGACCGTGACACCCATGTTGAAGCAGGTGTTGGACGTGGACCTGCCAGACGCCGCCTTCTACCTCTGGGCCAGAACCACCGGCAGCGATACCGAACTGGCGCAACGCCTGTACCGCGACTACCACATCACCGTGCTGCCGGGCAGCTTCCTGGCACGTGAGGCCCATGGCGTGAACCCGGGAGCCGGATTCATCCGGATTGCCTTGGTAGCTTCATTGCAGGAGTGCGTGGAAGCAGCCAATCGGATGACCGGACGTTAGTGCTACACCCCCTCTGCCGGGGCATGATACAGGGACCGAAGCATAATGAAGCAAACGGATCAGACTCTGCTGGAACAAATGCGTATTACCGATTTCGACATTGAAAATCGCAAAGCGCTACTTTCACTTACGGAATCGGACTGTTCTCTGCTCAAGGCTTGCAAGGGGGCTATTGATATGCGTCTGGATGCACTGGTGGACGAATTCTACCGCCTGCAAACCAGTGTCCCGGAGATCGCTTTGCTCATTGGGGATGCCGACACGCTGGATCGCCTGCGTGGCGCCCAACACAAGTACATCCTGGATCTGTTCAGCGGCATCTATGAGTTGGAATACGTCAACCATCGCCTGCGAATCGGCCTGGTGCACAAGCGCATCGGGGTCGAACCCAAGCTTTACCTTGCCGGGATCAACACCCTCAAGGGCCTGCTTACCCACGCCATTATCGAAATTATTCCTGAAGAAACCATACGCCAGGCAACCTTGAGCGCGCTAGGCAAGCTTTTCCTGTTCGACATCACGCTGGTGTTTGAGACTTATATCCGCAGCCTGGTCTCGGAGATCGAGTCCTCCAAGCAACGCTCCGAGCACTACGCCATGGCGTTGGAAGAAAAGGTCAAGGAACGCACGAGACAACTGGAGGAAATGACGCGCACCGACTCGCTGACGGGGCTGCAGACGGTGCGCTACCTGAGCGAGACCATGACACGAGTTCTGCGTGGCGCCCAGCGACGCGGCGAAGCGGTGTCGTTTGTCTATATGGATGTCGACCATTTCAAGACCATCAACGACACCTATGGACACCTGCACGGAGATGAAATCCTGCAGGCTGTCGGCTCATCCATCAAGAAAGTCTCGCGGGCAGACGACAGCTGCTTCCGTTATGGGGGGGATGAATTTTGCATCGTCCTGCCGGATTGCGAGGAACATCAGGCGCGCGAGATTTATCTGGATCGACTCCGGGAGGAAATTGCCAAACGCTTTCCTGAAGTTACCATCAGCGTCGGCATCGTGCAGACCGGGCCGCATGATTTCCTCGAGCCAGAAGCCCTGATCCGGCGTGCTGACGAAGGCATGTATCTCGCCAAGAAAGCTGCCTCCAAAGGAAACTAAACCGCCTGAGTGCGGATTGTGTCCTGGATGGCCCTCGGTGTCGCATCAGCGACTGATCAATGCCCGCAACTGATGTTCCAGCATTTGCGGCAACCCCATCTCCAGGCAATCCAGCACATGCACATCCCCCATGCCGCGCAGCCAGGTCATCTGGCGTTTGGCGAGTTGCCGCGTTGCGGCGATGCCTTTCTCGCGCAGCGTAGCCAGATCGAACTCACCTTCCTGATATTGCCAGGCTTGCCGATAGCCGACGCAGCGCATGGCGGGGAAATTCAGATTCAGGTCGGGGTAGGTTTGGCGGAGGTGCGTCAATTCATCCAGTAAACCGGCTTGCAGCATGGTATCGAAACGCTCGGCGATGCGCTGGTGCAGCACGGCGCGGTCAGAAGGCAGCAGCGCAATTTTGAGCAGGCGGTATGGCAGGCTGGCGCGTTCGTCTTCTGCCAGCAGTTGCGACATGGGTTTGCCGGTGAGCTGCCAGATCTCCAGCGCGCGTTCGATGCGCTGGGCATCGTTCGGCATCAGGCGCGCGGCGGTGACAGGGTCGACCTTGGCCAGTTCGGCGTGCAGCGCAGGCCAGCCTTCGCGCTCTGCCCGTGCATCGATCGCCGCGCGCGTAGCAGGATCTGCTTCAGGCAGATTATTCAGACCATGCTGCAACGCATTGAAATACAACATGGTTCCACCCACCAGCAAAGGCACATTGCCGCGCGCCGTGATGTCTTCCATCAGATGCAGGGCATCGTTGCGGAACTGGGCGGCGGAATAGCTTTCGGTCGGGTCGATGAGATCGATCAGGTGATGTGGCGCTCGCGCCAAGGTCGCAGCATCCGGCTTGGCGGTGCCGATGTCCATGCCCTTGTAGACCAGGGCGGAATCGACACTGATCAGCTCGACGGGCAGGCGTTGCGCCAGTTCCACCGCGAGACCGGTCTTGCCGGAGGCGGTGGGGCCCATGAGGAAAATCGCGGGGGGCAAGGGAGTCATATGCTGCGGCATTCAAATGAAGACCAGGCGGAGAGGAAAAGGCAGTACGAAAGTACGGCAACTCCCGACGACACCGTATGCGTTTGAATGCTGCAGAAACTCATTGGCCGCGCATGAACATCTTGTCCAGATCAGCCATGCTGACCTGAAACCAGGTTGGGCGCCCGTGGTTGCACTGATCGGAGCGCTCGGTGGCTTCCATGTCGCGCAACAAGGCGTTCATCTCGGTAATGGTCAGGCTGCGGTTAGCGCGCACGGCGGCGTGGCAGGCCATGGTGGCCAGCATCTCGTTGCGGCGCTCGGTCAGGGCGCGGCTACCGCCAAACTCGCGGATGTCGGCCAGCACGGCACGGGCCAGTTCCACAGCGTTGGCGTCCTGCAGCATCACCGGCACTGCCCGCACCGCGAGGGTGGTGGGCGACAGCACCGCAATTTCAAAGCCGAGATCGCGCAACACCGCCCCCTGCTCTTCCGCCGTCGCCACCTCCAGCCGGTCTGCGTTGAAACTGACCGGGATCAGCAGGGGCTGCATCGCCATGCTGCGGGCATCCAGCCCGGATTTCAGGCGCTCGTACATGATGCGCTCGTGGGCGGCATGCATATCGACTACCACCAGTCCCTGCGCGTTTTGCGCCAGGACATAAATGCCATGCAACTGGGCAATGGCAAAGCCCAGCGGATAGGTTTGCGGCTCGCTGATCGGCGCGGCTTCCGGCATGCCGGGGTTCGCGGGCGGCGTGGCGCCGAACAGGGTTTGGTAAAACCCCAGCCCTTCGTTGGCGCGCAACGGAATTTGCGGTTGGAAGGTCGGGTAGTTCGGCTGGAACGGGGTAGCCTGCACAGACGCGGCTTCTGGTACCACCGTACCGCCTGCGGGCCCGGCCAGCGCCTTGTGCAGCGCGTGGAAGATGAAGCGGTGCACCGCCTGCCCATCGCGGAAGCGCACTTCCGTCTTGGTGGGATGCACGTTGACGTCGACCAGCGCCGGATCGAGTTCGAGAAACAGCACGAAGGCCGGATGCCGTTCGTGGTGCAGCACGTCCTGATAGGCCTGCCGGATCGCGTGCGCCACCAATTTGTCACGGATAAAGCGGCCGTTGACGTAAAAATACTGCGCGTCGCGAGAAAGCTTGGAATAGGCGGGCTTCGCCGCCATGCCCCACAGACGCAGGCCAGCTGCAGATTCATCCAGCAACAGTGCCTGGTCGGCGAAATCTTCGCCCAGCACCTCACCGAAACGCTTTTGCGGCTCGCCGGCAGCCAGGCGCCACTGGGCGCGGCCGTTGTGCTGCAGCAGGAATCCTGCTTCCGGCTTGGACAAGGCAATGCGCTTGAATGCTTCTTCGCAATGCCCGTATTCGGTCGCTTCGGTCTTGAGAAATTTTCGCCGCGCCGGCGTGTTGTAGTAGAGATCGTTGACTTCGATGATGGTGCCGGCATCCAGCGCCGCAGGTTCGCGAGGCGTGATCTGGCCACCTTCGGCATTGACACGCCAGGCATGGCGCTCCCCGGCCACGCGGCTGGCCACGCTGGTACGCGATACTGATGCGATACTGGCCAACGCTTCACCGCGGAAACCCAGGCTTGCAACACGCTCCAGGTCTTCCAAGCTGGCAATCTTGCTGGTGGCGTGTCGGGTCAGCGCGAGATTCAGTTCCTCCGGGGCAATGCCGCCGCCGTTGTCCGTGACGCGCAGTTGCTTCACGCCGCCCTGCAGTAGCATCACGCTGATGTCGTCTGCGCCGGCGTCCAGACTGTTTTCCAGCAGCTCTTTCAACGCCGACGCGGGGCGTTCGACCACCTCGCCGGCTGCGATCTGGCTGATAAGATGATCCGGAAGAAGATGGATAGCAGTCATGCGCGTCATTGTAACCGTTCCGTCACCGGGCCACGGAGGCACCCGATGACGGATCGGGCAAACTCAGGCTGCGGCAACGCGCTGCGCGATGTGCGCCAGCGCCTCGTCGATCTGGTCGATCAGGATCAGGCAAAGATCCCCTGCTTCCAGTTGCGCCAGCGCGATGTCGATGGCCTTGAACTCGCCGTGCACTTCTTCCACGTGCGTTGTCCTTTTGGCCCCCTTCAGGCCCGCCTGCAGCAGTGCCAGCACTTCGCCGTCCTCACGTCCACGCTGGCACTGATCCTGATACAGGACCACGGTATCGAAGGCATCTCCGAGAATCTCGGTCTGGCGGCTGATGTCTTCATCGCGGCGATCGCCTGCCCCGCTGATCACCACCATGCGCCGCTTGGCCGGCATGTTGTCGATAGCGCCGACCAGCGCGATGATGGCATCGGGATTATGACCATAGTCAGCAATCAGCGTCGCGTCCTTGTAGTCGAAGGTATTGAAGCGTCCGGGTGCGGTAGCAGCGTCGTTGACAAAGGTGGCCGCACCGCGGCGGATAATGTCCCAATCGAGCCCCAGACCCCATGCTGCGGCAATCGCTGCCATGGCGTTCTCGACCTGGAATCCAATCACGCCGTTGCGTGTGATGGGAATGTCGGCGAGGGCGACCCGGTGCTCTTGCCCATCGCCAGCCGCGACGATGTCGTCACCATCGCGATAGACCACGCGCTTGCCTTGGGCATGGTGCATGGCCATGACGGGATGGTTGCGATCCAGCGCGAAGAAGGTCACTGCGCCGGGACAGGCATCGGCCATTTTGGCGGTCATCGGATCGGCGGCATTCAACACGGCCATGCCCTGCGGCGACACGTTCTGCACGATCACGCGCTTGACCACGGTCAAATCCTCCACCGTGGTGATGTAATTGAGGCCCAGGTGATCGCCGACGCCGATATTGGTGACGACGGCGACATCGCAGCGGTCAAATGCCAGCCCTTCGCGCAGCACGCCACCGCGTGCGGTTTCCAGCACCGCCGCATCCACGTCCGGATGCATCAGCACGTTACGTGCGCTCTTGGGGCCGCTGCAATCGCCGGTGTCAATGCGCTGGCCTTCGATGTAGACACCATCCGAGTTGGTCATGCCGACCCGCTTGCCCGACAACGTGAGCATGTGCGAGGTCAGACGCACTGTCGTCGTCTTGCCGTTGGTACCTGCCACGGCGACCAGCGGAATGCGACCAGTTTCTCCCGACGCGAACATGTTGCCGACAATGGCCTCGCCCACCGGGCGCCCCTTGCCGAACGAAGGCTGCAAATGCATGCGCAGGCCCGGCGCGGCATTGACTTCCACAATCCCGCCACCCTGCTCTTCCATCGGCTGAATCACGGTATTGCACACCACGTCGATCCCGGCGATATCCAGCCCGATCATCTGGGCTGCCGCTACGGCACGCGCGGCCATTTCCGGATGCACGTCATCGGTGACGTCTGTCGCCGTGCCGCCCGTGCTCAGGTTGGCGTTGTTGCGGAGCACCACCCGAGCGCCCTTGGGCGGGATGCTATCGGCTTGATAGCCCTGCTGCGCCAGCGTCGCCAGCGCGATGTCGTCGAAGCGGATCTTGGTCAGTGACGTGGCGTGCCCCTCGCCACGGCGCGGATCGCGATTGACGGTATCGACCAATTCGCGCACGGTATGCTCGCCATCGCCGATCACCAGCGGCGGCTCACGGCGTGCGGCCGCCACCAGCTGTTTACCCACCACCAGCAGGCGGAAATCCTGCCCCGGCAGATAGCGCTCGACGATCACGTCGTCGCTGATTTCCACTGCGGCGGCAAATGCCGCCAGCACTTCTTCGCGTGTCTTGATATTGACGGTAATGCCCTTGCCCTGATTACCATCGCGCGGCTTCACCACCACTGCACCGCCAATTTCCTCGGCCGCTTGCCAAGCCGACTCGGCATCGGTCACCGAACGCCCGAGCGGCACGGGAATTCCCGCCGCATGCAGCAGCTTTTTGGTCAGTTCCTTGTCCTGCGCGATGGATTCGCCAATCGCACCCGTCATATTGGTTTCTGCAGCCTGAATACGGCGCTGCTGGCTACCCCAGCCAAACTGAACCAGGCTACCTCCCGTCAAACGTCGATAAGGAATGCCACGCGCAACGGCCGCCTGCACAATCGCCCCGGTACTGGGGCCCAGGCGCACTTCTTCGTCCAGCTCTCGCAACCGGGTAAGCGCCTCTTCGATGTCAAAGGGCAGCCCGGCCAGAGCGGCGGCACATAAGGCCTCGGCAAGCTCCACGGCAAGTCGTCCCACCTCTTCCTCGGTGTATTCGACCACCACCTGGAATACGCCATCCTCAACCGTCTGCGTGGAACGGCTGAAGGTCACAGGACATCCTGCACTGACCTGCAAGGTCAGGGCTGCGACTTCCAGCACATGTGCCATCGGAATGTCGGCCTCGTTGCCAGCCGGGCACAGTACACCGATATCGGGAAACCGCTCTCGCAGACGAGACTCGAAATCAGGGATCGTCGCAATCGACAACTCCTGGGCGTCACATTGAACAATGGCCTCGATGGCGGTATGTCGGCTCCACAGGTTGGGGCCGCGCAATGCGCGAATTCGGGAGACGTGCATGAATCAACCTTTTCTTTTGTATGCTCAGGCGGCGTGGAACGTTTCCACGCCGGTACGAATCAGATGTGCCGGGATCGCCATCGCCCATGCAGCGGCAACGGCAGGTAGAACCTCACCGGCGGCAAGGGTGTCGGGCTTCGGCATCACGACCGTAGTCTCCTGACCGCTTGCAAACAGGATATTGCTGCCATCCAGCAGCACGGCACGGCCCCCTGCGGCCAGATGCGCCTGTATAACTTCAGACGCCGGTTGCTGGCTGAAGAAGATCACTTCACCGTCACTCAGGGCAGCAAGCTCACTGGCCATGACGTCTTCCGCATTCAGCACAGCCGCCCCACCTGGCAGCACCAGATCGATCTGGGTACGGAACACCGAGAACACCTTTTCTGGCGTATCGATGTAGAACTCGTCCAGGGGAGCATCCGCATCGATGCAGGTCAGAATACCCACCTGGCAACGGTCATAAGCGACCCCCTCGCTCAGGATGCTCTGTGGGCTGTGCTCGATGACGGCGGCCTCAACCATGCGGTTCATCAGCACGCGTTCGGCGGCATCAAAGCAGTTCCCCATACAGGCATGCACCAGACGCCGGTCGAAATAGAGGCCGTCGCCACAGGCCAGGCCGGTATGCAGGTTATTCAAATGCAACAACCAGGTCACCAGCTTGGCAACTTCGGTCGTGCTGCGGGAGCCCGAGACGCCCACCACCGGAATCCGCCCCGAAGCGCCGTCCGGGAACAAGTGGTCAACAATCGCCGGGCCGACCGGACGGGGTTGTCCGCTGGCTGGCTTGAGGTGCATGAGCAGACCAGGGCCGGCATTCACCTCAACGATAGCCCCACCTTGCGGCCCGAGCGGCTGTGAAACATCCTCGACCACCAAATCGATGCCGGCGATGTCGAGCCCGACCACCCGTGCCGCCAGCCCGGCAGTCGCCGCTACGCTCGGGTGTACCAGGTCGGTAATATCGTTGGCCATGTTACCGTTACGCTGGATCAGCACACGCTGGTCCGCGGCGGGCACGGAATCAGCCTGAAGCCCCTGGCGCTCCAGCAACAGGCAAATGGCCGGCTCACGCGAGAGGATGATCGGTTCCAACGGAAACTCCTCAGCCTCGCCGCGACGCGGATCGGTATTCAGTTGCGCATCAATCAGCTCGCTGACCGTCGATTTGCCATCGCCGATCACCCAGAGGCTTTCGCCCCGGGTGGCAGCGACCAGTTTCCCTCCCACGATCAACAGGCGATGTTCCTCGCCTGGAATGAATCGCTCCACGATGACCTCGCTACCCTCCTTATCGGCGATATGAAAGGCCGTCTCGATTTCGGCCTGCTCCGACAATTCGAGGGAAACGCCACGCCCATGGTTGGCGTCCGATGGCTTGACCACGACCGGCAGGCCGATATCCTGCGCGGCTTCCCAGGCCTCCTCCGGGCTGCGCACCACCTGCCCTTCCGGCACTGGCACGCCACACGACTGCAGCAGGCTCTTGGTCAGATCCTTGTCACGCGAGATTCCCTCAGCAATTGCGCTGGTGCAATCGGTCTCAGCCGTCCAGATACGGCGGCTTCGGGCCCCATAGCCCAGCTGCACGAGGTTGCCTTCCGACAACCGGATCGCCGGAATACCGCGCTCCTTGGCCGTTGCAGCATCCACGATGCTCGCTGTGCTGGGGCCCAGCAACAAATCATCTGCCATCTCATGCAGACGCTTCACCGCCACCGCCACGTCGAACGGGGTATCTTCCATGGCAGCCAGCACCAAGGCACGGGCGGAAAGCAGCGCCTCCAGCGTGACCTTGGGATGCCACGCACGGACCACCACCTTGTAAACCCCGCGCACCGGCGTGCTGCGCGCACGCCCAAAACCACCCGACATACCTGCCAGGCTCTGCAACTCCAGCGTGACGTGTTCCAGAATGTGGCCCGGCCAGGTGCCATCACGTAAACGGGAAAAGAACCCGCCGCGTTCTCCTTCACTGCATCGATGTTCGATCATCGAAGGCAGCCAGGCCATCAGGCGGTCGTTGAATCCGGGGATCTTATTGGAAGGGTAATCTTCCAGTTCGCCGATATCGATCCAGGCCTCCAGCACGGGCTTGTAAGTCCAGATATTGGGACCACGCAAATGCATGGTCCGGAGAATTTCGATATGCGGCTTGATCATGAAATACTCTTAATAGGGATCAGTTTGAAAAATTCTAGCATTTCGCGCGACTCGGCCGTATGAAAACGCAGGCCTATTATGAAATTCTGAATCGTGAAAAGCAGAATCGTGAAATTCAAATTTGAAAAAGCCGTCACGGCCCACTCAGTTATAATTTTGTCCATGTCCAATCCAGCACCCCAGTCACTCCCCTCACTTCCAGAATCTTGGCGTACCGGCTTGCAGTCTCAGTTGCAACCCGATGAGAACGCGCTGGAGTGGCTGGAGGTTGACCTAGATACCTCGTTGCGCTTCAGCCGTGGATGTCTCGTCCTGACCGACCGCCGCCTGCTCGCCACGTCGGGCCAAGGGCAAGCCTGGCAGGCCTGGCCACTGCAATCCGGTTTGTCGTTGCTACATCACGACCACGCCGGCGTCGGCAGCCTGGATCTGGTCAGTGCCGACGCCATGCTGGCGCGCTGGCGCTATACGTTGGCACAGAACATCGGCGCGCTGCGTTTCATCGATGCCTTCCATCGCCAGATCGACAGCCTGACCACCGGACAGGCACCGTCACACGAGCAGGAAGCGGTCTGCCCCAAGTGCAAGGCTCCTCTGGCGCCAGACGATGATGAATGCCCCATCTGTGCCCGGGAAGAGCAGGTTTCGCCTTCCACCTGGACGCTGTTCCGACTCTGGCGCTTTGCCCGCCCCTATCGCCTGCAACTGCTGGCAGGCTTCGTGCTGACGCTGCTGTCGACCGCTGCCAGTCTGGTGCCGCCCTACCTCACCATGCCATTGATGGACGACATCCTGATCCCCTACCAGAACGGCACGCCGATTGACGTGCCCCACGTCACGCTGCTGCTGAGCGGGCTGCTGGGCGCCGCCGTGTTCGCCTGGGCGCTGAGCTGGGCCAAGACCTATATCCTTGCGCTGGTCAGCGAGCGCATCGGCGCCGACCTGCGCACCACCACCTACGACCACCTGTTGCGGTTATCGCTGGAATATTTCGGCGGCAAGCGCACGGGCGACCTGATGTCCCGTATCGGCTCGGAATCGGATCGCATCTGCGTTTTCCTGTCTCTGCATCTGCTCGACTTTGCCACCGACGTACTGATGATCGTGATGACGGCCGCGATCCTGTTCTCGATCAACCACGAGCTGGCGCTGATGACGCTGCTGCCGCTGCCCTTCATCGCCTGGATGATCCACGTCGTGCGCGACAAGCTGCGCACCGGCTTCGAGCGCATCGACCGCGTCTGGTCCGAAGTGACCAGCGTGCTGGCCGACACCATTCCCGGGGTGCGGGTGGTCAAGGCGTTCGCCCAGGAAAAACGCGAGTCGGAACGTTTCCGTACCGCCAACCAGCACAACCTGCTGGTCAACGACCGCCTCAACAAGGTCTGGTCGCTGTTCTCCCCCACCGTTTCGCTGCTTACCGAAATCGGCCTGCTGGTGGTCTGGGCTTATGGCATCTGGCTGGTCTCGCGCGACGAAATCACCGTTGGCGTGCTGACGGCCTTCATCGCCTACATCAGCCGTTTCTACACGCGACTCGATTCCATGAGCCGCATCGTCTCGGTCACCCAGAAAGCCGCCGCCGGCGCCAAGCGCATCTTTGATATTCTGGATCATGTCTCCAGCGTGCCGGAGCCGGTCAATCCGACCCACCTGGACCAGGTAAGCGGCAGGATTGAGATGCGTGGCATCGGCTTCCGGTATGGCAACCGCTCCGTTATCCGCGGCATGGATCTCAGCATCAAGCCAGGGGAGATGATCGGCCTTGTCGGCCACAGCGGTTCCGGCAAGAGCACGTTGGTCAACCTCATCTGTCGTTTCTATGACGTATCTGAAGGCGCGATCTTCATCGACGGCGTCGATATCCGTTCGCTCCCGGTTTCGGAATACCGCAGCAACATCGGCTTGGTACTGCAGGAGCCGTTCCTGTTCTTCGGCACTATTGCCGAGAACATCGCCTACGGCAAACCCGGTGCCACGCGTGAGGAAATCATCGCGGCCGCGCGTGCCGCGCACGCCCACGAGTTCATCCTGCGTCTGCCCCAGGGCTACGACTCGCTGGTCGGCGAGCGCGGGCAATCGCTCTCGGGCGGCGAACGTCAGCGCATCTCGATCGCGCGCGCCCTGCTGATCGACCCGCGCATCCTGATCCTCGACGAAGCCACCTCCGCCGTGGACTCGACCACGGAAAAGGAAATCCAGAAGGCGCTAGACAATCTGGTACAAGGGCGCACCACCATCGCCATTGCCCACCGCCTCTCAACCCTGCGCAAGGCGGATCGTCTGGTGGTCATGGACCGCGGCCAGGTGGTCGAAGTCGGCAACCATGACGCGCTGATGGCCAAGGAAGGCGCCTACTACCGTTTGTATCAGGCGCAGGCACGCAACGCCGACGCCGAAGAACTCCCGGCCTGGGATGGAGAAAGCCTGGTATGACCCAACACATTGCCTTCAACCTGCACCGCGACGCTTTCGGCAAGCTCGTATTCACCGAATCCAATGGTCAGCAGCATCAGGGCGTACTCCCTGTGCGCGCTTTTCCGATCACCGCCCCGCAGCAAGGTATCGCGCTGGTGAGTCAGGATGGCCACGAACTCGCCTGGCTGGCAGACCTTGCCCAGGCCCTCGAAGCTACCCGCAGCCTGATCGAACAGGAACTCGCTTCGCGCGAATTCGTGCCGGAAATCCAGCGCATCATTAAAGTTTCAAGCTTCGCCACGCCTTGCACCTGGACTGTGGACACCGACCGTGGCGCAGCCAGCTTCATTCTCAAGAGTGAAGACGACATCCGTCGCCTGGCCTCGCCCTCGCTGCTGATTTCCGACAGTCACGGAATTCAGTTCCTGATCCGCGACCGATTCCATCTGGACGCGCACAGCCGGCGCATCCTCGATCGTTTTCTCTGATCTCATTGATCCAGAAAACTTTCTTCGCAGCGCCAGCCTCCCGCAGGCAAATCCAGCCAAGAAAAGTCCGAAAATACGATTGACACACGGCGCGCGATCTATATAATTCGCGCCTCTGATTTGCCTCGCGGTCCCCATCGTCTAGAGGCCTAGGACATTACCCTTTCACGGTAAGTACCGGGGTTCGAATCCCCGTGGGGACGCCAAGTTTCAGCGCGGAGTGGTAGTTCAGTTGGTTAGAATACCGGCCTGTCACGCCGGGGGTCGCGGGTTCGAGCCCCGTCCACTCCGCCAACATTAAAAAAGCCGTTGAGGATCAACGGCTTTTTTCTTTTAACCAGTTTCGTCACGTGGCCACACGTGCCACCTCATTCCAGCCCCCCCACCAGATTGATTAGCCCGTACGAGATTCGGCGAGCACTTTGAAGTCCGACTCCGTGATGATTTTTATAGGATAGCCAGCAGCCACCAACTCTTCTGCCCGTCGGTGCTTGCTACTTTTAGCATATCCAGCCAACTTGCAAACATCCTGGTCACCAACTACAAGAATGGTGGTTTTCTTGGTGACTCCATTGGCCACGCTGCACCCCAAGGATGCTGCCAGATTTGCAGACTCATTACGAGGCATCTCCAGTGCCCCGGTAAACACCAGCACTTCCCCGTAGAGATATCCTTCAGGATTGCCGTCACGGCAAACCGCCGCCCCATTGGAAGCCTGCGCAGGAAAAATTGGCTGCTTCACCCGTTTGAGCCAGCCATCCAAATCAAGCTGCGTCTCCTTCATGGCGGCCAACAGAACGAATCCCGCGGCCTTAGCATCCTCTAGAGCATCATGATGATTGAATTCGTAGCCTATCCTGGCGCTAACATTCGCAAGACCGTACCCGCCAGTGGCCAAATCCTTCCATGTACGACGAACCACGCAGGCGGAATCAAGCCAAGTAGTCATCAACGGCCTAATCTCGTACTTCGAAAAGGCTCTCGCAATTGCTACACGATCAAAATGGGTATGACAAACGGTGACACTATTTTCCAAAAAACCACGGAGTGCCCCCTCAACCTCGGGAAGCGTCGGCTGACCTTTGACCATTCTGGGGTGTATGCCATGAATGGAGATATTTACGTCATCAAAATAGTCTTCAGGGTCAATAAGGGTGCGCCATTCACCCACCAGCCTCCCACCATCAAACTGAGCCACACCGATTTGACATATCGACCCCATGTCGGAGTTGGCTGTTTCCACATCGATTGCGGCGAAACGCATGCTTAAACCTTGGCATACTTCTCATAATCACCGGTGTAGGTAATTGTGACACCTGTGACAGAACAAGTAAGCGATGTTTCGGCATCCAGATCAATATCCAGGTCCTCCCCACGAAGCCCCTGCCACATAGCCAAATAGAAGAGAGTCCCGAATTTATGTCTAACTTTGGTCCCCTTTTCAACGCCGCCCTTCCACGCGAGGGGAACAAGACGACCACTTTTGGCTTCTGCGGCAAGTTCAGGGTCAGCAAACCGCTTTGCACGGCCTACCTCCCAACTGACTATCGTGCCATTGTCTTCCGCCTTCCAGTATTGGTCCCAAGTTAGGCCATCTCTGATAGGCTCATCAATTGAACGTTGGATTCTCATAGATAGATGCTTTTTGTCTCAGGCCAATCTAAACCATCCACCGGCAAGCTTCAAACTGGTGATAAACATACTGCAATTAGAAACAACAATCCCATCTTGAGCGGATCACATTCCTCGAGACTACTGCAGCGCTACGCGCGACTTCACCATGGGCGGGTTGGTCGCGAGGTATTTCTTGATACCTGAGAGAATCGCCTTCGCCATTTTGTCCTGATACTCCTCGTCGTTCAGGCGTTTTTCTTCCTCAGGATTGCTGATGAAGGCCGTCTCGACCAGGATGGAAGGAATATCCGGTGATTTCAGCACCGCAAAACCGGCCTGCTCGACGGAGTTCTTGTGCAGAGTGTTGATCTCACCCAAGTGGCCCAGCACGGCCTTGCCCAGCTTGAGGCTGTCGGTAATCGTGGCCGTCTGCGACAGGTCGAGCAAGGTCTTGGCGAGGTAGGGATCTTTCTGGTCCAGGCTGACGCCGCCAATCAGGTCGGAGTCGTTTTCACGCTTGGCCAGCATGCGGGCCATGACGCTGGTCGCCCCGCGCTCCGACAGGGCGAACACCGAAGAGCCACGCGCATCCGGCCGAACGAAAGCGTCGGCATGGATGGAAACGAACAAATCCGCCTGCAGCTTGCGTGCCTTGACCACCCGCCCGTGCAAGGGGATGAAATAGTCGCCGTCTCGCGTCAGGACGCCCCGCATGTTGGGCTCGGCATCCACCAGTGCCTTGAAGCGCTTGGCGATCGCCAGCGTCACGTTCTTCTCGTGTGTTCCCGAGGCTCCGCGTGCACCCGGGTCCTCGCCGCCGTGCCCGGCATCGATGGCGATGGTGACCAGACGAATCACGTCGTCGCCGGCTTTGGCGGGGCTGGCGGGCTCCTCTTGCTCCTTGACGCCTTCCGGCAGGGGCTCCACCTTGGCGACGGGCTGTTCCTGATAGCCTGACAAGACTTCCGCCATGGTCGGCTTGTCGTCAACCACCGGAGGCGTTTCCTTCATCTCGGGCACTTTGTCCTGCAGCATCGCCATCAGCGGGTCCTGCGGCGGGTACACGTCCAGCACCAGGCGGTGTTTATATTCCCCGGCGGGCGCAAGCGAGAACAGCGTCGGCTTGATCTCGGATTTGAGGTCGACCACCACCCGCACCACCCCCGGTTTGAAATTGGCGGCACGCACCTGCTTGATATAGGGGTCGCTGGAAAGAATCTTGCCGGACAGCGTTTTCAGCGCTGCCCCCAGTTCCACATCCTGCAGATCAAGCACCAGCCGGTCAGGGTTCTTGAGCAACGTCATCTTGTGCTCGATCGCCTTGGGGGCTTCGAAAGTGATGCGGGTGTAGTCAGCTGCTGGCCAGACACGGGCGGAGGTAATCGCCGTGGCGGCCTCCGCACACATCGCGAGCGCACACAGTATCAGCGTGAAAATCGATTTAAACATTGCTTTCCCATCTCTGAATGCGCTACCAGGGTCGCCGTGCGCCCTTCGCCATCCGGTCGTAATGTCACCGCGAGATCCGGTGCCGGCATCAGATCGGCCGCCCTTTCCGGCCACTCGACCAGGCAGACCGACCCCGGATTGAAATAGTCGCGAAAGCCTGAGGCATCCCATTCTTCCGGATCAACAAATCTGTATAAATCAAAGTGATATAAGTGTAATCCAGAAATCACATAAGGTTCAACCAAGGTATAGGTAGGGCTTTTGACCTTGCCGGCATGCCCCATCCCGTGCAGCAGACCGCGCACCAGCGTGGTCTTGCCCGCCCCCAGGTCGCCATGCAGCCAGATCGCCAGCCCACCTTGCAGAATAGCGGCGAGATCGCGCCCCAGCGCCATGGTGGCCGCTTCGTCAGGTAGCTGGACTGTTATATGATCAGGGCTATGCAAGGACACGTCTCATTCGATCCACATCTTCTCGCCGCCAACATCAAGCATTGGGGCGAGGCACTGGGTTTTTCTGGTATCGGCATCAGCGATACCGACTTGAGCGCCGTTGAGCCGGAGTATCAGGCCTGGCTGGCCAACGGTTACCACGGCGCGATGGATTATATGGCAAAACACGGCACCAAGCGCACTCGCCCCGACGAACTGGTGCCGGGCACGCTGCGCGTCATTTCGGCGCGCATGGATTATATGCCCGATGAAGCACAGGAAAGCTGGGAAGTGATCAAAGACTCCCGTAAAGCCTTTATTTCCCGCTATGCGCTGGGACGCGATTATCACAAGGTGATGCGCAACCGTCTGCAACAATTGTGTGACCGTATCGCCACGGAAATCGGCAGTTTCGGCTATCGGGTATTTACCGACAGTGCCCCGGTGATGGAAGTCCAGCTCGCAGAGAAATCCGGGCTGGGCTGGCGGGGAAAACATACCCTGCTCCTCTCCCGGGAGGGAGGCTCCTGGTTTTTTCTGGGGGAAATCTACACCGACCTGCCGCTTCCACTCGATACGCCTGCGCAGCAACACTGTGGCACCTGCACCGCCTGCATAGACGTTTGCCCTACCCAGGCCATCGTGGCCCCCTATACCGTCGATGCCAGGCGCTGCATTTCCTACCTCACCATCGAACTCAAGGACAGCATTCCCGAAGACTTACGGCCGTTGATGGGCAACCGGATCTACGGCTGCGACGATTGTCAGTTGGCATGCCCGTGGAACCGTTTTGCGCGCACCACGCAGGAACTGGATTTTCGCGTGCGTCACCAGCTGGATCGGGCCAGCCTGGTCGAATTATTCATGTGGACGGAGCAGGACTTCAACGAAAAACTGGCGGGAACTGCCATCTACCGCATCGGCCACGCACAATGGCTGCGCAATCTTGCCGTCGGCCTCGGCAACGCGGCAACCTCGCCCGAAATTGTGGCGGCACTCACGCAACGTCTCCAGCACCCGTCAGCGCTGGTGCGCGAGCACGTCGCCTGGGCGCTCGCCCGCCATCAGGGCGATGGCGGCAGCAAAGCCTCTTTGGAATAAATCCCCACGCGCACCCCAAGATAGGGCTGTTCGTAATCCGCCTTGCCGGTGCCGAGCGGCATGTCACGATCCTTTTCTGGGTAGAAAATCACGCGGCCATCAGGATGTGCGTCGAACCATGCCTTGAGTTCGCCCACCTGCGTCTGTTCGATACTGTGTTCCAGACGCCCGATGAACTGATATTGCCCGTGGTACTTGCCAACGTTGGCCAAGGGCACGCCGGCTTCCTGCAGCGCCTTGAGCCTGGCGCTGATGGGATGAAGATCGTAAGCCAGCCCGGCGGTGCGGATCAGGGCAAGGTGCAAGCCCAGCACCATCACCAGGCTGGCCGCAGTCGCCAGCCACACCTGACGCTCGATGGTGGTAACTCGCACAAAGAAAAACAAAATGCCGCACACCACCAACGCCAAGCCGGCATAGGCAGGCATCTGCCCCAACCACGCAGGCACATTGGCATGCGCAGCCCAATGCGGCAAGGCCAGCACGCCAGCGCCCACCAGCAGAATCACCAGACTGACAGGCAGCCGATCACTGCGGCCCGGCTGCTTCGCCAGCTCGTCCAGGCCATAGGCCACCAGCAGCGCGAACGCCGGAAAAATCGGCAACAGATAATGCACCTGCTTGCCGCTGATGAAACAGAACGCCAAGAATACCGGCAAGCCCCAGGCCAGTGCGAAGCGCACGCCAACATCCTGCATGCGCGACTTGAGGGTCCCCAGCGCACGCCATGTTCCACCCCACAGCAGCCACGGAAACAGCATGACCGGCAGCAGCGGGAAATACCACCAGAACGGACGCTGGTGCGCGAATGATTTCACCATCCGGTCAGCGGTCTGCCCCCAGAAGATCGCGTGCTGGTATTCAGCACCGCCCCGCATCCCGGCCGGGATGGCCCATGCCAAGGCAATGGCAGCCCCCAGCAGCACAGCGGCCAGAATACCGGCATACCAGCGTCCCCAGGCGATGCCACTGCCACGCGCCCACCATGGTGCCAAAACAGCTACTGGCAGAATCTGCAACAGGATGGTCGGCCCCTTGGCCAACAAACCCAGACCAATCGCCAGACCGACGATGCCCCAGCCCTTGAGCGCTTCACCACGCCAGGCCGTGAGTACGCCGAGCATTCCGAGCAGGGTAAAGAACGCTACCATCATGTCAAACATGGTCGCCGTGGCGAACACCATCCACAGCAAGCACCCGAACAGGATCACCGAAGCCATCCGGCCAAGCGCCTCTTTGCCCGGCCACAGCAGGTCGGCAATACGCGACACCATAAACACGCCGCCCAGCGCAAAGAACGCCGGCACGAGGCGCGGCCACCAGTCATTGACGCCGAATACTGCCCACCCCAGCTGCATCATCCAGAACAGTAGCGGCGGCTTGTGGCTGTAGGCGATGTCGTTGAGATACGGCACCAGAAAATCGCCACGCAGCCACATGTTCCAGGCCACGGTGACGTAGCGGGTTTCGTCGATGGGGATATACGAGCGGCTGAACAGCGAGACCGCCATCAGGAAAGTCCAGAGGGCGACCAGCCCAAGGGCATGGCGTTGTGACAGGGTCATTTGACTTCTTCTTCGGTGACTTCCGCCAACACGTCACGGTGTTCGCGACGGATCAGCATCAGGTTGCGGGCATAGACGAACGTGCCGGGTAATTGCCCGAGGATGATGACCGGTTCCGCCTTGTGCAGACCGTAGGCCAGCACCGTCAGCCCGCCGATCAGGCTGAGATACCAGAAACTGACCGGTATCACGCTTTTCTGGTGGCGCTCACTGTGGATCCACTGCACCACGAAACGCATCATGAACATGGTCTGGCCCGCAAGGCCGATGCCCAGCCAAATCATGTCGCTGGTGTTCATGCCGGAGAAGTAGGCCTGCCATTTGGCAATGAGGTGACCGAGAAAGTAACCGAGACCGTGATCCAAAATTATTCTTCCGTTGCGACAGGACGCTTGGTGCGGCGTTGCAGCCACATGACGCCGAACAGGTCGACAATGCCGACCATCAGGCGATCCAGCGTGCCATAGTTGGATACTCCGCGTTCGCGCGGACGATGATTGGCCGGTACCGAGACCACCCTGCCCCCGCGCCGGATGACCAAGGCCGGCAGGAAACGATGCATGTGATCGAAATACGGCAGGTCAAGGAACACATCGCGGCGGAACAGTTTGAGGCCGCAGCCGGTGTCAGGCGTGCTGTCCTTGAGCATGCGCGACCGAACGCCGTTGGCAATGACCGAGGAAATCCGCTTGATCCAGGTATCACGGCGCGCGTGACGGCGGTTGCCACCCACCAGCTCCACGCCCTCTTCCAGCGCCGCCATCAGCTTGGGGATATCGGCAGGGTCATTCTGGCCATCACCATCCAGCGTGGCGATCCAATCCCCCCGTGCCGCTTTGACGCCGGAACGCACCGCAGTGCTCTGGCCGCAACTCTGCGCATGGCGAATCACGCGAAGCTGCGGGCAGTCCTGGCGAAGTTCTGCCAATCGTTTGGCTGTCTCATCAGTGCTGCCATCGTTCACATAGATGATTTCGAACTCGACAACGCCTTGCAGCGCAGCACGAATTTCAGAAACCAGGGGAAGGATATTGTCCTGCTCGTTGCGGACAGGTACGACCACGGATAGCAGGTTGACAACTGGGGTATTGGCGGACATGGGGTCGCTTGCTCAAAATTTTGCGTATTATAGCGAAAAAATCTGGGATACCCGTGATGCAACCCGTTGATTTCGGCACTTTCTTCCGTTATTGGCTCAAGCTCGGATTCATCAGCTTTGGCGGCCCAGCCGGCCAGATCGCGCTGATGCATCAGGAGCTAGTGGAACAACGTCGCTGGATCTCCGAAAAGCGCTTTCTGCACGCGCTCAACTACTGCATGCTGCTGCCGGGCCCCGAGGCACAACAACTGGCGATCTACATCGGCTGGCTGATGCATCGTACCTGGGGCGGCGTCGTGGCAGGCACCCTGTTCGTGCTCCCCAGCTTTCTGATCCTTGTCCTGTTGTCATGGCTTTACATCGCCTATGGCCACTTGCCCGCGCTCTCCGGATTTCTTTATGGCATCAAGCCCGCGGTGACGGCACTCGTCCTGTTCGCGGCCTGGCGCATCGGCAAGCGCACCCTGAACAACGCCTGGCTGCTGGCCATCGCCGCCGCAGCCTTCGTCGGCGTCTTTGTGCTCGGCGTTCCCTTCCCTGCGATCGTGCTCGCGGCTGCCTTGTGCGGCTGGATCGGGGGCAAGATCAACCCCGCCATGTTCACTTCGCAGACTTCCCATCAACAGCGCGCGGAAACCCACGCCCCAGCGTTGATCGACGACGACACCCCAACACCAGCCCATGCCCGTTTCTCCCGGCCCAAATGGATCGGAATCCTGAGCGTAGGCCTCTTCTTATGGCTGATCACGATGGGCATCCTCACGTTACTCACAGGTTGGCAAGGAACGCTGACGCAAATGGGCTGGTTTTTCACCAAGGCGGCCCTCATGACTTTCGGCGGAGCTTATGCGGTGCTCCCTTATGTGTTCCAAGGGGCGGTCGAACATTACCACTGGCTCAGTGCACCGCAGATGATCGACGGCCTGGCGCTAGGAGAAACCACGCCTGGCCCGCTCATCATGGTCGTCACCTTCGTCGGCTTTGTCGGCGGATGGACTCAGGAACTATGGGGGCTAGATGCACGCTTCCTGGCGGGCTTATGCGCCGCCTCAGTGGTCACCTTCTTCACTTTCCTGCCCTCGTTCGTGTTGATCCTGCTCGGAGGGCCTATGGTCGAAAGCACGCACGGCAATTTGTCGTTCACGGCACCACTGACCGCCATCACCGCGGCGATCGTCGGCGTGATCCTGAACCTGGCCACGTTTTTCGCTTATCACGTCCTGTGGCCCAACGACTTACAGACCATGCCCGACATCTCCGCGGCAGTCATCGGCCTGCTCGCCGCGACCACACTGTTCCGTTTTCAGGCAAACGCGATCCCGGTCATTCTGGGGTGTGGTTTACTGGGCGTACTGCACGGATGGCTGCTGGCATAATGCAGGAAGCAGAAAAAACAAAAGCGCCCGGGAAGGCGCTTGTTGACTGGCGGAGAGGGCGGGATTCGAACCCGCGACAGAGTTGCCCCTGTGCCACCTTTCCAGGGTGGTGACTTAAACCACTCATCCACCTCTCCGCTGAGGACGCGCATTATAGCGTAAACTCTTCGGAAAATACCAATGCCGGTGCGAAATATGACCACAAAAATCCAAGTGGGCGAAATTTACGGGAAGCGCCACGGACACAAGCTGTTGATGTACAACGTGCTGAAGGTCTCCCGGTCGGGCATCACCCTGCAAAATCTGGACAACCCCGAGAGCCAGTTCGAGACGTCACAGGAAAATCTGGAGGCCTCCGGCTACACCCGGATCAGCCAGACCCCCTTCATCGACACCAAGGCCAAGGGCAAGAAGAAAAAACTGGTGCCCAAGGCACAGCGCTGCCCTTACACCGAAGACCTGTTCGAAGGACGTGCCGACTGTGAAAAACCGGCGCCCTTCACGTTGATTTAATCGTCTGCGGGGCCCGCCCAGAGGTCGTGCTCGTCGGCATCGACGATGGTAACCTCGACCAGGTCACCCGGCAGCAGCCCTGCCCCTCCCTCCAGATACACCACGCCGTCGATTTCCGGCGCATCGGCCGCGCTGCGACCCACGGCGTTTTCTTCGTCCACAGCATCCACCAGCACCTGCATGGTCTGGCCAATCTTCGCCTGTAACTTGTCCGCGCTGATCTTCGCCTGCAATTCCATGAAGCGGACGAGCCGTTCTTGCTTTACCTCTTCTGGCACCTGGTCCGGCAACGCGTTCGCCGATGCACCTTCGACAGGCGAATAGGCAAAGCAGCCAACGCGGTCGAGTTGCGCCTCCTGCATGAAATCAAGCAGTTGTTCGAAATCATCGTCTGTCTCGCCCGGGAACCCGACGATGAAGGTGCTGCGCAAGGTGATATCCGGGCAAATTTCGCGCCAGGCCTTGATGCGGGCCAGATTGTTTTCACTGCTGGCCGGGCGCTTCATCGCCTTGAGGATACGCGGGCTGGCATGCTGGAACGGTACGTCGAGATACGGCAACACCTTGCCGTCCGCCATCAGCGGGATCACTTCATCGACATGTGGGTAGGGATAGACGTAATGCAGGCGCACCCACACATCGAGGTCTGACAGGGCATTGGCCAGTTCGGTCATGCGCGTCTTGATCGGGCGTCCGCCCCAGAAGCCGGTGCGGTATTTGACGTCAACGCCGTAGGCAGAGGTGTCTTGCGAGATCACCAGCAGCTCGCGCACGCCGGAATCCACCAGGTTTTCCGCCTCCTGCATGACCTCGCCGATGGGACGGCTGACCAGATCGCCACGCAGACTGGGGATGATGCAGAAACTGCAACGATGGTTACAGCCTTCGGAAATCTTCAAGTAGGCATAATGTTGCGGCGTCAAGCGGATGCCTTGCGGCGGCACCAGATCGGTGTAGGGATCGTGCGGCTTGGGGCTGTGCGTATGCACGGCCTCCATCACCTCTTCCAGCGCATGAGGCCCAGTGACGGCGAGCACGCTCGGGTGCGCGGTCTTGACCACATCGCCCTTGGCACCGAGACAACCGGTCACGATCACTTTGCCGTTTTCTGCCAAGGCCTCGCCAATTGCATCGAGCGATTCCTCGACTGCAGAATCGATAAAGCCACAGGTATTAACGACCACCAGATCGGCGTCGTCATAGCTGCCGGAAATGGCATAGCCTTCCGCCCGCAACTGCGTCAGGATGCGTTCCGAATCCGAAGCCGCCTTGGGACAGCCGAGGGAAACGAAACCGATTTTGGGGGTGGAGTTGGCCATGCCGGGCTACCGTGCTGAAAAAAGGTCGCAGTATACCAAAGCAGGCTCCGGAATAATTAAAACCCGATAGCCGATATGCACTTACCGCGCCTGTAACGGCACCAGAGATTCTAACGGAACTTGCGCATGGAACCGGTCACGATGCCCCAGACTTCGAAGGACTGGCCTTCCTGGATGTCGATCACGGGGAAATGCTTGTTGGCGGGAATGAGCCTTGGGCCGTGCTTCGACTTACCCAACGTCTTGACGGTGAACTCGCCATCCAGCATCGCCAGTACGATATCGCCGATCTGCGCGACCGGCGCGCGATCAACCACCAGCACATCGCCTTCGAAAATGCCGGCGTCGATCATGGAATCGCCCTTCACGCGCACAAAGAACGTCGTGCCGTCGTTTTCGACCAGATAGTCACTCGGATTCATGCGCCTTTCGACGTGGCTATCGGCCGGTGAGGGAAAGCCTGCCGCCACCTTGGTGATGAACAGCGGCAACGCCAGTTCCCGTTCCGTCGGCCCCAGCGCAACAAATTCCGCCACGTTGTCCTGCCCCGCGCGCTGGCGCTTCTGCTCCAGTGCACCGAGAAAGTCGCGCACGTTGCCGACTTCGCTCTGCGGCACACGAATCACCGTGGTCGCTTCGCCGTACTTGCCGCTACCCGGCTTGCGCCCGGCACCGGGACGCTTGCCGCCATGCTGCTGGATGTCTTCCTGATCGCTCATGTGCTTATTGTAACAAGAATCAAGAAGACATCACAACCGTTCAGGTAGTCGATGCCACCTGCCGCTGTCGCCTCGCCTCGTACAGGCAGATGCCGCTGGCCACCGAGACGTTCAGACTCTCGACGGTACCGAACATCGGGATACTGACCAATTGATCGCAGGTTTCGGCAGTCAGGCGACGCAGGCCGGTACCCTCGGCGCCCAGCACCATGGCGATCGGGCCGTTGAACTTGACCGAGAACAGGTCGGCTTCCGCCTCGGCGGCCGTGCCCACCACCCAGACGCCTGCATCCTTCAGTTCGCGCAGGGTGCGCGCCAGATTGGTCACTGTGATGAACGGCACGGTTTCGGCTGCCCCGCAAGCTACCTTGCGCACCGTCGCGTTGAGGCCAGCGGCACGGTCTTTGGGGGCGATCACGGCATGCACGCCCATGGCGTCAGCCACGCGCAGGCAGGCGCCGAGGTTGTGCGGGTCTTCCACGCCATCCAGCACCAGCAGGAAAGCCGGTTCCGGGAGGTCGGACTCAAGGATGTCGTGGATATCCTGATACGGCAGCGGTGTGTCTTCCACGCGTGCCAGCACACCCTGGTGCCTGCCGTTCGCGGCCAGACCATCAAGCCGCTCCTTTTCCATCTGCATCACGCGCACGCCCTTCTGGGCGGCAACCGCCAGCAAGTCCTGCATGCGGGCGTCCTTGCGGCTCTTATCGACACAAACTTCCTGCACGCTGGCAGGGTTCTGGCGTAAACGGCTGGATACCGCGTGAAAGCCGAATACGATACGGGTCATGCTCATTTCTTCTTGCTGCCTTTCCTAGCCTTGCCGGCCGTTGCCCCGGATTTCGCCCGGGGTTTTGTTGCTGATTGGGGGGACGATTTCGGTTTGGCCGTCAGCGTTTTTCTGGCAGTTGATTTTTCCGGAACAGGTGCCGCGTCATCGGCCTCGTCCGTCGCCAGCACGAAATCGATCTTGCTCGATTCCATGTCGACACGCGCTACCTTCACGCGCAGACGATCTCCCAGCCGGTAGCGCACACCAGTGCGCTCCCCTGCCATTTCGTGGCGGATATTATCAAAATTGAAGTAATCGTTCCCGAGTTCCGTCACGTGCAGCAGGCCTTCGACGTAGACTTCGTCCAGCGCAACGAACAGGCCGAAACTGGTAACGCCAGCCACGGTGCCGTTGAACACTTCGCCCACCTTGTCCTGCATGTAGAAGCACTTGAGCCAGACTTCGACGTCGCGGGTCGCGTCATCCGCGCGCCGTTCCGTCATCGAGCAATGCAGCCCTAGTTCGGTCCAGTTGCCCGCTTTGTACTTCTTTCCCTCGACCACCGCCTTGATTGCGCGATGGATCAAGAGATCTGGGTAACGACGGATCGGTGAGGTGAAGTGGGTATAAGACTCATACGCCAAGCCGAAGTGACCCACGTTGTCCGGGCTATACACCGCCTGCTGCATGGAGCGCAGCAACACGGTTTGCAACAGTTGTTCGTCCGGACGACCCTTGATCAGGTTCATCAGCTTGCCGTAATCCTTGGCGTGCGGGGTATCGCCACCGCCCAGCGTAAAGCCGAACTCCGCCATGAAACCGCGCAGTTTTTCCAGTTTCTCCAGCGTGGGGCCTTCGTGGATGCGGTACAGCGCCGGGTGACCATGTTCCTGCAGAAAGTCGGAGGCACAGACATTGGCCGCCAGCATACACTCCTCGATCAGGCGATGCGCATCGTTGCGGGAAGACGGCACGATACGATCGATCTTGCCGTTCTCGTTGAACATCATCAGGGTTTCGATGGTCTCGAACTCGATCGCCCCGCGCTGCTCGCGCGCCTTGAGCAAAATCTGGAACAGCGCATAGAGATGCTGCACGTGCGGTAGCAGCCACGCGTATTCCCGCGCCGTCTCGCCCTTGGGGTTGACGATCATGTCGTACACCTTGGTGTAGGTCATGCGCGCCTTGGAGCGCATGACAGAAGGATAGAACTTATAGCGCTTGATCTTTCCTTGCCCGTCGATCTGCATGTCACACACCATGCACAGGCGCTCGACGTCGGGGTTGAGCGAGCACAGGCCGTTGGACAGCGCTTCCGGCAACATGGGGATCACACGACGTGGGAAATATACCGAGTTACCACGCTCGTAGGCATCCTGATCTAAGGATTCTCCTGGCCTGACGTAGAAGCTGACATCGGCAATCGCCACCACCAGGCGCCAACCCTTGCCCTGCGGCTCACAGAATACGGCATCGTCGAAGTCACGTGCCGTCTCGCCATCAATCGTCACCAGCGGCAACTCACGCAAGTCGACCCGCCCCTCCCAATCCTTCTTCTGTACGGTCTTGGGGTAGGCTTCGGCCTGTTTCATGGCCTCCGGACGGAACTGGTAAGGCAACTGGTGTTTGCGCAGTGCAATCTCGATCTCCATGCCCGGATCGGCATAATTGCCGAGAATCTCGATCACCTTGCCGATCGGCTGTGCATACACCGAGGGCTGTTCGATCAGCTCCACCATGACCACCTGCCCTGCCTGCGCCCCCATATCACGGCCAGGTTCGATCAGGATGTCCTGGTTGATGCGACGATCCTCCGCCGCCACCAGCACCACACCGCGCTCGCGGATCAAACGCCCGACCAACTTGTTATTGGCGCGCTCCAACACTTCGATAATCTTGCCTTCCGGGCGCCCACGCCGGTCCACACCGGATTGCCGCACCATGGCGCGGTCGCCGTGCAGCACCTTGGCCATCTCCTTGGGCGAAAGGAACAAATCATCGCCACCGGCATCCGGGATGAGGAAACCGAAACCATCCGGGTGACCCTGTACCTTGCCCGGGATCAGATTCAGCTTTTCGGCGATACACAGCGCGTCCTTGCGATTACGCAGGATCTGTCCATCCCGCTCCATGGCATTCAGGCGGCGCCCCAGGATTTCACGGTCGGCTTTGCGGATACCCAGCAACTTCCACAGCTTTTCGACACTGAGTGGTGCCCCCTCCTCCTCCATGATCTGGAGGATATATTCCCGGCTAGGTAACGGATTTTCGTACGTAGCAGCCTCGCGGTCGGCGAAGGGATCTTTCTTATGAACGTGCTTTTTTTTCGTTGACAACTTGAATGGTTCCTTTAGAATTCGCGCTTCTTTCGAGCCCAGATGGCGGAATTGGTAGACGCGCTAGTTTCAGGTACTAGTATCGAGAGATGTGGAGGTTCGAGTCCTCTTCTGGGCACCAAGCATGACATGACGCACCGTTGCTAAATTCAGCCGGTGCGTTTTTGTTTGTACCCGCACCGCCGCTATTGCCGTTCGAACGCAGCATCCACTTCTCTGAATTTCTCGCATCATTATCCTCCACATCGAAAATTTCAGCGGGGTTAATTTACCGCAAATGATGCTGTCTGGATCCAACCACACTCCTTACGGTGAATGGTACTGCTCGCTCCATCCTCGATGCACCGGGATTCCTGTGGTTTCATCATTGACAAACGCGATATTTCCTTTACAATGCGCGTCTCTTTCGAGCCCAGATGGCGGAATTGGTAGACGCGCTAGTTTCAGGTACTAGTATCGAGAGATGTGGAGGTTCGAGTCCTCTTCTGGGCACCAAAGTTCTGCAGACAACCGCACTATGCTACAAAGCTGGTGCGGTTTTTTGTTATCTGCCCGTTGAGAAAGGCCGGACCGCACACTCCGCCGCCCCGCTACTACACCCTATCCTATATACACGACGATTTTATGACACAGAACATCATGGAATTTCAACTGACTGGTGAGTACGTCGAACTGTGCAACCTGCTCAAGCTGGCTGGCATTGCCGATAGCGGCGGTCAGGGCAAAGCATTGGTGGCAATGGGAGAGGTCATGGTGGATGGGCAGCAAGAATCACGCAAGACCGCCAAGATTCGTGCCGGGCAGCAGGTGACATGTATGGGACGTACGATCAACATCGTTGCCGACTGAGCCAAGGTGACCGGCGGAGTACCTACCACCCCCCGGTAAAGCGCTTGATGTCCCGCAACTGGCGTTTGGTAGGGCGCCCCATGCCGTGGTCGCGGATACCGAACTCTGCCTTGCGTTGTTCTGCATCCAGTTCGCGCTTCTTTCGCCCTTCTTCCGTTTCTTCGTAAAGCAATGCCGCTTCAGGGGCGCCACGCCGCTGGCCGGAGACTGCCTTGACGATCACTTCCCACACGCCATCTTCCTTCGTGATGCGTACTAGGGCTCCGACCTTGACTTCACGCGCGGCCTTGGCGCGAAAACCGTCGTAATGCACCTTGCCGCCGTCGATTGCATCTGATGCCAGGCCGCGCGTTTTGAAAAAGCGGGCCGCCCACAGCCATTTATCCAACCGTACCTTGTCGGACACATCGTCGTCGTGATCGTCTCGCGTTTTTCTGCTCATGGAATTCCCGAGTTTGTCGCCGTACCTTACCTATGCTCGTGCTCGCGACCGGTGTCGCAGGCGCGGCGGAACGTTTCGAGCGTGCGCTGCACGCGCCCCAGCACGGTATCCGGCCGATAGTCGCCCACCGTATCGGGTTCGCCTGCCGGCAGGCCAGTCAACAATTCAATCCCGTCGCGTACGTTATCGATGGTCATGATCTTGAATTTGCCAGCACGTACCGCCTCGATCACCTCATGATCGAGCACCAGGTGCGGGCGGTTGCGAGCGGGAATGATGACGCCCTGGCTGCCGTCCAGATCCAGTCGCTGACAAGCGCGAAAATAGCCTTCAATCTTTTCGTTAACACCGCCGATCGGCATCACTTCGCCATGCTGGTTCAGCGCGCCAGTAATGGCAATTCCTTGCGGCAAAGGCAAGCCGGACAATGCAGAGAGTAAGGCGTAGAGCTCGGCGCAGGAGGCCGAATCTCCCTCCACACCGTGATATTCCTGTTCGAAGACGATGGAGGCAGACAGGCTCAACGGGGCCAGATGCGCAAACGTGGCGGACAGCCATCCTTGCAGGATCATGACGCCCTTGTCGTGGTTGGGGCCAGTCAGTTCAACCTCACGGTCGATGTTGATGATGCCTTCTTCCCCGGCGTACGCCCGGGCGGAAATCCGAATGGGCGAACCGAAGCGATAATCCCCCAGATCAGCCTGCGTCAGGCCGTTGATCTGCCCGACTTCACGTCCGTGGGTGCGGATCAGCAATTCGCCATCGGAAATCGCATCCAGCATCGCCTGTTCAGGATAGTTGTGACGGAACATACGTTCGGCAAGCGTTGCCTCGACATCCGCCAGTTCGACCGCTGTGGCGCCGCGTGATTGGGCGATGGCGGACGCCTCGACCAGGATGGTCTCGAGATGTCCGAACTCGGCACTCATCTTGCGCTGGTCGTCGATGCGTCGATGCATCTCGACCAGCAAACGGTCCACGGCGGAGGGAGCGAAATGGAGAATACCAAGTGCCTGGCAGCGATGGCCAATCAACGTGGCGACCGCGCGACGACTACCGTCATCCGCGGGCACATGCTCCGCAAAGTCCACCTTGACCCGGAAATGCCGCGCGAACTCGGGATCGAGCTCCTGCAATTCGTAATAATCCTCACGCGTGCCGATCAGCACGATCTTGACCTGCAGGTCCAGCGGCTCCGGCTCCAACGTGGTGGTCGCCAATTGTCCGAAGGTCGCGGAAGGCTCTTCGATCTGCAGGCGTCCGTTACGCAGGAAGCGCTGCAATTTCTCCCAGGCTTGCGGGTCGGCGATCACGTCGCGCAGATGCAGCATCAGGAAACCGCCGTGGGCACGGACTAGATTGCCGGCGCGGATACGCATGAAATCCGTCAGCAGCACGCCATTTTCGGCCTGATATTCGATCCCGCCGAACAATGAGCGGAACACCGGATCGTGGTCGCAGATAGCCGGTGCACCAGTCGATTCGGCATGATCGACCAGCAGGTTTGCGCGATAGCGCGACAACTGGGTTTCGAGCCCGATGCCATCCAACTCGTCCGCATGCCCTCGGGTAAAGACCTCAAGCGAGGCCAGTACATCGCGTGTGACCTGCGCCAGATATTTCGCAAATCGCGGTTCGTCCAGAATCCTGCCAGCCAGCGCGGTGCAAATGGCATCGAGTTCGCGCGCCACCACAGGTTCAACGGCATTCCGCCGCAACTGGGCCAGCTGCTGATCAATCTCGCGCTCGATCGGCCGTGCGATTTCCAGATACCGGGCAATCTCACTGCGCAGTTCCTGTTCCGCCTCTTCCAGCACCATGCGCTGGTCGGCCGAAAGCGCCATGACCGCCTCTTCCTGCATGGCATGGCCATTCTTGTCCATCAGGGTAAAAATCAGCCGACCGTCCTCGCGGCGCAGAGCGAAATGACGGCTGGCGGCAAACGTGGTGAGTTCGGCATAGGCTTTGTCCGCCCCTTCCTGCAACGCATTGCGGATCCGCTCGCTATCACGCCGCACACCCTCTTCATCCAGCTTGCGAGGGATATCGTGCGCGATATGTTTGGCAAACGTCTCCAGCGCCGCACGCAACTCACGGCCTGCGCCCGGCTTGAGGCGCAACGCCAGCGGGCGTTCCGGCAGATCAAAGTTGTAGAGGTAGAGCAGGTCAGGCGGCACTTCACGCTTGGCAGCCGCCTCCCGCATGGCCTGCAGCATCAAGGTCGAGCGCCCGCAACCGCTCTCCCCAAGCACGAACAGGTTATAGCCGGGCTGGTTAACGGACAGACCGAACATTGCCGCTTTTTCCGCGCGCGATTGCCCGATCCAGCCTACCCTCCCCCGAATCAGGTGTGAGGTGTCAGCAAACCCTAAGGCACCCGTTTTTTCGGGTACGGTCAGTTCATCCGGTTTCAGTTCACAAATCATGCAGTTGGCTCCCCCCAGCGCTGTCTGGCCGCTTCATCGCTGGTACGGGCATCCACCCAGCGCTCGCCTTGTGGCGTCGACTCTTTCTTCCAGAACGGCGCTTCGGTCTTGAGATAATCCATGATGAATTCACAGGCAGCAAAGGCCTCGCCACGGTGGGCACCGCTCACCACCACCAGCACGATCTGATCCGTGGGCCGCAACTCGCCGATACGGTGGATCACCAACGCTTCGAAAATGTCCCAGCGCTGCCGCGCACGCGCGACGATTGCCTCCAGCGATTTTTCGGTCATGCCGGGATAATGTTCCAGCGTCAGTGTGGAGACCCGACTGCCTTCATTCAGGTCGCGCACCTGACCAACGAAGGCGGCGATGGCACCAGTGTCGGGCCGCGCCAGACGCAGCCGGGTGACTTCGGCCCCAACGTCAAAATCCTCGCGCTGAACACGAACCGTCATCAGCCCCCCGTGACCGGCGGAAAAAAGGCAACCTCGTCACCGGGTTGGATCGTCGCCGTCTCAGCGACCAAATCCTGATTCACGGCGGCACGCAACAAGTGCTTGCCGGCAAACTCGCGCTGCCATACGCCTCCCCGGGTTGCCAGCCAGGCCATCAATGCAGCGACCGAATCGACGCCTTCCGGCAAGGGCAGTTCCTCCCCGGCCAATCCAAGCGACTCACGTAGCCGTGCGAAATACAACACCTTCAGCATCAAATCCCCAGGTCTTCGTCCGTCACCGGCCCACGCTGACCACTGATGGCCTGCATCATGAGCACCATGGCTTTTTGCTTGGTGTCCTCGTTCTCCATCGCCTTAGAGCTGAAGGTCACGCCGAACTTGGCGGCATATTGCTGGATCAGCATGATCAGCATGCTTTCGTCTTCCATATAGAGCCTGTTTCAGTAGGTTTTAAGTATCACGCCGGTTGCCTGCGGGATGCAGTGCAAGGCGCGTCCTGTGCAGTGTAGTCATTCTCCACAAACAGGACGCAACACCGCAATGCGTCCTGCAGACAACCGGCCCCTCTGCTTTTCCTTCTAAAGGGGGTTGAAATGGGGTGTTGCGTCTGCGGCGTTGCGAAGCTTACGAATGGAACGACCATCGCTGTGCTCCGCGCCTTGCATCCATCCCCCCCCCATCTCAACGTGATGCATAAAACCTGCTGAAACAGGCTCTAATCTTCCCCGTCTTCGGTTACGTTCAATTCCAGTTGGTCTGCTTGTGCGCCTTCAAGTTCCACCGCCTCGATCGCAGCAAAGCGACGGCTGATCTTCTGGCTGGTCGTGTGTACATCCAGCGCATCCTCGTGCGCCTGGCGGATATGATCGGCCAGCTTTTTCATTCGCACGTCGAAGCGGCCAAATTCCTTGCCCAGTTTGCCCAGCTCATCCTTGATGATATGCACCTGCTTGCGCGTCTCGACGTCCTTGAGCACCGCACGCGCCGTGTTCAGGACTGCCATCAGCGTTGTAGGCGACACCACCCAGACGCGCTTGCTCATGGCGTAATCGACGATATCGGCATTGTAGGCATGAATCTCGGCGAACACGGCCTCGGCCGGCACAAACATCACCGCGCCATCGGAAGTGACGTTCGGAATAATGTACTTGGCGGCGATATCGTCGACGTGCTTGCGCACATCTGCCTTGAATTGCTTTTGCGCCTGCAAGCGATCCGTTTCCGCCAGACCGATCTCGTACATCTTGTGGTAATTCTCCAGCGGAAACTTGGAATCCACGCCCACCGTTCCCGTGGGTTCTGGCAGGAACAGCGCGCAGTCGACCCGCGTGCCGTTGGGGAAACTATGCTGCATGGCAAACGCCTGTGCCGGCAGAATGTTGCGCACCAGCGCCTCAAGCTGCACTTCACCGAACGCGCCGCGGGAGCGCTTGTCGCCCAGCAGTTCCTGCAGACTGACGACATTGCTGGTCAGGCCGTCGATCTTTTTCTGCGCTTCATCGATCGTCGCCAGGCGCGCCATGACGCTGGCAAAAGTCTCGTTGGTCTTCTTGAAGCCTTCGTCCAGACGTTCGCTCACCTTGCCACCGATCTGCTCCAGGCGACCATCCACGGTTTTGGTCAGGGTTTCGATCGTCGCCGTCAACTGCAAGGTCGCGTTGCGCATGGTGGCCTGGATCAACTCCTGCTCGGCCTTGCCCTGCTCGGCCAGCGTCTGGTGCAATTTTTCCAGCACGCTTTCGCGCGTCTGTGCCAAATGCTGGGACTGCGACAACTCCAGAGCCTGCATCGCGTCACGAGTCTGCTTGAGCTCGGTTGAGACGACGCTGCGCAGGCGCTCCGAGGCGTCTGCAGAGGAGGCCATGAGCCTGTCACCAAGACGCGTCAAACCTTCATGCAAATCGTGTAGCATCGCACGGTGTTTTTCTTCGAGTTGTTGCCGCAACTCCGGGAGCCAATCCTGCTGTTTGCGCAGACGCAAGAACAACACCCCTTGAAAAACGAGTAGTACAAGAAGCAGTGAAATAATTAGAATATCGGTCATAAAGTTTTTCCGTGCTTGGCCGATTATAGCCTATGCCGTTAGCAGTTAAGCGCGGTGGTTTTTATTGTCGAAATAATGTGCGACACTCGTGTTTAAATTTTTTATACACTCATGTTCGCCACGGATGACGGAACACACTGATGCGTGAAGTGCTGGATTTCAACGAGTTGAAAGCTTCAGGGAGCCTTCCCTCCCCCAAGGGCGTTGCGCTGCGAGTCATGCAACTGTGCCAGGATGAAAACCTTTCGCTCAAGGATCTCGCGCAAACCATCCAGGCCGATCCGGCCTTGGCCGGGCGCATCATCAAGATCGCGAACTACGTCAACCCGAACCGTTCACGCCCCATCGCCGCCGTCACTACCGACACACTGGTACTCATCGGTATCCACGCTGTACGGCAAGTCGTGCTCGGGTTATCGCTGGTCGGTAACTATCGCGATGGACGCTGCAAGCGGTTCGACTTCGAGCAGTTCTGGGCGCATTCCGTGGCCATGGGCAGCGCTGCTCACGCCATCTGTTCGGCCATTCGCGTCGCCGCTCCGGCGGAAATGTTCAATTGCGGCCTGATGTCGGGGATCGGCCAACTGGCGCTGGTCACCGTCAGACCGGAAGCTTATTGCGAACTGCTGGCTGACCTGCCTGTCGACGTGTCGTCAAAATCCCTGCAGCAAGCACAGATGGAGCGTTTCGGTCTGACCCAGCGCGAAATCTGCATGTACATGCTGCAGGACTGGGGCATTCCCAAGTTGTTTGTCGACGCGCTTTACTTCCACGAGGACCCGCTGTCCTCCGGGTACGCGGAGAATTCCCGTCCGTTGCGTATCACCTACACCTTGCAACTGGCCTCCCTGCTGGCGCGCGCCTGCATGGAAGCCGAAGTGGATGACGCCCTGCTCTCCCGCATTCAAGCGTTTGGCAAACTGCTGGAACTGGACCCGGAGCAGCTTGAGGGCATCGTCGAGCAAACAAAACTGGAATGGCGTGACTGGTGCGCCTTGCTGGAAATCAAGGTCACGATTAAGCACGCTCAGCCCAAAGCTGTGGCACCGGTACCTGCCGAGCCTGCCGAACCGGAAGCCGCTCCCGAGGCAGAGATTCCGGCATCGCCCCCTGCAGCGCCTGGCGTGGCGCTTCGGGTACTGATCGCGACCAGCAATGAACTGCAAGCCAACCTACTGAAAAAAGTGCTTTCCAACGGCGGCCATGACTCTGTCCTGGTCGAGACGGGCAACAAGGCGCTTGAAGCGGTGGCAAGTTTCAAACCGCACGTATTGATCGCCGACTGGCTGCTGCCCGAAATGGATGGTCTCAGCCTTTGCCGCGCCCTGCGCCGGACGATCGAAGGCGAAAAAATCTACTGTATGCTGGTGACCCAGTTCGAAGATGAGCGCCGCAAGGTAGATGCCTATGAAGCTGGCGCCGACGAATTGTTACGCACCCCGCTCAATTCACGCCTGTTGGTTGCCCAACTGACCGTAGCACAGCGATACGCCAAGCTGCACAACCTCGTCTAAGTTACGCAGGCTGTTCGCCGCATGCACGGCGCCCCTTCTGGTAGTATGAAGCGATGCTGACCCGATTTCGATTCTTCATGACCCGGTGGACGTCGTCCTTCACACGCCGTCTGCAGAACAATTTCTACCTCATTCTGGCCGCCTTGCTGACGCTCGGCATCCTACTGGATGCCGGGATCTTCCACATCGGCGAGAACATGCGGCAGAAAGCGTTCGATTTCATGGTCCGCCATCGGGTCATGACACCGACGCCAGACCCGAATATCGTGATCGTCGACGTCAACGAAGCCAGCCTCGCCGCGCTGGCGCCGGAATACGGGCGCTGGCCATGGCCGCGACAGGTGTTCGGCGAATTCGTGGAAAAGCTGGAAGCACAGCAACCCAAGGCAATCGTGTTCGATATTCTGTTCGCCGATGCCGACATCTACAACCCAGACAGCGACGCCTATTTCAACGACGTCGTCCAGGCGACGGACAACGTCTTCTTTCCCTTCCTGCGCTTGCCACAGGAGCATGACGCGCTAAGCCAGCTCTCGCCTGCCGCCATTCCCGGGGTGCGTTATACGAGCACAGGCACTCCCGGCAATACCACGGTCGCGGTCGTGCTTCCGCACTTTGAGGGCGCCCTGAAACCGGGCAGGCTCGGCACCCACAACATTTATCCCGATGCCGACGGCATCGTGCGCGAATACCGCCTGTGGCAGGACAAGGATGGCTGGCGACTGCCCTCGCTGCCACTCCAGGTTGGCAGCTATGCCGCGATGAATTCCTTGCCACCGCCACAGAACATGCTGATCAACTGGCGTGGAGGCCCCTTTACTTACGCCAACGTCAGCTTCAGCGACGTGTACCTTGACATGACGGCCAAAGTGCCCAAGCGCCCGCAAAACGAATTTACCGGAAAAATCGTCATCATCGGCTCAACCGCACCCAGCCTGTTCGACCTCAAGGCGACAGCCATGGCCAAGATCCACCCCGGAGTCGAGATCCTGGCGACCGCGATCGACAACATTCAGCACGGCGACTACCTGCATTTCCCGCGTGGGTCCACCCTGTACGTACTGATGAGCCTGTTGCTGATCTGGTCCACGGCAACCGCGTTCTTCCGCAACGTCGATCGCGACCGCTTCGCCCGGCTGTTCGGCTTCTCGCAGACCGGCCTGCTGGCGATATCCTATCTCGGGATCAACCTGACCAATACTTACCTTGACCTGACCGGCCCGGTGACTTGGGCCGTGGCTTATTTCAGTATCGCCAAAATGTATGCACTGGCCAACGACCGTGCCATGCAGCGCTGGCTGGAGGTCGGCATCAAGCCCGGTCAGGAAGGCCTGCAGGTACAGATGATGCCGATACTGTTCGAATCGCCCATCCCCCCGGGGGATGCCTTGATGGCCAAACTGAAACGCCAGATCGAAAGCCTGGCCCTGCACGCAGACAAGGTTGAACTGCTGAAGGGCACCCAGAGCGGCATCTGGGGCTTGTTCGGCGACATGGTCGTCGTCACCTGGTCACAGCCTTCGGGAGCACCGCTGACCGAGCATGCCCGCCACGAGTCCGACGCCATCGCCAGCGCGCTCCCGCAAGCCATCCGCCAACTCGGTCTACCCTCGGGCACCGTCGCGCGTTACTCCCTGCACGATGGCCAGCTCAATGGCACCCAGCCGCTCGGGCCGCAATGGCGCATCCTGTTCGCGCAGGCCGTCATTCGACTCGAACGTCCCGATCAACAAGTAAAGGAAACCGTGGCATGACCCCAAACAGACAATGGCTCGCCGTTCCACTGATCGTTTTCGCCAGCCTTGCCTATGGCGCCGAAAACGGCACGGCGCTCAAGGCAGATACGCTGCGTACAGAACCGTTTGCCGATGCGAAATCCGCAGGCAACATGGCACGTAACGACAAACTGGTGATCCTGGAGAAAAAAGGCGCCTGGCTCAAGGTCAAGGCTCCTAAGGCCAGCGGATGGGTGCGGTTGCTCTCCGTCAAACGCGCCAGCACCGGTAAATCCAACGAAGCGGCAAGCGTGATGAATGTTGCCAGCGGACGTGCCGGTACAGGTCAGGTCGTCTCGACGACTGGCGTACGCGGCCTCAACGAAGAAGAGCTCAAGGCCGCCAAGTTCAACGAAGACGAGACGAAAAAGCTCGAAAGTTACACGGTCAGCAAGGAACAGGCACAGCAGTTCGCCACAGCCGGCGGACTCAAGCCGGTCAAACTTGGCTATCTGCCAAAACCTGCCAGCGGAGGGAACGCACAATGAACATGACAGTCCTGCGCACCAGCCTGTTGCTGTCCGCGCTACTCGCCGCACTGCCCGCCCACGCCTTCGATCTCGGCAAAACGCTCAAGGGCGCCGTAGAACAGCAGATTTCGCCGCAATCGCAAGAGAATGCACCCGCAGCGACCATCGCGAGCGGAAGTGCGACGGAATCCAAATCGCCTGCGTTCAACCTCAAGAAACCCTCGCAGGCGGAAGAAATCCAGCTCGGGCGCGAAATTACCGGCAACCTGCTCGGCGCCGCCCCCCTGGTCAAGGATGACGCACTGCAGCAATACGTCAACCAGGTCGGCCGTTGGGTAGCAACGCAAAGCGAGCGCCCCGACCTGCCATGGCATTTCGGCGTCATTGAAAGCGAAGATATCAACGCATTCGCTGCCCCCGGCGGCTACGTCATCATCACCAAGGGCCTGTATCGCAAACTCTCCAGCGAGGCCGATCTGGCGGGGGTGCTGGGCCACGAGATCGGCCACGTCATCAAGAAGCATCACCTCAAGGTGATCCAGAAGCAGCAACTGCTGAGTCTGGGCGCCAGTTTGCTGGGCGAGCGGGTCGCGAAGGACAACAACACGGTGCAGAAACTGATCGGCAGCGGCGCAGAAATCTGTGCCCGCAGCCTGGACAAGGATGCCGAGTTCGAGGCGGACCGCATCGGCGTCGTCCTGGCAGGCCGCGCAGGCTACGATCCCTACGGCCTGCCTGCCGTACTAGCCGAGATCGGCCACACCGGCAAGGATGACAGCAGCGTCGCCTTATTGTTCAAGACGCACCCGCATCCGGACGAGCGTTTGGCAAGACTGGGGGAAGCGACCGGCAATCGGCTGGACAAGATCACAACCGGCAAGACACTGGAAAACCGGCTCTACCCATTGAAAAACCGATGACTCAATCCCGTGTGCTATAAAACAAAAAACCCGGCAATGCCGGGTTTTTTGTTGAATTATCGGAAGTTGCAATATCCAGATTAGATTGCGGTTTCCTTGGCTGCCTTCTTGCGCTCGTGTTCCTGCAGGTGACGCTTGCGGATACGGATGCACTTAGGGGTAATTTCCACCAGTTCGTCATCGTCGATGAACTCGACCGCAGATTCCAGCGTCAGCTTGATCGGCGGCGTCAGGCGCACGGCTTCGTCGGTACCGGAAGCACGCACGTTGGTCAGCTTCTTGCCCTTGATCGGGTTGACCACCAGGTCGTTGTCGCGGCTATGGATGCCGATGATCATGCCTTCGTACAGTTTGTCGCCCGGGCTCACGAACATGCGACCGCGATCTTCCAGATTCCACAGGGCGTAGGCCACCGCCTCGCCATGCTCCTGGGAGATCAGCACGCCGTTGCGACGGCCAGGCATGTCGGCCTTGACCGGGGCATAGTCGTCGAAAATGTGCGCCATCAGGCCGGTACCACGGGTCAGCGTCAGGAACTCGCTCTGGAAGCCGATCAGGCCACGGGCCGGGATTCGGTATTCAAGACGGGTACGACCGTTGCCATCGGAGGCCATGTTCTGCATTTCGCCACGGCGACGGCCCAGTTCTTCCATCACGGCGCCCTGGTTTTCGTCTTCCAGGTCCACCGTCAGGATTTCGTACGGTTCGCACTTCTGGCCATCGATTTCGCGGAACACCACGCGCGGCTTGCCCACAGCGATTTCGAAGCCTTCGCGACGCATGTTTTCCAGCAGAATGGTCAGGTGCAGTTCGCCGCGACCAGATACGCGGAACACGTCCGCCTCCTTGGTATCCTCGACGCGCAGCGCCACGTTGACCAGCAGTTCCTTGGTCAGGCGGTCACGGATCTGGCGGCTGGTAACGAACTTGCCTTCCGTGCCGGCCAGCGGAGAAGAGTTCACCATGAAGTCCATGGTCAGGGTCGGCTCGTCCACTTCCAGCAGCGGCAGGCCGACCGGATTTTCACGGTCGGCGATGGTCACGCCGATACCGATGTCTTCCAGGCCGGAAATGATCACGATGTCGCCGGCTTCCGCTTCCTGCACTTCCACACGCTCCAGTCCCTGGAAGCCCAGCACCTGGTTGATACGACCTTGAGCAATCTGCTCTTCACCCTTCATCACCGCGACCACCTGGCCCGGTTTGATGCGGCCATTCAGGATGCGACCGACACCGAGACGACCCGTGTAGGTAGAGTAATCGAGCGCGGAAATCTGGAATTGCAGCGGGGCATTGGAATCCCCCTTGGGCGGCTCGACGTGCTTGAGGATGGTCTCGAACAGCGGGCGCATGTTGTCGGAGGTTTCGCTCATGTCCAGCTTGGCAAAGCCGTTCAGTGCGGAGGCGTACACCACCGGGAAATCCAGTTGCTCGTCAGTCGCGCCCAGGTTGGCGAACAGGTCGAAGGTCTGGTTGATCACCCAGTCGGTACGGGAACCCGGACGGTCCACCTTGTTGATCACGACGATAGGCTTCAGACCCAGCGCCAGCGCCTTCTTGGTCACGAAACGGGTCTGCGGCATCGGGCCTTCCACGGCGTCGACCAGCAGCACTACGCCGTCCACCATGCCCAGCACGCGTTCCACTTCGCCGCCGAAGTCGGCGTGTCCCGGGGTGTCGACGATATTGATGTGGGTACCTTCGTAGTTGACCGCGGTGTTCTTGGCCAGAATGGTGATGCCACGTTCTTTTTCAATATCGCCAGAATCCATCACACGTTCGGTCACCTGCTGGTGAGCTGCATAGGTACCGGCCTGCTGCAGCAACTTGTCCACCATGGTGGTCTTGCCGTGGTCAACGTGGGCGATGATGGCGATATTACGGAGGGCGCGCGACATGTATTTGATTCTCTGTCAGAAAAAAGTCGCGCATTCTAACACAAAACCTTTGACACGCTGATGAATGTGCGTATACTGCGCACTTCGTTTCGGTTGCCCTGCAGCTGACGATTCATCGCCCTGACCCTCCAGAAGTTCTGAATACTTCTTCTTGATTACCGGTTAGTGGCTATGCCCGAGCGCCGGTAAGAATCTCTCTCTGTAAAGAATTCTGCGCACTGTTTCGTCATACGGACGGAATGGAGCCTGCTTGCGTATTTACCATTCCTAAATGTTTAAGGAAACTCTGTGTCTTTTGAAAATCTAGCATTACATCCGTCTATCCTCCACGCGCTGCAGGAAGCCGGTTATACCGAACCTACGCCGATTCAGGCCCAGGCGATTCCCGAAGTCATGGCTGGCCACGACCTGATGGCCTCCGCCCAGACCGGTACCGGCAAGACCGCCGCCTTTACGCTGCCCGCACTGAACCTGCTGGCCACCCCGCACCCTTCCCGCAGCCGCGGCCCGCGCATTCTGGTGCTGGTCCCGACACGCGAGCTGGCACAACAAGTGAATGATGCCGCACGCAAATATGGCAAGTTCATCCGTGCCCGTACCGTGAGCATCGTCGGCGGCATGCCCTACCCGCTGCAGAACAAGCTGCTGTCGCAGCCGCTGGATATCCTGGTTGCTACGCCCGGCCGCCTGATCGACCACATGGAACGTGGCCGCATCGACCTCTCCCGCCTGCAGATGCTGGTGCTGGACGAAGCCGATCGCATGCTGGACATGGGCTTCATGCCGGACATCGAGCGCATTACCGCTGCCCTGCCGGGTGAGCGTCAGACCCTGATGTTCTCCGCTACCTTCGAGGGTGAAATCGCCCGCATCGCCAAGCAACTGCTGCGCGACCCAAAGGTGATCCAGATCGCCGCACAACAGGCCAAGCACGAGCACATCGAGCAACGCCTGCACATGGTCGACGACATGGGCCACAAGAACAAGCTGCTCGAGCATTTGCTGATTGAACCGGGCATGAACCAGGCCATCGTGTTCACCTCCACCAAGCGCCACGCCGACCTGCTGGCAGAAGATCTGCACGCAGCCGGCCACAAGGTCGCCGCACTGCATGGTGACATGACCCAGGGCGCCCGCAACCGCACGCTGACCAAGCTGCGCCATGGTGATATCAACGTGCTGGTCGCCACCGACGTGGCAGCGCGCGGTATCGACGTCGCCGGCATCAGCCACGTCATCAACTATGACCTGCCGAAGTTCGCCGAGGACTACGTGCACCGTATCGGCCGTACCGGCCGCGCCGGCAAGAGCGGCATCGCGATTTCCTTCGCCTCGCATGCCGAACGTTACCAGCTGCGCAAGATCGAGCAGTTCACCGGCCAACGTCTGGAAGCAGCCGTGATCGCCGGCCTGGAACCGAAGCGTATCCAGCAGCCCAAGCCGCACAAGTTCGGCGATCGTCCGCGCAACAGCGGCCATCCGGCCAACAAGCACGGCAAGCCGGGCAACAAGGGTAACGGCTTCAAGGGTGCCGGCAACCATGGCAACAACCATGGTTTCGGCGGCGAGAAGCGTCGTGACGGCGAAAAGTCCTTCGGCAAGCGCCCTAACCGCAATTTCGCCTGATCGAGGACAAATCATGAAGCATGGGGACACATGGAACCTTCACAACCGCCAGTGCGGGCGACGGGCCTGTCGTCCCCTTTTTCATTTGCCTCTCAAGAGAAAATAGACCTGTGAGTACAGACACCATCACGTTCGATTCACTCAACCTGGCGCCTGAAATTCTCAAGGCGATTCAGGAGCAAGGCTATACCCAGCCGACCCCCATCCAGCAACAAGCGATCCCGCTGGTGCTCGAAGGCCGCGACCTGATGGCCGGCGCCCAGACCGGCACCGGCAAGACCGCCGCCTTTACCCTGCCGCTGCTGCAAAAACTGCTGCCGCAGGCCAGCACCAGCGCCTCGCCCGCACGCCATCCGGTGCGCGCCCTGATCCTGACGCCGACGCGCGAACTGGCGATCCAGGTCGAAGAAAGCGTCAAGGCTTACGGCAAGCACGTACCGCTGCGTTCGCTGGTCGTATTCGGCGGCGTCGACATCAAGACCCAGACCCCGCATCTGATGCGTGGCGTCGAGATTCTGGTCGCCACGCCGGGACGCCTGCTGGACCACGTCGAAAGCCGCACAGTGCAACTCGGCCAAGTGCAGATGCTGATCCTCGACGAAGCCGACCGCATGCTGGACATGGGCTTCCTCCCCGATCTCAAGCGCATTCTGGACTTGCTGCCCAAGCAGCGTCAGAACCTGATGTTCTCGGCCACGTTCTCCAACGACATCAAGCGACTGGCAGACGATTTCCTCACCAACCCGACCCTGATCGAAGTGGCGCGCAGCAATGCCACCAACGATAACGTCGAACAGAAGATTCTCAAGGTTTCGGCAGACGACAAGCATGCCGTGCTGGCTGAGATCCTGCGCAGCGAAAATGCCCAGGCGATCGTCTTCACCAAGACCAAGCTGACCGCCAGCCGCCTTGCTCGCCTGCTGCAACGCGACGGCATCGCGGCGGATGCGATCCACGGCGACAAGAGCCAGCAGGAGCGCATTCAGGCACTGGACGCCTTCAAGCAAGGCAAGGTCACCACACTGGTGGCGACCGACGTGGCGGCTCGCGGCCTCGACATCGATTCACTGCCACTAGTGATCAACTACGAGATCCCTCACGCACCGGAAGACTATGTGCATCGCATCGGCCGCACTGGCCGCGCCGGCGCCAAGGGCGTGGCGATTTCGCTGGTCGCCCCCGACGAAGAGAAGTACCTGAAGGAAATCGAAAAGCTGATCAAGCGCGAGATCGCGGTAGAAACGCCACCCCGTCCGCAACGTGCCTCGCCCCGGCGTGCCGAAGCGGGCGAACGCGCTGAGCGTACCCCGCCAGCACCGCGCGCGACCACCTCACGAAAATCCAGCGATCCTTGGTTCGACCGTCCATACGAACCAGAAAGTAATGCCGGTACTGTGCGCCATACGCCGCGCCTCGCCACCAAGCAGAAACGCGAAGTTGCCGCACTGCTCGGAGGATTGGTCCGAAAGGATTAAACCCCTAGCGTTGCCCACAACCTCGACGGCCCCACTGGGGCCGTTTTCTTAGCGCCTGCCACGGGCATCTATCGCACCGGTACTTTGCAGAATCCCGTGCAAGGTGCGGGCCCAGCCGTGATGCTCACCATGGTCCCTCACTAACATGCTTGCCAAGCGATGCAAGACGAATGGTAAACTGGGGGCCTGTGCAATTCCATCGGGCACACCGTGGCAACTCCGCGATCTCCAGACCATTCGAGCGGGACACAATCTCTCGAAACGCCAGCAACGCCTGATGCGTTGCAAGAAGTCGAGCAGCGTTACCGCCTGCTGTTCGACGCCAGCCCGGTACCCATCGCCGTCTTTGACACCGAAACCATGAAGTTCCTCGCCTTCAACGACGCGGGGTTGGAACTGTATGGATACTCACGAGAGGATGCCGACCACATCTCGGCACTGGACCTCTATTTCCCGGAAGATCTGGAGCATTTCAAGGCCCATCTTATTGAGGAAATGCAACATCCCGGCAGGACTTCAACCGTCACGGTACGCAATCGCAAGAAAGATGGCAGCGCCGTCTGGATCGAGGTGAAAGCGCACCCTGTCGTGTATGACGGCAGACCTGCCCGCATCGTCCTCGCGCACGATGTCACCCGCAGACTGCAGGCAGAAGACGAGTTACGCAAAGCCGAGGCACACTATCGCTTGCTATTCGAATCCAACCCGGTGGCCATGGGCATCTATGATCCGGAATCATTGGCATTGCTGGCCGTCAACGATGCGGCCCTCATGCAATATGGGTACACGCGCGAGGAAGCTGCCGGCCTCACACTCATCGACATTTATGAACATGAAGAATTGCCTCGCCTGAAGGCGTTCGTCGAAACCACGGCCAGTGATCCTGCCGGAGAGGCTTCGTCCTCGACCTGGAAACACCACCGCAAGAACGGCGAACTATTCTGGGTACAGATCAGCTCCCACACGGTGGAGTACCATGGAAAACCGGCGCGCCTGGCATTGGCGCAAGACATCACGGAGATCAAGGTTTCCGAGTTGCGCGAACACGCTCGTGGCGAGGTATTGGAACTGCTGGCCAAGGGCGCTCCTCTGGGGCAGGTACTCTCGACTATCGCACTCAGCGTCGAACAAGAAAACCCGGCAGCGTTGTGCGGCATCCAGTTACTGGACGATACCGGGAATCACATGAAGGTCGGGGCCGGACCCAGCCTGCCAGCCTTCTATAACGATGCCATCAACGGCCTCAAAATCGGCATTGGCGTAGGATCTTGCGGTACCGCACTCCTTACCGGTGAACGGGTCATTGTCGAGGACATTCAGACTCACCCTTACTGGGCGCCCTACCGGGAGGTCGCCAAACGCGCCGGACTGGCTGCCTGCTGGTCCAATCCAATCATCGGCACAAACGGCAAAGTCATCGGCAGCTTCGCTATCTATCATCGTCAACCCACCTCCCCAAATCAGAGGGACATTGAGCTAATCGATCATTCCACCCACCTGGCAGGCATCGCGATCGAGCGCGGCCTGACGGGGGAAGCGATGCAACTGGCCACGCTCGTCTACCAGAATAGCGCGGAAGCCATGCTGGTCACCGACCCGGAAAATCGCATCATCGCCATCAATCCGGCGTTCACAACCGTCACCGGTTACACCTTTGAGGAAGTTCAGGGCCACGATCCCGGCATCCTGAGCTCCGGGCGCCAGGACCGCGCGTTCTATCACGCCATGTGGACTGCCATCAAAAACACAGGCCAGTGGCAAGGAGAAATCTGGAACCGACGTAAGGATGGATCGGAATATGCCGAATGGCTGACCATCAATACCATCTACGGTGACGATGGTGCAGTGCACCGCCGTGTCGCGCTGTTCTCCGACATTACGGAACGCAAGCAGGCCGAAGCGCTCATCTGGAACCAGGCCAACTACGACAATCTGACCCAGTTACCCAATCGCCGTTTGTTCAACGACCGGCTGGAACAGGAGCTCAAGAAAGCGCATCGTGGCCGGGCCTTGCTGGGGCTGCTTTTTCTGGACCTTGACCGTTTCAAGGAGGTCAACGACACGCTCGGCCATCATATGGGGGATGAACTCCTGATCCAGGCAGCAAGGCGTATTCAGGCCTGCCTGCGCGAATCCGACAGCGTCGCCAGGCTTGGTGGAGATGAATTTACCGTCATCCTGCCCGAACTCAACGACATTTCCGACATCGGTCAGATCGCTCAGAACATCATCGACGCCATGAACCGCCCGTTCTTACTGGGGGCAGATCAGGCCTACATCTCCGCCAACGTCGGCATCACGGTGTATCCGGAGGATGCGGAATGCGTCGAAAACCTGCTCAAAAACGCCGACCAGGCCATGTACGCAGCGAAACGTAGCGGACGTAACCGTTACAGTTACTTCACCCCCTCCATGCAGGAAGCCGCCAACCTGCGTATGCGCTTGATCCGGGACATACATCATGCCATGACAGCGGGTGAATTCATGGGGTGTACTTTCAACCCATCGTCGAGATCAGTAGCGGCGAGATCCACAAGGCGGAAGCGCTGTTGCGCTGGAACCACCCTACACACGGCTTCATCAGCCCTGCCACTTTCATCCCGATTGCCGAGGATACCGGCTTGATCCACGAAATCGGCAATCAGGTATTCGAAAAATCGGTACATCAGGTCAAGCGCTGGCGAGAACAATACCGCGCGGATTTCCAGATCAGCGTCAACAAGTCCCCCATCCAGTTCCGCTCGGAAGGCGATGTTCACAACCAGTGGGTTGACCACATCCAGTCAATGGGTCTCAGCGGCGACAGCATCGTGATCGAAATCACCGAGGGTTTGCTGCTCCATGCCGACAGCAATATCAACGCCAAACTATTGATGTTCCGTGACGCGGGCATCCAGGTCGCGATTGACGACTTCGGTACCGGATATTCGTCGCTCTCCTACCTGAAGAAATTCGATATCGATTACCTCAAGATCGACCAGTCATTTGTCATGAATCTGGAAAACGACCCCAGCAACCTTGCCCTGTCAGAGGCGATCGTCGTGATGGCGCATAAACTGGGACTAAAAGTAATTGCCGAAGGGGTGGAAACTCCAGAACAGCGTGACATGCTGCACAAGATCGGTTGCGACTACGCGCAAGGCTACCTGTTTGCCAAACCGCTACCCGCAGAAGAGTTCGAACGACTGCTGCAGGACACCAAGCCATTTTGAAACAATACAACGGATCACCCCGAGCATTCAGGTTTACAGGCAATAAAAAAGGGCTGCAATCGCAGCCCTTTTTGGTTCCGGCAGAAGCTTAGTTTTCGCCCAGCACGGAAACGGTGATATCCACCACCACATCGCTGTGCGGTGCAACGCTCACCGGATGGTCGCCGACAGTCTTCAGCGGGCCGTTCGGCATGCGGATTTCGGACTTGCTCACTTCAAAGCCTTGCGCAGTCAGCGCTTCAGCGATGTCGTGATTGGTCACGGAACCGAACAGACGGCCGTCAACGCCAGCCTTCTGCGTCACTTGCACGGTGTAACCGGCCAGCTTCTCGCCACGGGCTTGCGCTGCGGCCAGAATTTCGGCTTGTTTCTTTTCCAGTTCAGCACGGCGTGCGGAAAACTCAGCCTTGTTGGCTTCGGTCGCGCGCTTGGCCTTGCCTTGCGGGATCAGGAAGTTGCGGCCGTAGCCATCCTTGACCTTGACGATGTCACCCAGAACACCCAGGTTGGTCACTTTTTCCAGAAGAATCACTTGCATGTTACGTGCTCCTTAGTGCTTGTCGCAGTAAGGCATCAGGGCCAGGAAACGGGCGCGCTTGATAGCCGTGGTCAGTTGACGCTGATAACGAGCCTTGGTGCCCGTGATGCGTGCGGGAATAATCTTGCCGTTTTCCTGGATGAAGTCCTTCAGCAGGTCCACATCCTTGTAATCGACTTCCTTGATGCCTTCTGCCGAAAAACGGCAGTAACGGCGGCGGCGGAACATATCGCGTGCCATGGTCTAACCTTTCTCAATAATCTCTAATTCGTTGATATGCAATATCAGCTGTCGGCTGTTGAGGCTTCGCTTGGCGAGAAAACCTGCAACGCTGGCAATGCTCCCGATCTGCAATCCCCTGGCTTGTTCAGCCAGTTTCGCCATCGCAACGGCGGGGACTTCACATTCGACTTTACGCTGCATGCCCGCCTCGGTCTGTTGCGAGGCATGTTTCAGGGTAAAGCTGACTAACGGGATACCTGCCGGGGTGTATCGCAGTTCGGCGACTTCCGTCACCTCACCTGTCAGCACCAGCCGGTTGCTGTTCACTTAGGCTGCGGCAGCTTCCGCGGCCGGTGCGTCTTCCTTGGTCAGGACAGACTTGGACTTCTCTTCCTTCATCATGGGGGAAGGTGCGGACACGGCTTCCTTCATGGCAACGGTCAGATGACGCAGCACAGCATCGTTGAACTTGAACGCATTTTCGAGTTCAGCCAGGGCTTCCTGACCGCATTCGATGTTCATCAGCACGTAGTGTGCCTTGTGGATTTTCTGGATCGGGTAGGCCAGTTGACGACGGCCCCAGTCTTCCAGACGGTGAACGGCACCACCGGAAGTGGTCACCAGGGAGCGGTAACGCTCGATCATCGCGGGCACTTGCTCGCTCTGGTCCGGATGGACGATAAAGACTACTTCGTAATGTCGCATAATGTCTCCTTTCGGCTAAGCAGCCTGCCGATATGCGAAAACGGTCAGGCAAGGTTTGAAGGGCCCGCAATTATAGACGAAACGCTTACTGAAATCAATCACTTTCGGCAAGCGATTGCGTGTCCCGACACGCGTGTTAATATGCGGCAACAACAATACGATGGTGTACAGGCATGGCATCTCCTCCAGTCATCGCAGATCCCGCCCAGGCCAGCCGCCGGGCCAAAATTCGGGTCGTCGTTGCCGTCGCCCTGCTGGCGACTGCCGTCGGCATCCTGACTTTTCTCAACCAACGCAAGCCCGCGCAGGAAGAGCCAGCTGCCGAAGCGGCGCCGGTCGCGCAGGAAAGCATCTCGAGCCAAGAGACTGAACCACCTGCTACCGCTGAACTGCCAGTAGCAACCTCACCTGAACCGGTCGAGACCACCCCCAGCGAAGCCGTCGCCGGCGGCATCGCCACAGAAGAACCGCCGCCACCGCCGGTCCCCGGGGTATTGCCGAAACCGATCGACCCCGCACTCAAGGTAGCCGCGAAGCCCACTGTCCTTCCGGAAGCGACCGGCGGGGCCATTAACACCACCCAACCCACGGTGAGCACTCAGGAGAAACCGGTCGCCAGCGCCAAGCCGATGGACCTGCCACCCGCTGCGCCGGCCACCAAAACCGCGACACCCAAAGCCTACGAAGTGCAGCTTGGGGTATTCAGCGATATGGAGAACGCCAAGCAACTGCAGGCCAAGCTGGCGGAAAACGGTATCCCCTCCCACACCGAAACGCGCGTGCAGATTGGCCCGTTCAAGACCCGGGCCGAAGCCGATCAGGCGAGAGCGAAACTGAAAGCGCTGGGCATTTCTTCCGTCATCGCGCCCAAGTAGGCGTTCAGGAAGCGGTCACTCCAGCGGTGGCCGCCTGCCGGATGTAGAACAACGAAACTCCTTTGCGGTTCAGGCGCGTAAGCAATGTATCGATCGCGGCCTCATCGGCAAAGAATTCCACGGTCAGCGGCACGTTGCCTGCGAGTTCGAAAAAATGCTCCTCGTGCAAAGTGCCATGCCGCCCGAAGCCGGCCATGGCGCGAAATACGGAACCACCTGCGATCCCCGCGTCCTTCGCTTCCTGCAACAGCCATTCGTACAACAGCTTGCCCTCGAATTTTTCGGTTTGCGGTACAAACAGTTTGAGAAAAATGCCGTTCATCTCAGCTCCTGCACAGGTTGACCGTCAGCAAGCCGAGCCCCGTCATCGCGAGGGAACCGATGAGATGGAATAGCAGATGCCCGGCAGCCCAGGCATATTGCTGGCGACCGATCAGGGTCACCGCTTCGGCAGAAAAGGTGGAAAAGGTGGTGAGCCCGCCGAGAAACCCGGTAGTCACCAGCAGCCTGACCTCGACCGGCAGGCTGGAAAAGGCCGTGAACAAGCCCAGAGCAATGCCCATGAGGTAACCGCCCAGCAGGTTGGCGGCCAAGGTTCCCAAGGGGAGCACAGGCAGCAGCGGGTTCATCAACACGCCCAGCCACCAGCGCAGCCACGCTCCCATGGCTGCACCGAGGCCGACGGCGAGGAACCCGCCCGCGTTCATCAGCGGTTACGCCACTCCTGATCGTGGCAGTCGAAAATGTGCTCGGCTTTGGGACCCCAGGTGCCGGCCGGATAGTTCTGCACGTCCTCCTTGGTCTTGCCCCATGCCTTGATGATGGGGTCGACTACACGCCATGCCCATTCCACTTCGTCGAAGCGGATGAACAGGGTCTTGTCGCCACGAATCACGTCCAGCAGCAGCGCCTGGTAAGCCTCCAACGGCTTTTCGTCATGCGATTGACGGTAGGAGGCGTTCAGGGCCACCGTGCGGGTGTTCATGCCCAGTCCCGGCGCACGCACGTGCATTTCCATGTTCATGTGCTCGGTCGGCTGCAGCAGCAGGTGGATCCAGTTCGGCTCGATATGATCGAGTTCCTCGTTGTGGAACAGGTGCTGCGGCGGGTGACGGAAACGGATGGAAATCGAGGATTCCGTCTTGGCCAGGCGCTTGCCGGTACGCAGGTAGAACGGCACACCGCGCCAGCGCCAGTTGTCGATGTAGAACTTGGCGGCCACGAAGGTCTCGGTCGCGGATTCGGGATCCACGCCCTGCTCCTGCATATAGCCGTTGACGGCCTCTCCCTTGACCTTGCCCTCGGTGTACTGTGCGCGGACAACGTGATCGACGACCTTGTCCTCGGGGATAATGCGCATGGACTTCAGCACCTTGACCTTTTCGTCACGTACGGCGTCGGCTTCCATGCTGGCGGGCGGCTCCATGGCGACCACGGTCAACAGTTGCATCAGGTGGTTCTGCAGCATATCGCGCATCGCGCCACCCGACTTGTCGTAGTAGTCGGCACGGGTGCCGATACCGAAGTCTTCCGCCACGGTAATCTGCACGTGGTTGATGTAGTTGCGGTTCCACAGCGGCTCGATCAGGGTATTGGCAAAGCGGTAGACCAGCAGGTTCTGCACGGTTTCCTTGCCGAGGTAGTGGTCGATGCGATAAATCTGGGATTCGTCGAAATGCTGGTGCAGGGAACGGTTCAGTTCCTGCGCGGAATCGAGATCGGTGCCGAACGGTTTTTCGACCACGATGCGGTGCAGGCCGCGCGGCTTGGAGAAGCCGTATTCGTCCAGGAAGTTGATGACCGTGTTGAAATCCTTCGGAATGATGGAAAGATAGAACACGATGTTGTCGCAAGCCTCGCCTTCGCGCGGCTCGCCCAGTTTGTCCTTGAGACGCTGGTAGAAAGCAGGCTCACGCAGGTCGCCGGACATGTAGGAAAAACGCTGGGCAAAACGTGCCGCGATCGCCGGGTCAACCTTGTCGCCGAACTTGTCCTTCAGCACCTTGCTGAGGTGTTCCAGCCAGGATTCCTGGGTATGGTCCTGACGGCCCAACGCGAGAATGCTCATATCGCCAGGAATGCGACCGGCCGCTTCCAGGTTATACAGGCAAGGCAGCAGCTTGATGGTAGCCAGGTTGCCCGTGGCACCGAAAATCACGAAATGGCACGGCCCCGGAATCGTTTCCTGAATGCTCATATAGTCCTATTCTCCTGAGTGACTGCGTGGCCACCGGCGTCTGTCGGCCGGCTGACGAATCTGCGCCGACCAGAGGCGCTGAAGCCAGCTGAGGTACGGCGTGACGGGGTTGCGCCACCCCATACACAACAGTATTATCGATTGTTACCAACAAATGGCGCTTAAGTTGCGGCAATTATAATTGCGCTGTGCCTTTAAGAGAAAGAAAAAATCAATTGCGCATCCTTTTCGTCACGTCCGAAGCCTTTCCCCTGATCAAGACCGGTGGCCTCGCGGATGTCAGCGGCTCACTCCCCGCCGCATTGCGCAATCTGGGGGAAGACGTCCGCATCCTGATCCCCGGCTATCCGCAGGTATTCGAGAAACTGCGCAACCTGCGTGTGCTGCTGGAGCTGAAATGGCTGCCGCTGGTGGGGGACGTTACCCTGATGGCCGGCGAGATGCCGGATACCGGCGTGCCCGTGATCGTCATCGCCTGCCCTTACCTGTACGAACGTGCCGGTGGCCCCTATCTGGACAGCAACGGCTATGAATGGCTGGACAACCCCTTGCGCTTCGGCATCCTGTCACGCGTCGCGGCCATCCTGGGCAGTGCCTATAGCCCATTGAGCAACTGGGTACCGGATATCGTCCATTTCAATGACTGGCAAGGCGGGCTGACACCGGCTTTCATGCGCTTTTCTGGTGCACCGTGCGCAAAATCGGTGCTTGGCATCCACAACCTGGCGTTTCAAGGCAACTGCGCCGAAGAGTGGGTCGAGAAACTGGGGCTGCCTTACGAGGCCTATCACATCCACGGGCTGGAATATTACGGGCAGCTTTCCTTCCTCAAGGCCGGTGTGTATTACGCCGACAGCATCACCACTGTGAGCCCAACCTATGCCCATGAGATCCAGACGCCGGAATTCGGCTTCGGTATGCAGGGGCTGCTGGCAAGCCGGTCCAAGGATGTCCGCGGCATCCTTAACGGGATCGACACACACGAATGGAATCCTGCAGCGGACCCACATCTGCCTTGCACCTACGATATCGATCACCTGGAGCAGAAAGCCCAGGTCAAACGTGCACTGCAGCAGCAACTCGGCCTGGCGGAAGTCGCCGATGCCCCGCTGCTGGGCGTCGTCAGCCGGCTGACGCACCAGAAGGGGCTGGATCTGTTCCTCGAGTGTGCCGGCACGCTGCTCGACGAAGGTTGCCAGATTGCCATCCTGGGCGGGGGCGACCCCTCCATGGAACAGGGGTTTCGCAACCTTGCCAACGCCCGGCCACAGCAGGTCAGCGTGACCATCGGTTACAACGAACCGTTGTCACATCGCATCATGGCGGGCGCAGATCTGTTCATCATGCCATCGCGCTTCGAGCCCTGCGGCCTCAACCAGATGTACGGCCTGCGCTACGGCACACCGCCGGTGGTACGCCGCACGGGCGGCCTGGCGGATTCGGTTTGCGACACGAATGAACTGTCGCTGGGCAACGGTACCGCGACTGGATTCGTGTTCGACCAACCGGATACCTGGCAACTACACCAGACCATTCGGCGGGCGCTGGATTGTTACCGTAGCCCCGAGACCTGGCGCAATATCCAGCGCAACGGCATGGCGCGCGACCTTGGCTGGGACCAGAGCGCCGCAGCCTATCGGGACGTTTATCAAGCCCTGCTGTAACACCTGCCACCGCCAACAAAAAACCCCGCACCGTTCGAGCGGGGTTTTTTGTTGTCATATCACTGTCACAAACAATATTTAAGATGCGTAGCGAACTTTCGAGTTGGCATGTGGTTTGCTTTGTTATTGGCGAGCTTTCTCCAAAGCTGAAATCTCCTCCCTTCGGGCGCCTCTTGGCGCCCTCTTTTTTTACTCTTCCGTACGCAGGAAGTGCTCGCGGTAATACTTCAGTTCTTCAATGGACTCGTAAATATCGGCCAACGCTGTATGGGCATTCGCTTTTTTGAACCCGTCATACATCTTGGGACGCCAGCGACGCGCCAGTTCCTTCAGGGTGCTGACATCGAGGTTGCGGTAGTGGAAATAGGCCTCGAGCTTGGGCATATAGTTGGCCATGAAGCGGCGGTCCTGGCCGATGGAATTGCCACACATCGGCGATTTACTGGCAGGCACGTACTGCTTCAGAAATTCCAGCATCTGGGCCTCGGCATCGGCTTCGGAAAGCGTGGAGGCCTTGACCTTGTCGATCAGACCGGACTTGCCATGCGTCCCCTTGTTCCAAGCATCCATTCCATCCAACACTGCATCGCTCTGGTGAACGACCAACACGGGGGACTCTGCAATCACGTTCAGGTTGGAATCGGTCACTACTGCTGCCAATTCCAGAATGACGTCGCTGTCCGGCAGCAGGCCGCTCATTTCCATGTCCACCCAAATCAGATTGTTATTGTCTTGTGCCATAATGAACCTTCCGGATTTTCCCGCATCGAAAAAACACCGAGTTTAACCGAAATCCATCATGACCATCTTTACCAGCGTCTTTCTTATCCTGCTTACCATCACCGTTCTCGTGCGACTCTGGTTGGGTCGCCGCCACATTGCGCATGTACAATCACATCGCCAACAGGTGCCTGCTGCGTTCGCAGCAAGCATCAGCCTGGAAGCTCACCAGAAGGCCGCCGATTACTCGACGGCCAAGACACGACTGGTAATGACCGAAGCCGTAGTGCAGGCGGTGTTGCTGTTCACGCTGACGCTGGGTGGCGTGTTGCAATGGCTGGATGCGAGTTGGCTCGGCACATTGCCGGACTCGCCTTTGCTGCGCGGTGCGCTGGTCATCGTCAGCGCCTTCGTGATCAGCAGCCTGGTCGATATCCCGCTCGATTACTATAAGTCCTTCGTCATCGACGAGCGCTTTGGCTTCAACAAAATGACGCGTGCGATGTTCTTCACCGACCTGATCAAGCACGCGCTGGTGGGCTTGGTGATGGGTGCACCGCTACTTTTCGCCGCGCTATGGCTGATGCAAGGCGCCGGTACGTGGTGGTGGCTTTATTTGTGGGTACTGTGGTCCGCGTTCAACCTGCTGATGCTGGCCGTGTACCCGACTTTCATCGCACCGCTATTCAACAAGTTCCAGCCGTTGGCTGATGAAGCACTGAAAACCCGCATCGAGTCGCTGCTGGCCAAATGTGGCTTCAAGTCGCAAGGCCTGTTTGTCATGGACGGGTCCAGCCGCAGCAGCCACGGCAACGCCTACTTCACCGGGTTCGGCGCCAGCAAGCGCGTGGTGTTTTTCGATACCCTGCTGGATCGTCTTGATGCGGACGAAATCGAGGCGGTGCTGGCGCACGAGCTCGGCCACTTCCGGCATCACCACGTGATCAAACGCATCGCCATGCTGTTTGGCATCAGTTTTGCCGGTCTGGCCTTGCTCGGCTGGCTGGTGCAGCAGCCGTGGTTCTTTACCAGCCTGGGCGTTGCCAACCCCAGCAACCACATGGCCCTGTTGCTGTTTTTGCTGGTGAGCCCGGTGTTTACCTTCCTGCTACGGCCCCTGTTGTCCAGCTATGCCCGCCAGAACGAATTCGAAGCGGATGCTTATGCCGCCAAGCATGCCAGCGCACGCCATTTGATCGAAGCGCTGGTCAAGCTATATCGCGACAATGCTTCGACCCTGACGCCGGACCCGCTGCATTCCGCCTTTTACGATTCGCATCCGCCCGCCAGCATTCGTATCGCGAAGCTGGAAACCGCCTGAGGAGATCGCCATGCTGACTCGCCTGACTGCCACCGCGCTGCTCTGTACCGTTGCGTCCTTTGCCCATGCCGATCCGTTTGCTGCGGGCGATGCCAAAATCGGTAAGCAGATGATCGACAAACACTGCATCTCCTGCCACGCCTCCAGCTTCGGGGGGGATGGCTCCGGCATCTACACCCGTGAAGATCGCCGTGTCAAAAGCCCGAAGGGCCTGATCGCCCAGATCCGCAACTGCAACACCAACCTCGGATTGAAGTGGTTCGAAGACGAGGAAATGCACGTCGCCAGCTACCTGAACAAGGCCTATTACAAGTTCGAGAAGTAAACCTCTGGGGCAGGCTGGTCAGTGGGAACTGGCCGCCTCCCTCCCTGTGCGCAGCTGCCACACCCTGATATTCTGTCGGCCTTTCTTCACAAGCCTACCCCATGACCACCACCGAAACCTTCATCCCGAGCAAGGATGCCTCGCTCGAATCTTCCATCCGCACGCTGCAAGGAAAACTGGATGCCCTCGGCATCGTGGTTGAGGAGCGCTCCTGGCTCAACGAAATCGAGAACATCTGGTCGGTGCATATCAGCGACCGCGACTGTCCGCGCCTGTTCAGCAACGGCAAGGGCGCTTCGCAGCTCGCGGCTCGGGCCAGCGCACTGGGCGAGTACTTCGAGCGCCTGAGCACCAACTATTTCTGGACGCACTTCTATCTGGGCGAGACCATCAGCCAGAAGGCATTCGTGCATTACCCCAACGAACAGTGGTTTCCGGTGGAGGGGGATGCTTGGCCGACAGGGATTCTGACCCCCGAACTCCAGCAGTTTTACAACCCGGAACAAGCCGTGCCTGCAGGCGATCTGATCGACCTGAACTCTGGCAATGCCGAGCGCGGCATCTGCGCGATTCCGTATCAGCGCCTGCGGGATGGCCAGACCGTGTTCTTCCCGGTCAATGTCATCGGCAACATTTACGTCAGCAACGGCATGTCGGCTGGCAACACCATGATGGAAGCCCGCACACAGGCGCTGTCAGAGATTTTCGAGCGTGACATCAAGTTCCGCATCATCCGCGACGGCTTGTGTCTGCCGGACGTGCCGGAAGCCGTGATCAACCGTTATCCGCGCATCGCAGCTGGCATCCGAGGCCTGCGTGAAGCGGGCTTCGGCATTCTGGTCAAGGACGCATCGCTGGGTGGGCAGTATCCGGTGATGAATGTCACCCTGCTGCACCCGGAAGACCAGGGCGTATTCGCCAGCTTTGGCGCCCACCCGCGCTTCGAGGTGGCGTTGGAACGGGCCCTGACCGAATTGCTGCAAGGCCGCGCGCTCAACACGCTCAAAGGCTTCGCCGCACCCGGTTTCGACATGGAAGAAATCGCCGATGCGCAGAATCTGGAAATCCACTTCGTCGATTCCAGCGGCGTGATCAGCTGGAACTTCCTGAGCAATACGCCGGATTATGAATTCGTGAACTGGAATTTCGGGACCACGACCGAGGAAGATTATCACTGGTGCGTGAACACCATCCACGCCAGCGGCCACGACATCTATATCGCCGACTTCACCCATCTGGGTGTGTACGCCTGCCGCATCTTCGTGCCAGGCATGTCCGAGATCTACCCGATCGACGAACTGCAGTGGGAAAACAACACCGTCGGCAATCTGGTTCGCCCCGCCCTGCTGCGCGTTCAGGAGCTGTCCCAAGAGGAATGCGAAGATCTGCTCGATACCCTGCAGGAACTCGATCTTGCCGACATCCTGCCCATCACGACCCTGATCGGCCTGTGCGCCGACCCCGGTACGGCCTGGGCCGACCTGCGCGTCGGCGAGCTCAAGGCACTGCTGGGGCTTGCCATCGGTGACGACGACACCATCCTCGACGGCTGCAGCTGGATCGCGCAGTTCGGGCAACTGGATGCCCAGCGCCAGCGCGTGTACCGCTGCATCAGCGACATGGTGCAACTGGAAGAAACCGAATCCTTCGAGACCAGCTTGCAGCTGCTCTATGGAGAAGAGACTTTCCGTCAGGCGCAGGCGCTGCTCAATCAGGAGGAACGTTTCTTCGGCCTCGACTCGCTTGGGCCGAACATGGAAGGCAGCCAGATGCACCAGCGCTTGCTGGAGGCATATCGCAAAATCTGGAAGTAAAGGGCTGACATCCATGATCCTCGACACCCTCGCCAACGCCGACCGCCACGCCAGCCTGCACCCGCTGTTCGCGCAGGCATTCGCCTTCATGCGTGAACATGACCTGAACGCGCTCGCCCCGGGACGCCACAAGATCCTGGGTGATGACCTGTTCGTCGTGATCCAGCATGTACAGGCGCGCACCCAACAGGAGGCGCAACTGGAGTGCCACCGTCGTTATATCGACATTCAACTGGTGTTGGAAGGCGTGGACGAGATGGGCTGGAAACCGCTGGCCGATTGCCACGCCCCCGTGAGCGACTATCTGGCGGAAAAAGACATCCGTTTTTTTCATGACCGTGCCGATGCGTGGATCGCGACACCGGCGGGGGCCTACTGCATCTTTTTTCCGGAAGATGCGCACGCCCCGCTGGTCGGCAACGGGTGGATACGAAAAGCCGTGTTCAAGGTTGCTGTCCAGCCGGGAATCTAAGTTGCCGGAATACCCTCTCCATACATCGACACACTCGCTTGAAACCGCTGCTCCACCCAGACGCTGCCCTCCCCCCGGGCTGGAAACCCATGCGAAACCGGGAAATCGCCATTCAGCTACGGCTCGACCGCGGCATGCTGGTGGCAGTGCTGGTATCGTTGCTGATTCACCTGCTGCTGCTCGCTCACTACGCGAAAAAGTTGCTGGAACCGAACGACGCTGCCATCCCGGCACCCCCGCTGGTCATGCAACTTGAACTGGCACGCCCCAAGCCCACGCCGGCGCCCGAGACGCCGGCCGTAGAACCGCTGCCCCCGCCACAGCCAGCACCCAAACCCGCTCGGAAACCCAAGCCCGTTCTTCCGCCCAAGGTCATCGCCACGCCAGCGCCCTCGCCGCTCCGGCTACCGGTCGAACCGCCTCCCGTAAGGCCCCCGACGACACCAGCGCCCCCCCGCACCGCAAAACGCGCCGACTGATCTAGCCGAATACATGGCGATGCGACGTGAACAGCGTCGGCAGGAAGAAGAATCCGCCGCGCGTGAAAATGCCACCCACGCTGCGAAGGAGCGTCTGCCGACCGAAAGTGAGCGGCGCGACGAGATCATCCAGCGTAACCTGCAGCCCGGCACCAATGGCCTGTTCCAGATCGTCAACCTGAGCCAAACCACGGCGCAGTTCACCTTCAAGGGCTGGACCACCAACGCGAGCAACGCCAGACGGGAGTTTTTCCAGATCGAAGCGGACGTGGATGAAGACATCAAACGCAAGGTGGTGCAGAAGATGATCGAGATCATCCGCCGCCACTACCAGGGCGACTTCAACTGGGAATCACAACGCCTGGACCGCGTCGTCGTCCTGTCTACCAAGCCGGAAGACAACGCCGGTCTGGAAGATTTCCTGATCATGGAATTCTTCGGCGCCCGGCGCTGATTGACGCGTCGAGCGGAACTCGGGTATACACCCAATCATGAACCCATTCCTTAGGATTTTCCCCGATCGCGTCTGTTTCCCGCATAAGAGGAACGCATGAGCCAAGCCAGCCTCACGGGCCAGATCATCGCCTCCTTCGGCAAGCGTTACGATGTCGAACTGCCGGACGGTCGCCAGGTAAGCTGCGTCACCCGCGGCAAAAAGGGCGACCTCGCCTGCGGCGACCGGGTCGACCTCGCCATGACGGCCGAACACGAAGGCGTGATCGAACAGGTGCATGCGCGCAGCAGTTTGCTCTACCGCAGCAACGACTTCCGCAAGAAATACCTTGCGGCCAACGTGACACAGATCGTCATCGTGCTGGCGGCCGTGCCAAGTTTCTACGAGGACCTGCTCAACCGCTGCCTGATCGCCGCGGAGGCAGCAGGGATCCGGGCGCTGATCCTGCTGAACAAGAGCGACCTGCCGGAAACACCTGCGGCACTGGCCAAGCTCTCGCTGTACCAGACGCTGGGATACCGGGTGCAAATGCTCTCGGCGCTGCAGGATGCCAGCGCGCTACGGCCGCTGCTGCAGGGGGAAACCAGTGTCCTGGTGGGGCAATCCGGCATGGGGAAATCCACGCTGGTGAACGCGTTGCTGCCTGAGGCCAAGTCCCGCACCCAGGAAATCTCTGACGTGCTGGACAGTGGCAAGCACACCACCACCTCGGCCCGCCTGTACCACCTTGACGCGGATAGCCACCTGATCGACTCCCCCGGCCTGCAGGAGTTTGGCCTCAACCACCTCACCACGGACGAGATGGAAATGACGTTCGTGGAATTCCGCCCGTACCTCGGCAAATGCCGCTTCAACAACTGCCGGCACCTGCAGGAACCTGACTGCGCTATCCTGAATGCCGTTCGGGATGGGAAGATCAGCGACATCCGGCTGCAAACATACCAGAAACTGCGCGCGGAAATCGGTTAGCATTTCAACCATGCATACTGCCTTCATCAGCCATCCGGATACCTTGCTGCACGTCATGGACGGCAGCCATCCGGAATCGCCTGCGCGCATCTCGGCGATCAAGGACAGGCTGATCGCCGCCCAGGTGTACGATCACCTCCAGTTACATGACGCCCCACTCGCCACCGACGAGCAGCTGTTGCGCGTGCACGACAAGGCCTACGTCCAGCACATCCGCAAGATCGCCCCGCCGGCCGGTATCATCAAGTTGGACGCCGATACGGCCATGGGGCCGATGACACTCTCCGCCACGCTGCATGCCGCAGGTGCCGTGGTACTCGCCACCGATCTGGTGATGTCCAACCGGGCGCAAAACGCGTTCTGTTGTATCCGTCCGCCCGGCCACCACGCTGGCCGCGCTTACGCCGCGGGCTTCTGCATATTCAACAACGTAGCCGTTGGCGTAGCGCACGCCATCGCAATGCACGGCATCGCACGCGCTGCGATCGTCGATTTCGACGTGCATCACGGCGATGGCACAGAAGATATTTTCCGCAAGAACCCCAAGGTGATGCTGTGTTCGACGTTCCAGCACCCGTTTTACCCTCATAAAGGCGCGGACACGCGCACCGACCGGATGGTGAACATCCCCTTGCCTGCCGGCACCAATGGCGAGGCCTACCGTGCCGCGTTCGAGAACGAGATCATCCCGGCCCTGATGCGTTTCAAGCCGGAAATCCTGTTCGTCTCAGCCGGGTTCGACGCACACCGTGAGGACCCGCTGGCGGAACTGGGCCTGATCCGCGATGATTACATCTGGATCACCCGCCAGATCAAGGACATTGCCCGTCGCTATGCACATGACCGCATCGTCTCAGTGCTGGAAGGCGGCTACGACCTGGTATCGCTGGCCGATAGCGTCACGGCCCACGTCCGCACGCTCGCCGATCTTTAGCCTAACCCCAACAAAGCCAACTCCAACAAAAAAGCCTCCCTCAAACTGGGGAGGCTTTTTCATGCACGCCGGTCGGACTAAAGCTTGATCTGTTCCCGCGCTGCCGACGACCAGTCCAGATGGAAGAACTGGCCGCGCGGCTTATCGGTACGCTCATATGTATGCGCACCGAAATAGTCGCGCTGCGCCTGTAGCAGGTTGGCGGACAGCGTCGCACTGCGGTAGCCGTCGAAATAGGCCAGCGCGGAACTGAATGCCGGCACGGAGATGCCATTGGTCACGGCCAAGGCCACGGCCTGACGCCATTGCGATTGGCCCTGATGCAGGGCGTTGCGGAAGTAACTGTCCAGCATCAGATTCTTGAGGCCCGGCGCCCGCGTGTAGGCATCGGTGATCTTGCGCAGGAAACCGGCACGGATGATGCAGCCCCCCTGCCACAACTGCGCGATGGAGCCGAAATTCAGGCTCCAGTCGTACTCGAGTTGCGCCTCTGCCATCAACTGGAACCCTTGTGCGTAGGCACAAATCTTGGAGCAATACAGGGCGTTGCGAATCGCCTCGATCAGCGCGATACGGTCAGATTCTTGCCGGATCACCGGGCCTTGCAGCATCTGGCTCGCTGCCACACGCTCTTCCTTCAGGGCGGACAACGCACGGGCATACACAGCCTCGGCGATGGCGTTGGCCGGGATGCCCAGCGTCAGCGCATTGGCCGCCGTCCAGAGGCCGGTGCCCTTCTGGCCCGCTGCATCCAGCACCTTGTCGACCAGATAGCCGCCGGTTTCCGGATCCTTCTGCTGCAGGATATCCGCCGTGATCTCGATCAGGAAACTGGAGAGTTCCCCCTGGTTCCAGTTCTCAAAAATCTTGCCGATTTCACCCGCTTCCATGCCCAGCAGGTTTTTCATCAACCAGTAGGCCTCGCAGATCAACTGCATGTCGATGTATTCGATGCCGTTGTGCACCATCTTGACGTAATGTCCGGCGCCATTCGGGCCGATGTAGTCGGTACACGGAATTCCACCCACCACCGGCTTGCCGGGGGCGGCGCCTTCGATTGGCTTGCCGGTCTCGGCATCCACCTTGGCCGCGATGTCACGCCATATCGGTTCCAACGACTGCCAAGCCTCGAACGTACCGCTGGGCATCAGGGAGGGGCCGAAGCGTGCACCGGTTTCACCTCCGGAAACACCCGAGCCGATGAAATGGAAACCGAGTGCGCTGAGGCGCTTTTCGCGGCGTGTCGTATCCAGCCAGTGGGCATTGCCGCCATCGATGATGATGTCGCCCTGTTCCAGGTGCGGCAGCAGGTTTTCAATGGTGGCATCGGTCGCTTCGCCGGCTTTCACCAGCAACACGACCTTGCGCGGACGCTTGATGCTACGCACGAATTCCCCCAGATCGGCACAGCCGATCACGCGCTCCCTGGAGGGTTCATGGGCTTCACAATGCGCCACGAATTCACGCATTTTTTCCGGGTTACGGTTGAAGATGGCAATGGTGTAACCGTGGTCGGCGATGTTCAGTGCCAGATTCTGGCCCATGACAGCCAAGCCCACGAGGCCGATATCGGCTTGATTGGTCTGCATAATGCTTCCAGTTCGTAAAGGTACGCTTGGTTAACTTAATGTCGAGAATAAATTCAGATCGAATTATCCCACACTCCCCCGCCGGCATGCAGGCTACCTCGCAATTCGGCACGACATCCCAAGCAACAATCGTTCCTCGGTGCCTGCGCCTGTTATAATCCGCCCCATGCAAATCACCACCCGCCTCGAATTCGATGCCGGTCATCGAATTCCCAGCCACAAGAGCCAGTGCCGCAACCTGCACGGGCACCGCTACGCCATCGAGATCACGCTGTCCGGCGACATCATCCGTCAGGAAGGCGCTTCCGACGACGGCATGGTGATGGACTTCTCGGATGTGAAGGCAATCGCCCGCCAGGCGATCGTGGACGTGTGGGACCACGCGTTTCTGGTCTACAAAGGCGATAGTGCTGTCCTGGCGTTCCTGGCCACCCTGCCCGACCACAAGACGGTCGTGATGAACAGTATTCCCACGGCCGAGAACATGGCCGCGGAAGCGTTCCGCATCCTCGATGCGCTTTACCGCGACACGTACGGCACCCATCTCAAGCTGGAACGGGTGCGCCTGTACGAAACGCCCAACAGTTGGGCAGACGCTCTCAGCTAGCCACCTCGGCTTCGCCCTGCTTCCACAGGCAGGCGCCGCCCGACGCCTTGTCCACCCCAGCCAGATAGTCCTGATGGATCTGAAGCTCCTCGTCACTGGCCTGCAACACACGTAGCGGTCCGTGGCGTTTCGCCCCAGCAACCCCTCCAGCGGGCCTAACGGGCTCAGCCATCTCGATCATCAGGCTTTCCTGTCCGCGCGTCATCGCGAGATAGACATCTGCGAGCAACTCCGCGTCGAGCAAGGCCCCGTGCAGGGTGCGCGAGGAGTTGTCCACGCCGAAATGGCGGCACAGCGCATCCAGATTATTGCGCTGACCCGGGCGCATTTCCTTGGCCATCTTGAGGGTGTCGATCACGCCCGCACAATTCGTGCGCACGCCTGGCATGCCCAGCATGCCCAGTTCATGATCCAGAAAGCCGACGTCGAAGGGCGCGTTGTGAATAATGAGTTCGCCACCCGCGATGAAGTCCAGAAAATCCCTGACGACATCGGCAAAACGCGGCTTGTCCTGCAAAAATTCCAGCGTAATGCCATGCACTTCCTGCGCGCCCGGGTCAATTTCGCGACCCGGGTTCAGATAGACATGGAAATGGCGGCTAGTGAGGCGCCGATTGATCACCTCGACCGCGGCAATTTCAATCACGCGGTGGCCCTGTGCAGGATCCAGCCCCGTGGTTTCAGTATCCAGAAAAATTTGTCTCATAACGTTTCCACTCCCCGGTTGGCCAATGCGTCGGCGCGCTCGTTGCCGGCGTTTCCGGCATGGCCTTTCACCCAGATCCATTCGATATCGTGCTGCTGTGCCAACGCATCCAGCTGTCGCCACAGGTCATCATTCTTGACCGGCTTCTTATCGGCAGTTTTCCAACCGCGCGCCTTCCAGCTCTTGATCCACTCGCTGATGCCCTTGTGCACATAGGTCGAGTCGGTATGCACGCGCACCAGGCAGCGACGGTTCAGCGCCTCCAGCGCCCGGATCACCGCGAGCAATTCCATGCGATTGTTGGTCGTCATCAGCTCACCGCCGAACAATTCCTTTTCCTTGTCGCCGTATCGGAGCCAGGCGCCCCAGCCGCCACGGCCAGGGTTGCCCTTGCAGGCCCCGTCGGCGTAAATTTCCACGCGGTTATCCATGTTTTTGCTTCTGGCACTCCGTTCTTTGTGTCGGCTTGGGAATCAGCGCTCGCGCCATGCGCGTGCGGTTCCAGTTGGGTCGGATCAGGCGCATGCCGGCGACCCGTTTGCGGGCCACCAGAAAATAGACGCCGCCCAGCATCGGCCACCAGCGGTCACCCGCGCGATCCATGAATCGACAGCGCGTAATCCAATGTGCCTGTCGCACCGGCGGGACATAGCAGCCCATGCGCCCGCCCATGACCTCGAATCCCAGCAGCGCCAGCCAGTCCTTGATGCGCAACAGATGCAGGAATCTGCCACCCCACGGATACTCCCCATCATGATCCAGCAGTCGGCGCGCCCCCCACAGGCTAAGCGGGTTGAAGCCGCTCAGGACCAGATGCCCTTCCGGCAGCAGGATACGCTCGGCCTCGCGCAAGGTGTCGTGCGGGTGTGAGGAAAACTCCAGCACGTGCGGCAACAACACCAAGTCAGTACTGCCGCTCGCAAAAGGCAACTGCACCGAGTCACATCGCAAGGAAGCAGCCCCTGATGAGGCTGCCTTGAACCGGAATGGCACGCGGCAGCTGCGCAGGAAATCGACCTCCGGCATCCCCACCTGCAGCGCATGGAACCCGAACAGATCAGAGACGGCGCCGTCGTACATCGCTTGCTCCTGCGCCAGCAGATAGGCCCCTAGCGGGGTTTGCAGCCATTCAGGTTCAGTGTATGTTGCCTTCATGTTCCAAGTCATTCCCATCCCGGCCTTCCGGGACAACTATATCTGGTTGCTGCAACGTGAAGATCATGCGGTCGTCGTCGACCCGGGCGATGCGGCGCCCGTCCTGGCGTACCTCGAAAGTCACGGACTAAATCTTGACGCCATTCTGGTCACCCATCACCACAGCGACCATATCGGCGGGATCGATGCGCTACTCGCGCAGCATGCTGCCAAGGTTTACGCGCCAGCGCAGGAGCGATACCAGTTCCCGCACCAGGCAGTCAGGGAGGGCGACATGGTCGAACTGCCCGGCTTGCTGACCGCGTTTCAGGTCATGGAGACGCCCGGCCACACGTTTGGGCACGCCGTTTATTATGGCGCAAATCACCTGTTCTGTGGCGATACGCTGTTCAGCTGCGGCTGCGGGAGATTGTTCGAAGGGACCTGCCAGCAGCTATACCACTCGCTCCAGCGACTCGCGAACTTACCCGGATCAACGCTGGTCTACTGCACTCATGAGTACACCGTACAAAATTGTCGCTTCGCATTGTCGGTTGAACCAGACAACAGGGCCCTGCAAGCACGCTACCAGGAGGCTATGGCACTGGCAGCACAGCATCGCCCCACCCTGCCATCTAGCATTGCGCAGGAACTGGCGACCAATCCGTTCCTGCGTTGTGAGATGGCCGCTATCCAGCAGCACACCAATACCGGCTCGCCAGAAGCCGCATTCTGTGCGCTAAGAACAGAAAGAAACTCTTTTTAATCATTGAAGTGCTTCTTTTTATTAAAGTGTTTTATCGCTTGACTAAACGCCCTGTTGGCGGATAATACGCCAACATTTTTCGGCCCCCCAGAGATCCGCATCCATGCTTCAAAACAACCTGCTGAAACTGGTGATCCTCGGCCTGTCCCTTATCTCCCATGCCCACGCCGAAACCAACGCCGCGGGAGAAGAAATCACTTACCTGAACGACAGCGAACCGCTCGCTGCCGACCCGTCCTCGAATATCGAGGCGCTGCAACTGGAACCTTTGATTTCCAACCCTCCGACAGACAGCGAGCTCTCCGCGACCACGCCCGAGGGTAAAAACAACCTCTGGCAGCGCATCAAGGGCGGCTATGCGATGCCGGAACTGAACTCCCCGATCACCGCCAACCACGAATCCTGGTACGCCTCGCGCCCCGACTACGTCAAACGCATGGTCGGGCGCAGCGAGAAATACCTCTACCACATCGTCGAAGAAGTGCAGAAACGCGGCATGCCGACCGAGATCGCCCTGCTGCCCATGATCGAGAGCGCATTCAACCCGCAGGCATACTCTACCAGCCGCGCTTCCGGCATCTGGCAATTCATCCCCTCCACCGGAAAACACTTCGGTCTGCAGCAAAACTGGTGGATCGACAACCGCCGTGACGTCAAAGCCGCCACCAACGCGGCGTTGACCTATCTACAAAAGCTGCATGCTATGTTCGGCAGCTGGGATCTGGCACTGGCAGCCTACAACGCCGGCGAAGGCACCGTGATGCGCGCCATCGAACGCAACCGCAAGAAGGGGCTGCCGACCGATTACCAGAGCCTCAACCTGCCGCCCGAAACGCGTAACTACGTTCCCAAGTTGCAGGCGGTGAAGAACATCGTCACCAATCCCGAGCAGTATGGTCTCGAGATCAAACCCATTGCCGATCAGCCCTATTTCACCCAAGTGACTGCCCCCAAGCAGATCGACACCAAGCTAGCCGCAAAGCTTGCTGGCGTTTCGATGGAAGAGTTCCTGTCACTCAATCCCGAATATAACCGTCCAGTATTGACCGCGCTGAACGGCGATCACGAGATCCTCCTGCCGGTAGGCAAGGAAGATGAGTTCGCCTCCAACCTTGCCAGTTACGACAAGCCGCTAGTGAGTTGGCAAACCTACACAGCCAAGCGTGGGGAGAAACTCGACAGTGTCGCGCGTAAATTTGGTGTCAGCGTGGCTGAACTCAAGGATGTCAACGACATCAGCGGAAAAGGCAAACTAAAATCCGCTCGCCCCCTGCTAGTGCCCATTCGCGACCAGGATGCCGAACCCGAAATTGATGTTCAAGAAACATTATCCAACGATGTCGTAGCCGAACCCGACTCCACGCCGGCCAAGAAGCACACGGTGAAAAAGGGGGAACGCCTCGATGGCATTGCCAAACACTATGGCACCACTGCCAAACGGCTGATGGCATTGAATCACCTCAAGTCCCCCAAAGTAAAAGTCGGACAGGTACTCACGATCCAAAGTGCTGCCCCGAGCAAGAAAGTGGCTGCCCAAAAACCCGTGGCGAAAGAAAAATCGACGATCTCAGCCCCGTCCAAGATGTACTACACCATCCGTCGCGGTGATACCTTGGCTGAGATTGCGCGCAAGCATGACGTGGCCATCGGTGATCTGCAGCGCTGGAACAACATACGTGGTTCCCGCATCACGCCGGGGCAGAAGCTGAAAATCCGCAAGTCCGATGCCGCGTAGCCTGATCACCGCCCTCTTCTCGCTGATCCTGCTGGGATGCGGGCGGCCTGACGCCGTCACCACCGGGCCCGACCTCGATCAGCCCTATCCGCCGCAATCCGGCGGTACGCTCGTCGATGCTATGAGCGGAGAACCAAGCGGACTAATCGCCATGCTGGCCGGCGAATCGGCCGCCTCTGCCATCGCGGCCAACCTGTTCAACAGCCTGCTCAAATATGACCGCAACCTGGAACTCGAAGGCGAACTGGCGCATTCCTGGGAGGTTTCCCCGGACCAGCGCACGCTGACGTTTCATTTGAAACCCGGCATGAAATGGGCTGACGGCAAGCCGTTGACCAGCGACGATGTGCTGTTCACCTGGAAGCTGGTCACCGACGGCAACACGCGCACCCCTTATGGCGCCGACTACAAGCTAGTGAAACAGGCCGAAGCGCCTGATCCGCTGACCTTTCGCGTGACCTACGCACAGCCCTATGCCCCGGCGCTGGATTCCTGGGCGGGCCTGCATATCCTTCCCAAGCATTTACTGGAAGGCCAGGACATCAACACCACGCCTTTCGCCCGCAAGCCGGTCGGCAGTCATTATTACCAACTGGACGAATGGAAAAACGGTGAGCGCATCGCCCTGAAGCGCAACCCGAACGCCACGCAGGGGCAGGCGCGCATCGACCGTCTGGTGTCCCGCTTCATCCCTGACCCGGCTTCCCAATTCATGGAATTGATGGCGGACAACATCGACACCATGGGACTCAGCCCGATCCAGTACGCGCGCATCTTCCCGGCCCGCCCTGAGCTCAACCGCAACATCGCCCGTTACAAGGAACTGGGCAACGCCTACACTTACCTCGGCTTCAATCTCAAGCACAAGCCCTGGGACGATAAGCGGGTTCGCCTCGCGATCAATTACGCCATCGACAAGCAAGAAATCATCGACGGTGTGCTCCTTGGCATGGGTGAGCCGATCGCTTCTCCTTACAAGCCCGGCACGCGTTGGAGCAACCCGGACCTGAAGCCCTACCCCTATGATCCGGCCAAGGCGCTAGCGCTGCTCAAGGAGGCCGGCTTCGCAGATCATGATGGCGATGGCATCTTGGATCGTGACGGCAAACCGCTGGCTTTTGAAATCCTGACCAACCAGAACAAGCAGCGCGAACTCAGTGCAACCCTCATCCAGCGCAGACTGAAAGAAATCGGCATCGACGCGAACATCCGCGTGCTGGAATGGGCCAGTTTTATCGGGCGATTTATCAAGACCGGCGACTTCGACGTGGTCGTGCTCGGTTGGGGCCTGGGGCAGGAACCCGACCAGTTCAACATCTGGCACTCTTCCCAGCAAGCACCAGGGCAATTCAACTTCATCGGCTACCAGAACCCCAAAGTCGATCAACTGCTGGAACAGGGACGCCTGGAACTGAACCCGGACAAGCGCATGAAGCTCTATCACGCCTTCGCGCGCGAACTGTATGAAGACAGCCCCATCGTCTATCTCTACGCCGGCTACGGCCTGCCGGCCATCCACAAGCGCGTCAAGGGCATCGACACCACCTCGCCGCCGGCTGGCATCGGCCATAACGCCTACGAGTGGTACATTCCTGAACCGCTGCGCCGCACGGAGATCGCCCAGCAATGATGCGCTATCTTGCCAAACGCCTGTTCTGGATGGTGCCGCTGCTGGTAGGCATCAGCCTGATTTCCTTCCTGATCATGCATCTCGCACCGGGCGACATCACCACCACGGAGGCCGGATTTAACCCCAAGGCCAGCGAAGAGTCGCGCCAAAAGTTACGCGAGCTGTATCACCTCGACGAACCCTTGATGGTGCAATACGGATTGTGGCTCAAACGTATGGCAACCCTGGACTTCGGCGAGTCGTTTGCAGGGCATCAACGCCCGGTGTTCTGGCAAAAAACCGATGCCGAAGGCAACGTGACCAAAGGCCTGATCCAGGAGGCCCTGCCGATCACCTTGCTGATCAACATTCTGGGACTGGTCCTGATCATGGCAGTGGCACTGCCGCTGGGTGTGATTTCGGCCGTCACCCAGAACCGGTTGCCTGACCGCGTGATTACCATCTTTGTATTCGTCGGCTTCGCCATCCCCGGCTTCTGGCTGGCACTGCTGATGATGTACTGGCTGGGTGTGGTGCATGGCTGGCTGCCGATTTCCGGCCTGCACAGCCTGGGCTACGAACATCTGCCCTGGTATGCGCAATGGTGGGATGTCGCCCGTCACCTGGCGATTCCGGTCTTTATTTCCGCGTTGGGCGGCCTGGCCGGCATTTCGTTGTTCGTGCGCAACGGCATGCTGGACGTCCTGCATCAGGATTACATCACCACCGCGCGCGCCAAGGGGCTGGCCGAAAACACCGTGGTTTATCGCCATGCGTTGCGCAACGCCCTGCTGCCGCTGATTACGCTGCTCGGTCTCTCCATCCCGGGATTGATCGGCGGCTCCGTCATTGCCGAATCACTGTTCGCCATCCCCGGCATGGGCAAACTGTTTTATGACGCCGTTCTGATGCGCGACTTCCCCGTCATCATGGGCATCCTGACCATCGGTGCCGCACTCACGCTGATCGGCAACCTGCTCGCCGACCTCGCCTACGCCTGGGCGGATCCACGCGTCCGCCGGGGAGTGGTCCGATGAAAAGCATCTTCGCCAATCCGCTGGCGCGATGGGGATTCGTGGTCATCGCCAGTATCCTGGTGCTGGCCATGCTGGCCCCCTGGATTGCTCCGTATGACCCCGATGCCATTGACGTCAAGGCGATCCTGTTACCGCCATCGGCTGATCACTGGATGGGCACGGATGGGCTGGGGCGCGACGTGTTCTCGCGCATGCTGTTCGGCGCACGCATTTCCCTGTTGGTCGGTTTCGTCGCCGTCGGCATCGCTACCGTCATCGGCGTCATTCTGGGCGCTGTCGCCGGCTATTACCGCGGCGTGGTCGACATCGTCATCATGCGCCTGGTTGATGTCATGCTCTCCATCCCGACTTTCTTTCTGATCCTCGCGGTGATCGCCTTCCTGACCCCGTCGATCTGGAACATCATGATCGTGATCGGCCTGACTTCGTGGATGGGCGTCACGCGCCTGGTACGCGCCGAGTTCCTGAGCCTGCGTGAACGCGAATACGTGCTGGCCGCGCAAACGCTGGGCGCACGGGACGGACGGCTGATCTTCCGTCACCTGCTGCCCAACAGCCTCACGCCCATCATCGTCAGCTCCGTGCTCGGCATCGCCAGCGCCGTGCTGGTCGAATCGGGTCTGAGCTTCCTCGGCCTGGGCGTGCAACCGCCGCAAGCCTCCTGGGGCAACATCCTCACCGATGGCAAAGAATACATCCAGTTCGCCTGGTGGCTCTCCGCCTTCCCAGGACTGGCTATTCTGCTCACGGTGCTGGGGTATAATCTTCTTGGAGAAGGTCTGCGCGACGCGCTGGACCCGAGAACGAACAATAAACGCTAGTCAGGGCGCATATCCGTCGGACGATCGCGCCGCGGTCAATGCACCCTGCCTGCCCGCATTCTTATATTTCAGTCTGTCTTGAAAGGTTAACCATGGGATTTCTCACCGGCAAACGCGCCCTGATCACCGGCCTCCTCAGCAATCGTTCCATCGCCTACGGCATCGCCGAAGCCATGAAGCGTGAAGGCGCCGAACTGGCCTTCACCTACCAGACCGAAAAGCTGAAGGATCGCGTCGAAAAACTGGCGGCAGAATTCGGTTCCAATATTGTCCTGCAGTGCGATGTCGCCTCGGATGACGACATCAACAACATGTTCGCCGCACTGGGCAAACAATGGGATGGCCTTGACGTTCTGGTGCACTCCATCGCCTTCGCCCCACGCGAAGCGCTGGCAGGCGACTATCTGGACAGCGTCACCCGCGAGAATTTCCGCATCGCCCATGACATCAGTTCCTACAGCTTCGCCGCGATGGCCAAGGCCGGCCTGCCCATGATGCAGGGCCGTAACGCCTCGCTGTTGACCATCAGCTACCTCGGTGCAGAACGCACCATGCCCAACTACAACGTCATGGGCGTCGCCAAGGCCAGCCTCGAAGCCAACGTGCGCTACATGGCACAAAGCCTGGGGACCAAGGGCATTCGCGTCAACGCCGTGTCCGCCGGCCCGATCAAGACGCTGGCGGCTTCCGGCATCTCCGGTTTCGACAAGATGATGGACTTCAACGAGCGTAACGCCCCGCTGCGCCGCAACGTCACCATCGAAGAAGTCGGCAACGTCTCGGCTTTCCTGTGCAGCGACCTGGCCAGTGGCGTTACGGGGGAAATCACCTACGTGGATGGCGGCATGAACATCACCGCGGCCGGCTCCATCGAATCCATGGTCTGAGCCCCCTCCGCAGCCAAGGTCAAAACGATCACTTGATCTAGAATGTTGCGCCCAATACATCCCCTCACGCTGGCAGCCGCCCCCTCTGATTGGGCACGCCGCTGCCAGCGTAATTTGTGACTGATGGGTGCTTGAGTTTTTTTCCTGCTGCACATATTCTGCAGTTAAAAATAAGCAAGGGAATCCAGATGCAAGTTACCCAGCGGATATCAGATGGAAAAGCAGTACTGTCCCTCGCCGGCCGGTTCGATTTCAATACGCATCGCGAGTTCCGGGAGGGATATGAGACACTGCTGGGAAAACCCGGCATTCAGTCGCTGGAAGTCGACATGGGAGGGGTGGATTATCTGGACAGCTCGGCATTGGGCATGCTGCTGCTGCTGCTGAAGGATCGGGCCACGGCCAAGAACGTCAAACTGCTGGTCTCAAACACCTCAGGGACCGTCAGGCAGATTCTCGAAATCGCCAATTTCAACAAACTGTTTTCCATTTCCTGATCCCGGCCAGGACCCTCCGAACAAATGACAAAAAAACCAATCCTGTTCGGCCTGATGATCGCGGTGGCATTATTTGCCGCGCTGTTGATGCTTGCCGCCCCCGGCACCTCGCTCAATTCCCTGCAGTGGGTCGCGCTGCTGGTGTGCAATATCGGCTGGCTGATCCTGCTGGCCCGCGCAGGCAACGGCACCACAGCCAAGACGCTCATACCCAAGTCGCTGGACGAGGATATCTCGTCCCTGGCCGAAGGCTTTGACAGCCTGCTGAACATCCTGCACGAGGAATTCAGCTCACAGGTGAACAACACCCAGACAGAGCTGCAGCAGTTGCGCGACCTGCTGGACGACGCCATCCAGAAATTGATCAACAGTTTCACCGGCCTCGAGTCGACATCACGCAAGCAGCAGAGTCTGGTCCTCAAACTGGCGGATACGAAGAATGACAACCCCTCCGAAAACGCTGACGACGACACCGGCGCAGCCGCTTCCGAGAAGATCACGCTGTCCAAATTCCTGGCGGACACTTCCAGCACGCTGGGCATGTTCGTGGACAACACCATTGATGCCAGCAAATCCGGCATGGAGCTGGTCGCCAAGATGGATGAGATCAGCGCTCAGATCAAGAGCATCAACCATATCCTGACAGAGGTCGAGGGCATCGCCAGCCAGACCAATCTGCTCGCCCTCAACGCCGCCATCGAAGCTGCCCGTGCAGGGGAAGCCGGACGTGGATTTGCCGTGGTAGCCGACGAGGTCCGCAAGCTTTCCTTACGCTCCGCCGAGTTCAGCACCGAAATTCGCCGACACATGGATGACGTCAACCACTCGGTCAACACCGCTGAAAGCGTGATCAAGAACATGTCCTCCAAGGACATGAACTTCGCCTTGCAGTCCAAGCAGAACGTCGAGGGCATGATCACCTACATCCACGAACTGGACCGTGTCACCCAGGGGGTGACGGTAGAGCTTGAGCAAACGACAATCGAAGTGGAGCACGATGTCCACACTGCCATCACCACGCTCCAGTTCCAGGATCTCGCCACGCAACTGGTCGGGCACGCCACGACCCGGATGGGTATCATCGTGTCGATCCTGGATGGTCTCGCCAACATCGAATTGCAGCATCAGCATGACACCGACCGGTTGGGGCGCCTGCGCAGTTCCATCGGAGAGATGAGAGAACTGATCGAGAAATCCAGACACAATCCGGTCAAGCAGGTGAACGTGGATGCTGGCGACATTGAGCTGTTTTAACGGTTTTATTCGCACATAACGCCACTTCTACAGATGGCGAACAAAAAAACAAAGAAAGAAGGAGACCTGAACCATGGCAAAAACAATCCTGACGGTTGATGATTCCCCATCAATCCGACAGATGGTGTCGTTCACCCTCAAAAGCGCCGGCTACGACGTTGTAGAGGCAGTTGATGGTCAGGACGGCCTCGACAAGGCGAGAGGCCGATCCTTCGACCTGATCTTCACCGACCAGAACATGCCGCGCATGGACGGCCTGACACTGATCAAAAATCTGCGCAACCTTCCCCAGTACAAGACTGTGCCGATCCTGATGCTGACGACCGAATCCGGCGATGCCATGAAAACGGCCGGCCGCGCCGCGGGCGCTACCGGCTGGCTGGTCAAGCCGTTCGATCCGGCCAAACTGCTCGAAGTCGTCAAGAAAGTCATCGGCTAAATTCGCTCATGCTCTGGTCGCTTAACGGAGGGGAACGATGAGCATCGACATGAGCCAGTTCTATCAGGTGTTCTTCGAGGAGAGCGCCGAACATCTGGCGGAGATGGAAAGGCTGTTGCTGGAAATGGACGTCGACTCTCCCGATATCGAGGAGATGAACGCCATTTTCCGTGCTGCCCACTCCATCAAGGGTGGTAGCGGCACGTTCGGCTTCACGGACATGACCGAAGTCACGCATGTCCTCGAGAACCTGCTGGATCGCCTGCGCAAAGGCGAAATGGCACCGCGCACCGAAATGATCGATGCGTTTCTCGAAGCGGCGGACGTACTCAAGGAACAACTGGCCTGCCATATAAACGGCACCGATGCCGAGCCGCAGGCGGCGGAAGCCATTTGCAGCAAGTTACGCGCCCTCACGCAGGACCAGCCGGCGGCCGGCAGCGAAGAGCCCCCATCCGCCGAGCCCCCTGCCACACCGGAGATGGAAGAGGTGCCGGTATTCGCTGCACCAGCCTCCACCGTGGCCCAGGAGGCTCTGCCGGCACAAGACACCCAGACCTTCGACATCCTGTTCCGGCCCGGCAAGAGCTTTCTCAAACGCCCCACCGGCATGGCGGAAGTGGAAGATGAACTCGCCCATGCGGGGGAACTGGTCAAGTTGACCGCCCCCGCGACGCCGCAAGACGACTCCAAAAAGAGCAAGAAAGACAAGAAACCCAAAAAGTCCAAGGCCAAGAATTCCAAGCCGGAATGGCACTATCAATTGACCACGACGCAGCCGATGGAGGCGATTCAGGATATTTTCGCGTTCATTGCCGAGCCGGAAGATGTCACGATCACGGTCAGCGCCCAAGACAAGGCGTTAAGCGATACGCCCGATGCAGGTCAGGATGAAGGGTTTGGCTTTTTCGAGCCGCTGCCTGAAACGGCGCAACCGGCCGCCACCGACGATGAGGGGTTTGGCTTCTTTGAGCCATTGCCTGCGGCGGCACCGACCGATGAGGGTTACGGTTTCTTCACAGACCCCGCCCCGACAGCGGCATCGGCAGATGGCGAAGGCTACGGCTTTTTCACCGAGGTGCTGCCGGAGGTCGCTCAACCGGCCGCAGTGCAGGAACTGGATAGCGAAGGCTACGGCTTCTTCGCGCCACTGCCGACGCCCCCTGCCCCGACCGCCAAGCCCGCACCTGTCGTAGCGCCAGCGAAGCCGACCGAAACCCGCGCCAAGGACAAGTCGGCTGCCAGCGCCGCAACAGGCGAAACCTCGATTCGCGTCGGGGTGGAACGTGTCGACCAATTGATCAACCTGGTTGGCGAACTGGTGATCACCCAGGCGATGCTGGCCCAGACGGCCTCGAGTGTCGATCCCATCCTGTACGAACGCCTGCACAATGGCCTCGCGCAACTGGAGCGCAACACCCGCGACTTGCAGGAATCGGTGATGTCGATCCGCATGATGCCGGTCAGCTTCGTGTTCAGCCGCTTCCCGCGCGTGGTACGTGATCTGGCCTCCAAACTGAACAAGCAGGTCGAGCTGGTCACCGTGGGCGACACGACCGAACTGGACAAGGGCCTGATCGAGAAAATTGCCGATCCGCTCACACATCTGGTACGCAACAGCCTCGACCACGGGATCGAATTGCCCGAGAAACGCATTGCTGCCGGCAAACCCGCCAAGGGCACGATCACGCTCTCCGCCTCCAATCAGGGCGGCGCCGTCGTGATCGAAGTGTCCGATGACGGAGGCGGCCTGAATCGCGAAAAAATCCTGTCCAAGGCCATGGAACGCGGGCTGCAGGCTTCCGAATCCATGCCTGACAACGACGTATGGATGCTGATTTTCGAGCCGGGGTTCTCGACCGCAGATGTGGTCACAGATGTCTCCGGCCGCGGCGTCGGGATGGATGTGGTCAAACGCAACATCACCGAGATGGGCGGCGTGATCCAGATCGGCTCCGCGCCCGGCGTAGGCACGACCATGACGATTCGCCTGCCGCTGACGCTGGCGATTCTGGACGGCATGTCCGTCTCGCTGGGCGGCAGCCTGTACGTGATTCCGCTCAACCTCATCGTCGAAACGCTGCAGCCCCAGCCGGAAGATCTCAAGACCGTGACCGGGCAAGGCCATATGGTGCGCGTGCGAGGCGAGTATCTGCCCATCATCGCGTTGCACAAGCTGTTCAACATGCCGACCAACATCACCGATCCCAGCCAGGGCGTGCTGGTGCTGATCGAAGCCGAAGACAAAAAGGCCGCCCTATTCGTCGATGCGCTGGTCGGGCAGCAGCAAGTGGTCATCAAGAGTCTGGAAACCAACTTCCGCAAGGTGGTCGGCGTTTCCGGCGCGACCATCATGGGCGACGGCACCGTTGCCCTGATTCTGGACGTCCCGACACTGATCAGGCTCGGTCAGGGTACTATCTAATGGACTGGCAAAGGAGACACAATGATCGCCAGCAATAACGACACCATGGACCACAGCCCGAGCGCACCGGTCGGGGAATACCTGACCTTCGTGCTGGGGACCGAGGAATATGGCATCGAAATTCTCAAGGTTCAGGAGATTCGCGGCTACGATGCCGTCACCAAGATCGCCAACACCCCGGATTTCATCAAGGGCGTGATCAACCTGCGCGGCACCATCGTCCCGATCGTGGATCTGCGGGTGCGATTCAACCTCGGCAAGATCGAATACAACGAGTTTACGGTCGTCATCATCCTGAACCTCAACGGCAGGATCGTCGGCATCGTCGTGGATGGCGTTTCCGACGTCATCACCTTACAGGCCTCCCAGGTACGTGCGGTTCCCGACTTGGTGTCCACCATCGATACCAAGTATCTCGTCGGTCTCGGCACCGTGGATGACCGGATGCTGATTCTGGTGACTATCGAAAGCCTGATGAATAGCCATGAAATGGCACTTATCGACAGCGTTGCAGCGTAGGATTTAGAGGAGAACTCCATGAAAATCAACATGCCCGTCACCACGAACGAATACGTTCTGACCGACACGGACACCATCGTCTCCACGACTGACCTGAAGGGAAATCTGACTTCGATCAACCGTGACTTCCTGCGCATCAGCGGCTTTACCGAGGCCGAGCTGATCGGTGCCAACCACAACATTGTGCGCCATCCGGATATGCCGCCGGCAGCGTTCGAAGACCTGTGGAATACCGTCAAGGCCGGCAGGCCCTGGACCGGCATCGTGAAGAATCGCTGCAAAAACGGCGATTACTACTGGGTCGAAGCCAATATCACTCCGCTACGCGAGAACGGTCAGGTCACCGGCTACATGTCGGTCCGCAACAAACCGACGCGCGCGCAGATCGAAGCCGCAGGCGCTCTGTACAGCCAGTGGAATCAGGGCATCTTCCCGAAAGACCCGTTGCCGGTACGGCTTCGCAAGGCCCTGGTCGATATGCCGCTACAGCAGAAGTTGATGGCATCCTTCGCGCTGCCGTTGATCAGTCTGGTGCTACTGGCTGCTGTCCTCAAACTGGGGCTGAGCGCCAGTTACATCACTCCCCTGCTGCTGGTTGGCCTGGCGGGCGTGGCGTTCGGCTTCCAGTTCCTGTCCGGCATGCTGATCAAACCGCTCAATGACACTGCGCGCCACCTGCGCACGGTATCCGAAGGCAATCTCAACGTGCATTTCGACATGCGCCGCAACGATGAGATCGGCAAGGTGCTGCAGGCGCTGCGTTCGGTGCAGATCAAGCTAGGCTACGACATGAACGAAACACGTCGCGTGGCCGAAGAAACCGCGCGTATCAAGGTCGCGCTGGACAACGTGTCAACCAACGTGATGATGGCGGATACCGATCTCAACATCATCTACATGAACAAGTCCATCGTCGGCATGCTGACCGCGGCCGAGGCCGACCTGAAGAAGGTGCTGCCCTCCTTCAACGTGGCCACTCTCATGGGCACGAACATTGACGGCTTCCACAAGAACCCCGCACACCAGCGCAACCTGCTGGCTACGTTCACCAGCACCTACACCACCCAGATCAAGGTCGCGGGCCTGACCTTCCGCCTCAGCGCCAACCCGGTGATTGATGCGCGAGGCGTGCGACTGGGTGCAGTGGTCGAGTGGGACAACATCACGGAACAACTCGCCGCACAGGAACGCGAACGCCAACTGGCGGAAGAAAACCTGCGTGTCCGTATCGCATTGGACAACGTCAGCACCGGCGTGATGATTGCCGACAACGAGCGCAACATCATCTACGTCAACAAGGCCGTCGTGAAGACGCTTTCCAGCGCGGAAGCCGACATCCGCAAACAACTGCCAAACTTCTCCGCGAGCAATCTGGTCGGGACCAACATCGACAGCTTCCACCGGGACCCGTCGCATCAGGCCCGCATGCTGTCCAGCCTCACCAGCGCCTACACAGCCAACCTGGTCGTGGGCGGCCGCAACCTGCGCGTCACCGCCAACCCAGTCATCAACGACAAAAACGAGCGGCTGGGCGCGGTGGCCGAGTGGATCGACCGTACGACTGAAGTCGCAGTCGAAACCGAAATCGAACGCGTCGTCGAGGCCGCCGTCATGGGCGATTTCAAGACCCGTCTCGACACCAACAACAAGGAAGGCTTCTTCAAGACCCTCGCCGAGGGCATGAACAAGCTCCTCGAAACCAGCGACGTCGGCCTCAACGAAGTCGTACGCGTGCTCAATGCCCTCTCCCGCGGCGACCTGACCGAAAGCATCACCAACGAGTATTTCGGGACCTTCGGCCAGTTGAAGGATGACTCCAACGCGACCGTGGAAAACCTTCGTAGCCTGATCGAGCAGATCAAGACCGCCGCGGAGTCCATCAATACTGCCGCCAAGGAAATCGCCGCAGGTAATACTGACCTGTCGCAGCGCACCGAGGAACAAGCGTCAAGCCTGCAGGAAACCGCCTCCAGCATGGAGGAACTGGCTTCTACCGTGAAACAGAATGCCGAAAATGCCAAGCAGGCCAACCAGATGGCTTCCGCCGCTTCCGGCGTCGCCGTCAAGGGCGGCGAAGTGGTGGGCGAAGTGGTCCATACCATGTCGGCCATCAACGAGTCTTCGCGCAAGATCGTGGATATCATCAGCGTCATTGACGGCATCGCCTTCCAGACCAACATCCTGGCGCTGAATGCTGCCGTGGAAGCCGCCCGCGCCGGCGAGCAGGGCCGTGGCTTCGCCGTGGTGGCAGGCGAAGTGCGCAATCTGGCACAGCGCTCGGCCGCCGCAGCGAAGGAAATCAAGCAGCTGATCTCAGACTCCGTGGAAAAGGTCGAAGATGGCTCCAAGCTGGTGGAACAGGCCGGCTCGACCATGGATGAAGTGGTCAGCTCGGTGAAACGCGTGACTGACATCATGGCCGAGATCACGGCAGCGTCCGTGGAGCAAAGCTCAGGCATCGACCAGGTCAACCAGGCCGTGACCCAGATGGACGAGGTGACCCAGCAGAACGCCGCGCTGGTGGAGGAAGCCGCCGCAGCCGCAGAGTCGCTGGAAGAACAGGCACAAACCCTGATCGAGTCGGTCAGCGTGTTCAAACTGCCGGGCAGCAGCGGCTACAACCCCACCCGCGCAACCGCTACCCGTGCCATCGCCGCACGGCCCGCCGCCAGGCCCACGCGCAAACCTCTGCCCCCGGCCGCATCCTCCGATGACGGCGAATGGGAAGAGTTCTGACGTGAAACGATAGGCGATGTAACGACCGCATGCCCGGCCAACCTCAAGGATACGCCGGGGATGCCGCTGACAGCACTGGCAGAGGCGCCATGAGTCACGGACTGCAAGCCTCGTAGCTAGCGCATCAGCACACTGCGCACTGAGCGTCGTGCGCAACAACCAGTAAGGGCAATATGGCGATCAATCCCGACAGAGATGCTTCCTCTCGTGAGTTCCTGTTCACCGAGCAGGACTTCCAGCGCGTGCGCAAACTGATCTACGACCATGCGGGCATCAACCTCTCGGATGCAAAGAAAGACATGGTCTACAGCCGCCTGGGACGGCGCTTGCGCACCATGGGGATCGACAGCTTCAAGGAGTATCTGGCACTGCTGGAAACCGACGATGAACGCGAGTGGGAGGCTTTCGTCAATTCGCTCACCACCAATCTGACTGCCTTCTTCCGCGAGCCGCACCACTTCCCCTTGCTCGCGGAGCACCTAAACAAAGTGCGGCATCGCAGGCCCATCGACCTCTGGTGTAGCGCGGCATCGACAGGCGAAGAGCCCTATACCATGGCCATGACCGTCGTCGATGCCTTCGGCAGCTTCACTCCCCCCGTGCATATCCTTGCGACGGATCTCGACACCAATGTACTGAAGAAAGCCCAGTTGGGGGTCTATCCCATCGAACGCGTCGAAAAGTTATCCCCGGAACTGCTGAGGCGCTTCTTCCTGCGCGGGACTGGGAAGAACGTCGGCTTTGTGCAGGTCAGGAAAGAATTGAGGGATATGATTACCTTCAGGCAACTGAACCTGCTGGATGCGAAGTACCCGATCCACGGCCCCTTCGAGGCCATTTTTTGCAGGAACGTGATGATCTATTTCGACAAACCCACGCAATACAAGATCCTGCAAAAATTCGTTCCGCTGATGCACAGCGACGCGCTCATGTTCGCCGGCCACTCCGAAAGCTTCCAGCACGCGGCAGACCTGTTCACCATCCGAGGTAAAACCGTTTACACCATCGCCGACAAATCCAGGCACCTGGCAATTCCGGCATCCCGATAAACCAAATGAAACAAGGCTTCGAAGAAACCCTCGCACCGAATCTGTACTTCGACCGCACCTTCAATACAGAGGCGGCCAAGATACTGCCGGGGGAATATTACGTCACCCGCAGGGACATGCTGCTGGTCACCACGCTAGGTTCCTGTGTGGCGGCCTGTATCCGGGACAAAACCAGCGGCATGGGCGGCATGAACCACTTCATGTTGCCGGAAAACCCGCAGGAACAAGGCGGCTGGGGTGCTGCGTCCACGCGGTACGGCACCTACGCCATGGAAATGTTGATCAACCAGTTGATCAAACTGGGCGCACGCCGTGAAAATCTCGAAGCCAAGCTCTTCGGCGGCGGCGCCGTGCTCAAGCAGATGGGCACGGCAGGTGTCGGGGAACGCAACGCCAGGTTCGGACTGGAATATCTCAAAACAGAAGGAATTCCCGTCGTTTCGCAGGATCTACTCGACATCTATCCACGCAAGGTCTATTACTTTCCCGCGACAGGAAGAGTTCTGGTCAAGAAGCTGCGCAACATGCACAACGACACGATCGCCGTACGCGAACGCGAGTACCGTTCCAGACTGGAGGAATCCAAGGTCGAAGGTGATATCGAACTTTTCACATAAGGTAACATGGCTGGCATGAACAAGATCAAAGTAGTGGTCGTCGACGATTCCGCGCTGATTCGCTCCCTGCTCAAGGAAATCATCAATCAGCAGAAGGATATGGAAGTCGTGGGCGCCGCACCCGACCCCATCGTCGCCCGGGAGATGATCCGCAATCTGAACCCGGACGTCATCACGCTGGATGTCGAAATGCCGAAGATGGACGGGCTGGATTTCCTTGAGAAGCTGATGCGCCTGCGACCTACCCCCGTGCTGATGATCTCGACCCTGACGGAACGTGGTTCTGAAGTGACGTTACGCGCGCTCGAGCTGGGTGCCGTCGACTTCATTTCCAAACCGAAGATCGACATCCAGAACAGCATGAAGGAGTACGCGGAAGAAATCGCCTCAAAGATTCGCATTGCGGCTAAAGCCAAGGTACGTGGCCTGGCCTCACGCCCGGCAGCAAGCACGGTCAGTCATAACGCGGATGTCGTTCTGCCCGCCATGCGCAACAAAATTGCCTCCACGGAAAAAATCCTGGTGTTCGGGGCGTCAACCGGCGGCACGGAGGCGCTAAAGGAAGTCCTGATGCAATTGCCGCCGGATTGTCCCGGCATCGTCATTGCCCAGCACATGCCGGAAGGCTTTACCAAATCGTTTGCCGCGCGACTCGACTCACTATGCCAGATTCGCGTGAAAGAGGCAGAACACGGCGACCGCATTCTGCCCGGGCACGCCTACCTGGCGCCCGGCCACTCTCACCTGCTCTTGGCCAGGAGCGGCGCCAACTATGTCTGCGAATTATCCAAGGCGGAACCGGTCAACCGTCACCGGCCATCCGTTGATGTACTCTATCGATCGGCAACCAACCATGCCGGCAAAAATGCCATCGGCATCATCCTGACAGGGATGGGCAAGGACGGCGCGCTGGGGATGAAGGAAATGCACGATGCCGGCGCCCACACGTTCGCCCAGGATGAGGCCAGTTGCATCGTGTTCGGCATGCCCAAGGAGGCCATCGCGCAAGGCGGTGTGGATGAAATCGTGCCACTCAAGGAGATGGCCAAGGCCATCCTTAACTACCTCAACAGCCTCGGTGCAAAATCCTTCCGGGTCTAAGCCTTTTCCTCGTTCAGATCCAACAAACAGATCCAATCCAACAAACAGAAAAGGGGGCATGCGCCCCCTTTTCTTCACCCGACTGTCGTGTACGTTTTAATTACTGCGCAGGACTGTTCAGCACCTTCTGGTGGATGGTAATCCCCGACTTGGCTTTCAAGGATGCCAGATAAGCCGCCAGATACTCCTGCGACAACGCTGCACTTACCTCACCTGCCATCGCCGATTTTTCGGTAGCATCAGAAGGCAAGCTGTCGTCCACGGCAATGACCTTGACCAGCGCATAACCAATGTTCTTCTTTTCGACCAGATCGTAAGACGGCAACTTGCTCGCATCGATCTTGAACACCCTGGACATCACTTCTTCCGTCAAGCCCTGAGCATCCTTGCGGCTGATGGTCACCGGCGGAATCCAGTTCAATTCATCCCCCCCCTTGCCGGCCTTGAGATCTGCCAGCAACGCACTCGCCTTCTTTTGGGCCAGGTGCATGGCCTGCTCATGCTTCAGGTAAGTCGCGATAGCCGCACTGATCTCTTCCAGCTTACGCGGTGCAGCTGGCTTGTGCTCCAGCACCCGTGCCGAGACGAGCGTATTGGCAGCAGCTTCGACCGCCTCGGTATTGCGCTTTTCCTGAATCGACTCGGCCGAGAAAATCGCGTTGACCAGCTTGTCGCTGTTCTTGAAAAACTTCAGTGCGTCCTCCCTCGACATCCAGGCACTGGTTTGTGTCTCGATCCCAAAGGTCTTGGCCACGGGCTGCAGGCTGTCCGACTGCTCGTACACCATGTTGCTGAAGTTTTCCGCCTGCTCGGCAAACTTGGCCAGCGCCTTTTGGTAAAGCAACTCGGCGCGGATGTTCGCCTTGACCTCATCCAGAGATTGCCCTTGCCCCTTGATCTCGGTCAGCTGAATGATGTGGTAACCGAATTCCGACTCCACCAAGTCGCTGATGGCGCCAGGCGACATCGCGTACACGGCCTCCTCAAAAGGCTTCACCATCATGCCGCGGCCGAACAGGCCCAGATCTCCGCCCTTTTCTGCAGAGCCAGGGTCTTGCGAATTCTTTCTTGCCAGATCAGCAAACTTCTTGGGGTCTTTCTTGACCTCTGCCAGGATCGCCGCTGCCTTGTCGCGTGCGGCCTTCTTGCTGGCCTCATCCGTCTTGCCGCCAAAACTGATCAGGATATGGCTGGCACGACGCTGCTCGTCCCCCTGGAACTTGGCGGCATTTTCCGCGTAATATTTCTTCACTTCCTCTTCATCCACGCTCATGGCCGGGATGAAGTTATTCGCGGACAAGATCGCAAATTCAATCTTGACCTGTTCAGGGACGCGGAACTTGTCCTTGTTTTTCTCGTAATACGCCTTGACCTGCGCGTCATCCACCTTGGTTTGCGCGACAAAGTCATTGGCATTGACGTCGGTTACCGTCACTTCGCGACGTTGGTGTTCAGCCTTCAGAATCTGGTCTGCCACACTTTGCGGCACCACAGCGGCCGATGCAATGCTTTCGCGCACCACTTGCGACAGCAACTCCGCACGCATGCGCGCTTCGAATTTGGTCGGCGTCAGGTTGTTCTGGGCCAGAATCGCGTCATAGAGTTCTTGTGAGAACTTTCCATCCTGATGGAACTCAGGCAGCGACATGACATACTTGCTCAATACTTCATCGCTGATCTTGAAATTGGCTTTCCTAACCTCTTGATCCAGCAAACGCTTTAGGATCAGTCGATTCAATACGGATTGTTTGGTCGCCGGGTCTTCCAGCAGTGCTGGGTCGTTCTTGCCTGATGCCTGCAGCTGATTCCGCATATCTTCCATGGCACCGGCGAATTCCTGCACAGTAATGTCCTTGCCATCCACGGTCGCCACGGCAACGTTGGAGCCTGCCCCCTGCAGATAGGAATCAATACCCCACAACGCAAATGGAATGGTAATAAAAGCAAGAATCAGCTTGGCCAGCCAACCCTTGGAATGTTCGCGAAACGTATCCAGCATGACAATAACCTTCGATGTGCTTTGAGCGGGGACTCCATCGCGCGACGACAGCGGCCCCATGAGGGATTAAAAAGCGATGACTATACCATAGAAGCCGGGATTGCCGGGCGGGTGACATAAATGAAAACGGCGAGCCCAAAGGCTCGCCGTTCTGAATTGGCGGAGTGGACGGGACTCGAACCCGCGAC